>CANPZI010000008.1 GCA_947588995.1 uncultured Lachnospiraceae bacterium
CTTAAGGCATACGCGAAAGCGCAGGGCTTTGATAAATCTTATGATCCTTATAAAGCTGCCTATGGCTCCATGCCTGCCTATGCTTCTGCTAATCCTGAGATCAAACAGTTATATATCAATGGTCATTTCTGCTATGTCTTCAAGTTTGGTATTGTTACCAATGGTCTTGGCATCATCCGCCATATTTCTTTTTATAATAAAGACTTTATGGCCGCCCATCCCGATATCGTTGTCAATAAAAAATCCGCTTCTCCTGACGTGGATAAGTCTGTTCATGATTCAAAGCTGCTTATCCCCACCCTCAGAGATTTCTTTGCCAAGCATCCTTTGATCAATCCGAAAGTCTTTCTCGGTGATGCCGCCTTTGATACACTTCCGCTTTACAAAGACCTGCTGACCGGTGATACCTTTGGCAGAGAAAAACATTTCCTCTCTGCTTACATACCTCTCAATAAGCGCTCCTCATCGGCGGATCATGAATCTTTTATCAATGAAAACGGTATCCCCTGCTGTCCCAATGACCCGTCTCTTTTACTAAAGAAAGAGGGAAATAACACGGCTTTCCTTAAAAATGGTATCGCCCGTCAAAAGTTCATCTGCCCTTTGACCACATGGGATAAAGGCGGCGATGGAAAATACCGCCGTATTTGTCATTGCAAACATCCCTGCACTTCTTCCATTTCAGGCAGAATGGTTTATATTTATCCCGAAAAAAATCTTCGCGCTTATCCCGGAACTCTCCGCGGTACTGATGAATGGGATAATACCTACAAAATACGGGCCGTTGTGGAAAGGGATATCAACCATATCAAGGAAAATCTCTGCCTTGCAGGCCGCCGCACTCAAAATGAAAAAACGCTTCATGCTGATCTGATCCTTGCCGGTATCACTCAGCTTATTACTGTTGTTCTTGCAGACAAAATCAACCATCATGAATACATCCGAAGCTTAAAGCCTCTCATAGCATAAGACTTACCAGCTTTATAAAGCCTAAGCCTTATTAAAGTATGCCTGATTTTGCCACCGCCTCCTTTTATCCTTGAAATCCTGCTCTGCAGGATTTCTTCCTTGTTTGGAATCAAGATCGCGAACTCGTTTCGCAATTACCTAGTAGTTCGCTAATATACACACAGCTACTATTATAATGAAAACGGACGGATATGACAAGAAAATTGCGCGAAAAAACAGAAGACGCTTTGTTTTTGCCAAAGGAGTGTGCTATACTGGGCACATGGAAAACAGTAGATACGGGGCTGAAAAAATGCAGAGAAAACTGCCGGGGGCGTTTCTGGACAGAATGAAAGGCCAGCTCGGCGCGGATTATGAGGCGTTTCTGGCCAGTTATAACAGGGAGCGAACCTATGGCCTCCGCTATAATCCGCTTAAGGCAGAGCGGGAGGCTTTCCTGCGTCAGATGCCCTTTGCGCTGCGCCCTGTCCCGTGGGCGGCGGAGGGGTTCTACTATGAGCCGGCCGCACAGCCCGGCAGACATGTGCTGCATGAGGCGGGAGCCTATTATATCCAGGAGCCCAGCGCGATGGCCGTCGTCCCCCTGTTGGATCCGCAGCCGGGGGAGCGCATCCTGGACTTGTGCGCCGCGCCGGGCGGCAAGAGCACGCATATCGCCGGCAGGATGCGGGGGCAGGGTCTGCTCGTGGCCAATGAGGTGACAGCGTCCAGGGCGGGCGTCCTGTCGCAGAATATTGAGAGAATGGGCGTCGCAAACTGTGTGGTCTGCAGGGAGGAGCCGGAGCGGATCGCCGCGCTTTTTCCGGCGTTCTTTGACCGCGTGCTGGTAGACGCCCCCTGTTCCGGGGAAGGAATGTTCCGCAAGGATGAGACGGCCGTCGCCGAGTGGAGCGAGGAGAATGTCGCCATGTGTGCCGCAAGACAGCGGGAGATTCTGGAGGAAGCTTCGCGGACGGTGCGGCCGGGCGGCGTGCTGGTATATTCCACCTGCACGTTCTCCCCGTCGGAGGATGAGGAGATGGCGGAAGATTTCGTGCGGGCGCACCCGGATTATTTTATAGAAGGAACACCTGTGCGTCTCATGCCGCATCTCGCGGAGGGCGAGGGGCATTTTGCCGTGCGGTTTCGCAGAGAGGGGCAGATGGATGCAGACGGATGCAGGGCGGCAGCGGCATGTGCGGGCAGGCGCGGGACAGAAGGCGGGCTGTACGCACGGTGCGGTGAGGGCCCGGGCGGGAAGAAAAAGAGAGACGGTGTAAACGGAAAACGCGGCGGGAAAAGCACAGACGCGTCGGGGGACAGGGAGAAAGTCGCCTGCGATTTCCTGTATCGGGAACTGGAGCTGACAGAGGACAGCGCGGCAGCCATGTTCGCGGGCCGGGTGACGCAGAACTTCGGCAATGCGGTTTATCTGACACCGGAGGAGATGCCGCCGCTTGACGGCATACGGCTCGAAAGGCCGGGGCTGCAGCTGGGGCTCTGTGAGAAAGGCAGGATGAAACCGTCGCACGCGCTGGCGCTCGCCCTGCGTCCGGAAGACGTGGGCAGGAGTTATCAGATGACGCCTGAGCAGGCGGCCGCCTATGTGCGCGGAGAGACCTTTGCCGTCGATCCCGCGCTGAAAGGCTGGTATCTGCTGTCCGTGCAGGGCTATTCGCTGGGCTTCGGCAAGGCCGCGGGCGGGCAGATGAAAAACCATTATCCGAAAGGGCTGCGCAGACCGCTGATGTGAGAGGACACAGTGCGGCGCGCGGACGGCACAATATAATAACATGTGCAATTAAACAGACAAGCAGTAAAGACAAGTGTTAAAGACAGGCATATGAAGGAGGAGACGGCAATGGCGGCGGAGTGGCTGAAGAAAGCAGTGTTTTATGAGATTTATCCCCAGTCTTTCATGGACGCAGACGGAGACGGTATCGGGGATTTCAACGGGATTACGGAGAAGCTGGACTACATCAGGGAGCTTGGCTGTAACGCGATCTGGATGAACCCCTGCTTCGATTCGCCTTTCAGGGATGCGGGGTATGATGTCAGGGATTATAAAAAAGTGGCCGAGCGGTACGGCACGACCGAGGACCTGCGGCATCTCTTCGACGAGGCGCACGCGAGAGGAATACATATTTTTCTGGATCTGGTGCCGGGACACACGTCGGAAGAGCACAGCTGGTTCGCCGCAAGCGGCAGGGAGGAAAGAAACGAGTATTCCGACCGCTATATCTGGACGGATGGATGGCTGGAGAGGCCGGAGGGAATCGGCTACATTGCCGGAGAAAGGGAGCGCGACGGCGTATATATCACGAATTTCTTCAAGTGCCAGCCGGCGCTCAATTACGGCTTTTTCAAAAGGACGGCGCCCTGGCAGAAGCCTCTCGATCATCCGGCGTGCCTGGCGACGAGGGCTGCCATGGCGGACGTGATGCGCTACTGGCTGAGCCTGGGCTGCGACGGCTTCCGCGTGGATATGGCGGATTCTCTGGTGAAGAATGACGACGAGGTAAAGAGCGGCACCTGCGAGGTGTGGCGTGATATCATCGGACAGGTGAAGAGAGATTATCCCGACATGGCGCTTGTGTCCGAGTGGAACAATCCCGCCTCTGCCATCGGCAGGGCCGGTTTCGATATGGATTTCTTCCTCGACTGGACGGGCAACGGCTACAATCTGCTGATGCGCGACTATGACAAGACGGGGCGGGACGACAGTTTCTTTAAGCGGGACAGCCGCAGAAGCATCACGGACTTTCTGGACGAGTATCTGCCCAAGTACGAGGAGATCAAAGATAAGGGATTCTACTGCCTGATCACGGGAAATCACGATACGATCCGCGCCGCTTATCATCTGGACGAGAGGGAGCTGAAGCTGGCCTACTCGTTCTTACTCACCATGCCCGGCGTGCCGTTCATCTATTACGGGGATGAGATCGGAATGCGCTATCGGGATCTGCCCACGAAAGAGGGCGGCTACACCCGCACGGGTTCACGGACACCCATGCAGTGGGACGACAGCGTCAATTGCGGCTTCTCTAAGGCGGATCCGACCGCGCTGTATCTGCCCACGGACGGAAGTGACGGCGCGCCCACGGTCAGGGCGCAGCAGGAGAGGCCGGATTCCCTCTATCATACGGTACAGGCACTTCTGCGCGTCAGGAGGGAGAATGAGGCTTTCGCCGTGCATGACAATCTGCACATCCTCACGGCACAGCGGGGAGAGCGGGCTTTCGCCTACAAGAGGGGCGATCTGCTTATGCTGTGTAACCCGTCAGGAACGTCCCGGAGGCTTGACGTGGACGTGGCGGGCGCCAGGCAGCTCTACACGGTGGGCTCGTGCAGGCAGGACGGAACGTCGTGTATAGCGGAGGCGCAGTCTTTCGCGATTTACGCGTGCAATGAGCCAAGCTGACAAGCTTGCTTGTCAATTTGGCAAATGCCGCGATAACGAGTGAAACGCGCAAAGCGTGTTTCAGTTCGTTTACCGCAAATAGGCTCTTGTCAAAAAATCCCGGCTGGAATATACTAGATATAGGGTTCTCTTTTTCGACAAAATACCCTAATTTGTGTTTGGGAGCGCTTATCTATGCTGTTTTCCGGTTTGGGATTTTTATTTCGGTTTTTGCCGGTCTTCATGATCCTATATCTGCTTGTTCCCGCCAAGTATCGCAATATCGTTTTATTGTTGGGAAGCCTTGTGTTCTATGCCGTGGGGGAGCCGCGCTTTGTGCTGCTGCTCGTCTGCTCCGTGGCGGTCAATTACGCGCTGAGCCGTTATATGTTCTGGGAGCCCTCCTCCCCGCAGCAGAACCGCAGGGCAAAGTCGGCCAGAAGGCGAAAGACAGCGCTTATTTTGTCGCTGATCGTGGATTTTGGCCTGCTCTTTGTGTTCAAATACTGGGATTTTGCTGCGGGTATGGTGAATACTCTGTCAGGCCGCGGACTTATGCCGCTTCTTGCGCTGGCGCTTCCTGCGGGTATCAGTTTCTATACGTTTCAGATGGTTTCCTATCAGATTGACTGTTATCGGGGCGAGATCGGGAAGCCGGCGGAATTTGTGCCCTTTGCCACCTATATCTGCATGTTCCCGAAGCTGATTTCCGGCCCTATTGTGGGCTATGGGGAGGTGGCGGACAGACTGCAGAGCCGCAGGGTCAATGTCAGGAAACTGGAAAACGGGCTGAAGCTGTTCGCGGCCGGGCTGGGGCTCAAGGTGCTTCTGGCGGATCGGATCGGTACGCTGTGGAATACGATTATGTCTGCGGGCGCAGGCAATCTGCACGCGTCGGTGGCGTGGCTCGGGGCGGTTTCTTACTCCTTTCAGATCTATTTTGATTTCTGGGGCTATTCCGTGATGGCCATGGGCCTTGGGAAGATGCTTGGTTTTCAGATTCCGCGCAATTTCGACAGTCCGTACGCCTCCCGGTCGCTCTCGGAATTCTGGCGCAGATGGCACATTACGCTGGGAAGCTGGTTCCGCAAGTATGTGTATTTCCCTCTGGGAGGCAGCCGCAGGGGCCGGCTGCGCACGGTCTGCAACCTGTTTGTGGTCTGGGCGCTGACCGGACTGTGGCACGGCGCCGGCTGGAATTTTCTGTTGTGGGGGATGTTCTTTTTCCTGCTTCTCGTCATAGAGAAGAACAGTTACGGCAGGCGGCTGGAACAAAGCAAAGTGCTGGGGCATATCTATACGCTTTTGCTCATTCCCGTTACCTGGGTGGTGTTTGCCGTCACCGATATGGGACAGCTTGCCGCGTATCTCGGCAATATGTTCGGTTTTCATGGCGACGCGCCGCTGGTCGGCATACCGCAGCTTGTGCGTTACCTAAAAGAATATTGGACGTTATTGATTGCCTGCGCAGTTTTTGCGACGCCGTATCCGGCGAAGCTCTATGACAAGTATGCAAACAGATGGTTTACGGTGCTGATTCTGCTTTTGATCTTTTGGCTTTCGGTGCATGAGATCATGGTCGGAGGCAATAATCCGTTTCTGTATCTGAAGTTTTAGGAACCGAGGAATGTTATGAGCAAGAAGACGAAGACACGCAGCCGGAAAGCGGGTCGGGAGAGGGATACACAAGAGAATAACAAAACGCAGAAGAATGCGGGCGGAGAGCAGACTGTGCCGGAGAAAGAGGATTTGGTCTGGATCTCACCCGAGGAGATCGCGGCGGAGAAAACAGGCCCGGCCGGGCGGCCGGAGCAGCCCGAAACGGAAACTGCGGCGGAGGAAGCGCCGCAAAGAGGAAGATGGCTTCGGACGGCGGGGGAAGTGCTGTACAACTGCCCTTATCTGTTGGCCCTGTGCCTCACCGGTGCCGTGGCGTTTTTCTGTTCTGACGAGATCGGGATCAGGGCCATTGCGGCGGATGCGGAGGAAGCGGTGAGTCTGGTGACAGGCAGCGGGGCCGCGGCGGGCGGTGCGGTGACCGGCGGGGCGCCGGCACATACAGATAAGGCCGGTGCGGCCATTGCGGCGGCAGATGCTTCTTCTGAGAGTGCGGCGATGGGCGCTGCCGGACAAGAATCCACCGGCGCCGAGGAGACGAAGACCGGTGGGAACGGTACAGATTCCACGCCGGATCAGACGGAAAATACAGACGAAAATGCACGGCAAGAATCTGAAAATGCAGGAGAACGCAAGAGTGAAAATAACAATAAAGAAAATGAAATAAACTATAATAACGACAATGATGCCATAGAAATCGCGGAAAATAAAGAAAATACAGAAACTGGCGTCACCAAATATGAATTTTATGATCCAATAACGACAGACTCGCCGTATTACTCGGATGCAGGAAAAGTTGCATTGACGACCACGTACCCCTATACCAAAGAAAACGAGAGTTATTTTAATGACGCCGCATTTCTGGGCGATTCCAGGACGCTGGGGATATCGGACTATGCGGGACTGGACGGAGCGGACTTTTACTGCGACAGCGGCATGATGATATTCAAGCTGTTGGAGGAGGACGGCGTGACTTACCAGCGGACAGGAGAGAAAGTCAATCTCGCCCAGGTTCTTCAGGAGAAGCATTACGGCAAAATCTATATCATGCTGGGCATGAATGAACTGGGATACGGGAATACGCCGATGTACCTCGATAAATACCGCGAAGTGGTGGAGCAGATCAGGGCATGGCAGCCGGGCGCCGTCATCTATATCATGGCGAATCTGCATGTCAGTGAAGCCAAGAATAATATGGAGACAGAGTTTAACAATATCAATATCAACGACAAGAACGCCGCCGCCGCCTCCCTGGCCAACGGAAAGGATATCTTTTATCTGGATGCCAATCCGCTCTTCACCGACGAGAACGGTTTCTTAAATGCGGAATTAACTTTTGACGGCGTGCATCTGTACGCACAGCATTACGACGTATGGCGGGAATTTCTGATGGAGCATGCGGTGGAGACGAAAGCCGGACAGACGGGAGACAGCGAGGATGGAAGAACAGAGGCTGAATAAATATCTGGCGGCCTGTGGAATCTGTTCCAGGCGGGACGCAGACAGGCTGATCGAGCAGGGTGTCGTCACGGTCAACGGCCTGACCGCTTCGCAGGGAATGAAAGTCACGGACGGAGATGAGGTTCGCGTGCGCGGCAGACGGGCTGTCTGTCGTGATAAAAAAGTAGTGCTTGCGTATTATAAACCTGTGGGGGTCGTCTGCACGGAGCGTGATGTCCACGCGGAGAGGATTGTCACCGAGGAGCTGCGCTATCCGGTCAGAGTCACCTACGCCGGACGCCTGGACAAGGATTCTGAGGGTCTGCTTTTGATGACGAATGACGGGGAGCTGATCGAGGCGATGATGCGCGGCGCCAACCGTCACGAGAAAGAGTATGTCGTCAGGGTGCGGGAGGATTGGAGCGAAGAGGCGCTGGAGAGACTGCGGGCCGGCGTCTGGCTGGAAGATCTGCAGGTTTCCACGCGGCCCTGCGAGATCGAGCGCATCGGGCCCAAGACGGTGCGCATGGTACTGACGCAGGGGCTGAACAGACAGATCCGCCGCATGTGCAGGACGCAGGGGCTGCATGTGGTGTCATTAAAGAGAACACGCGTTATCAATGTGGAGCTGGGGAAGCTGCGGCCGGGAGAGTACAGGGAACTGACGGCGGGCGAGAGCAAAAGGCTGTATGAGATATGCGGGCTTGCGGCAAAGAAAGCGGCGCGCGGGGATTGAGAGATGAAAGAAAAAGAGACAGAGAAAGACATAGAGCGAATGAAAGAACTGGCCGCCGTCCTGCACAGGGCGTCGGAGGCCTACTATGCGCAGGACAGAGAGATCATGAGCAATTACGAGTACGACCGGCTCTACGATGAACTGGTCGCTCTCGAAAACAAAACGGGCGTTACGCTGACAAACAGCCCGACGGGACAGGTGGGCTATGAGTCGGTGGACGAACTGCCGAAAGACCGTCACGAACAGCCCATGCTGTCCCTCTCCAAGACCAAGAACAGAGAGGAGCTGCGGGAATGGCTAAACGGCAGGGAAGCGCTGCTGTCCTGGAAGCTGGACGGCCTGACCGTGGTGCTTAACTATGCGCAGGGAAAGCTCTTCAAGGCGGTCACAAGAGGCAATGGCGAGGTGGGTGAGGTGGTCACCAACAACGCCAGGGTATTCAAAAATATCCCGCTGACGATTCCCTATCAGGGAGAACTGGTCGTGCGGGGAGAGGCGGTCATCAGCTACAGTGATTTCGAGAAGATCAATGGGCAGATCGAGGATGTCGAGGCCAAGTACAAGAATCCGCGCAATCTGTGCAGCGGTTCCGTGCGGCAGCTCAACAACGAAGTTACGGCGGCGCGCAATGTCCATTTCTATGCCTACAGCCTCGTGAAAGCGGAGGGCGTGGACTTTGAAAATTCCCGGGTCAGACAGTTTGCGTTTATGGCCGATATGGGGTTTGACGTGGTGGAGTACAGGCTGGTGAACCCCGATACCATTATGGAAGAAATTGCCTATTTTGAGCAAAAGATTCAGACTTATGATATCCCGTCGGATGGGCTGGTGCTGCTCTACGATGATATTGAATATGGCCGCTCTCTGGGCAGGACGGCGAAATTCCCGCGGGATTCCATCGCTTTCAAATGGGCGGATGAGCTGCGGGAGACGGTGCTTAGAGAGATGGAGTGGAGCGCAAGCCGCACGGGGCTGATTAATCCTGTGGCGATTTTTGAGCCGGTGGAACTGGAAGGTACGACCGTCAGCCGGGCCTCCGTACACAATATCAGCATTGTGCGGGGGCTGAAGCTTGGCATCGGTGATCACATCACGGTTTACAAGGCGAACATGATCATTCCGCAGATCGCGGAGAACCTGACAAAAAGCGACACGCTTGCGATACCGGAAATCTGTCCGGTGTGCGGAGAACCCACCGAGATCAGGCAGGTGGGCGACGTGCAGTCGCTCTACTGCAATAACCCTGCCTGTGACGCGAAGAAGATCAAGTCTTTCACGCTTTTCGTGAGCCGTGATGCCATGAATGTGGACGGACTGTCGGAGTCCACGCTGGAGAAGTTCCTGGCGAGAGGCTTCCTGCACGAGTTTGCGGATGTTTTCAGGCTGAGCCGCTATGCGGAAGAGATTAGGGAGATGGAGGGCTTCGGGGAGAAATCTTACCGAAATCTGGCAGAGAGCATTGAGAGAGCCAGAGACACCACGCTGCCGAGGCTGATCTATGGATTGGGGATAGAGAACATCGGTGTGGCGAACGCCAAGCTTCTGTGCAGGCACTTTGGTTTCTCTCTGGAGGCGATTCGGGGCGCGTCCATGGAGGAACTGAGCGGAATAGACGGCATCGGCGAGGTGATCGCCGCGGGAATTTACGCTTATTTTCGGGATGAGGAGCAAATGCTTCGTCTGGAGCATCTGCTTGGCGAGATCCGTATCGCGAAAGAGGAGACGGACGAAAACGCGCAGGCACTTGCCGGTATGAGTTTCGTCATCACGGGCAGCCTCGTGCATTATGAGAACCGCAACGCGCTGCGGGACGAGATAGAGGCGAGGGGCGGCAAGGTGACGGGCAGCGTTACGGGCAAAACAGTCTGCCTGATCAACAATGACCTGACCTCACAGTCCGCCAAGAATCAGAAAGCAAAAGAACTTGGCGTCCGCATCGTGTCGGAGGAGACATTCATGGAAGAGTATCTCGGCGATAGACCGCAGCAATAAAATATCAGATGTTTCGTATATCGTAGGGCGTCGTCTGGTAGACGTAGTAATTGAGCCAGTTGGAGTAGAGGAGCTGCCCGGTAGAGCGCCAGTTGACGATCGGCGGTTTCGACGGGTCGTCGTCGGGGAAATAGTTTGCGGGCACAGCGGGGTTCATCCCCTTGCCGAGATCCCGGAAGTATTCCTGCGCCAGCGTGTCCGAATCGTACTCGGGATGGCAGGTGACGAAAAAATGGCGGCTGTCTGTGGTCTTGACGATAGTGACGCCGGCCTCGTCGGAGACGGCCATCAGTTCCAGCTCCGGCACGGAGGCGATCTTTTCCGCGGCGATTCCCATAGCGCGCGACTGAGGCGCATAGAAGATGTCGTCGAAGCCCCTGAAGAGAGGAGAATTTTTTTTCAGGATTCGGTGTGGGTATACGCCTGACAGCTTCCTGTCCATGTCGTAGCGCTCCAGACCGTACAGATAGTACAGCCCCGCGAAAGCGCCCCAGCACAGGTGCAGGGTACAGTGCACGTGGGTTTTGCCCCACTCCATGATCTCACAGAGCTCCTCCCAGTAGGCGACGTCCTCGAATTTTACATAGTCCAGGGGCGCGCCGGTGATGATCATGCCGTCATATTTGGCGTCTTTCACCTGATCAAAAGTTGTGTAGAATGATTCCAGGTGGCTGGCATCGATGTGCTGCGGCGTGTAGCTGGCTGTCTGCAGGAATTCCACGTTGACCTGCAGGGGCGTGTTGGACAGCTTGCGCAGCAGCTGCGTCTCCGTGACGATCTTGGTGGGCATCAGATTCAGGATCAGCACGTTTAACGGGCGGATATCCTGATGCATGGCACGGTACTGTGTCATGACAAATATATTTTCGTTTTCCAGCGTGGCAGTTGCCGGCAGAGAATCGGGTATTTTGATAGGCATATGACTCCTCGGCTTTCCGGCACCGGGAAATTTGGAAAATGACAGTCGGCGCCGATCAATTATCATATACATTATCATAAAAAACGCCGCGTTGCAATATTTGCACATTTGCAAAAAATGGTATATAATCTAATAGGCTTGCAGGTGTAGGCACAACAGAGGGGGCAATGGTATGGAAACAGCATATCAGAAAGTAAAAGTACATAACGAACTGGAGTGGTGTCAGGTATCGGACATCGCCACGAAAGAAAAGATCGAGAAAGTGCTTCTCAAGAACAGGGTTTCCTATTTCGTGAAATGGGAGAAGCCCAAACTCTTTTCCAATGAAAAGTTCGGGACATGTATCTTTTGCGTCAACCAGCTGCAGAAAGAGACTGCGGACGCAGCCATAGAGGAGCTGGCGGAGGAGGTAAAAGGCAAGATCAAATTCATCAACCGCAAGGTGGAGCGCACTTTTTATTAAAAAAACATGCGCTATGAAATCGAAGAGAGCCAAAGATAAAAAAGCAGATGCAGGAAAGAGCCGCATCTGCTTTTTTATGCATATTTTTGCTTGCTCCAAGGCCGTTTTCAGGCTTCTTTTTTCAGATTTTTCTGGGCGGTGGAGAGCATCAGCTTGATACGGTTGAGCTGGTTGACCTCGCTGGCGCCCGGATCGTAGTCGATGGCCACGATGTTGGAGAGCGGGAAACGCTTGCGCAGCTCCTTGATGACACCCTTGCCGACCACATGGTTCGGCAGGCATGCGAAAGGCTGCGTGCAGACGATATTGCTGACGCCGCTGTGGATCAGTTCCACCATCTCGCCGGTCAAAAACCACCCTTCGCCGGTCTGGTTGCCGATGCTCACGATCGGTTTCGCGTACTCCACGATCTGATAGATGCTTACCGGCGGTGTGAAGTGGCGGCTCTTCTGAAATGCCGCGACGGCGCAGGAGCGCATTTTTTCGAGCGCCCAGATCCCGGAGCGGGAGACGAGGGAAGCCTTGCGGGAGGTGCCCAGCGCATCCGCCTTGTAGATCTGGTTGTAGAAACAGTAGAGCATGAAGTCCAGCAGATCCGGCACGACCGCCTCCGCGCCCTCGGCCTCCAGCAGCTCCACCAGATGATTGTTGGCGGCAGGGGCATATTTTACCAGAATCTCCCCCACGATGCCGACTCTCGGCTTGCGCAGATCCTCATGGACGGGAATTTCGTCAAACTCTCTGATGATGTCGCGGCACATTTTTTGGAATGTCAGGTAGTTCATGTGCCTGACGGACACAAAGGCGCGGCATTTTTCCGCCCACTTGCGGTGCAGGGCGTCCACGCTTCCCGGTTCTTTCTCATAGGGGCGCATACGGTAGACGCAGCGCATGAAGATATCTCCGAAGAGAGCGCTGTAGGCGGCCCGCAGGAGCAGTTCGGCGTTCAGATGGAAGCCGGGGTTCGTCTCGATGCCGGCCAGATTTAAGGAGATGACCGGAATCTGCGACATGCCTGCTTTTTCCAGGGCGCGCCGGATAAAGCCCACATAGTTGGTGGCACGGCAGCCGCCGCCTGTCTGGGTCATAATCAGCGCGACCTTGTTCAGGTCGTATTTTCCGGAGAGCAGGGCGTCCATGATCTGCCCCACCACCATGAGAGAAGGATAACAAGCGTCATTGTTCACATATTTCAGACCGACGTCCACGGCGTGCCGATTGTCGTTGTCCAGCACCTCAAAGTGATAGCCGCAGGCCTCGAAGCCCGCCTGCATGATCTCGAAGTGGATCGGCGACATCTGCGGGCAGAGGATCGTGTAATCTCTGCGCATTTCTTCCGTGAAAGCCACCTTTTCGATGGCGCTGGAGCGGATCACGCGCTGTTTCTGCTTCTGCTCCCTCACCCGGATGGCGGAGAGCAGGGAGCGGATGCGGATTCTGGCCGCGCCCAGATTGTTGACTTCGTCAATCTTTAAGCAGGTATAAATCTTGTCGGAGCCGGACAGGATATCGTTGACCTGATCCGTCGTCACGGCGTCCAGGCCGCAGCCGAAAGAGTTGAGCTGGATCAGGTCCAGATCGTCTCTGGTCTTCACATAGCTGGCCGCCGCATAGAGCCTGGAGTGGTACATCCACTGGTCGGAGACGATGAGCGGCCGCTCAGGCTTCGCCAGATGGGAGACGGAGTCCTCTGTCAGCACGGCGATATTGTAGGAAGTGATCAGCTCCGGAATGCCGTGGTTGATTTCAGGGTCGATGTGGTAAGGCCGTCCGGCAAGCACGATGCCGCGCACATGGTTTTCTTCCATGTAGCGCAGGACTTCTTCACCCTTGTCGCGCATATCCTGTCTGGCGCGCTCCAGTTCCTCCCAGGCGGCTTTGGCGGCGTCCATCACTTCGGCGACAGGCAGGCCGTCAAACTCTCTGGCGAGAGCCGAGGTGACTGTCTGCAGATCACGGAAAGACATGAAAGGATTGCGGAACACGACTTCGCCGCGCCCGATCTCTTCCACGTTGTTCTTGATATTCTCCGAGTAGGAAGTGACAATGGGGCAGTTGTAGTGGTTGTTCGCCTCGTGGAACTCGTCCCGCTCATAGAACAGAGCCGGATAGAAGATGAAATCCACTTTCTGGCTGATCAGCCAGGCCACATGCCCGTGCGCCAGCTTCGCGGGGTAGCACTCCGACTCGCTGGGAATGGACTCGATGCCCAGTTCATAGATTTTACGGTTGGAAGCCGGGGAGAGTACGACCCGATAGCCCAGTTTCGTGAAGAAAGTGAACCAGAACGGGTAATTTTCGTACATGTTAAGTACTCGCGGCAGTCCTACCGTGCCGCGGTACGCCTTGTCCGGGGAGAGAGGTTCGTAATGGGAGAAGAGGCGTTTTAACTTATAATCATAGAGATTCGGTACGCCGTTCTCGTTTTTGCTCTTGCCGAGCCCGCGCTCGCAGCGGTTGCCGGAGATGTACTGACGGCCGCCCGTAAAGCGGTTGATGGTGAGGCGGCAGCTGTTCGTACAGCCCTTGCATTTGGCCATGCTCGTCTCGAACTGCAGATTCCGGATCTGCTCGATGCCGAGCATCGTGGAGGCCGCGCCTGCCGTCTCCCCGGTGGTATAGTGTTCCCTGGCGATGAGGGCTGCGCCGAAAGCGCCCATAATGCCCGCGATGTCGGGGCGGATCGCCTCGCAGCCGGCGATCTTCTCGAAACTCCTCAAGACCGCGTCATTGTAGAAAGTGCCGCCCTGCACCACGATATTTTTGCCCAGTTCCGAGGCGTCGGACACCTTGATCACCTTGAAGAGAGCATTTTTGATGACAGAGTAGGCCAGTCCCGCCGAGATGTCGGAGACGGAAGCCCCCTCTTTCTGCGCCTGCTTGACCTTGGAATTCATGAAGACCGTGCAGCGTGTGCCGAGATCGATGGGGTGCTCGGCAAAGAGCGCGGCGTCGGCGAAATCCTCCACGCTGTAATTCAGGGATTTCGCGAAAGTCTCTATAAAAGAACCGCAGCCGGAGGAGCAGGCTTCGTTGAGCTGTACGCTGTCCACCGTCTGGTTTTTGATCTTGATGCACTTCATGTCCTGTCCGCCGATGTCCAGGATGCAGTCCACCTCCGGATCGAAGAAAGCCGCCGCATAGTAGTGCGCCACAGTCTCCACCTCGCCGTCGTCCAGAAGAAAAGCGGCTTTCATCAGCGCTTCGCCGTAGCCGGTAGAACAGGAACGCACGATCCTGACGCCCTCGGGCAGCAGGGCATAAATCTCTTTGAGGGAGCGGATCGCCGTTTTCAGGGGACTGCCGTCGTTGCTGCTGTAAAAAGAGTAGAGCAGGGAGCCGTCCTCACCCACCAGCGCAACTTTTGTGGTGGTGGAGCCGGCGTCGATGCCAAGGAAACAGTTCCCTCTGTAGGAGGCGAGATCCGCCGTGCTCACATGGTGGGCATTGTGCCGGCTGCGAAACGCGTCGTAAGCCTCCCTGGAGGCGAAGAGCGGCTCCAGGCGCTCCACCTCGAATTCCATCCTGATTTCGGTGGAGAGCTTTCCGACCATCTCCTCCATGGTATAGGAAACTTCTTCTTTCGCGTTCAGCGCGGAACCGATGGCGGCGAAGAGGTGGGAGTTGTCGGTGTCGATGATGTGTTCCTCATCCAGCTTCAGCGTGCGGATAAAGGCCTGCTTTAACTCGGACAGGAAGTGGAGAGGACCGCCCAGGAAAGCCACGTGGCCTCGGATCGGTTTGCCGCAGGCCAGCCCGCTGATCGTCTGGTTGACGACGGCCTGAAAGATGGAGGCGGACAGATCTTCCTTGGTCGCCCCCTCGTTGATGAGCGGCTGTATGTCGGACTTGGCGAACACGCCGCATCTGGCCGCGATGGTGTACAGGGAATGATAATTTTTCGCATAGGCGTTAAGCCCGGCCGCATCAGTCTGCAGCAGGGAGGCCATCTGATCGATGAAAGAGCCGGTGCCGCCGGCGCAGATGCCGTTCATGCGCTGTTCCACGTTGCCGCCCTCGAAGTAGATGATCTTGGCGTCCTCGCCGCCCAGCTCGATCGCCACGTCCGTGACGGGGGCAAAGGTCTGCAGGGAGGTGGAAACAGCGATCACTTCCTGTACGAAAGGTACGCCGAGATGGTTTGCGAGCGTCAGGCCGCCGGAGCCGGTGATCATCGGGTGAATGGTCACATTGCCCAGCTTTTCGTATGCCTTGCCGAGGAGATCGGACAACGTCTCCCGTATGTTGGAAAAGTGCCTCTGATAATCGGAAAAGAGAATTTGCTGTTTCGGGTTCAGCACGGCGATTTTGACGGTCGTGGAACCGATATCAATTCCCAGCGTATATTGTGTTTCACACATTTTCAATATCACTCTCCGTTTTATAAAAAAATCGATTGAAAAAAAGATGATCCTGACAGATTTAATCATTATACGACACGATTTTGCAAAAAGCAATCGGCTAATTGCTGGAAAGGCACGGCCATTTATTAAATTTTTATGACCTGCGGTTTTTTGCGGGCGGGCGCGTTTACAATTAAAAAAAGGAATGTTAAAATGTATTCAGTTTGAAACGTGAAAATACATTGAGGTGGAAAAGAGTATGTCTATGAGTCCTTTTGAGCGCAGGTTCGGCAAATACGCGATCAAGAACCTGTCCTTTGTGCTGGTGCTGTGCTATGCCGTGGGGTATCTGCTGCAGATGTTTGACCGGAGCGGCACGCTGATCTTATATCTGACGCTGGATCCGTACGAGATCCTGCACGGGCAGGTCTGGCGTCTGTTTACCTGGATCCTGATCCCGCCGTCATCCGGCAATATCTTTTTTACCCTGATCATGCTGTACTTCTACTGTTCGATCGGCACGACGCTGGAGCGGACCTGGGGAACTTACCGGTACAATGTCTATCTTTTCCAGGGGATGCTTTTCACGATCGCCGGGAGTTTCCTGCTGCTTGGGTACTACTATCTCTTCCACGCGGCCAGCCTGGCGGCGATGGGGCCGGACAGCGTGCGGGTTTATTTCCTGTATGTCAGCAGGTATTTCAGCACCTACTATATCAATATGTCAATTTTCCTTGCCTTTGCGGCAACTTTCCCGGACGCGCAGGTGCTGCTCATGTTTATCATCCCGATCAAGGTCAAGTGGCTGGGTGTGATCTACGGGGTGATCCTGCTGTTTGAGTTCCTGCAGACGGGCGTGGACGGAAAGTTTGCCATCGCCGCTTCGCTCATGAATTTTGCGGTGTTCTTCTTTACATCCCGCAATATGATGCACCTGAACCCGAAGCAGATCCACCGCAGGCAGGAGTTTAAGCGGGATGTACGTAGAAATACCGGCATCACGAAGCACAAGTGCGCCATCTGCGGCAGAACCGAGGTTGACAGCCCGAACCTGCAGTTCAGGTTCTGTTCCAAGTGCGACGGCAACTATGAGTACTGTGAGGAGCATTTGTACACGCACACGCATGTGAAGAGGGGCTGACAGTATGGACAGGGAGAGGGAGATCCTTTTTGCAAAGACGCTGGAACAGGTGAAAAAGACCGCAAAAGCGCAGGGAAACTGTATTTCCGAAGAACAGGTGAAAGAGGCTTTCGCTCCGCTCGCCCTGCAGGAAGAGCAGATGAAGCTGGTGTACGAATACCTGCATAAGAGCAGGATCGGCGTCGGAGAACCGGTGGATCCCGACGAGTTTCTGGCGGATGAGGAGAGAGATTATCTGGAGTCGTATCTGGAGGAGCTTCGCGCACTGCCGGAACTGACGCCGGGCGAGCGGGAGGCGCTTGCGCTCTCCGCCATGGCGGGTGATGCGGACGCGCAGGGCAGACTGGCGCAGGCCTATCTGCCGCAGGTGGCGGAGATCGCCAAACTCTATGCCGGACAGGGCGTGTATCTCGAAGATCTGATCGGTGAGGGCAATGTGGCGGTGGCGTCCGGCGTGACCATGCTGGGCGCGATGGAGCATGCCTCCGAGGCGGAGGGAATGCTGGCCAGAATGATTATGGACGCGATGGAAGAGTATATCGCCGAGAATGCGACCGAGAGCGACAAGGACCGGAAGATAGCCGACAAAGTCAACAAGGTGGCGGATGCGGCCAGAGAACTGTCCGGGGAGCTGCGCAGAAAAGTGACGGTCGAGGAGCTGATGGCGGAGTACGGCTTAAGCCGCAGGGCGATCGAGGATGCCGTCCGCATGAGCGGCGGCAGTATCGAGGATCTGGAAAGCGGCGGTACGACCGAATGAGGCGGCAGGATGGGAACGGCGATATGGCGACGACAGATGTACAGAATGATGATTACAAATATTATATGCAGGATACCGCTTCGCTCTATCTCGGCGCCAAATTCAGCTACGCCGAGCTTCTTGCGCACGAATCGGTCAATTTCAAGTACAAGAGCATTATAGAACACTATATTTTCAAAGATACCGTTCCGGAGACGACGCTGGAGAGCCAGCTGTACTATATGACGGAGGAGCAGTTCTCATACAGGACTTACAGGCAGCTGAAAGCGAGGGTCAAGGTGTGTGTCCTGGCGCAGAAGAAAAAGCTGTTCGGCGGCATGAGGACGGAATATGTCTCCAGGGTGATGAAACTGGAAGAACTGGCCGCCATGAATCTGGCGCAGAAGAAAAAATGCGGCATGGTCGTGCAGGAACTGATTCTCTCAAAGCTCGCGCTTATGGCTTTTAACGTCTGAATTTGTCAAAAAATGTAGAATTGCGCGATAAATGACAGGCAGAATTGAAAAATTACTATTGCTTATCGCGGAATTATCTGTTAGACTGACATTGTCAGACAAAAAATGGCGACAAAGTGACAGTAAAATTCCCTTTTTACACTTGAGCAGACAGAGACGGATCTTTCGTCTCTGTCTGTTCTTTTTGGAGTCTTTACTAAACATTTTGCAGAGTGGTATAATGTTCACGAAAGCATTAAGCCGTGCGAAGACGCCGAATGACAAAATGGCTGCTTGCAGACAATTTTGTCAGGCGGCGTCTTCATAGGGCGCAAGCCCGTGACCGAGGGAACACGGAGTGTTCACGAGGTTGCACGGCTTAGAATATGGTATCGGCGTCTTCATAGGGCGCAAGCCCGTGACCCGGAGATACTGCGTATCTCCAGAACACGGAGTGTTCTCGAGGTCAGCACGGCTTATAACTTATAAAAAAGATTATTATGTAATCCCTGAAAGGAGTACACCCCAATGGAGATAGAACAGTTACAGGCATACACGGTTCTGGAGAAACGTCAGATCAAGGATATCTGCTCGGTCAGCTATCTGCTGCGGCACAACAGGACGGGGGCGCGCATCGCCCTGTTGTCGAATGACGACGAGAACAAGGTGTTCTACATCGGTTTCCGCACCCCGCCCGAGGACAGCACCGGCGTGGCGCATATCGTGGAGCACACGGTCCTGTGCGGCTCGGACAAGTTCCCGGTGAAAGATCCCTTTATCGAGCTGGCCAAGGGGTCGCTCAACACGTTCTTAAATGCGATGACCTATCCCGACAAGACGGTGTATCCGGTGGCGAGCTGCAATGACAAGGATTTTCAGAATCTGATGGACGTCTATCTGGACGCGGTGTTCCACCCGAATATTTATCACGAGGAGAAAATCTTCCGGCAGGAGGGGTGGCATTATGAGATGGAGGACGCGGCGGACGAGCTGACAATCAACGGCGTCGTCTACAGCGAGATGAAAGGCGCCTATTCGTCTCCCGACGACGTGTTGTGGAGGGAGATCATGAATTCTCTTTATCCCGATACGGCGTACGCGGTGGAGTCAGGCGGCGATCCCGACGTGATCCCGCAGCTGTCCTATGAGGATTTTCTTGCGTTTCACAGAAAGTATTACCATCCGTCCAACAGTTATATCTATCTGTACGGCGATATGGATATGGCGGAAAAATTACAGTGGATCGACGAGGAATATCTGTCGAAATATGATGCGCTTGCGGTGGATTCCGCACTCGCCGCGCAGGAACCTTTCACGGAGACGGCACAGGTCGAGCGGGAATATCCGATCATGGAGAGCGAGTCGGAACAGGACAATACCTATCTTGCGTATAATTTTGCTTTCGGCGTGCAGCCTGACAGAAAATTCTGCTTTGGGTTCGCGACGCTGGCCGACGTCCTGTGCATGATGCCGGGCGCGCCGGTGAAACAGGCGCTTCTGGACGCGGGGATCGGCACGGATATCAGCTGTGTGTACGATACCGGCGTCAGGCAGCCCTATCTCTCCGTCGTCGCGAAGAATGCCAACGCGGAGCAGAGGGAGGATTTCGTCCGCATTATAGAGGAGACTCTGGCGAAGCTTGTCAGGGAGGGAATAGATAAAAAGGCGATCCGCGCCAATCTCAACAACAGTGAATTCCGCTATCGGGAGGCGGATTTCGGGTCGCGGCCGAAAGGACTGATCTACGGGCTGAATATGCTGGAGACATGGCTGTATGACGACGCGGCGCCTTTTACGAATATCGAACTTCTGGAAGTCTATCGGGAACTGAAGCAGGCGGTGGACACTTCCTACTATGAAGAACTGGTTGGCAGATATCTTCTGGACAATCCGCACAGGAGCGTGGTGGTGGTCAGGCCGGTGCGTGGGCTGACGGGCGTGAAAGAAAAGAAGCTGGCAGAAGAGCTGGCGGCGAAGAAGGCGTCCATGAGCGAGGAGGAGATCGCTCGCGTCGTGGAGGAGACGAAAGCGCTGCGGCGCTATCAGGAGGAGGAAGACCGCCCGGAGGATCTCGCCAGGATTCCGCTGCTGTCCAGGGCCGACATGAAACGGGAGGCCGCGCCTTATTACAACGAAGAGAAGAAAGTGGGAGACACAGTTCTCCTCTACCATGACATCTACACGAACGGCATCGGCTATCTGCGCTTCCTGTTCGATTTAAGGCAGGTGCCGGAGGAACTGTTCCCCTATGTCGGTCTCCTGAAGCTGATGATTGGGCTGGTGAGCACGGAGCATTACAGCTACAGCGAGCTCTACAATGAGATCAATCTGCAGACCGGCGGGATCGCGCCGGCGGTAAACACCTACACGGACGCGCGGGATCTGTCGAAGTACAAGGCGACTTTCGACCTGAAAGTCAAGGCGCTGTACGGGAACCTGCCGCAGGCGTTTGCGCTGGCGCAGGAGATATTGACCCACGCTGACTACACGGATGCGAAGCGGCTGTATGAGCTGATCGCAGAGGGGCGCTCCTGTATGCAGGCGGATATGATATCCGCGGGACACACACTGGCATCGGGCCGCGCGCTGTCCTACCTGTCTAAGCCGGCGGCGCTGTTGGAGCATATCAACGGTATTCCTTTCTATCGTCTGCTGGAGAGTCTGGAAGAGGATTTTGAGGAGAAAAAGGAGGAAGTGGCGAAGAATCTCGACAGAGTCGTGCGCTGTATCTTCCGGCCGGAGAATCTGATGGTGGACTACACGGCGGAGCAGGCAGGACTCGAAGGCGTGGAGGCACTCGTGTCGGATTTCAAGGCAAAGCTGTATACGGATTCGGTGAGCGGGGAGGGATTTGACCCGAAACCGGAGCGCAAGAACGAGGGCTTCATGACGTCGGCGCAGATTCAGTATGTGTGCCGCGCGGGCAATTTTGAGAAAAAAGGGCTTAAGTACACCGGCGCGCTGAGAGTGCTGCGGGTGCTCATGGGTTACGACTATCTCTGGACGCAGGTGCGCGTGAAAGGCGGCGCATACGGCTGCATGTGCAGTTTCGGCAAATCGGGGGACAGCTATTTCGTCTCCTACAGGGATCCGAACCTGAAGAATACGATCGACGTGTACGAGAAAGCGGCAGACTATATCGCCCATTTCGAGGCGGATGAGCGGACGATGACACAGTACATTATCGGCGCGGTGAGCGAGACGGATATGCCGATGACGCCGTCAATGAAAGGGGTTTATTCTCTGACCGGTTACCTGACGCATTATCCCTACGAGGAGGTGCAGAAAGCCCGGGATGAGCTGCTCGCCGCGGATGCGGAGACGATCAGAGGACTGGCGGAGTATATCGCGGCGTTCATGGAGGACGACTGCCTGTGCGTGGTCGGCAACGAGGAGAATATCAGGGCCAACAGCAGCCTGTTTGAGAATACGGACCAGCTTTTTCACTGACCGGCGCAACCTTTTGCCGTGTCCGCGGGTATTCTTTGTAAAAGGGAACCTGCAGAGCATCGACGGTCGCAAAGCGTCTGCTTATGGCATGGTAAAAAGCGATACGAGGGAGGAAAGGTTATGAAGAGGATGTTGCGGAAGAGACAGAGAAAACAGGCGGCGGTGCGTCTCGCGGCGGCGATGGCGGCTGCCCTGCTTACAGGCTGCGGCGGCGCGAGTAAGTATGAGCTGGCGGCAGATACGGCCGCGCCGGAGGTGGCGATGGACGGTGTCGCCTATGCGGGCGCGGATTACGGCCTGTACGACAACGGGACATATGTGATGGAAGCACCCGCCGGGGCGGTTGAGACGGGGGCGGAGAATGACGCGGAGGGGAGCGCAGATCCCGCGGCGGCGGCCGGCGCCGCACAGATCGCAGAGGAGAGCGCACAGACGGCAGGGCGCAAGCTGATCCGAACGGTGGATCTGTACACGGAGACAGAGCAGTACGACAAGCTGCTGGCTGATCTGGAGATGCAGATTACCGCGCTCGGCGGCTATGTGGAGTACCGTTATCAGTACAACGGCAATCAGTATGACGACCCTGATTTTCAGCGCAGGAGCTGCAATCTGACCGTGCGCATTCCCGCGGACAGGCTCGATGAATTCATCGGCAGAGTGGGAGAAGTCTCCAATATTGTCAACAAAGAGGAACGTGTGGAGGATGTGACCCTGCGCTACGTGGACATGGAGAGCCACAGGAATTCGCTTCGGGTAGAGCAGGAGCGCCTGACGGAGCTTCTCGCGCAGGCGGAGACGGTGGAGGACCTGATCACCATAGAGTCCAGGCTGTCCGAGGTGCGCTACGAGCTGGAGAGTATGGAATCCCAGCTGCGCGCGCTGCAGAATCAGGTGAGCTACAGCACGGTCAATATGAACGTGCAGGAGGTGAAGCGGCTGACGCCTGTGGAGGAGAAAGGCGTCTGGGGCAGGATCAGGCAGGGGCTTGCGGACAACCTCTACCGACTCGGCCTGGACTTGCAGAACGGCTTTGTAGGTTTTGTCGTCAGCCTGCCCTACATCGTCTGCTGGCTGATCGTGATTGCTCTTCTGCTTCTCGTGTGCAGAGCGCTTTGGAAACTGTATCGGAAGCATCGCGCGGGGAGAGGGCCGTGGCGTTTTCCGCTGCACCGTCGGAAAAAGACAAGACGGGAGGCGGCAGAGTGGAAAATGCCTGTCATCGGTGAGGAGCAGAGCGCGGACGGAAGTAAAGCGGAGGAGCCGACGGAAGAAAAAAGCGGCAGCGGCGCCGCGGACGGACGCGAGAAATAGACAGGAAAGAAAGTTATGGAGAACATGAAATGCAAATCCGGGTTTGCCACGCTGATCGGCAGGCCAAACGTGGGTAAATCGACGTTGATGAACGCGCTGATCGGGCAGAAGATTGCGATCACTTCGAACAGGCCGCAGACGACCAGAAACCGCATCCAGACGGTCTATACGTCGGAGGAGGGGCAGATTGTTTTTTTGGATACGCCGGGGATCCACAAGGCGAAGAATAAGCTGGGGACTTACATGGTGAATGTGGCCAAGCGCACCATGTCCGACGTGGACGTGATTGTGTGGCTGGTGGAGCCCACGGACTATATCGGCGCGGGGGAGAGGCATATTATCGAGCAGCTGAGAAAGACGAACACGCCGGTTATTCTCGTCATCAACAAGATTGACACCGTGAGGAAAGATTTGCTGCTCACCTATATTGACCTCTACAGCAGGCAGTATGATTTCGCGGAGATCGTTCCGGTCTCCGCGCTGAAGAGGGATGGGCTGGACGTACTGATCTCCTGCATCATGAAGTATCTGCCCTACGGCGAGCCTTTTTATGATGAAGATACGGTGACGGATCAGCCCATGCGTCAGATCGTGGCGGAGCTGATTCGGGAGAAAGCGCTCAAATGTCTGGAGGAGGAAGTGCCTCACGGCATCGCGGTGACGATCGAGGAGATGAAGTTTAAGAAAAATATCGTCGATATCGAGGCGACGATCATCTGCGAGCGCGAGTCCCACAAGGGGATCATCATCGGCAGACAGGGCGTTATGCTGAAAAAAATCGGTTCTCTGGCACGGTCGGAAATCGAAGATCTGGTGGAAAAACAGGTCAATCTGAAGCTCTGGGTCAAAGTGAAGAAAGACTGGCGGGACAGCGATTATCTGTTGAAAAATTTCGGCTATGACCCGAAAGACACGGAATAGAAAAAGGCAAATCTGCGAACCCTAATCACAGTTGATGAGAGAGGAATTAGGGGCGTAAGATGAATGAGATAAATTACTGGAACAGATTTATGGCGACGGGGAAGATCGACGATTTTCTGGCATACAGAGATGCGGCGGAAAAGGCAGGAGCGCCGCGCGCCGAGGATCCCGGAGATGCGGGAGAAGATGCAGGGGAACACGCTCATGCAGGAGCTTACACAGATTACGGGAATGGTTTTGAGAGCTGAGCCGATCGGCGAGTACGACAGAAGAGTCGTGATCCTGACGACGGAAATGGGCAAGATATCCGCTTTCGCGAGAGGGGCGCGCAGACAGGGCAGCAGGCTTCTCGCCGCGACGAATCCGTTTTGTTTCGGAGAGTTTAAGATGTATGCGGGGAGAAACGCCTACACTGTCACGGATGCCGCAATCAGCAATTATTTCGAGGGCTTTCGGGAGGACTTCGAGGCTGCCTGCTACGGCATGTATTTTCTGGAGATGGCGGATTACTATACGAGGGAGAACAACGACGAGAAAGAGATGTTAAAACTGCTTTACCAGTCGCTGCGCGCCCTGCTGCATGAGGGACTTGCGAACCGGCTCGTCCGCTACATATATGAGATGAAAGCGATGGTGCTGAACGGAGAATTTCCGGGGATGCCCGCGGAGGGAGAATGGGAGGAATCCACTGCCTACGCGGTTTCTTATATTATGACGTCGTCCATTGAGAGGCTGTACACGTTCAATGTGACGCCCAGGGTGCTTATGCAGCTGGGACAGATCGCGGATGATTATCGCAGGCGCTATACGGACCGGCCGTTTAAAAGTCTTGAAATTGTGGATAATCTCTAATATAATGAAATGCGGTATGTGAGCGAATCGGAATGGACCGGAGGAAAACGAGAATGCAGAGAGGAAACGCGGCGCTGCTGATCCTGACAGTGTTCTGCTGTCTGACCGGCTGCGGCGGGAAGACGCCGGAAGTGTCCTCTGTCTCGATCGGCAGGGACGGCGTGATCACGCACAGGATTGTGGGCGGTTTTGAACAGGAATACTATGAGAAAGACGGGCTTCAGAAGCTGGCCGAGGACAGGGTGGCGCAGTATTGCGCGGAGCATGGCGCGGACAGCGTGGCGCTGGAATCCGTGGAAGAAAAAGGGGAGAGCGTGACGATAGAACTCCGGTATGCGGCCGATCAGGATTACAGTGCGTTCAACCACAGGGAACTGTTTGTGGGAGCGCTGACGGAGGCCGATGTGCAGGGTTATCCGTTGGAGGGCGTCGCTTTTGTCTCGGCGGAAGGCGAGCCGATGGAAGTGGGCTTTATGGAGGAGCAGGAGCAGAAAAAGCTTGTGGTTGTTGCGACCAAACCGTCGGAGGAACTCCTGGTAACGACTTATGGGAAAGTGCTCTACATCAACCAGAGTGCGGACAGCGACCTGGATGTCTCTTTTTACGGCAAAAACGGTGTCCTGATTTCCTATCCGGAAAACGGGAATACGGATGAGAGTGTGCTGTCGTATATTGTGTTCGAGTGAGAGAAAGCCATAGCAGTCACGGTGGCGGGCATCATACGCCCATCTCGTAAGGTTCACGCGGCAGGGGCATGAAGTCAGTATATTTTTTCACACTAAATAACCGCCGCTTAGGCGGAAGAAGACAGAGAGGAAATCACTATGGAAAAGACAATGGACAAGATTGTGGCGTTGGCGAAAGCGAGAGGATTTGTGTATCCCGGTTCGGAGATTTACGGCGGATTGGCGAATACGTGGGATTACGGCAATCTGGGCGTGGAGCTTAAGAATAACGTGAAGAAAGCCTGGTGGCAGAAGTTCGTTACCGAGAATCCCTACAATGTTGGCGTGGACTGCGCGATCCTGATGAACCCGCAGACCTGGGTCGCGTCGGGACATCTGGGCGGTTTCTCAGACCCGCTGATGGACTGTAAAGAATGCCATGAGAGATTCCGTGCGGACAAGCTGATCGAGGATTACGCGGCGGAGAACGGTATCAGCTTCGAGGAGTCCGTGGACGGCTGGAGCCAGCAGCAGATGAAAGATTTTGTGGAGGAACATAATATTCCGTGCCCGACCTGCGGCAAACATAATTTTACCGACATCAGACAGTTCAATCTGATGTTCAAGACATTTCAGGGTGTCACCGAGGACGCTAAAAATACCGTCTATCTGCGGCCGGAGACGGCGCAGGGTATCTTTGTGAATTTCAAGAACGTGCAGCGCACGTCGAGAAAGAAGATTCCTTTCGGTATCGGACAGATCGGCAAGTCGTTCCGCAATGAGATCACGCCCGGAAACTTCACGTTCCGCACAAGAGAGTTCGAGCAGATGGAGCTGGAATTCTTCTGCGAACCCGGCACGGATCTGGAATGGTTCCAGTATTGGAGAGGCTTCTGCCGCGACTGGCTTCTCTCCCTCGGCATCAGGGAGGAGGAGATGCGCCTGCGCGACCATGATCCGGCGGAACTGGCGTTTTACTCCAAGGGAACGACGGATATCGAATTCCTGTTCCCGTTCGGCTGGGGCGAATTGTGGGGTATCGCTGACAGGACGGACTATGATCTGACGCAGCACCAGAATACTTCGGGTGAGGATATGTCTTATTTCGACGATGCGAAGAACGAGAAGTATGTGCCCTACGTCATCGAGCCGTCGCTTGGCGCGGACCGTGTGGTGCTGGCTTTTCTGTGCGCGGCTTACGATGAGGAGGAAATCGGCGAGGGCGACGTGCGCACCGTACTGCATTTCCATCCGGCGATCGCACCCGTCAAGATCGGCGTGCTGCCGCTCTCGAAGAAGCTGAATGAGGGGGCGGAGAAGATCTATGCGCAGCTGTGTAAAAAATACAACTGCGAGTTTGACGACCGCGGCAATATCGGCAAGCGCTATCGCAGGCAGGACGAGATCGGCACGCCGTTCTGTGTGACTTACGATTTCGACTCCGAGACGGACCAGTGTGTCACCGTCAGGTTCCGCGACTCCATGGAGCAGGAGCGCGTGGCGATCGCGGAGCTCGGCGCGTACTTTGCGGATAAGTTTACCTTCTGAGATAATCTGCGGTGACGGCATCGTAAGAATAAGAATGCCGTCAAACTATAACAGGACAGGAAAGGACAGAATACTGCGATGAAACCGTATGGTGTAAATGAACTGCGCAAGATGTTCCTCGACTTTTTTGAGAGCAAGGGACATTTGAAAATGAAGAGCTTCTCGCTGGTGCCGCACAACGACAACAGCCTGCTCTTGATCAACTCCGGCATGGCGCCGCTTAAGCCTTATTTTACGGGACAGGAGATTCCGCCGAGAAGACGTGTCACCACCTGCCAGAAATGTATCCGCACCGGCGATCTGGAGAATGTGGGCAAGACGGCCAGACACGGCACATTCTTTGAGATGCTGGGGAACTTCTCTTTCGGCGATTATTTTAAGAAAGAGGCGATTTCCTGGTGCTGGGAATTTCTGACGGAAGTGGTCGGCCTGGACCCGGACAGGCTCTATCCGTCCGTCTACGAGGAGGACGACGAGGCGTTCGAGATCTGGAACAAGGAGATCGGCATCGCCCCGGAGCGGATTTTCCGCTTCGGCAAGGAGGATAATTTCTGGGAGCATGGCTCCGGCCCCTGCGGTCCCTGCTCCGAGGTATACTATGACCGCGGGGAGAAGTACGGCTGCGGCAGGCCCGGCTGTACCGTGGGCTGCGACTGTGACCGCTACATGGAGATCTGGAATAATGTCTTCACACAGTTCGACAACGACGGCAAGGGCAATTACACGGAACTGATACAGAAAAATATCGACACAGGCATGGGGCTGGAGCGGCTGGCGTCCGTCGTGCAGGACGTGGATTCCATCTTCGATGTGGACACCGTGCTCGCCCTGCGCACGAGAGTCTGCGAGATTGCGGGTGTGGAGTACAAGAAAGATTATGATACGGATGTCTCTATCCGCATCATCACCGACCATATTCGTTCGGCGACGTTTATGATTTCCGACGGTATCATGCCCTCCAACGAGGGGCGCGGGTATGTGCTGCGGCGCATCATCAGGCGCGCTGCGCGCCAGGGCAGGAAGCTCGGCATACAGGGGACATTCCTATCCGATCTGGCGGGCACTGTCATTGAGGGATCGAAAGACGGCTATCCGGAGCTGGAAGAGAAGAAAGAGTTTATCTTCAATGTGCTGACGCAGGAGGAAAATAAGTTCAACAAGACCATCGACCAGGGCTTAAGTATTCTCGGTGAGATGGAGGAAGCGCTTGCCGGAGGCGGCAGTACGCAGCTTGCCGGCGCGGAGGCGTTCAGGCTGTACGACACTTATGGCTTTCCGCTGGACCTCACCAGAGAGATCCTGGAGGAAAAAGGCTTCAGTGTGGACGAGGACGGCTTCAGGGCATGTATGCAGGAACAGAAAGACAAGGCGCGCAAAGCGCGGAAAGTAACGAATTATATGGGCGCGGACGTGACTGTCTACGAGTCCATCGATCCCTCGGTCACGACCGAGTTTGTGGGATATGACAACTTGACATACGGCTCCAGGGTGACTGTGCTTACCACAGAGACGGAGCTGGTGGAGGCGCTGACAGACGGACAGACAGGTACGGTGATTGTGGAGCAGACGCCTTTCTATGCGACCATGGGCGGCCAGGAAGGTGATATCGGCGTGATCAGCACGCCGGAGGGTGAGTTCCGGGTAGAGAGTACGATCAAACTGCTGGGCGGCAAGGTAGGACATATCGGCAGAGTGACGCGGGGCATGTTTAAGACGGGCGATGCCGTAAACCTGTCTGTGGACAGGGACAGACGGAGCAATACCTGCAAGAATCACAGTGCGACGCATCTTTTGCAGAAAGCGCTGCGCGAAGTTCTGGGCAACCATGTGGAACAGGCCGGTTCCTATCAGGACGGTGAGCGGACGCGATTCGATTTCTCTCATCCGGCGGCGATGACACCCGAAGAACTGCAGAGGGTGGAGCGGCTCGTCAATGAGAAGATCGCGGAGAATCTCGCCGTGCAGACGGACATCATGACCATAGAGGAAGCGAAGAAATCCGGCGCGATGGCGCTTTTTGGGGAAAAGTACGGCGAGACGGTGCGTGTCGTCTCCATGGGAGATTTCTCACGGGAACTGTGCGGCGGCACGCATGTGAAATCTACAGGGATGATCGGCTCCTTTAAGATCCTCTCGGAGTCCGGCGTGGCGGCGGGTGTTCGCCGAATCGAGGCGGTGACGGGCAGCAATGTGACGGCTTATTATGAGAAGCTGGAAGAGCAGCTGAACGCTGCGGCCAGGGCGCTGAAGACATCGCCGGCCAATCTGGTGGAACGCTGTGAGCATCTGCTGGCGGAGATGAAAGCGCTGCAGAGCGAGAACGAGTCCTTAAAGAGCAGGGCGGCCAAGGATGCGCTGGGCGATGTCATGGATCAGGTGCAGGAGATTGGCGGCGTGAAGCTGCTGGCATCCAGCGTGTCGGGCGTGGATATGAACGGACTGCGTGAACTGGGCGATCAGCTCAAGGAGAAACTCGGCGAGGGCGTGGTTGTTCTGATTTCCGACAATGACGGCAAGGTCAACATGATCGCCATGGCCACCGACGGCGCGATGGCGAAAGGTGCCCACGCGGGCAACCTGATCAAAGGCATCGCGGCGCTTGTGGGCGGCGGCGGCGGCGGACGTCCTAACATGGCACAGGCCGGCGGCAAGAATCCGGCGGGCATCGACGCGGCGCTTGCGGCGGCGGCCGGGGTGCTGGCAGAGCAGCTGTGACGCTTTCATGAACAGTAGTGTATGGGAGGACCGGCGATGTTACATGGGAAAGGCATAAGTAAGCGGATGTGGCTGTGTATCTTTTTGGCGGAGATCGCTGCCGTAATCGCGGCGGGCCTGTTTATGAAAAGGCAGCAGCCCGTTGAGCTGGTTTATCCGGAGGAATCGCTGCAATATAACACCAAAGAACCGGAAGAGCTCGGATTGCGCGACTATTATGCCACGCCCTCCCTATCCCTTTCACCGGGATTTTATAGGGTTGAGGTGGATTGTGAATATAGTGACGTACAAGCCCTGGATGCGGAAATTTTGTATGAGGAGAATGTACAATACTGGCCTCTGGGGACGATATCGCTTCCGGTTTCGACCGCTGAATTCCGGATAAAATACGAAAACCATCCCATTCAGATAGTAATGAAGCTGAATCAAAATGCGGCGGCGGAAGATTATGTTTTGTGCCGAGGTGTGAGAATTGTCTCTTTACCGGGCGTAACGATGCGGAATACGTTGCTTAAGATGGGACTTTTGTTAGTTCTGGCCGATATTCTGCTGCTTTGGATGACGAACAGAGAACGCTTCGCGCTGCGCAAGGAACAGAAAACCTGTTTGAAAATCCTGATTGTGTTGACCGTGGCTGTCAATATACCGGTGCTGGCCAATTATTTGACATATGGACATGATCTGCCCTTTCATCTCACCAGAATTGAAGGTCTGAAAGAAGGGTTATTGAATGGCGATTTTCCGGTAAAAATGCACACCTATTGCCTGTATGGGCACGGCAGTCCCACTTCCGTGTTTTACGGGGATTTGTTGTTGTATATTCCGGCTTTTTTGCGTGTCTGCGGCATACCGCTTTATGCGGCATACAATATCTATGTCCTGCTGATCAATACGGGTACGGTCTGGATTTCGTATTATTGTTTTTCCAGAATGAGTAATATGCGTATAGGACTGATATGCGCGGCAGTTTTTTCCATGAACATCTACAGACTGGCAAATATCTGGACCAGGGCGGCCGTGGGGGAATATACGGCGACGATGTTCATGCCTCTCGTGGTGTACGGCATGTGGTGTATTTATGCCTGCAGAGAGGATTCCGAGGAATTTGCGGGAGGGTGGCGGCCGTTGACGGCAGGCTGCACAGGTATTTTTTTGTCCCATATATTATCCACGGAAATGACGGCTTTTTTTCTGATCCTGGCAGCGATTCTTATGTGGAAGAAGACTTTTCGCCGTGAGAGACTGCTTGTTCTCTGCAAGGCGGTTCTCGCTGCGTTTATTTTATGTCTGTGGTTTCTGATCCCCTTTGTGGATTATATGTATCATGGCAACTACATCATTACTGACGCTATGAAACAGGGTTACAGAGCGTTTTCCCTGGAAATGCAGGGGACTCTGCCGGCACAGCTTCTGTTGGCGAGTTATGGAGTCACCGCAACTTCCGTGTTGGTGCATAAAGGTATCATAGGAAATATGCCGTTGACGGTAGGGCTGGCTTCTCTGCTGGTTCTTGCAGCCTGGTTTTGCCTCAACAGGGGGGGGGTAAACCGCAGAAGCCTGGCAGAGAATCGGGAAGCACGCCTGGCAGCCTGGCTGAGTATCCTCAGTCTGCTCATGACACTCTATCTTTTTCCCTATACGGCGATTGCCAAGTGCCTGCCGTTTTTGCAGAGTGTTTTCGTGAGTCTGCAGTATCCGTGGCGTTTTCTGGCACTGGCGGGTATATTTCTCACATGGCTTTTGTGCGTCATGCTGCGCGGTGAGTGGATGACTCGCAGGAAAAAGGCTGTTTTTGCGGGGATACTTCTCGTGGTCGCATTTTGGCAGGGCTTTTCGTACATGGAAGAAGTATTGCAGGAAAATGAGCCTTACATGCTCTATCAGACGGATTTTATGTTATCGGATGCGGTAGGAAACGGGGAATATTTGCCAGCGGCGGGAAGAATTCTGGATATCTTAGGCTATGTGAAAGAAAACAAAGATACCCTGATTTATGAGAAAGAGGCCGTGAGTATCTCGGAATGGCACAGGGAGCATGGGGATTTTGTGATGTCTCTGACCAATCATACGGATCAGGCGCAGGCGGTGGAAGTTCCGATTTTTAATTATAAAGGATATCGGGTGCTTGCCGATACGGGAGAAGTATTGTCGGTACAGGAGGGGAATTACGGACGGCTCGCCGTAGTCGTACCGCCATCCTATGATGGTGTGATTCGCGTGGCTTTCTGCGAACCGTGGTACTGGAGGCTGAGCGAACTGATTTCGCTTGGCGGCCTGCTGGTGTTCTTGGGGCTTTCTTTTCGCCGCAGAACCGTCGGATTGCGCTTCCGTATGCATGACAAAAATTTAGTGGTTGACGCATAACCAAATTGTGGTATAATCTATCTTGTATGTGAAGAAAAATAACCCGATCAGTCGAAATGCTTGTCAGGGACTGAAGGGAGGTCAGGTGCGAAAATGTCGAACGTAATCGTCAAAGAGAACGAGACTTTGGACAGCGCGTTGCGCCGCTTCAAGAGAAGCTGTGCAAAGGCGGGGATCCAGCAGGAGATTCGTAAGAGAGAACATTACGAGAAGCCCAGCGTAAGACGCAAGAAAAAGTCCGAAGCCGCAAGAAAGCGCAAATACAATTAGGAAACAGGCAAGGCAGACCCAAAAGAGATTTTGGGTCTGTTTTTCTTTTGCGCAAGTTTCATCTCGCTGCGAAGACTTTACCGCGTGCAAAACAGAGGCCTGTCCGTGGCATAACCGCCGTTTCCGCACCATATGATAGATAATGAGAAAATGCCGCGGTCTGCCGGAAAAGCCGCGGCGGTATGCGGGAGTGAAGCGATAGAAATGCGAACGATGGGAAGACGTATTGCGGTCTGGCTGTCAGCCGGCTGTCTCATGCTGGCCGCGGGATTTACGCGGACGACAATGTATGTGTGCGCGGCGCCGGATGTGTCCACGCCGTCTTATCTGGTGATGGAGGCGTCCACCGGTCAGGTCGTCTGCGAGCAGGAGGCGGATATGCGCAGGAGCCCGGCCAGCATCACCAAAATCATGACGCTGCTCATCACTTTTGAGCACATCAAAAGCGGCAGGATCCATCTGGACGATATCGTCACAACGAGCGCCTATGCCAAATCGATGGGAGGCTCGCAGGTTTTTCTGGAAGAGGGGGAATCCCAGACGTTAGATACGATGCTCAAGTGCATCACCGTCTCGTCCGGCAATGATGCCAGCGTGGCGGTGGCGGAGTACATAGCGGGAAGCGAGAGTGAATTTGTCAAGCTGATGAATGAGAAAGCCGATGAGCTGGGACTGCAAAACACGCATTTTGAGGACTGCTGCGGGCTGACGGATTCAGACGGGCACTATTCTTCGGCGAGAGACGTGGCAATCATGTCGAGGGAGCTGATCACGAAGTACCCGGAAGTGTTCGACTACTCGCGGATCTGGATGGAGGATATCGAGCACAGGACGGCTGCGGGCACATCGACCTTTACGCTCTCCAGCACCAACAAACTGCTGAAGCAGTACGAGTGGGCCACCGGCCTGAAGACCGGTTCTACTTCCAAGGCACTCTACTGCCTGTCGGCCACGGCCGAGCGGGACGGCATGGAGCTGATCGCCGTGCTGATGGGCGCGCCGGACAGCAAGACGCGTTTTCAGGACGCCATAGCGCTGCTCAACTACGGCTACAGTGTCAGTCAGATGTACCGGGATGAAAATACGGATCCGCTGCCGGACGAAAAGGTGGAGGGAGGTATCGAAGACAGGCTGCACCTGACTTACGAGGGGCCGTTTTCCTATCTGGATACCAAGGGGAGCAATTTAAGTCAGGTGCAGAAAGAGATCAGCCTGCCGGAGAGCATTCAGGCTCCCGTCGCCGAGGGAGACGCTGTGGGCGAGGCGGTCTATAAGATTGACGGGACGAGGATCGGCAGCGTATCCATTCTGGCCGCGGGCAGCGTGGATAAGGCCGGTTATCGGGATTACTGTAAAAAGGTCTGCCTCCGTTATCTGATGAAAAAATCAGGGACGTGAGGCGATGCGAACAGAAGTTCGCAGATTGCGGAGAGGGGATGTTGTGTGATATACTTTATAAGTTGTCCGGGTATGGCGTCGTGTGGAGAGTGATATGGCGGAACTTCTCTTAATCCTGATGGGCATAGCGGTCGTGATTTGTCTGCTCACAGCAGCGTGGGACAGCAACAGATTTGTCACGGTGCCCTATGAGATTGTGTCGGATAAAGTGACGAAACCGTGCAGGTTCGTACTTCTGGCGGATCTGCACAACAAATCGTTCGGAAGAGATCATGAGAGGCTGATTGGGGAGATAGACCGGATAGCGCCGGACGCCGTTCTGGTGGCGGGGGATATGCTGACCGCCGTGAGAGGGCAGTCCTGCGAACCGGCACTCTCCCTGATGCGGCAGCTGGCGGCAAGGTACAGAATCTACTACGGCATGGGAAACCATGAGTACAGGCTGAAACTGTACCCGGAGCAGTACGGAGACATCTATGAGGCGTATGTGTCTGCGCTGTCGGCGGCGGGAATCGAGCCGCTGATCAACGAGAACACTTATCTGCCGGAGTACAATATCGCCGTCTGCGGATCGATGATAGACAGGCGCTACTACAAGAGATTCCGCAAGCGGCCGATGGGCGTGGACTATCTCACAAAGCTGCTGGGAGAGCCGCGCGAGGACGCCTGCCAGATCCTGATCGCGCACACGCCGCAGTATTTTGAGGAGTATGCGGACTGGGGTGCGGATGTGGTCGTGTCGGGACATGTGCACGGCGGGGTTGTACGGCTGCCGGTACTGGGCGGCGTGCTTTCTCCGAATATGACTTTTTTCCCGAAATATGACGGCGGCAGATTTGAGCGCGGCGGGACGACGATGATCCTGAGCAGAGGTTTAAGTTCCCATACGCCGCCGGTCAGACTCTTCAACCCGGGCGAGCTGCCGGTGATCACACTGACGCCGCAGACGGCACACGGGCAGAAAGGACAGGCATAGGATGGCAATTCCGGTCAAGCTGGAGGTGTTTGAGGGACCGCTGGATCTTCTCCTGCACCTGATCGACAAGAATAAAGTGGATATTTACGACATCCCGATCGTGGAGATCACGGAACAGTATATGGATTATATCAGGCAGATGGAGACAGAGGACATGAACGTCATGAGCGAGTTCCTTGTCATGGCGGCGACGCTGCTGGATATCAAATGCAGAATGCTTCTGCCCAAGGAAGAGAGCGAGGAGGGCGAGGAGGAGGATCCGCGCGCCGAGCTGGTGGAGAAACTGCTGGAATACAAGATGTGCAAGTACATGTCCTATGAGCTGCGGGACCGCATGGTGGACGCGGAGCGAAGTCTCTACAAGCGTCCTACGCTGCCCAAAGAGGTGGCAGACTACCGGCAGCCTGTCGATTACGAGGAGCTGATCGGAGACGTGACGCTCGCCAGGCTGCATGAGATCTTCCGGCAGGTCATGAGAAGGCAGGAGGACAAGATCGATCCGGTCAGGAGCACTTTCGGCACGATCGAGAAAGACGAGATCGACATGGAGCTGAAGACTACTTTCGTGGAAGCCTATGTGCGCAGCCACAAGACATTCAGTTTCCGCAGGCTTCTGGAGAAACAGAACAGCAAGATGGAAGTGATCGTCACTTTTCTGGTGATTTTGGAGATGATCAAGACGGGCCGGATCGGGATCGAACAGGAAGATACTTTTTCGGACATCATTATCACGGCAAAAGATGTCAAAGACGATACGCCGGTGCAGCTTACATCGGTTGTATAGCAGGGACGGACGGTAAGAGGGAAAGAACATGGAGAGAGCGAAAGCAAAAGCGGTACTGGAAGCGATCCTGTTTGCGATGGGCGATTCCGTCGGTATCGACAGTCTCGCCGCAGTCATAGAGGAGGACAAGGAGACGACAAAAGGGATTCTGGACGAGATGGCGCAGGATTACAGCGCCGGGGACCGCGGGATCGGCTTAGTCAGTCTGGACGACGCCGTGCAGATGTGCACGAAAGGGGAACTGTACGAATATCTGATTAAAATTGCCAAGACGCCGAAGAAGTTTGCGCTGACGGATACGCTGCTTGAGACGCTTTCCATCATAGCGTACAAGCAGCCGGTCACGAGGCTGGAGATCGAGCGGGTCAGAGGCGTGAGCTGCGACCACGCGGTGAATAAGCTTTTAGAGTATGATCTGATCACGGAGGTGGGGCGCATGGACGCGCCGGGGCGACCGCTTCTGTTCGGCACGACAGAGCAGTTTCTCAGGAGCTTCGGTGTGAAGTCCCTGGAGGATCTGCCGGAGCTGAATGCGGTGCAGATCGAGGAATTCAAGCAGCAGGCGGAGTCCGAGGTGCAGATGCAGCTGGACATATAGAACCTGTCCGCCGTCATACGGGCGGCATATACGCATATATTTAACCGAGAACGTATGGGGACGGATCTATGCGTATGTTGAGAGACGACAAAAAGGCAGAGATGCCTCAGAAAAAAAGGATGAGATGCAGGGCGATCGTCGTTCTATCGGCGGGCGCCTTGTTTTGCTGTCCGCTCCTGAGACCCTGCGCGCAGGCGGCGGGGACGGCATATGGGCTTCTGTCCGGACAGGGGGATGCGGCGGGCGGAGAGAGCGGTGAGGAGGCGGAACAGGAGGAACTGCGGCTGTACGCGCAGGCGGCGGTTCTGATGGACGCCGATTCCGGCCGTATTCTGTACGGTAAGAATGAGAAAGATGTGCTGCCCATGGCGAGCACCACGAAGATTATGACCTGTATTCTGGCGCTGGAGTACGGTGATCCCGATGAGATTGTGGAGGTGTCTGCCTATGCGGCGGGTATGCCCAAGGTCAAACTGTATGCCAGACAGGGAGAAAAGTACAGGCTTGGCGATCTGCTGTACTCCCTCATGCTGGAATCACACAATGATTCGGCCGTGGTGATTGCGGAGGCGGTCGGCGGCAGCGTGGAGGGGTTCGCCGCCATGATGAACCGCAAGGCACGGGATATCGGCTGCTTTGACACTTATTTTATCACGCCGAACGGGCTGGACGCGGTGGTCAACGAGACGGGAAAAACGCATTCCACCACGGCGGCGGATCTGGCGAAGATCATGGCTTACTGCGTGGCGGATTCGCCGGAGAGGGAGCGTTTCCTGGAAATTACGCAGACGCAGACCTACGATTTTACGGACGCGGAGGGCAGAAGAAGCTTTCACTGTGACAACCACAACGCTTTTCTGGGCATGATGGAGGAGGCGATCTCGGGAAAGACAGGCTTTACCAACAGCGCCGGCTACTGCTATGTGGGAGCGGCAGAGAGCGACGGCCGCCTCTTTACCGTGGCGCTTCTCGCCTGCGGATGGCCGAACAACAGAAGCTACAAGTGGAGCGATATGAAGACCTTGCTTTCCTACGGTATGGAGCGCTATGCCTACAGGGATATCCACGAGCAGAGGGAATTTCGGGAGATCCCGGTGCCCAACGGCATCGACTGCAAGTCGGGGGCGCCCTATGAGGAGGCGAGCGTGGCGGTCCACTCGGAGAATGAGGCCGTACAGAGCATGTTGTATCTGCTGTGCGCGGAGGATGAGGTGGAAGTCAGAGTGCAGATGAAAGATTCGCTGCGCGCGCCGGTGGCCGCCGGGGAGCAGGTCGGAGAGGTGAGCTATTATCTGAACGGGACGCTGCTCAAGCGTTTTCCGATCGTCACGGACGAGGCCGTGGAGGAGCGCACTTATGGCCGCATCTTCGCCTATCTCCTGCAAATTTTTCTGCCGTGATCTCCGCTATCGGGAATTTGAGAAATTTTGTGATTTTTTTGGAAAATTGGCTGGTCTGTCCGCCGATTCTGTGTTATACTTACCTCGTGCGCTATGCACATCGGCGAATTACGTTTTATTTATTTTATTATCATGATAAATGGAGGGCTGAAAAATGGGTACTACTTCTCAAGCGAGTCAAAGAATCAGTGCTTTGCTCGATGAAAACAGTTTCGTTGAGATCGGCGCGCTCGTGACGGCGCGGTCCACCGATTTTAATCTGAAACAGGCTGAAACTCCTTCGGACGGCGTCGTGACCGGCTACGGAGTGATCGACGGCAATCTCGTGTATGTGTACAGCCAGGACGCGTCCGTCTTAAACGGCACGGTTGGTGAGATGCACGCGAAGAAGATTGCAAACCTCTATGATCTGGCGCTGAAGACGGGCGCGCCCGTGATCGGGCTGATCGATTCCGCGGGGCTCAGGCTGCAGGAGGCGACGGATGCGCTCAACGGCTTCGGCGAGATCTACATGAAGCAGGCGCTTGCCTCCGGTGTGATTCCGCAGATCACGGCCGTGTTCGGCAGCTGCGGCGGCGGGCTGGCCCTGATTCCGGCGATGGCGGATTTCACGTTTATGGAGGAGACGAAAGCGAAGCTGTTCGTCAATTCTCCCAACGCGCTGGCCGGCAACGAGATTTCCAGATGCGACACTTCCTCCGCGGCGTATCAGAGTGAGGAAGCCGGACTGGTGGACGCGGTCGGCGACGAGGCGTCGATCCTTGCCCGGATCCGTCAGCTAGTCTCCATGCTGCCCGCCAACAATGCGGAGATCGCGGTTGACGAGTGCACGGACGACCTGAACAGAGCGTGTGCGCAGATCGCAGCCTGCGTGGGCGACACTTCCATCGCGCTGTCACAGATCGCGGACGACGGCGTGTTTGTGGAAGTAAAGCAGAATTACGCGAAAGATATGGTGGCCGGATTTATCAGGCTGAACGGCGCTACCGTCGGCGCGGTTGCAAACCGCACGGAGGTGTGCGACGAGAACGGCGAGGTTGTCGAGAAATTCGACGCCGCGCTGTCTGTAAGAGGCGCGGAGAAAGCGGCAAAGTTCGTCAATTTCTGCGACGCGTTTGACATTCCGGTGCTCACCCTGACTAATGTTGCGGGCTTCGCGGCGACCAAGTGCGCGGAGAAGCGGATTGCCGGAGCGGTGGGAAAACTTACATACACGTTTGCCAACGCGACGGTGCCCAAGGTGAACGTGGTGATCGGCAAGGCATACGGCAGCGCATATGTGGCGATGAACTCCAAGGCGATCGGCGCGGATATCACAATCGCATGGCCGGATGCCGAGATCGGCATGATGGACGCGAATCTGGCGGCGAAGATCATCTGCGACGGACAAGGCTCCGAGGCTATCGACGCGTGCGCGAAAGAGTATGCGGCCCTGCAGAACAATGTGAAGAGCGCGGCCGCGAGAGGGTATGTGGATCAGATCGTCGCACCGGAAGATACGAGAAAATATGTGATCGGCGCTTTCGAGATGCTGGCGACAAAGAGTGAAGGGCGTCCGGACAGAAAACACGGTACGGTCTAGAAAGGATGATGCTTAATATGAGAAAATTACTGGCAATATTAGGTGTGATCACCTGCATGACCGGCCTGTGCGCGTGCGGAAAGGAAGAGGCCGGGGTGGATCCGGCGATGAAAGAGTCGCTGATCACGCAGTGCAGCTCAGTCCTGTCGGCAATCGATCTGGTAGTCGCGCAGGGCGAGGCGGCGGTCGAGCAGAACAAGGACAACGCGGCCATCTACAACGGTATGCTCAGCTGGCAGAGCGCGCTCGGCGATATCGGACAGTTTAACGGCACGGACGGCGGTACGGTAAAAGCCTCGGACGATGAGTTTGTGGTGGATATCAATGTACTCGGCTCCGACCACAACGCGGTGGTGGAGTTCGTCGTGGACAACTCCAATCCCAGCCAGCCTGTCATCACGGGCATCGCGGCAAATGTGGCGTACTCTTTCGGGGAGAACATGACGAAAGCCGTATTGAATACCGTGATCGGTATGGGAACGGTGTTCGTCGTGCTGATCTTCATCAGCCTGATCATCTCCTGCTTCGGCCTGATCGCCAAGGTCAATGTGAAGAAGCCGAAGAAAGAGGAGACTGTGGCAGCGCAGAGCGCGCCGGCCGAGGCCCCGGTTGTGGCACAGATCGCACAGAAAGAGGAACTGGCAAACGATGCGGAGCTCGTGGCGGTTATCGCGGCGGCGGTCGCAGCTTATGAGGGAAGCGGTTCTGCGGACGGCTTCGTAGTGCGCTCCATCAGAAAAGTGAACAAGAGTAAATGGCAGAATGCCTAGATCATAGGAGGATATCAAGATGAAAAATTATACCATCACCGTAAACGGAAACGTATATGATGTAGTTGTGGAAGAGGGTCAGACGAGCGGCGCGCCTGCGGCGGCGGCACCCGCTGCGCCGAGGGCGGTACCCAAGGCGGCTCCCGCACCCGCGGCGGCTCCCGCGGCAGGCGGCGCACAGGGCAGCGTGAAGATTGAGGCCGGCGCTGCGGGCAAGGTATTCAAGATTGAGGCGAATGTGGGCCAGGCGGTCAAGAAAGGCGATGCCGTTGTGATCGTGGAGGCCATGAAGATGGAAATCCCTGTAGTGGCGCCCGAGGACGGCACTGTAGCGAGTATCAATGTAGCTGTGGGCGATGCGGTTGAGGCCGGCGCGCTGCTCGCGACATTGAACTGATCGTCAGCCGCCTCTGTGCGGGGGCGGTCTGAAACTATAACTACAGGAGGTTAAGCAATGGATTACATTACATCTACGCTATCGAATCTGATCCACCAGACGGCTTTCTTCAATCTGGAAGTCGGCAACTACATTATGATTCTGGTAGCATTGGTATTTCTGTATCTGGCTATCCGGCATGAGTTTGAGCCGCTGCTTTTAGTCCCGATAGCCTTTGGTATGCTGCTGGTCAATATCTATCCGGATATTATGGCGGAGTACGGCGAGGGCGGCGCAGGCGGCGGTCTGCTGTACTATTTCTACAAGCTGGACGAGTGGGCGATCCTGCCGTCCCTGATCTTCATGGGCGTGGGCGCGATGACGGACTTCGGGCCGCTGATCGCCAACCCGAAGAGTTTCCTGCTCGGCGCGGCGGCGCAGTTCGGTATTTTCGCGGCGTACTTTGGCGCGATTGCCATGGGATTCAATGACAAGGCGGCCGCGGCCATCTCCATCATCGGCGGTGCGGACGGCCCTACATCCATTTTCCTCGCGGGCAAGCTGCAGCAGACGGCGCTGCTGGGACCGATCGCGGTTGCGGCATACTCCTATATGTCGCTGGTACCGATTATCCAGCCGCCGATCATGAAGCTTCTCACGACGGAGAAAGAGAGAAAGATCAAGATGGGACAGCTCCGGCCGGTCAGCAAGCTGGAGAAGATCCTGTTCCCGATCGTGGTTACGATCGTCGTTTCCCTGATCCTGCCTACTACGGCGCCGCTCGTCGGTATGCTGATGTTGGGCAACCTGTTCAGGGAGTGCGGCGTGGTCAGACAGCTCACAGATACGGCTTCCAACGCGCTGATGTACATCGTCGTGATCATCCTCGGTACGTCCGTGGGCGCGACCACCAGCGCACAGGCTTTCTTAAACATGGATACGATTAAGATCGTGGTTCTCGGCCTGATCGCATTCTGCTTCGGCACGGCGGCAGGTGTGCTGTTCGGCAAGCTGATGTGCATCCTGACGAAAGGCAAAGTGAATCCGCTGATCGGTTCGGCGGGCGTGTCCGCGGTGCCCATGGCGGCCAGAGTGTCGCAGAAAGTCGGCGCCGAGGCGGATCCTACCAACTTCTTACTGATGCACGCTATGGGGCCCAACGTGGCCGGCGTTATCGGTACGGCTGTGGCGGCCGGTACGTTCATGGCGGTATTCGGCGTATTCTAAACGAGGGAAATTCCATCGGATTTTGGGTCCGATAACCACAAAAATGCAGAGAAAGGAATGAAAATAAAATGGCAGAACAGATTAAAAAGCCGGTCGGCATCATGGAAACCGTTCTTCGTGACGCGCATCAGTCTCTGATCGCGACCAGAATGCCTACCGAGAAAATGCTTCCGATCGTAGAGACAATGGACCAGGTCGGCTACCACGCGGTAGAGTGCTGGGGCGGCGCGACTTTCGACGCATCCCTCCGTTTCCTGAAAGAGGATCCGTGGGACAGACTGCGGAAGTTGAGGGACGGCTTTAAGAAGACAAAACTGCAGATGTTGTTCAGAGGACAGAACATTCTGGGGTACAGACCCTACGCGGATGATGTGGTGTACGCGTTTGTGGAGAAGTCCATCGCGAACGGTATCGATGTCATCAGGATTTTCGACTGCCTGAACGATATCCGCAACCTGCAGGCTGCGGTGGATGCGACCAACAAGATCAAAAAGCAGGAGGGAAGAGGCGAGTCGCAGATCGCGCTCTCCTACACGCTGGGTGATGCCTACACGCTGGATTACTGGGCGGATATGGCGAGAAAGATCGAGGAGATGGGCGCGGATTCCATCTGTATCAAGGACATGGCGGGACTTCTCGTGCCTTACCGCGCGGCGGAACTGGTCAAGACCTTAAAGGAGAGCACAAAGCTTCCGATCCAGCTGCACACGCACTACACCTCCGGCGTGGCTTCCATGACCTACTTAAAAGCGGTCGAAGCCGGCGTGGACGTCATCGACTGCGCGATTTCTCCGTTTGCGCTGGGCACTTCCCAGCCCGCGACGGAGGTCATGGTCGAGACTTTCAAGGGCACGGAGTATGACACCGGCTATGATCAGGAGATTCTGGCGAAGATCGCGGATTACTTCCGCCCGTACCGCGAGGAGTGCATCGAATCCGGCCTGATGAGCACCAAGGTGCTCGGCGTCAACATCAACACGCTTCGTTATCAGGTACCGGGCGGCATGCTCTCCAATATGGTGAGCCAGCTGAAAGAGCAGAAAGCGGAGGATAAGTACCAGGAAGTGCTGGAGGAGATCCCGAGAGTCCGCAAGGACTGCGGCGAGCCGCCTCTGGTTACGCCGTCCTCGCAGATCGTCGGCACGCAGGCGGTATTCAACGTGCTGATGGGCGAGCGCTACAAGATGGCGACGGGCGAATTCAAGGATCTGCTGCGCGGCAACTATGGCCAGACGGTCAAGCCCATGAATCAGGAAGTGATCGACAAGGTCATACCCGGAGAGCCCCGTTCCACGGCGCGTTCCGCGGAGGCGACCGGTCACGTCGAACCGGAGCTTGCGGGCCTGGAGGCGGAGATGAAAGAGTGGAAGCAGCAGGATGAGGATGTGCTGTCCTACGCGCTGTTCCCGCAGGTGGCGATCGATTACTTCAAGTATCGGCAGGCGCAGCAGGAGAAAGTGGACATGAGCGTGGCGGATACAAAGAACGCGGCTTACCCCGTTTGATTTCAGCCTGTTATTCTATGATTTTTCAGAGGACGTCCCGAACCGGCGCGGTTCTTGCGCACGGGGAAGGGCGTCCTTTTTGCGGGATTCTATTTTATTTTGCAAAAAAGGGATTGACGCAGGTTACATAATATATTATAATAACATATGTTACCAAACGATAACGCAAAAGTGATACGAGAGAGGTTAGGTCTTATGGCAAGAAAAGAGACGATCACAAAGGACGAAATACTGAATGCGGCTTTCCAGATTACGAGAGAGAAAGGTTTCTCACAGGTGAGCGCCAGAACGCTGGCGGCGAGAGCAGGGTGTTCCACACAGCCGATCTTCCGTGTCTATAAGAATATGGAAGAGCTGGGCGGGGAACTGTTTGAGAAAGCGATCTCCTTTTTTAACGACTATTATGCGAACTTCCCGAAGAAGAGCGATACGCCGTTTGTCAATCTCGGACTGGCCTATATCCGCTTTGCGCAGGAGGAGCAGCAGCTTTTCAAGATGCTCTTCATGGCGGACAACCGTCACGGCAAGAGTCTGTACGATCTCTTAAACGGCAAAAACGGCTGGGTGGTAAAAGAGATCAATAATGCCAAGTTCTACGGCTGCAAGGATCCGAGCGGCATGTTTATGCGCATGTGGATCTTTATCCACGGGTCGGCCTGCATGTCTCTGACGGGGGATTATGATCTCCAGGAGGAAGATACGGTCAAGCTGCTGGAGGAATCCTACCAGGCGTTTTTGAGTCTATAAAGCGGAAAGGCGTATGAACGGCGGAAGATGGTTATACAGAATCGTTATGATGTGATCACGAGGATCAATGAGCATTACAGCAAAATGAGCAAGGGCCAGAAAGCGATCTCGGCTTTTATCTATGACCACTATGACCAGGCGGTTTTTATGACAGCGGCCAGGCTCGGGGAGACGGTGGGTGTCAGCGAATCCACTGTCGTCCGCTATGCCATGTTCATCGGTTACAACGGCTATCCGGAGTTCCAGCGGGATCTGGAAGACTGGGTGCAGAACAAAATCAACTCCGTACAGAAGATTGGGGCAAAATACGGCAAGAGCACGCAGTCGGAGATCCTGACCTCCGTGCTGGAGGCGGATATTGAGAAGCTGCAGGACACGATACATAATCTTGACCCGGTGGCTTTTGAGACGGCGGTGGACATTATCCTGGAGGCGAAGAACATCTATATCATGGGGGTCAGGAGCTGTGAGCCGCTGGCGGATTTTCTGCATTTTTATCTGAATATGGTGCGCGGCAATGTGGTGCTCCTAAAGACGACGAGCATGTCGGAGACGTTCGAGCAGATGCTGCGCATCGACGAACAGGATGCTATGATCGGCATCAGTTTCCCCAGATATTCCATGAGAACGCTCAAGGCGATGGAGTTTGCCAACGACAGGAACGCCAAAGTGATCACCATCACGGATTCTGTACATTCGCCGATGAACCTCTACTCGTCCTGCAATCTGCTGGCCAGAAGCGACATGGTCTCCATTGTGGATTCCCTGGTGGCGCCCCTTAGCGTGATCAATGCGCTGGTGGTCGCGATCTGCTTAAAGCGCCCGGAAGAGGTGAAGAAGAGCCTGAAAGATCTGGAGGAGGCTTGGAACAACTATCAGGTTTACCTGAATGACGAGATCAATTTTATCGATGAGGAACCGATGCTGAATTATCCTCTGCGCAAGAAAGATGAGTGAGACGACATGAGCCGCGTGATCGTGGTAGGCGGCGGCGCTGCGGGCATGATGGCGGCTTACGCGGCCGCGGCGTGCGGACACAGTGTGACGCTCTTGGAACAGAATGAAAAACTGGGGAAAAAACTCTACATCACCGGCAAGGGCCGGTGCAACGTGACCAACGCCTGCGATGCCGACGGTTTCTTCGCGAATGTGGTGTCGAATCCCCGATTTCTCTACAGTGCGTATCGCGCTTTTGACAACAGGGATATGATGGAACTGTTGGAGAGCGCGGGATGCAGGCTCAAGGTGGAGCGCGGGGAGAGGGTGTTTCCGGTATCGGATCACGCCTCCGACGTGACGGCGGCGCTGCGGCGTCTGCTGGAGAGGGAGCGGGTGGAGATCAGGCTGCGCACACGGGTGGAGAGTGTCCTGACGCGCAGGCGGCAGCCGGAAGCGAAGGACGCCCCGCGGGAGGGCGGCAGGCCGAAGAGGAAAAGTGCCGCACAGAATGCAGAGGTTGTGGGGGTGCGTCTGGCGGACGGCGGTGAGGAGAGAGCCGACGCGGTGATCCTGGCCACGGGCGGTCTGTCCTATCCGACGACGGGTTCCGCGGGGGACGGCCACAGGATGGCGCGGGAAGCCGGGCACAGCGTGACGGCGTGCGCCCCGGCTCTGACGCCCTTTGAGATCAAGGAAAAGTGGTGCGCTTCTCTGCAGGGGCTTGCGCTGAAGAATGTCGGCCTGGCGCTGCTTGACGGAGAGAAGAAAGTCTGGCAGGGATTCGGTGAGATGCTGTTCACTCATTTCGGTATCAGCGGCCCTCTCGTGCTGAGCGCTTCGAGCTGCTACGGCAAGTGCGGAGAGAAAGCTGATGTGGTCTGTGAGATAGATTTGAAGCCGGCGCTGACGGAGGAGCAGCTTGACCGGAGAATTCTGCGGGATTTCGAGGAAAACCGCAACAGGAATTTCCGAAACGCGCTGGGAGGTCTCTATCCGTCCGGGCTGATTCCCGTGATGGTTGCTCTGGCGGGGATCGACCCCGACAGGAAAGTCCACGATGTCACGAGGGAGGAGAGGAAGAGCCTTGCGGCGCTGACAAAGCATCTGCGCCTGTCCGTGTCCGGCGTCAGGGATTATGCGGAAGCGATTATCACGCAGGGCGGCGTATCCGTCAGGGAAGTCAATCCCTCCACGATGGAATCGAAACTGGTAAGCGGGCTGTATTTTGCGGGGGAGCTGCTGGACCTGGACGCCCTGACCGGAGGCTTCAACCTGCAGATCGCCTGGTCTACGGGCCATCTGGCGGGTGGGAGCATAGGACAGGGCAAGTGAGCGGGGATTCGGAGGACATGCCGCGGCGGCATAAGTCAAAAGCCGCAAAAAACGCAGGAAAGGACAGAATATTATGAGCTGCAATATTGCCATCGACGGGCCGGCGGGAGCCGGCAAGAGCACGATAGCGAAGAAAATAGCGAAGAAGCTGGGCTATATCTATGTGGATACGGGCGCGATGTACCGCGCCATGGCGCTGTATCTCATCCGGGAGAAGATAGATCCCTCGGAGACGGAGAAGATCAGCACAAAGTGCAGGGAGGCGGATATCTCCATCGGTTATGAGAACGGCGAGCAGATTGTTTACCTGAACGGCGAGAATGTCAACGCCTATATCAGGACGGAGGAAGTGGGGAACATGGCCTCTGCCAGCAGTCCCAATCCCGATGTGAGGAAAAAGCTGGTGGAGCTGCAGCAGAAGCTTGCCGCGAGCAGGGATGTAGTCATGGACGGCAGGGATATCGGCACCTGTGTGCTGCCGAACGCGCAGGTCAAAGTCTATCTGACCGCTGACAGCAGGGTGCGCGCCGAGCGGCGGTACAAAGAACTGCAGGCGAAAGGGGAAGACTGCGATCTGGACACGATCGAGAGAGATATCATCGAGCGCGACAGGCAGGATATGACGAGAGAGATTTCGCCGCTTGTGCAGGCCCAAGACGCCACGCTGATCGATTCTTCCCATATGAGCGTCGATGAGGTGGCAGAGGCGGTTATCGCGCTGCTTTAACCGATATGAGCCGAAAGAACACGGGAGAGGAAGCCGGAAAGGCCGGCGGAGAGGTCTGATACAGCATGGAAGTGATTCTGGCAGAACACGCCGGCTTCTGTTTCGGCGTGAAGCGGGCGGTGGAACAGGTCTATGAGAGAGCGAGGACAGGAAAGAAGCTCTATACTTACGGACCGATCGTGCACAATGAGGAGGTTGTGAAAGATCTGGAGAGACGCGGCGTGCAGATTATTGACACGCCGGAGCAGCTTGCCGGTATAGCGGAGGGAATCGTGATGATCCGCGCCCACGGCGTGCCCAAAAAGGTCATCGAGATGACAAAGAAAGAAGGCATCACCTGTGTGGACGCCACCTGCCCTTTCGTGAAGCGCATCCACAACATCGTGGAGAAAGAGAGCGCCGCCGGCAAAAAGATCGTGATTATCGGTAACGCGGGACACCCGGAAGTGGAGGGAATCATGGGCTGGGCGCAGGATAAAGCGACGGTGCTCGGAACGCCGGAAGAGGCGCAAAAATTTGCCTGTCAGAGGGACGAGGAGATCTGTATTGTCTCACAGACGACATTTAACTACAATAAATTTCAAGATATGGTTGAAATTATTATGGAAAAAGGTTACAATGTTAGTGTTGTGAATACTATATGTAACGCTACGGAAGAGCGGCAGACCGAGGCGAGGGAGATCGCGTCCAAGGTCGATGTTATGATAGTCATAGGCGGCAAACATAGTTCTAATACGCAGAAACTATATGAGATCTGTATGCAGGAGTGCGCAAACACGTATTTTATACAGACGCTTGGCGACCTGCATTTGACTTTACCTGAATCTGTCCGACGAGTGGGTATTACAGCAGGGGCTTCGACCCCAAACAATATAATCGAGGAGGTTCAAAATTATGTCAGAATTAACTTTTGAACAAATGCTAGACGAATCATTTAAGACGATCCATGCGGGTGAGGTTGTGGAAGGCACCGTGATCGACGTAAAACCTGAGGAGATCATTCTGAATATCGGATATAAATCGGACGGTATTCTCACCAGGAACGAATACACGAACGAGCCGAACGTAGATCTGACGACCGTGGCCAAAGTGAATGATACCATGGAAGTGAAAGTGCTCAAGGTGAACGACGGCGAGGGACAGGTTCTGCTGACCTACAAGCGCCTCGCGGCGGACAGAGGGAATAAGCGCATCGAGGAGGCATATAATAACAGAGAGGTACTCAAGGCGAAAGTGGTACAGGTACTCGACGGCGGCCTGAGCGTCGTTGTGGACGAGGTCAGAATCTTCATCCCGGCGAGCCTTGTATCCGACACTTATGAGAAAGACCTGACCAAGTACGCCGATCAGGAGATCGAATTTGTGATCAGCGAGTACAACCCGAAGAGAAGAAGATACATCGGCGACAGGAAACAGCTTCTCCTGGAGAAGAAAGCCGAGATGCAGAAGAAACTGTTCGAGACGATCAAGGTGGGTGACACCGTGGAAGGCACGGTCAAGAACGTGACGGATTTCGGCGCCTTTATCGATCTGGGCGGCTGTGACGGCCTGCTCCACATCTCCGAGATGTCCTGGGGCAGAGTGGAGAATCCGAAGAAAGTATTTAAGGTCGGCGAGGTTGTGAAAGTGCTGATCAAGGAGATATCGGGCGAGAAGATCGCGCTCAGCCTGAAGTTCGAGGATAAGAATCCCTGGAAAGGCGCGGCTGACAAATATTCGGTCGGCAGTGTTGTGACCGGCAGAGTCGCGCGCATGACGGATTTCGGCGCCTTTATCGAACTGGAGCCCGGCATCGACGCCCTGCTTCATGTATCGCAGATCTCGAAAGAACATATCGACAAGCCTTCGGATGTGCTCAAGACAGGCGAGGAAGTGACTGCCAAAGTCGTGGATTTCAATGAGGCGGACAAGAAGATCAGCCTGAGCATCAAGGCACTGCTGGCACCGGAGCCGGAGGAGACGGCGGAGGACGCGGATGTAGTCTCGGTGGATATCGAAGCGGTGATCGCCAAAGAGAGCGCGGAGGAAGAGGCGCAGAAGTAAGAAAACAGCTAAAATAAAGAGCGTAAAATCATGATGGACGGTGAAGAGTATGGCGTACGACTACGAGTATTTTAAGAAAGCGGTCTACGATCTGACCAAGATCGATTTGAACGCTTATAAAGAGAAGCAGATGAAGCGCCGGATTGACACACTGATCGCAAAGAACAAAGTAGTCGGCTATGACAAGTATGTGGCGGCTCTCAAAGCGGACCACAACATGTTCGACGAGTTTGTCAATTATCTTACGATCAATGTCTCTGAGTTCTACCGCAATCCGGATCAGTGGAAGCTTCTCGATCAGGAGATATTTCCGGATCTGATCAAGCGCTATGGCAGGAATCTGAAGATCTGGAGCGCCGCCTGTTCTACGGGAGATGAGCCGTATTCGCTCGTCATGGCGCTGTCCCGGCATCTGCCGTTAAACCAGATCAAAATCTATGCTACGGATCTGGATAAGCAGGTAATCGCCAAGGCGAAAGCCGGTCTGTATGCGGAGAAGAGTGTCGCGGGCGTGCCTGAGGACCTGAAGAAGAAATTCTTCACCAAGATCGGGCCCTCCTACCAGATTTCCGAGGAAGTGAAGTCACGGGTAGAGTTTAAGGAGCATAATCTCCTGAAAGATACCTATCCGACAGACTATCACCTGATTGTCTGCCGCAACGTGCTGATTTATTTTACCGAGGAGGCCAAGGACGAGGTGTTCCGCAAGTTCCAGAAGAGCCTGAAGCCGGGCGGCTATCTGTTTATCGGCAGCACCGAGCAGATCATCAACCACAAGGAGATCGGGTTCGAGAGGAAAAACTCATTCTTCTATCAGCGGCCGATGTAGATGGGTCGGCAGATTCGGCGGAAGAAAGATAAAATTTAGGAAGAGACACTGAAAGGACGCCTGTACAGGCAATGTCATCAACTTAAAGAAAATTTATTAAAAAATAATTGAAAAAAATTATATGGGGTATTTTTTTGCGTCTTTGATAAGTACCGTTTTTTCAACATTTTTATTTTTCCATTTTTCAATATCAGTGTCAAGAATAAATGACGCAGTAGGGCTCTGTATAGAAAAATATTATTCTATCTGTTTCACCACATTAAGGACATAAACGAACGCGGGGACTTGAATTGTAATCTGTCTTCAGACTAACGAAAGAAAGAGGATTGCAGGACGCTGACTTGGGTGTGTAAAAGAAGTGTAAAATCTGAATGAGTGACTATCAGGCAAAAAGTTATTGACGAAAGCGTCAATCAGTGTTACGATATTTTATACAAAAAGGGTGTTACCGTAAAGCAACGGTTCGCCTTAATTAACAGTTACTAATCAAAAAAGCAACCACTAACCTTGGGCGGCGCGGTTGCTTTTTTGATGTCTTTTATTTTTTCTGGTCTGTCGGATACTGATAATTGTCACGATGATACTGATAACCGTCACTACAATACCGACAAGCTCCAAAATCATATACAACACCAATAGTGCTTACCTTTCACGCTATTTTCCATATGTATCCCCTCCCTTGATACAGGAAGTTCTCAAAATGTACTCATTTTGGCAAAAGGCGAACCGCTACCGTTTAGGTAACACCCATATATCTATTCTATCATAGTGACAGGGGTTTTCAAGATGTAATAGCAAATAAACATGAAAAAATGTGCGATTTTTGGAATGATTTGATTTTCTATAATTTCTGCTCTGAAAGCCATGTCAAAAGACTTCTTGCCAAGCGCAATTGTTTGAGATCCATTCCACGCAATAACTCTGCAACATCACGCCATTCCTCGCTTTCATGCCGGATACTTCCGATTAAAAATTCATCAGGCGTAGTATCGAGTGCGAGAGCTATTTTGATTATCACTTCCAAAGATGGAATAGATGTAGCCCGTTCAATACAGGAGAGATATTTATTGTTAATTCCGGCGCGTTCGCAGACTTGAACCTGCCGCAGACCAAGTTCCTTTCTTCGCCTTGCAATACGCCTTCCGATTTCAGAGTAATCCAATTCCATTACAAATCTCCTCCTTCTTCACATCTTATCGAATTACAGTTCAGACCGAAACAATTCATAAGTCGAAAATCAACTTGACATAAGAATTATTCGTAATTATAATTGGATTATCCGTTTATAAGTGGAATTGTGCCTGATAGTGCATGATCAGTATTTGCATATAGACAAAATAAAAGATGAAAGAGGAAAATCTATGGAAACTAACAAAATTACTGGATATCCGTCAATTGATAAGCCTTGGCTGAAATACTATAGTCAAGAGATGATTGACACACCGTTGCCGGAATGCACAATGTATGAACATGTCTTTCATAATAATCAAGATAATCTCGATAGAATCGCCTTAATTTACTATGGAACAAAAATCAGCTATAGGAAAATGTTCCAAACAATCTCGTATCTGGCGGGAACACTTGAAGACATTGGTATACAAAAGGGGGATATTGTGACTGTCTGCATGATAAATTCCCCCGAAACGATATATTTAATCTTTGCACTCAACAAGATTGGTGCAGTAGCAAACATGGTATATGGCTCTAGTACCTGTGAAGAAATGAAGAAATATATTCTGGATACAAAATCAAAAGTTGTGTTTACACTTGATTTGTTTCAGGATAAATTTGGAGAGATAGCCGATGAAGTACAGCTCGAAAAGATAATTATTGCAGGAAGCACGGATTCCATGTCCTTTACAAACCGTATCGGTGCAAGGCTATTGAACGGAGTCAAACCGATGCCTGTGCCGGAAGATTCACGGTTTATTACATGGAAGAAATTTTTCCAAAATAATAGAAGAGAAAGTAACAAGACATGTCACGATGCAGACGCACCGGCGGTTATTACCTACACTGGCGGAACTACCGGAGGGTCTAAAGGTGCGATGCTTAGTAATAAAGCTATTATTGCTGTGGCGCAACAATATATAATGGGTGAACAGAAATTGCGACGTGAAAGCACATGGATGCAAGTTTTACCATTATTTATTGCATATGGTGTGACATGTTCTTTGATGATTCCACTTATCGTTGGTATGACTTTGATTGTCAGAATACCAATGGCAGAATCTATTGCGGATTTTTATAAGAAGTTCAAACCAAATCATATTATGTACGGCCCGGCTTATTGGGAAGCATTTGCTGATGCTAATGAAGATTTAGATTTATCTAATCTGATTGCTCCGATTACGGGTGGAGATATGTTACATACAGCAACAGAAACAAAAATTAATGATTATCTTAAAAAACATGGAAGTTCGTATCCTCTTATGAATGGATATGGCATGACGGAAGTTGGTGCTGCGGTTTCGGTTAATTACAAGTATGCGCATGAGTATGAGAGCGTTGGAATACCGTTTGTTAAAAATGTAATATCAGCATTTGACACAGAGACAGGACAGGAACTTCCGTATGGCGAAAGAGGGGAAATCTGTATTCAAACACCGTCCATGATGCTTGGATATGTCAATAATCCGGAAGAGACAACTCATATTATCAGAAAGCATGAAGACGGGAAATTATGGGTACATTCCGGAGACCTTGGTTATATAACAGAAAATGGGTTTATACATATCAGCGGCAGACTAAAGCGATATATGATGTATATCGCGAATGGTTTACATAAAAAGATATTCAGCCTTGATATAGAAAAGGTACTTTTGGAGCACCCCTACGTTGATAATTGTGCTGTTGTGCCAATAGCTGATAAAGAGACATTTCAGAAACCAGTAGCGTTTATTATATTAAACAAGACTTGTTCTCGTGATGAAAACCTAGCGATTAAGTTCAAAGTTTTTGCCGAGGGAAATTTGCAGGAAGAATATAGGCCTGTTAAATATATCTTTATAGATAAATTCCCTTTGACAAAGGTTGGCAAAGTAGATTATTTGAAATTAGAGAGGGACGCAACAGAAAAATAAAAAGAAATTTATTATATCGCAAGTTATTTATAATTTAGTAAAAACGTGCATTATTATTGATTTTCTATATAACGAGTGTTACAATAAATTTATAAAAAATTGAATGAAAAGAATATGTAAAGGGCAAACGTGAATCCTGCGGTTAGGATTCCCTGTTTGTCTTTTCGTTTCTAGGCCGCAAATCGATTGTTACCGATTTTTATCTGTAATTGTTACAGCTGTGAAACGCAGATATTTTTTTCATGAAAATGCTTTTGCATAGAAAACGCTGTAAAAAATAATAAAAAATGGATAAACAAAAAAACAAATCAATTTGTTACCCAACACACGATAACAATAAAAGGAGAATTTGTTACTATGGATACAAAAACACTATTTGACCTTGACGATCTTTCTGTGAAAGAATTATTGACGGCATTGGAAAACACCACATCGGTCAATGCTTCTGCCGCGATACATATGATTTTGATTTTGTTAGACCGCATGAATTCTTCTATAGAAGACCTACAGAGGAAAAATGAGGAACTGCAACAGGGGCAATCTGCGTCAACACATGGGCGCAGAGGGCGGAAACGGAAAGATTTCTATCTGGGCAAGACTCTTATTGATGATGATTATTTGATTTATCTTGTTGATAAGGGGTTCTATACGCTCAAACAACTGGAAGAAGAAGTGGGTGCGGGCAAAAATCAGCTCCGCAACCGTTATAGACGTGCCAAGAAAAGATAAGCGGGGGGGGGAGGATTAAATCATGCCAATCGTAAGACCGAGCGTGCAGGACTGGTGTGTCCCTGCGCAATATACTTCCTCTCCTACAGCTATTACGTTCCGTCAACGGCATAGACGTGATACCCCGAAAAGTCCGGCTGTCCCCACAGCGATGGTTGAATCCCCATAAGATTTCCAGTAACAGGCGCGGCGGTATTTGTTCCCGCCGTTTGGAAAAAGACTGTTTGGAAACATCTATTCCCGCATCATGCAATTCTTTATTTAACGGCCCGCCTTTCATGGTGATGAGAAAGAGGCACATAGTAAGGAGCGAGAGTTTTCGTTCCCCTTGTAAAGCTGTTTTCCTTTAGGCCGCCCTCTTTTCTCCATGTTTCGGCAATATCTTTTATGGCCTCCATAAAAGCACTCTTTATCAGGCGTGCGGCATTCGTATTCTTTATAAGCAGAACCTCCACTGAAAAGTTGATAGTTTCTTTCTACGGAAAAAACAAAAAAGAAACCCGGCGTCCTGTTTCACAGGGCGTTTCAAGTTTCTTCCTGCCGCACATACTATCTATACTTTCTATTGGGTTCTGCTGTTATGTTGCGTTATTGTCTCTCTGTTGTGGTCTGCTGTTTCGGTGTGTTTTAATCTCTCTGTTGTATTCTAATCGTCTTCTGCTGTATTCGCTCTGTTTTTCCGCCTTGTACGACACAGCTTAAACTTTCTCCGCTGTAATTTCAGCTTATGATTTTTCCCTGTAAAATTCAATATCCGGCGTACATTTTTCCATAAAAAAGCGGACTCTTTTTTGGTTTTTTCAGGTAAGAAAATCGTTAAGTTGACGGGCTAAGCCGCATAAAACCGGGAAAGTTCAAAATATACCACTTAATTTGATGACATTGCCTGTACAGGTGTCCTTTTTTTACGCGAGCAATGAGCCAGGCTGATTTCAGTAAGTCTTCGCCATTCTGCCGAGCAGATACTGCGCATAGCCGGAGAAGAACGCGCGGTCTTTTTTCATCTCGTCGGTCAGTTCGAAAAACAGTTCTTTGCTCTTGTAATCCCGCTTGAAAAAAGGTTCCCTGAAAAGATCCCACTGGGGCAGATACGTTGCAAATTTGCGCGTGTAGCAGGTGGCGGCTGTCGCCTGCACGCGATGCTCTCTGTCCACGAAAGTGGCGACGGATTTGTGGAGCGCCGTATCCTCCGCGGGCAGGTAATAATAATCCTTATAGTTGGAGTAGAAGTATTTCATCTCCTCCTCGTAGAGCGGCGCTTTCAGGATGCCTTCGTCTCTCTCGCCGCTGAAATAGCAGCCGTTTGAGAGATTCGAGACGGTAAGCGGCAGGGCGCTTGGCAGCTCCAGTTTCATCAGCAGTTCTTTCCTGTCATGCCCGTGATAGTCCACGAAGTCGTTCGCCTGCACTTTTTTGACGGTGAGGGGAGAGTTGAACAGGTCGTGGAAAGCGAGAAGCGGCAGAATCTGCAGCATTCCTTTCATGTCGTCGCTGTTGTGGAGCAGCAGAATGCGAAGCGTCTCCTCGTCCGGCTGTTTTACATATGCGTGGTACAGGCCGATCAGGTCGCCGCCGCTGTAGAGATCCTCCCTGTCGATGCCCAGCAGTTCCTCCAGCGTTTTCTGCTTGCAGTTGGGCGTGTGCAGGAAAAATTTGTAGGGCGAGATGCGCTTGTAGAGATCGACGCCCTCAAAACGGTCAAAATTGTACGGCAGACCGAGTATTTCACACTTCTGCAGCAGGTAGGGCAGGTCAAACTGATTGCCGTTGAAATGCACCAGATGGGTATAGTCTGCCGCAAAGGAGAAGAAATCCGTAAGCAGCGCGGCCTCGTCCTCACTGCTGTCCGCGAACCACTGTCTGATATGCCAGAAGCCGCCCGCGAAATAGGCTGCCCCGATCAGGTACAGCGAAGAATTCTTCGCGGTAAAGCCGGTTGTCTCGATATCGACAAAGAGCAGTTTGTCAGGCGCAGCGATGCGCGCTGCCGGATAGGCCGGCGTAAAATCTTCCCATGTCTGATTGATTGTCCGCATAATCTTCTCCCACAACAAATAACTTAGCTATATACTAACATATTTTTTGAAAATGCAGTAGTTTTTTTCGTCGAAAAATAGTATATTGATAGAGTAGGACATATTGGGTGTGCCGGACGCTGCGGCGGCACACGGAAAGAAGGACTGACAATGGCGAAATTAACGTTTCATGGCGGCATCCACACCTATGACGGCAAGGATCTGTCCAAGGATAAGCCGATCCGGTCGGTGCTGCCGAAAGGCGACCTGGTTTATCCGCTGTCTCAGCATATCGGTGCGCCCGCGAAGCCGATCGTGGAGAAAGGCGACCATGTCCTGACCGGACAGAAGATTGCGGAGGCGGGCGGCTTTGTGTCCGCGCCGATCTACGCTACCGTGTCGGGCACGGTGAAAGCGATCGAGCCGCGCCGCGTCGTCACGGGGGACAGCGTGATGAGCATTATCGTGGAGAACGACGGCAGATATGAGGAAGTGGAGTACCCGGCGGTCAAACCGCTTGAGGAGATGACGAGGGAGGAGATTATAGAGCGCATCCGGGAGGCCGGTGTGGTCGGTATGGGCGGCGCGGGATTCCCTACCCATGTCAAACTCTCCCCCAAGGAACCGGAGAAGATAGACTATGTGATTGTCAATTGTGCGGAGTGCGAGCCTTATCTCACCTCCGATTACCGGAGAATGATAGAGGAGCCGGAGAAGCTGGTGGGCGGCCTGAAAGTGTCCCTGCAGCTCTTTGAAAATGCCCGCGGGATCCTGGCGGTGGAGGACAATAAGCCGGACTGCATCGCGATCCTGAAGAAACTGACCAAGGACGAGCCGCGCATCAGTGTGAAAGCGCTGCGCACCAAATATCCTCAGGGAGCGGAGCGGCAGATCATCTATGCGGTCACGGGCAGGGCGATCAATTCGTCCATGCTTCCCGCGGATGCGGGCTGCGTGGTCAACAATGTGGATACGGTGGTGGCGATCTATCACGCCGTCTGCGAGGGCAGGCCGTTAATGTACCGGATCGTGACGGTCACGGGCGACGCGGTGGCTGATCCGTGCAATATTATGGTGCGCATCGGCACGAACTATCATGAGCTGATCGCGGAGGCGGGCGGCTTTAAGAAAGACCCCGTGAAGATTGTCTCCGGCGGCCCGATGATGGGCTTCGGCATCTTTGATCTGGATGTGCCCACGACCAAGACGGCCTCGGCGCTTCTGTGCCTGACACAGGACGACGTCTCCCGCATGGAGCCGGGACCGTGCATCAACTGCGGGCGCTGTGTGGAGGCCTGCCCGAGCAGGCTCGTGCCGAGTATGCTGGCCGACTATGCGGAGCACTACGATGAGGAAGCGTTCGTGGCGCATGAGGGAATGGAGTGCGTGGAGTGCGGGTGCTGCAGCTATGTCTGCCCCGCCAAGCGGTCGCTCACGCAGTCGATCAAATCCATGCGCAAGATACAGCTTTCCAAGAGAAAGAAGTAGGGAGAAAGGAGACAGGACACAGCTATGAGCGATTTCATGAAGGTATCGTCCAATCCGCATATCAGGTCGAAGATGGGAACAAGCGGCATTATGCTCTGTGTGGTGGTTGCGCTTCTTCCTGCGGCCGGGTTCGGTATCTATAATTTCGGCATCGGCGCGCTAGTCACGATTCTGGTGACGGTGGCGGCGGCCGTGCTGACAGAGTACCTCTTTGAAAAAGTATGTAAGAAAAAAGTAACGATAGGTGATTATTCCGCGGTGGTGACAGGGCTTTTGCTGGCGCTGAACCTGCCCGTCTCCGCGCCATGGTGGATCGGCGTGGTCGGCGCGGTGTTCGCGATTCTGGTGGTGAAGATGCTCTTCGGCGGGCTGGGACAGAATTTTATGAATCCGGCGCTGGGCGCGCGGTGTTTTCTGCTGATTTCTTTCACTTCCATCATGACGAATTTTGACTGCGACGCCTACACGGGCGCGACACCGCTCGCTGATCTGAAGAACGGCATGGATGTCAATATTCTGGATATGGTGATTGGCCGGACGGCGGGCACGATCGGTGAGACTTCCATGATCGCCATCGTGGTCGGCGCGTGCTTCCTGATCCTGATGGGCATCATCGATCTGCGCATTCCCGGCAGCTATATCGTGAGCTTTGTGATCTTCATCACTGTTTTCGGCGGGCACGGTCTGGATTGGGCCTATATCTCCGCGCATCTGGCGGGCGGCGGCCTGATGCTGGGCGCGTTCTTTATGGCGACAGACTATGTGACGAGGCCGGTCACGAAGAACGGACAGTATCTGTTCGGTATCCTCTTAGGGATTCTGACGGGTATTTTCCGCCTGTTCGGGCCTTCCGCGGAGGGCGTGTCCTACGCGATTATTCTGGGCAACCTGCTGGTGCCGCTCATCGAGAAGATCACTCTTCCGAAAGCGTTTGGTAAAGGGGGAGAAAAAGCATGAAAGAAATGATGAAGAATACGGCGATCATCCTGTTGATTACCGTTATATCCGGCTTGATTCTCGGCCTGGTCTATCAGATCACAAAAGATCCCATTGCCGCGCAGGAGGCGAAGAAGAAGCAGGAAGCCTGTCAGGAAGTCTTCCCGGAGGCGGACGATTTCGTGCCGGTGGAGGCAGAGGCGGCGGATGAGGCGGACTGGACAGAGGCCGGCTATGCGCAGGAGAGCATCGACGAGGTGATGTGCGCCGTGGACGGTTCCGGCAACACACTGGGCTATGTGATCACGGTGACGACGAAAGAGGGCTACGGCGGCGATATCCGGTTTTCCATCGGCGTACGCATGGACGGCACGCTGAACGGTATGTCGATCCTGTCCATCTCGGAGACGGCGGGACTGGGAATGCGCGCGGAGGAAGTCTTAAAGCCTCAGTTTGCGGGCAGGCAGGCGGAAACTTTTACATACACGAAAAACGGGGCGACGTCAGACAACCAGATCGACGCCATCTCCGGCGCGACCATCACGACCAATGCCGTGACGAACGGCGTGAACGCAGGACTGTATTATTTCCGAACAAAACTGGGAGGAGGCGCTTTCCATGAATAGAGCAGGCGAACGGCTTGTCAACGGGATTATCAGAGAGAATCCGACCTTTGTGCTGACGCTGGGGATGTGTCCGACACTGGCAGTCACCACTTCGGCGGTCAACGGTCTGGGGATGGGACTGACGACGATGGTGGTGCTGGCGCTGAGCAATGTATTTATCTCGCTGCTTCGGCACGTCATACCGGATAAGGTGCGCATTCCGGCTTTTATCGTCATCATCGCGTCTTTTGTGACGGTGGCGCAGCTTTTGCTGCAGGGATTTATTCCTTTTCTGTATGACGCGCTGGGCATCTATATTCCCCTGATTGTGGTCAACTGCATTATCCTGGGACGCGCGGAGGCGTATGCCTACAAGAATCCCGTGATACCGTCCCTCTTTGACGGAATCGGCATGGGACTGGGCTTTTCGGTGGCCCTGACCTGTATCGGCGCGGTCAGGGAACTTCTGGGCGCGGGCGAGATTTTCGGCATCCGCGTGATGCCGGAGAGCTACGTGCCGGTGAGCATCTTTATCATGGCGCCGGGGGCATTCTTCGTGCTGGCGCTGCTGACGGCAATCCAGAATAAGGTCAGGATAAACGGCGAGCGCAGGGGCAAAGATATGTCCAAAATCCAGTCCGGCTGCAGCTCGGACTGCATGAACTGCGCGGATGCGGGCTGTGCGCACAGGCTCTATGACGAGAAAGCGGACAGCGCGTCCGCCGGTAAGAAAGCAGAGCCGGAAGAGATCACGATAGAGGAGATAAAGGAGGATGAGGACAATGATTAAAGATTTGCTGGTGATACTGGTCGCCTCCTCATTGGTCAATAACGTGGTGCTGAGCCAGTTCCTGGGGCTGTGCCCATTCCTCGGCGTCTCCAAGAAGACGAATACGGCGGCCGGCATGGGCGTGGCGGTTATCTTCGTCATCACGCTGGCTTCGGCGGTGGCGGGCGCGATCTATCAGTACCTGCTGGTGCCGCTGGACATCACCTATCTGCAGACGATTGTGTTCATTCTCGTCATCGCGGCGCTGGTGCAGTTTGTGGAGATGTTCCTGAAAAAATATATGCAGTCTCTGTACCAGGCGCTGGGCGTGTATCTGCCGTTAATCACGACCAACTGCGCGGTGCTGGGCGTGGCGCTCACCAACGTGCAGAAAAATTACGGTATTCTGACGGGGGTCGTGAACGGGTTCGCGACGGCGGTGGGCTTTACGGTCTCTATCGTGATTTTGGCGGGCATCCGGGAGAAGATGGCCTACAACGATATCCCGGAGTCTTTTAGGGGAATGCCCATCGTGCTGGTCACGGCGGGACTGATGGCGATCGCGTTCTGCGGCTTTTCGGGACTGCTGTAGCGGGGAATGATACAGAAAGGCGGAGATTACTATGAGTATGACCGGAATATTGATAGCGACGCTGACGGTGGGGGCGGTAGGGCTTTTCGTGGGCCTCTTCCTCGGTGTTGCGGGAATAAAATTCAAGGTGGAAGTGGACGAGAAAGAGGAGGCCGTGCTGGGCGTCCTGCCAGGCAATAACTGCGGCGGCTGCGGCTATGCGGGCTGTTCGGGTCTGGCCGCGGCGATTGCCAAGGGCGAGGCCCCTGTGAATGCCTGCCCTGTGGGCGGCGAGAAAGTCGGGAAGCAGGTCGCGCAGATCATGGGCGTGGAGGCCGAGGCCGGTGTGCGCAAGGTCGCTTTCGTCAGATGTTCAGGGGATAAGGAGCGCACGCGGGTAGACTATGAGTACAGCGGAATCGAGGACTGCAGGATGCTCTCTTTCGTGCCGAACGGCGGGCCGAAATCGTGTAATTATGGCTGTCTCGGCTATGGCAGCTGCGTGAAAGCCTGTCCCTTTGACGCGATCCATGTTGTAAACGGCGTGGCAGTCGTGGATAAGGAGGCCTGCAAGGCCTGCGGCAAGTGCGTCGCCGTCTGTCCGAAGAATCTGATCACGCTGGTTCCCTATGACGCCAAGCACATCGTGGCCTGCAGTTCCAAGGACAAGGGACCTGTGACGATCAAGGCCTGCGACGCAGGCTGCATCGCCTGCCAGCTCTGCAAGAAGAACTGTCCGGCGGACGCGATCACGATCGAGGACTTCCACGCGAGCATTGATCAGGAAAAGTGTACCGGCTGCGGCACGTGTAAGGAGAAGTGCCCGCGGAAAGTGATTGTATAGAAACAGGAAAACAAGGGAGGAATATTGCGATATGAGGGCTACGGTAACACTCGGCAAGACCGGGATCACAACGAATAAGAATGCGTTCGGCGCGCTGCCGATCCAGAGGATATCGAAAGAGGACGCGGTGCGGCTGCTGCGCAAGGCGTACGACAACGGCATCACTTTTTTCGACACGGCCAGATGGTACACCGACAGTGAGAGTAAAGTGGGAGAGGCTTTTTCGGGAATACGGGATCAGGTTTTTATCGCGACGAAGACGGGCGCAAAGAATGCGGCTGACTTTCGGAAAGATCTGGAGACGAGTCTGGTGGAGCTGCGGACGGATTACATAGATCTCTACCAGTTCCACAACCCGCCGTTTAGCCCGAAGCCGGGGGACGGCACGGGCCTCTACGAGGCGGCGCTGGAGGCGAAAGCGCAGGGGAAGATACGTCATATCGGCATCACGAACCACCGTCTGGCGGTGGCGAAAGAGGCGATCGAAAGCGGTCTGTACGAGACGCTGCAGTTTCCTTTCTCCTATCTGGCGACAGACAAGGATATCGGGCTGGTGGAGGCCTGCGGGAAAGCCGATATGGGCTTTATCGCCATGAAAGCATTATCCGGCGGCCTGATCACCAACTCCGCCGCGGCTTACGCCTATCTGGCGCAGTATGACAATGTGCTGCCGATCTGGGGCGTCCAGAGGGAGTCGGAGCTGGACGAGTTCCTCGCCTACATCGACAATCCGCCGGCGATGACGAAAGAGCTTGCGGCGCTGATTAGTCACGACAGGGAAGAACTTTCCGGCGATTTCTGCAGGGGCTGCGGCTACTGTATGCCTTGTCCCATGGGGATTGAGATCAACACCTGCGCCAGAATGTCGCTTCTGCTCAGACGTTCCCCTTCGGCGAAAAATCTGAGCGAATCGGGGCAGGAGATGATGATGAAAATCGAGAACTGCATTCACTGCAACCAGTGTAAGAGCAAATGTCCTTATGGCTTGGATACGCCGGCGCTCTTACAGAAGAATCTGGAGGATTACAAAAAAGTGCTGGCGGGAGAAGTGCAGGTGTAGGCTTCTTGAGAGCGGAGGAACACAGATCACCATACAGGCAAAGCGGAAACTTCCGGGGAAAATGATCTCCCGGAAGTTTTTTTGTTGACAAATTCGGAAAGCTGTGCTATAAAAATAATTGTTATTCATATATAACCTATAGAACATATATGAAATATGGGAAATGGGAAAACAGCGCAAGGAGCAGGAGGTGCGAGCATGAAAAGAAAGATTCTTCCTTTTATAGCGCTTATCATTGTGATATCGGCAAATCGGCTGATTCCGGATTCCGAGCTGCAGCCGGCGGCGGACCGACCCTATTTCTTTTATGTCCTCTGTCTTCTGACGGGATTATATGCCGTGTATTTTCTGCTGTCGCTGGCCATTGGGGCGCTGCACGATAAGCTGATCCACAAGGCGCCGTTTTACGCGGGAGTGATACTGCTGATCGGCGCGATCGATCTGGTGACTTCCAAATACGCGCTGCTTCCGGTACTCTTTTTTCCCTGTCTGGACAGAGTGTTCGGTGTGTTTGTGTCGGACTGGAGACTGATGGGGGAGTGCATTCTGGCGTCGGGGAAACTTCTGCTGATCGGTTTTGGGATCGGCGCGTCGCTCGGCTTCCTGACGGGACTGCTGATCGGCTTCAGCGGCAAGGCGAATTACTGGATATCGCCGCTTATGAAATTCATCGGCCCGATACCGCCGACTTCGTGGTCGCCGTTAGTGCTCTCGCTTTTGTCTACCACCTATCAGGCGGCGGTATTTATGGTAGCCCTGGCGGTATGGTTCCCGATCACGCTGATGACCAGCAGCGGCGTGCAGAATGTCAGCAACAGCTACTTTGAAGTGGCCGCGACGCTGGGGGCAGGCAGATGGACGCGGATCTTTAAGGTGGGAGTTCCGGCGGCCATGCCCAGCGTTTTCCTCGGCGTTTTCTACGCCACCTGCAGTTCTTTTGTCACGCTGGTTACGGCGGAGCTGCTGGGGGCGGACGCGGGTCTCGGCTGGTATCTGAACTGGCAGAAAGGCATGATGCTGTACGCGAACGTCTATGCCGGGCTGATCCTGATCGCTGGGATCTGCATGATCATCATCACGCTGATTTTCCGGCTGAAAGACAGGATTTTGGTATGGCAGAAAGGAGTCATCAAATGGTAGGAGAAATCAGGATTGACCATGTACATAAGGAATTTGTCAATCCCGACGGCGACAGGATCACCGCTCTGGAGGACGTGAATCTGACGATAGAACCGGGGAGTTTCGTCTCGCTGATCGGGCCGTCCGGCTGCGGCAAAACCACGCTGCTGCGCGCGATCGCGGGCCTGAATCCGGCGGATTCCGGCACGATCTGCCTGGATGGGAAGCCGGTGTCTGCGCCCGGCGCGGACAGGGGATATGCGTTCCAGCAGGCCAATCTCTTCCCATGGCTGAACATTCAGAACAATATCGCTTTCGGGTTGAAAGCGAGAGGCGTCTATCGGCAGGAACAGGGAGAGGTCGGGCGTCTGATCAATCTGGTCGGACTGAGAGGATTTGAGAGATCCTATCCGCATCAGCTTTCCGGCGGCATGTGCCAGAGGGCGGCATTGGCCAGAGCGCTGGCCGGGCATCCGAAAGTGCTGCTCGCGGATGAGCCGCTGGGAGCGCTGGACGCTTTTACACGCATGAACATGCAGGATATGATACTGGATCTGTGGAAAGAACATCACATGACCGTAATCATGGTCACGCATGATGTGGACGAGGCGGTTTATCTGTCGGACAGGGTGGTGGTTATGTCGGCGCGTCCCGCCAGAGTGGAGCAGGTGATTGATATACAGCTTTCGCGTCCCCGGGACAGAGGGCGGGGAGATTTTATGGACTACCGCAGGCAGATCCTGGAGCGGCTGCACTTTGCCGGCAATACGCCGGATCTCGACTATTATCTGTAGACAATATTTTATTTCAGGAAAGGCAGGAGAAAAAAGATGAAGAGAAAGAAATGGTTATCCGTTTTGATGATTGCGGTGATGAGCGCGGGACTGGCCGCATGCGGCCAATCGGGCGCTTCAGAGGAGCAGGCGGCCCGGACAGAGACGTCTGCGCAGGAGACAGAAAGCGCCTCCTCTGAGGAGGGCGCGGGAGGGACGGTTCGGATTCAGGTCAGCAAGGATACCGTGTGCGGCGTTGCCATGCAGGTTGCGGCGGAAAAGGGATACTTTGAGGAGGAACTGGCAGCGATAGGGCAGACGTGCGACATCACGGTGGCGGCCTCGTCCGAGACGATTGATCTGATCACTTCCGGGAAAGTGGACGCGGCGTTCGGTCTTGCCTGCAACTTTATCACGCCGATCGCCAACGGGCTGCCCGTCTCTTTCGTCACGGGCGTACACACCGGCTGCACGAAGTTCTATGTCAAGGCGGACTCCGGCATCGCCGATCTGAACGGCTTAAAGGGGAAGACCGTCGGCGTGCCGGGACTGAATGACTCCAGCACGCTGAATCTGAAGCGCAAGCTGGCGGATCTCGGTTTTGTGGTCAACGGCCCTGACGCGGATGTGGAGTTTGTCGCTTACGCGATGCCGGATCTGCCGCTGGCCCTGGAGAACGGCGGCGTGGATGCCATCGGCCTTCATGAGCCCGTGGCGTCGATCGCGGAGAAGTCCTATGATTTTGTCAAGGTCCTGGATACGGGAGAAGATGAAAAGTTTGTGGACGAATATTGCTGCATGGCGCTGGTGACGCAGGATATGATCGACAACAATCCGGAGGGAGCGGCCGCTTTTGCCAGAGCGGTGCAGAAAGGCGCAGCCTTTGCCCAGGCCAACCCGGAGGAAGCGGCCAGGATTCAGATCGACGGCGGCTATGTGTCCGGCACGGTGGAGGACAATTCACAGATCATCCACTGCCTGAACTTCAATCCGTCTGTCTCGGCTGCCCGCACCACTTTTTCCAATGCGTTCTCCGATCTGCAGAAGACCGGGGATATCAGCGCGGATCTGGACGAAGCGGAGTTTACGGCCAGAGTGTTCCCGGTATTGGAAGGAGTGCCGGAGACAACGGTTTACGATGCGGAGACAGACACGTTTACGGCAGAGTGAGGAATAAATTATGGGAAAAATATATTCGTCTATCTCAGAGCTGGCAGGGCACACGCCGCTTTTGGAGTTAAAAGGCTATGAGCGGGAACTGAAGCTGCAGGCGCGGATTCTGGCAAAGCTGGAATTCTACAATCCGAATCAGAATGTAAAAGACCGCATCGCCGTCCATATGATCGAGGAAGCGGAGAGAAGCGGCAGGCTGAAAAAGGGCGACACCATCGTCGATACCACCAGCGGCAACACGGGGATCGGCCTCGCGGCTGTGGCCGCGTCCAAAGGCTACCGCTGCCGGATCTACATGCAGGCTGGGGTGAGCAGTGAACGCACCAAATCCATCGAAGTGTTCGGCGGAGAGGTGGTGGATCAGGGAAGCATACCGGAAGTGGTGGAGGCGGTGGCCGCGGCGCAGGGAGATTACTTCGCCGGTGTAAAGGCGCTGGTGGAAAAGGTGTTGGTCAAGGAGGAGCATCTGGTCTTCCTCAATCAGTCAGGCAATCCTGACAATCCCAGGACCCATGAACTCACCACAGGCCCTGAAATATGGGAGGATACGGACGGAGAGGTGGATTATTTCGTGGCCGGTGTGGGAACCGGCGGCACGATCACCGGCGTGGGAAGATTCCTGAAAGAAAAGAAGCCGGAAATAAAAATCATCGGTGTGCAGCCGGGGCCGAGAGAGACAGAGGGGCAGCCTATGCCGAAAGCGGAGGAGATCACAGGGATTCATAAATATGCCGGCGTGCCGAAAGAATGGGTTCCCAAGGTACTGGACACATCCGTCATCGATGAGCGCATGGATATCTCCGAGGAGGATTCGGTGCGGACGGCGCGCCGCCTTGCCCTGACGGACGGGATATGCGTGGGCAAATCGTCGGGCACGGCGCTGTACGCCGCAACGCTTCTTGCCGCCAGGCCGGAGAATCGAGGAAAGACCTTTGTGGTGCTTCTGCCGGATTCGGGACTCAGATATTTTTCCGACGGGCTGTTTGCATGAGATAGGTAAAGGAGAGCAGGTATGTCAATCACATCAGTTATGGAGCCGGCGGCAGCGGAGGATTATCTTGCTGCGGCGGAAGCGCTCATGCGCTTTATCGATACGAGAAAGCAGGAGGGACCGGACCAAAGTGTGTATTGGTCCCTGCGGGATGCGGCCGAGGGACGGGACATCTATTATGACGAGATCAGTATGTACGCCGGCGCATCGGGGATCATCTGTTTCCTGCTCGCCCTGTATGAGACAGTGGGCAGAGAGGCGTATCTTGACGAGGCGGAGGCGGCAGGCGGCTATCTGATCTGGCGTCTGCACAATCAGCCGGCCCTGCGGCGGAATTTTTCTCCTTATGCTTTTTCCAGCGGCTGGAGCGGCGCGGGTTTTGCCCTGATACAGCTGTACCTGGCGACAGGGAAAGAGAGATACCTGGACGCGGTGGAAGAGATTGTGTCCCGGATTATGGAAAATGCCGTTTCGGCGGACGGCGGGCAGGGATATTTTTGGTCTGACTATCCGGGCATTGTGGGAGATGCGGGAACGGTGCTGTTCCTTTTATACGCCGCGGAGCGCTGCGGGAGAAAAGAGTGGAGGGAATTTGCGCTTTCCGCGGGGCGTATTCTGCCGGGAAGCGGCCGTGATATGGAGGCGGGACGATACTATAGCGGTGTGAATCCGGCCTACTTCGGCGGCGGGGCAGACTACGTGGATCCCAATTTTCCCATGGGAACGGCCGGGATCGGATACACGATGCTCAGGCTGTATGAAGCCGGTGGGGATCCGATATTTCTGGAGAGCGTAAAGGGAATCCCGGAATATATGGATTTTGTGGCTGTCAATGCCCGCGAAAAGACGGATTCCGGTGTGATGCCGCAGCTTTTGCCGCACGCGCTTCCCGGACATCCCAGGCTGTTTTATCTGGGATATTGCCACGGGCCCGCCGGTACCTGCCGTTTTTATTATCAGCTGTATAAGACGACAGGGGATCCGCGATACAGACAGAAACTGGAGCAGCTGAAAGCGGGACTGCTTCTGGCGGGAGCGCCGGAAGTGCGCTCGGCGGGTTACTGGCATAATTACAATATGTGCTGCGGCACCGCGGGCATATTAAATCTCTTTCTGGGATTATGGGCGGATGGCGGCAGCGAGGAGGATCTGCAGCTGGCGAGGCGGTGCGGCAGGGTGCTCCTGGGCGGCATGACCTGCGAGGAAAAACCGGAGGGGCTTAGCGCCAGAGTCTATCTGGCACTGGACCGCATTGCGCCGCAGAAGATTACGTCTCCGATAGGGTTTATGGACGGTGCGGCTGGGATAGGCGCGATGCTTTTGCAGCTCTATTCGGCCGAGACGGGAAAGTTTCACGCGCTGCGCGCTGTCGATGATCCTTTCCCGGAGAGGCTGACGCGCTAGCGCTGCGGCAGCGGAAAACCCTCGGAACAGATCAGTTCTCCGTCCCTCGTGACGAAGAGGACTTCCGTGTCGTCCAGAGTTTCGATCAGCGCAAGTCCCTCGTCGATACCGAGAAAATAGCAGGTGGTTGACAGAGCGTCCGCCTCCGTGGAGGAGGGGGCGAGGATCGTCACGCCTGCTATATTATTGTCCGCGGGATAGCCCGTCGCGGTGTCGAGCAGGTGATGGTAGAGTCTGCCGTCTTCGCGAAAACAGCGCTCATAGATCCCGGAGGAGACGACGGATTGATCCGTCACGTCGATGACGGCGACAGTCTCCCCCTCGTCGGCAAAGGGTTTCTGGATGCCGATGCGGTAGGGGCTGCCGTCGGGCTTTGCGCCGACGGCGACGAGGTTGCCGCCCAGATTGATGCAGGCGCTCTCCACATGCCGGGAAAGCAGATATTCTTTCAGGCGGTCGGCAATGTAGCCCTTGGCGATGAAACCTAAGTCGATGGCGGCGTCCGGATCCGCGAGGGTCACGGTATTGCCGTCGATTTTTACCTTGCGGTAATCGATGTGCGAGAGGGCATCCGCGATCGCGTCCTGGTCGGGGACGCGGGGCGTATCTGCGGAGCCGAAATGCCACAGTTCGGCAAGCGGCAGCACGGTCAGGTCGACTCTGCCGTCCGACAGTTCGCAGCAGCGCAGAGCTTCCCGCAGCAGGAGGACCGTGTCGTCGGAGACGGTCACGGGTTTTCCGTCCGCATGGTTGATGTTCCAGATATCCGAGCCCTCTGCGGTGGCGCTGAACAGTTTCTCGTAACCGTCCAGCAGACGGAAACACTCCGCCATCGTCTCGCCGCAGCCGTCCTGTCCGTCCGCGTCATACAGTGTGATCTGTACCACGGTGTCGAGGAAGAAGCCTGTCTGCGTGACAGGTTCGGCGTTTCGCCCGCAGCCGCTGAGAAAGACGGCGGCCAGAAGTATGGCGGCCAGCGTATGTCCTGTATGATTCATGGCAGAAGATTCCTCCCGTATCGCTTTGCGCAGAAGTTGTCAAAAATTTTTTCCCATGATACAATGAGTAAGGTTTATGACAAGATCAGTATAGCATCAGCGGAGAGGATAGGCAATGCGCGGCTGAGAATGCGCCGTGCCGTTTTTGAAAGAAGGGTAGAGCGATGAGACTGCCGGGAGAGGAAGAACCGGGGAGAAGCGGAATATCTGTGATCTATATGGTCGTCGGCGTGTCGGCGTTTGTGCTGCTTCTGCTGTTTGCGCTCCTGCAGAGCAACAATAAGGAACAGGCTGACGCCCGCGCAAGGCGCCTCAGGCAGGAGCAGGAGGCAGAGCTGGCGGCTGCTGCCGCGGAGGAAGAGGCAGAAGAGGAAGAGGCGGAGCCGAAGCTGCGCGCGGAGGATCTGGATTTCTGGGACATGTACCCGGTGGAGGAACAGGCGGACGAAGATGCCGCGCCGTCCGCTGCGGACCGGGCGGATGAGGCGGACGAAAGGGAGAAAGAGGCGATTTCGACCAGAAAAGACAGGCCGGATTTTACAAAAAAGGCGGAGGAAGAACAGCAGAAGACGGAAGAGGCGACACTGGAAGATCCGGCTGCCGACGGGAAGCACACGCTTGTCACGACGCGGGACGGCAAGGAGGAGTGGGTGCTGATCAGCCCTTATCTGCCCAAGAATACCTACGATTACACGAAGCTGGAAGACAAGGCCGGCCTGAAGCGCTACATGGAAAACGGCAAGAAGATTTCCTATGTCGGCGTGGACATCTCCAAAGATACGGGGGACGTGAATTTTTACGGGTTGAAGACTGCCGGCGTGGACTATGTGATGATCCGGCTCGGCGCCCGCGGCTACAGTTCGGGACAGATTGCCCTGGATGAGAATTTCAAGGAAAATATCGAGGGAGCGATCGCGGAAGGGCTGGGTGTCGGCGTCTATTTCTACTCTCAGGCGATCAGCCAGGAAGAGGCGGTGCAGGAGGCCAATCTTGTCCTGCAGAATCTTGAGCCGTACCGGGCGAATATCAAATATCCGGTCGCTTTTGACATGGAATTTGTGGCGAACGACGAGGCCAGAATCGACGGGCTGAGCAGAGAGGACAGGACAGCGATCGCGACGGCTTTTCTGGAAGCCGTGAGAGGACGAGGCTATGTGCCGATGCTCTACGGCAATAAGGAGTGGCTGATCAAGGAGATCGATCTCGCCAAGCTGCAGGATTACGACGTGTGGCTTGCGCAGGATGAAGATATACCCGATTATCCGTACCAGTATGCGATGTGGCAGTATACTTCCACGGGAGTCGTAAACGGCATCAGGGGAGATGCCAATCTCAATATCTGCTTTGTCGGTTACTCACAGCGGTAGTTTCTGACACCGGAGGAGACTTTGACGGAAGCGTACAGGTCGGCGTAGACGGCGGGCGACATTCCCTCCATATAGTTGGGGACGTAAGCCTTGTTTACGCCGGCTTTTTTCAGTAAATCGACGGCTTTGTTGTAGGCGATTGCGGCCTCCGTCTCGGAGTCGTAGGTGCCCACATGGATATTTCCCTTTACATGGATCCGTACCTGATAGCGTGTCCGTCCGTTCTTTCGCACGGCGCAGACACCGTTGTAGCGGTTGATGATTTCGATATTCTCGTAGCGCATATCCTGCGGGTTTCCGTTGATAAAGCGGAAATCCCTGCCCGGGACGGCGTAGTTTTTGATGCCGTAGCGGCTCATGATATTCACCTGCATGCCGTAGTCAGCCACAAAGAAGTGGCCGCCGCGGCGGGAGATTTTGCGCGTGGCATAGTAGAACAGATCTTCCAGGTCGAAGATAAAGAAATCCGACGGCGAAAAATAATAGTAGAAAAATTTCGGGCGCACATAGATCGGTGTGGAGAAGTAGAGGCCGTTGTCGCGGAAATTGACGAGACAGACCCATTTCTCGAAAGACAGGAGAGAATCTTCCCGGTAATCGTTCAGGGAGACGGCGGGATCGCTAAGCAGCGAGCCGGCGAGCAGATAAGCCTGATGCGCGTCCTCGGCGCGGTCGTAACTGCCCAGACTGATATGTTTGGCGCGATAAGTTAACGACGCGCGGAAGTATGTGGTCCGATCCTTGCGAACCGCCGTATATACGCCCGGTAGCTGCTGTTTCATGCTGCGCTCCTCCTACATTATAATTGTACCATTTTTGAGAAAAAAAACAAATTCAGAAATATTTTTCCTTTTTCCTGTATAGAATATATACGTAAAAATTTTTATGTCGCTATTTTGTATCGGAATGGAGGAAAAATGTACAGGAAATATATTGTGAGTTTCGCGCTGGCGGCCATGACGCTTCTGACGTCCTGGCTGTGCGCAAGAGAACTCCGAATCAACCGGACAGCGGCGGATCCCGCTTTCCGGATCGCCTATCTGGACGACAGCCTTGCGGAGGACAGGCACAGTTTCGCCTGGATGCTCACAAGCGTCTCGTCCGGGCAGCGGGTCGTCGATTATGAAGTTCTGGAACACACGATGAAATATCAGTTGTCGGACAAGGATTACGACGCGCTTCTGCGCATTGTGGAGGCGGAGGCTGGCGGCGAGGACCAGGACGGCAAACTCCTGGTCGCCAATGTGGTGCTGAACCGGGTGAACAGTGAGATCTTTCCCGACAGCGTTCTGGATGTGGTGATGCAGAGAGAGCAGGGGATCGCGCAGTTCTCCCCGACCGTGGACGGCAGATACCAGAGCGTCAGAGTCAGCGAGGACACGGTGGACGCCGTGGAGCGGGCGCTGTACGGGGAGGATATCTCGCAGGGCGCCCTGTATTTCTGCGCCAGAGAGAAAGCGGACACGGAGAAGCTGCAGTGGTTTGACAGAAAGCTGACCCGCCTGTTTGCTTACGGCAGCCATGAATTTTTTCAGTAGGACATGCGTATTTGCGGTTTTGGGATTGCAGAGACGGAAAGTATGATATATAATAACTCCAGAATCCGTGCGATGCCGGCACGGCTACTGGAAAGGTATGGTTGGGACATTGGATAAAGAGGAAGTTTTATACAGCAGTACAAGAGACGGCGGCAGCCGGGTTACGGCCTCTCAGGCGATTCTGAAAGGACTGGCGGACGACGGCGGCCTGTATGTGCCGGATCATATTCCGGCGCTGCGGATGTCTATGGCGGCGCTTTCGGACAAGTCATATCAGGAGACTGCCTACGAAGTCATGCGGCTTTTTTTGACGGATTTTACGGAGGAAGAACTTAAGGGCTGCATCGACAGAGCTTATGACGATAAGTTTGATACAAAAGAGATCGTGCCTCTCAGAGAGGCGGAAAGCGCCTGTTATCTGGAACTGTTTCACGGCGCGACTATTGCTTTCAAGGATATGGCGCTGTCCATCCTGCCCCATCTGATGATTACATCCGCGAAAAAAAATCATGTGGAGAATGAGATCGTGATCCTTACAGCCACTTCGGGAGACACCGGCAAGGCGGCACTGGCCGGTTTTGCGGATGTCGCGGGGACGAAAATTATCGTCTTTTATCCGAAGAACGGCGTGAGTCCCATTCAGGAGAAGCAGATGGTGACCCAGAAAGGGGACAACACTTTTGTAGTGGGAATCCACGGCAATTTCGACGATGCCCAGAGCGGGGTGAAAGCGCTCTTCAATGACAGAGAGCTGGCCGCGCAGATGGCGCGGGCCGGGCTGCAGTTTTCTTCCGCCAATTCCATCAATATAGGGCGTCTCGTGCCCCAGATAGTCTATTATGTATATGCGTACGCGAGACTGTTGAAGCTGGGAAAAATCAGGGACGGAGAGAAAATCAATGTCGTTGTGCCGACAGGCAATTTCGGCAATATTCTGGCGGCGTTTTATGCAAAAAATATGGGTGTGCCGATCGGCAGGCTGATCTGTGCCTCCAACGAGAATAAGGTGCTGTATGATTTCTTCGAGACGGGCAGATACGATCGCAACCGGGAATTTAAGCTGACCAGTTCTCCCTCCATGGATATTCTGGTATCCAGCAATCTGGAGCGCCTGATTTATCGGATCGCGGGAAACGATGCGGCGAAGAATGCCGAGTTGATGGCGGCGCTGTCGGCGGCCGGCAGTTATGAGATCACGCCGCAGATGCGGACGCTGCTGGCGGACTTCTACGGCGGCTATGCGGACGAGAGTGAGACGGCGGCGCGGATCAGGGAGATGTACGAGCATACAGGCTATGTGCTGGATACGCACACGGCGGTGGCCAGCGCAGTCTATCAGAAATATGTGCAAGATACACAGGATAAGACCACGACGGTCATCGCGTCCACGGCCAGTCCTTTCAAATTTACCAGATATGTCATGAATGCGATCGACAATCGATATGACGCCATGTCCGATTTTGAACTGGTGGACGAACTCTCCAAAATCGGCAGGGTGGCTGTGCCGCGGGCGATCGAGGAGATCAGGACGGCGCCCGTCCTGCATGATACCGTGTGCGACAAGACGCAGATGAAAGCGGTTGTGAAAAAATTTTTGGGGATCGATGCAGGAAAATGAAACATATTTTGTTCGTCGACGACGTGTCCACCAATCTCAAATGCGTAGGCCTGATTCTCAAAGACCAATATAAAGTGACTATGGTAAAATCGGGCAGGGAGGCCCTTCAGTGCCTGAAAAGCGTGAAGCCGGACCTGGTTCTTCTGGATATTCATATGCAGGAGATGGACGGGTATGATGTGATGCGGTGTATGAGGGCGGATCCCGGAACAGCGCAGATACCGGTGATCCTGCTGACGGCGGATGCCGAGGAGGACAGCAGAGAGAGAGGGATCGCGCTCGGCGCGCTGGATTACATCAGCAAACCCTTTGAGCCGCAGGAGCTGCTGGCGCGGATCGGGGCGGTATGGCAGATGGAGGAGTAGACGATATGGGAATGGGCGGTATCATAGATTTTCTGTTTGTGGTCAGCGGAGCGTACATGATCGGTTCGGCGCTGCTGGCGAAACGGCAGGAGAGCGTCGCGGCGAATATCATGCTCGGCAAGAACATGGAAGAGAAAGATATCGAGGACAAAGCGGGCTTTATCGAGTACATGTACAAAAGGCTTTTGTCAGCGGGGCTGCTGATCATGGTTTCCGGCCTGATTCATCTCGCCAACGACTATTACTTCCACTCAACGATTCTCAGCTGGATCGGTATTCTGGGGATTATCGGGGCGCTTGCCGTGTATATCAGGGCCTATCGGAACGGACAGCGCAAGTATATGAAGCGCTGGCTGGAACGGCAGGAAAAGCAGCAGCAGCTGGAAGAGGAAATCGCAAAGCAGATGAAGCAGAGACGAAAAAAATAAAGAGAGATGCGGACAACAGAAAAGAGATGCCGTCAGGCATCTCTTTTGTCGATATTGACATATTCTCTGTCGGTACAGATCGTCTTGTAGGCCGGGCGGATGATCTTGCCGTTGTTGGCGAGCTCCTCCATGCGGTGCGCGCTCCAGCCGACGATTCTCGCGATCGCAAAGATCGGTGTGTAGAGCTCCAACGGCAGCTTCAGCATGTCGTACACAAAGCCGGAGTAGAAGTCAACGTTGATGCTGACGCCCTTGTAGATGGGGCGTTCTTTCGCGATGATCTCCGGCGCGAGCCGCTCCACCAGAGCGTAGAGCGCGAACTCGTCATGCAGCCCTTTTTCCTCCGAGAGCTTCTCCACGAAAGATTTGAAGATGACCGCACGGGGATCCGACTTGGAGTAGACGGCGTGGCCGACGCCGTAGATCAGTCCCGCGTGGTCGAACGCCTCCTTGTGCAGCAGCCTGCTCAGATAATCGGCCACCTGGCCCTCGTCGGTCCAGTCGGAGACTTCCCGCTTCATCTCCTCGAACATCTTCACCACCTTGATGTTGGCGCCGCCGTGGCGCGGCCCTTTCAGGGAGCCGATGGCCGCCGCGATGACGGAGTAGGTGTCGGTCAGGGTGGAAGTGACGACATGGGTGGTAAAGCTGGAGTTGTTGCCGCCGCCGTGTTCCATATGTAAGATCAGGGCGATGTCCAGAATCTTCGCCTCCAGCGGTGTGTACCGGCTGTCCGCCCGCAGGATGTGCAGGATATTCTCGGCACAGGATAAGTCCGGGCGGGGCTGATGGATAAAGAGGCTCTCGCCGTTGTGGTAATGGTTGTATGCCTGATAGCCGTAGATGGTCAGCATCGGGAAGAGCGCGATCAGCTGCAGGCACTGGCGCAGCACGTTGGGCAGAGAGGTATCGTCCGCCCGGTCATCGTAGGAGTAGAGCGTCAGCACGCTCCTCGCCAGCGTGTTCATCATATCGTTGCTGGGCGCTTTCATGATAATATCGCGCACGAAGCTGGTGGGCAGGGAGCGGTAACTGGAGAGCAGGCGCGAGAAGCTGTCCAGTTCCTGTCTGTCCGGCAGTTTGTCAAACAGCAGAAGATAGGTGATCTCCTCGAAGCCGAAGCGGTTTTCCCCCACAAAGCCCTCCACCAGATCTTTGACGTCGTAACCGCGGTAAAAGAGTCTGCCGTGGGTCGGCACCTGAACGCCGTCCACAACCTTGCTGGCCCGCACGTCGGATATGTTGGTGAGACCGGCGAGAACGCCTTTGCCGTTTAAGTCGCGCAGCCCGCGCTTGACATCATACTTCGTGAATAACTCCGTATCGATGATGCCGGCTTTCTCGCTGAGAGACGCGAGCTTGACGATCTCCGGCGTGATCTCGGAAAAGCTGTTGTTCTGTTCTATCATAGAGTTCCTCCCCTCTTGTATTTATATTCTCCCGATAAGAAAAGAAATGACGCCCGCGGCGTCTCTTTTTTCAATTAACATAATATATTATAGCATGACGAAATCCCGTGAGACAAGCAAAATGCGCAATTTAAGAAAGTTTTAACAATTTTCGTCCAGAAGCAGTTTCTTGATCTGCGTGTATTTTTTTTCGGGAACGGGAAGCTGTGTGCCGTCGGACAGGGTGATGGCAAAGCGGCGGATATTCGTCACGTGAGCAGGATTCAGCAGATACCCGGAGTGTGCGCGCACAAAGAGAGCCGGATATTTTTTTTCAAATCCCGACAGCGTTTCCGTGATGGTAATGACGTCGCTCTCCGTGTGGATCTGGAGTTTTGAGGAGCGTTTGACCGTCTCGATATACAGGATATGGGAGGCCGCGATCCGGCACACGCACCCGTCCGATGCCTTGACGGTCACATAGCGCTCCGATTCCGCCGGGACGCGCATCGCCGCAAAGATATTCTCGGAGTGGACGGGATAGATCACGTCCCGGTCGTCATACGGCCATGCGTTGCTGATGTGCAGGCTGATAATCCGAGGCTGATATTTTGGGCCGTCGGCGGTCTGTACTTTTTTGTCGCACCAGGTATAGTGCAGGCACTGGTCATGTGCATCCGTGCTGCCGCTGGGATAGTGCGTATAGATGTCATAGTGGAGCAGGACTTCTTTCACATGGTGCGAGGGTGAGAGGCATATCACTTTGATGTCGCCCATGGTAAAGGTGAGGTCGTGCTTCTCCGAAGCAAATGTCTGCATCAGGTTCTTTCGTCCTATGATCTGCTGCTTCCTGGCCGGGCCGATCCAGAGTACATCGTCGCTGATATAGTCAAAGAAAGGCGTCAGGTTGTTCTTGTAATATTCTGTGATGATATGGATCGAGAGTTTGATGATGTCGTCTTTTCTCATATATAATATCAATCCTCGCTCTGCAGGCAGTTCTGTGGTCATCTGCCGGATTCGCGCAATGAAGCCGTACCGGTCTCACGCATCTTTGATTCATTCGGCCGCGGGTCGGTTTCATCCGGCTTGCAGCCCTGTGTACAAGTATATCCCGTGAAACAGAAAAACACAAGTGATTCGACACAGAAAACAGGTGAAAAGAATAAATTATATTGCATAAAGAGCAGAAAGCCTTATAATAAATTAGTATTGGGATTACTGCGTAAAAGGTGTGCCCTGCCGCGCCCTGCGGCGCGATACGGCTGTCAAAAAGAGTATTTGACAGGAGCGACGCGGGGGGGGGTACAATGGGAAAGATGCGACAGCATGGCAAAACAAAAACAGAACGAGTGAGGGAATGAAGATGCAGTTACAAAAGTTAAGCTTCAATGTCAACAGAAGAGCCAACAGATCGGTGCGCAGGATCATCACGGGCCTGTGTACGCTGGCGGGTCTGATCATTCTTTTTCTATACGGTCAGGAACAACAGCGAGCGGGTGCAGCTGTACAGCGCGCAGATCAGCAATAAAATGGCGCAGAAAGCGGCTCTGGTGGATGCACTCGCCGCGGGGGCGCCGCTTGGCGGGTCGGACGAAGAGTACTACGCCTATGTGGATGCGCTGGTGGAATTGTATGACGATGTGTCGGCGGTCTATGTCTGCGTGGAGCAGGACGGCGTGGTCTATCAGGACGGCGTCATGACCTATATGTCGGGCGGCTGGCTGCCGGACGATGATTTCCTGGTGACCGAGCGCGCGTGGTATTCGGAAGCGGTAACCATGGACGACGTGTATGTGTCCGAGCCGTACGCGGATGAGCAGACCGGCAATATCTGCGTGACCCTTTCCAAGGCGATCCGCCAGGACGGGGATGTCGTGGGCGTCGCCGGGCTGGATATGTATATGGACGATCTGGTGACCCTGATCGAGGCTTCCTATGACGGCGGCAATTATGTCTTTTTGACCACGCAGGACGGCCTGATCCTGACGCATCCGGATGAGGCGTTCGCGCTGGGCACGCAGAACAGCACGACGGTGGCGGAGGCGCTGGGCGGCCAGTATGCCGGGGCGTGTGCGGATGCTCTGTCGACCAAGCTGATCAGAGATTATGCGGGCGGCCTGAAATTTGCCATCAGCAGCCCGATCGAATTGACCGGCTGGAATGCCGTGGCAGTCACTTCCCTGTCCGGCGTGTTCGTCGTGATTCTTGTCGCCATCGTATTGACGGCGGTGCTGTGCATCGTGCTGAGCGGTGTGGTCAGGCGGCAGCTGACAAGCGGCATCAGCCCCATGTTCACACCGCTTGAGGAGCTGGCGGCCAACGTGAGCAAGATATCGGAGGGACAGCTCCATTACCATTTCGGCGTGGATGAGCAGTCGCAGGAAGTCAACGCGCTGTCCGTCGCGCTGAACGATACGATGCAGAAGCTGGAGCACTATATCACAGAGATCGCCGATACCGTGAAGGCTATCTCGGAGAAAAATCTGGATTTTGATGTGGACGGCATCTATGCGGGTGATTACGAGAAGATCAAGGATGCCCTGGTCGATATCGTGGAGGCGCTTAACGGCAGTTTTGCGGAGATCAACGAGCAGGCGGAGATGGTACTGCACTTCTCCAAAGATCTGTCCGCGACGAGCGAGAGCGTGGCGCAGGCGGCGACGACGCAGAGCGCGTCCGTACAGAGCGCGTCCGAGGAGATGGGGACATTAACCGACAATATGGAGAAAATCGCGCAGTTCGCGGCCTCCATCAAGGCGAACACGGACAATGTGAACAATAACCTCACGCTGGGCAATACGGAGATGAACGAGCTGGTCGGCGCGATGGACGAGATCGTGGCGTGCTATGACGAGATCGCGGGCTTCGTGGCGGAGATCAACGCCATTGCGAGCCAGACCAATCTGCTCGCGCTGAACGCCTCCATCGAGGCGGCGAGGGCCGGTGAAACGGGAAGAGGCTTTGCCGTGGTGGCGGATGAGATTTCCAGTCTCTCGGCCAGCAGTTCGGAATCCAGTGCCAAGATCAGCAGCGTGATCACGAAGTCTCTTGCCTCCGTGGAGCGCGGTAAAGAACTGGTGGAGAGAGTGGATAAGACAATAGCGGACAGCGCGGAGCAGTCTGCGGGAAGCACGGCGATGGTCGAGGAGATCGTGAACTTTGTGGATACGCAGAAGAGTTCGGCGGATGAGATTCTGGCCAGCATCCGCTCTATCAGCGGGATGGTGGAGAGCAACGCGGCCAGCGCGCAGGAGAACGCCGCGATCTCGGCCAGCCTCGGAGAATGTGCGCAGTCTCTGATGGATACGGTTGCGCAGTTCAGGCTGAAAAAATCGTAATACACTGCCGCGAAGACGAGGGGAGGGTCAGCTGCCATGGAGGAGAAGAAGATACTGGTCGTGGACGACAACGCCGCGAATCTCACGATGGCGAACAATATACTCAGCGCGGCGGGCATGCGTGTGAGCTGTGTGAAATCCGGGGAGAGGGCGCTTCGGTTTTTGCAGGGAAACAGGCCGGATCTGATTCTTCTGGATGTGCATATGCCGGAGATGAACGGCTTCGAGACGCTGGCCGCGATCAGGGGAAACGGTGAATCACAGGCGGATGTTCCCGTCAATCCGGAGGTCGCGGAGATTCCGGTAATCTTCCTCACGGCGGACGACGACAGCGAGACCGAGACGAGAGGGCTTCGGGCCGGCGCCATGGACTTTATCAAGAAGCCCTTTGTGCCGGATGTGCTCCTGCTGCGCGTCAATCACGCGATAGACCTGACGCGCCTGCAGGCGGATCTGGCGCATGAGGTGGAAGTGAAGACGCAGGAAGTGGTGGCGCAGACCAGGAAACTCTCGAGACTGTCCACGCAGGCCGTCATGGCGTTAGCCGGCGCCATCGATGCCAAGGATGCCTATACCAACGGCCACTCGTCGCGCGTGGCGGAATATTCCCGGACCATCGCGGGACTGGCGGGTTTTACCCATGAGGCGCAGGAGGAGATCTATATGATCGGCCTGCTGCATGATGTGGGCAAGATCGGCGTTCCCAACGCCATCATCAACAAGACCTCCAGGCTGACCGACGAGGAATATGAGATCATCAAGTCCCATCCCGTTCTGGGAGAAAAGATCTTGAAGAAAATTCCCGATTTTCCCAAGCTGCTGACCGGCGCAAGATATCACCATGAAAGGTACGACGGCAAGGGTTACCCGGACGGCCTGTCAGGGACAGATATTCCTGTCGAGGCGCGTATCATCGCCGTGGCCGACGCATACGACGCCATGAGTTCGCGGAGAAGTTACCGCGATGTGCTCCCGCAGGCGCAGATACGCGCGGAGGTGGAAGCGGGCAGCGGAACGCAGTTCGATCCCGTCTTTGCGGATATCATGCTGTCCATGATCGACGCGGATACGGATTATCAGATGAGAGAGAAATAGGTGGTAAGATATGTACGAACAGGAGAAAAAACAGATATCGCATCTGATCATATTGATCAGCTATACCGTTTTTACGATGGCCCTGCTTCTGGAAAGCGTTCTGCTGGGCTGGGAGATGCAGGAGAGTTTTGAGATAGCGGTCGGGCTGTTGATCTGCTGGGCGCTGCACATTGCGGGCAGGGTGCCGGAGTCGGTGGAGAAGTGGCTCTGTTTTGCGCTGGGCATGGTGGGGTTCGCTTTCTATGGCGGGCACCTGACGAGCCTGTACGATCTGGCGCCGGTCATGATTATGATTATCATTGTCCAGTTCGCCGCGGAGGCATACGATATGATCCGCCTCTGTGTCATTGTGTACTTTGCGGTTCTTCTCTACGGGGTTCTGTTTGCTTTTCGGGATTCGCTTGATTTTACGCCCCTTACCGTCTCCAGGCTGCTGCTGCACGGCGGGCTGGTCTGTCTGGCCGCCTATCTGACGAAATTCCTGTCCGACAAGAGAAGCGGCGAGATGAAGCATACCAAAGAGCGGATCGCGGATATGGAGGAGGCCAGCCGCCGGACGGAGGATTTCCTGACGAATGTCTCCCATGAGCTGCGCACGCCCGTCAATGTGGTCACGGGCCTCGCCTCCGTGATGCTCAAGAGCGAGACTGACAGCCATAAGAGGGAGAATCTGCAGTCCGTGCAGAAAGCGGGCCACAGGCTGTTCGGCCAGATCGAGGATATCCTGGACTACACGGAGATCGACGCCGGCAGGATTATCGCCAGCGAAGACACCTACATGCTCTCTTCCCTGATCAATGATATCGTCACGGAACAGTATGCTATCGAGCAGAAAGCGGGGGTGGAGGTCATCTTCGACGTGGAGGCGAAAATCCCCGCGGTGCTGTCAGGAGACGGCAGGAAAATCAAAAAGATTATCAGGCATCTCGTCAACAATGCCGTGAAATTCACGGAGGAGGGCGGCGTCTATGTGCATATCTATGCGCTCCCCAAGCCATACGGGATCAACCTGTGCATTCAGGTGAGAGACACCGGCATCGGCATGGACGCGGAGAACCTGTCGAAGATCACGGAGAAATTCTATCAGTCCAGCGGGGGACGCGACCGCCGGGCAGGAGGCCTGGGCCTCGGCCTGCCCATCGTGTACGGCATGGTGGCGGCCATGGAGGGCTTCGTCCACGTGGAAAGTGAGCCGGATAAGGGTACGACGGTGACGGTCAGCATCCCGCAGAAGATCGTGGACGGAGCGTCCGGCATGTCGGTCGGCGATCCTGCGGGGCTGTGCCTGGCCTGCTATCTGATGCCGGAGAAATACAAGGTTCCCGAAGTGCGCAAATTCTATGACGAGATGATCGCGCACATCGCCGTGGGGCTGGACGTCACGGTTCATCGGGCATACAGGCAGGATGAACTGGAGCATCTTGTCTCCATGTACCGGCTGACGCACCTGTTCCTCGCCAGAGAGGAATATGAGAAAAATCCCGATTACTTTGAGAATCTCGGGCGGGATATGGTAGTGACCGTCGTGGCGGATCAGGGATTTGCGCTGCGGGAGGGCAGCCGGGTCAGGCTGCTGCCCAAACCTTTCTACTGTTTCCCGATTGTCGGCGTGCTGAATTCGTCAGCCGCAGGCGGCGGCGACTCGGCGAATACGCGCATGGTATGCCCAGGCGTGCGTGCGCTTGTGGTGGACGACGAGCCCATGAACCTGATGGTTGCCGAGAATGTGTTCAAGGATTACCAGATGAACGTGGTGACGGTGCCGGGAGGCAGGGAAGCGATCGAAATCTGCCAGAGAGAGGAGTTTGACATTCTCTTTATCGATCACATGATGCCGGGGATGGATGGCGTGGAGACGTTAAAACAGCTCCGCAGGCTGGAAGGGGAGAATACGGACGCGTTTACCGCCGTCGCGTTTACCGCCAATGCGGTCAGCGGCGCCAGGGAGATGTTCCTGCGGGAGGGCTTCGATGATTTCCTCTCCAAGCCGATTGAGACGACGGAGCTGGAGCGCGTGCTGAAGAAAGTGCTCCCCAAGGCGAAAATACAGTATACCGATGAAGACAGCATAGTGCCGCAGGAGGCGGACGCTGCGGCGCGGGATGAGGCGTCTGTCGGGACGCAGGAGAAAGCGGTTGATTCTCAGGCGGGCACGGATGAAAGTGCCGCGCTGCGAAACGCCGGCATCGACGCGGACGCCGGGCTGAATTACTGCAGGAATGACAGGGAATTCTATCGGCAGCTGCTGGCGAAATTCACCCAGGATGCGCCGCATAAGGCGGAGGAGATCGAGAGGCTGTATGGGGAGGAAGACTACGGGAATTACCGCATACAGGTACATGCGCTCAAAAGCACGGCCAAGATGATCGGCGCGGACGCGCTCTCCCGGACGGCGAAAGAGATGGAGGATGCGGCCAAGGAGAGCAACGATGTCTATATCAAAGCCCACCATCAGGCGCTTCAGGAGGAATACCGCGGGACGGCACGGCTGATCGCGGAGGCGCTGGGAGCAGACGCCGACGAGGAGGATCACGCGCCGGCAGACGGCGGAAGTACAGAGGAACTGACACCGACAGATGCACAGGGGCTTGCGGCCGCGCTTCGGGAACTCAAAGAATATCTGGGTACTTATGAGGCGGACAGGGCCGGGAAAGTGATCGGCAGCCTGCGCGGCATGAGCTATCGGGAGACGCCGGTCAGGGAGCTGATCGGAGATATCGAGCGGGATGTGGAGGAGTTTGAGCTTGAGGCTGCGGCAGATAAGACGGAGGCGCTGATCGGGCGCGTGGAAGGCGGTGAGGCGGAATGAATATCGTAAAATGGATTCGTACAATATTGGGCGACCAGAGTCATTCGCTGCAGGAGCGGCTGTTCCGCCTGATCACGACGATAGGGCTTTGCGGTCTCCTGCTCGGCCTGGTCGTAGGGATACTGAACAGGGAGAGTCTTTTCAATCAGATCACGATTCTGGCTGTGACAATCATCCTCGCCGCGATCGCCTATTTTGCGCTACGCACGGGCAGAATCGAGGCGGGTGCCGTGATCATCTCCGCGCTAGTCATGTTTATCGTGCTGCCGTTGAATTTCCTGACATCAGGCGGCATCTACGGCGGCGCGCCGATCTGGTTTATCTTGGGGTTTGTCCTCGCCATGATCGTGGTGGAGGGGCGGGTCAAGTATGTGCTGCTCGCCGGCGGCTACATGATTTTCCTGGCGTGTTATTACATTGCCTATGCCTATCCGGAGAAAGTGGCACAGCACACGCCGAATATGGCCTATATCGACTCTATCGCCACGCTGACGATCGTCTCGGCTGTGATCTGTGTCATGCTGCAGTTCCAGAAAATGATGTACCGCGTGGAGAACAATGTGGCGAAGCGGCAGAAGCGGGAGATCGAGGAGTTGATTCAGGCGCAGAACCGCTTCTTCGCCAGCATGAGCCATGAGATCCGCACGCCGATCAACACGATCATCGGCCTCAACGAGATGATCCTGCGGGAAGATGTGTCGGACGAGGTGGCGGGGGATGCGCAGAGCATCCAGAACGCCAGCAGAATGCTCCTGTCTCTCATCAACGATATCCTCGATATGTCCAAGATCGAGTCGGGCAAAATGGACATTGTGCCCGTCAACTACGATACGGGCGCGATGCTCTCCGATATCGTCAATATGATCTGGGTGAGAGCCAGGGAAAAGGGGCTTGCTTTCCACATCAATGTGGAGCAGACCATTCCCGCACAGCTGTACGGCGATGAAGTCCGCATCAAGCAGATTCTGGTCAACCTGTTGAACAACGCCGTCAAATATACGCCGGAGGGGTCCGTCACACTCTCGATCCAGTGCCAGAAAAAAGAGGGGAACACCGTGTATATCACCTACTCCGTGGTGGATACCGGCATGGGGATCAAGAAAGAGAGCATGCCTTATCTGTTCGCCACATTCCAGCGCGTCGATGAGGAGAAGAACCGCTATATCGAGGGCACAGGGCTGGGACTTTCCATCGTGAAGCAGCTTGTGACGCTGATGGGCGGCGATATCGAGGTCAACAGCGTCTACACCAAGGGCTCGACTTTTATGGTGACGCTGCCGCAGAAGGCGGTCGGTGAAGAGCAGGTCGGGGAGCTGGATCTGGAGACAAAGCATACGCTGCGGAAGCGGGAACACTACCGCTCGCTGTTTGAGGCGCCCAAGGCGCATATCCTGATCGTGGACGACAATGACGCCAACCTGATGGTGGAGAGTAAACTGCTGCAGGATACGAAAGTGCAGGTGGATACCGCTTCCAGCGGCAGAGAATGTCTGAAGAAGGCGCTGCAGACAAAGTATGAGGTCATCTTTATGGATCACCTGATGCCCGGCATGGACGGCGTGGAGTGTCTGCATCAGCTTCGCGGCCAGACGGGCGGCCTGAACGTAGAGACGCCTGTGGTCATCCTCACGGCGAATGCCGGCGGGGAGAACCAGGCCATGTACCGGCGGGAGGGTTTCGACGGCTATCTGTTAAAGCCGGTCGGCGGCAATCAGATGGAGGAAGAACTGCTGCGCCATCTGCCGCGTGAACTTGTAAAAATGACAAATGTGTCGGAAAGCGGCGACGTGGTGGTCGGGCCGGTTCTCGGACATGAGAAAAAGCAGCTTCTTGTAATCACGACGGACAGCGTGAGCGACCTGCCCGTGCAGGTTACACAGAAGTATCAGATTGCGGTGCAGCCTTACCGGGTGATGACCGAAAAGGGCGAGTTTCTGGACGGTGAAGAGATCGAGACGGACGGCGTGCTGGAGTATCTGGGGCATGGCGACAGGCGCGTACATTCCGAGGCGCCGGAGGCGGCGGAATATGAGGCATTCTTCGCAGAGCAGCTCACCAGAGCGCAGCATGTCATACATATCAGCATGGCGAAGAATGCCAGCAAAGGCTACCAGAACGCGCTGGAAGCCTCGGCCACGTTTGACAATGTGACAGTGGTGGATTCGGGGCATCTGTCAAGCGGCATGGGACTGATCGTGCTGTACGCCGCGCAGGCGGCGGCTGACGGCATGTCGGCGGATGAGGCGCTGCGGGAGATTGAGAGTCTGAAAGCGCGGACGAAAACCAGCTTTGTCGTCGATACGACGGAGTATCTGGCGAGATCGGGCAGGGTGCCGGCCAAGGTGCATACGATATGCAAAACCTGTATGCTTCACCCGGTGATCGTGCTGAAGAAGAGCAGCATGACGGTGGGCGGAATCCATATGGGAATGCGCCAGAGCGTCTGGAAAAAATATATCCGGTCGGCGCTGAAATCGCCCGGCCGCATCGATAAGCGTCTACTGTTCCTCACCTATGCGGGCTTACGGCCTGGCGAGCTGGACGAGATCGCGGCGCAGGTGCGGGAACTGGTGCCGTTTGCGGAAGTGATCTATCAGAAAGCCTCCCCGGCCATCTCGGCAAACTGCGGCCCGGGCACTTTCGGCCTGCTGTTTTTGGAGAAGAGAGTGGGGGGGGGAGATGGCAGATGACTGTTTCGGACGGAAAGAGAGGATGAATGAATGGATAAAAGAGAGATCTTAAGCCGAGTAGACCACACGCAGCTGCAGGCCTATGCCACGTGGGAGGACATCGTGAAACTGTGCGATGAGGCGGTTGCCTATCAAACGGCCTCCGTCTGTGTGCCGCCCGCGTATATCAAAAGGATTCATGACACCTATGGGGAAAAGCTCCATATCTGTACGGTGGTCGGTTTTCCGCTGGGATATTCCGTGACTGAGGCCAAGGCGGCGGAGACGAGACAGGCGCTCGCGGACGGCGCGGAAGAGATTGATATGGTCATCAACATCAGCGATGTGAAGAACGGCAGATACGATCAGGTGGAGGAGGAAATCCGCACCCTGAAAAAGATCTGCGGCGATAAGATTCTTAAGGTGATCATCGAGACCTGTTACCTGACCGAGGAGGAGAAGATCGCCATGTGCGGGGCGGTGACGAATGCGGGTGCGGACTATATCAAGACATCCACGGGCTTCGGCACCGGCGGCGCGACGTTAGCGGATGTGCGCCTGTTTAAGAAGCATATCGGCCCGGGCGTCAAGATCAAGGCGGCCGGCGGCATCTCCACCGTGGAGGACCTGGAGGCTTTTGTGCGGGAGGGCTGCGACAGGATCGGCACATCCAGGGCGGTGGGACTGCTGAATCAGTAGGAAGAACGCTTCAGGGATAGGACCTGTCGGAATGGAGACGAAACAATGAAGAAGATGACAGAAGAGCGGATGCGGCATTTGCCGCACCCGCTCGTTTTTTCTGTATCTTATGTTCTGCCTGACAGGGAAAGCTGTCGGCTTCTTATAACTGCGGACCAGCGGAAACCAGAGCTTTGCCCGCGCTGTTGCCCTCGTACTTGGAGAAGTTCTTGACGAATCTCTGCGCGAGGTCTTTTGCCTTATTCTCCCACTCGGAAGCGTCGGCGTATGTGTTGCGGGGATCGAGGATGTTGGTGTCCACACCCGGAAGTTCCGTGGGAACCTCGAAGTTGAAGTAAGGGATCTTCTTGGTGGAAGCCTTCTCGATGTCGCCGTTTAAGATCGCGTCGATGATACCGCGCGTATCCTTGATGGAGATACGCTTGCCCGTGCCGTTCCAGCCGGTATTTACCAGATATGCTTTCGCGCCGCTGACTTTCATCTTCTTGACAAGCTCTTCCGCATACTTGGTGGGATGCAGCTCCAGGAACGCCTGGCCGAAGCACGCGGAGAAAGTAGGTGTGGGCTCGGTGATGCCGCGCTCCGTACCTGCCAGCTTAGCCGTGAAACCGGACAGGAAATAGTACTGTGTCTGTTCGGGCGTCAGCACGGATACCGGAGGCAGTACGCCGAAAGCGTCCGCGGACAGGAAGATCACGTTCTTCGCTGCCGGAGCGGAAGAAACGGGACGCACGATATTCTGGATGTGGTTGATCGGATAGGACACGCGGGTGTTCTCCGTCACGCTCTTGTCGTCGAAGTCGATCTTGCCGTTTGCGTCGAGTGTTACGTTCTCCAACAGGGCGTCGCGCTTGATCGCATTGTAGATGTCGGGTTCGGAATCCTTATCCAGGTTGATGACTTTTGCGTAGCAGCCGCCCTCGAAGTTGAAGACGCCGTTGTCGTCCCAGCCGTGCTCGTCGTCGCCGATCAGCAGGCGCTTGGGATCTGTGGACAGGGTCGTCTTACCCGTGCCGGACAGGCCGAAGAAGATCGCCGTATTCTTGCCGTCCATATCCGTGTTGGCGGAGCAGTGCATGGAAGCGATGCCCTTAAGAGGAAGATAGTAGTTCATCATGGAGAACATACCTTTCTTCATCTCGCCGCCGTACCATGTGTTGATGATAACCTGCTCGCGGCTCGTGATGTTGAATGCCACGCAGGTCTCGGAGTTGAGGCCGAGTTCCTTGTAGTTCTCAACCTTTGCCTTGGATGCGTTGTAAACTACGAAGTCAGGCTCGAAGTTCGCCAGTTCCGCCTCGGAGGGCTGGATGAACATGTTCTTGATGAAGTGCGCCTGCCAGGCAACCTCTACGATGAAGCGGACCGCCATGCGGGTGTCCTTGTTGGCGCCGCAGAACGCGTCCACGACGAACAGTCTCTTGTTGCAGAGCTCTTTCTGCGCCAGAGCCTTGACGGTAGCCCAGACATCCTCGGACATAGGGTGGTTGTCGTTCTTGTACTCGTCGGAAGTCCACCAGACGGTATCCTTGGAGTTCGCGTCCATCACGATATACTTATCTTTAGGGGAACGTCCCGTGTAGATACCTGTCATAACGTTGACTGCGCCGAGCTCGCTGACCTGACCTTTTTCATAGCCCTCAAGACCGGGCTTGATCTCTTCTTCATACAGCATGTCGTAGGAAGGGTTGTGCACGATCTCGGTGGTTCCGGTGATGCCGTACTTGCTTAAATCGATTTGTGCCATCTTATTTTACCTCTCTTCTTTATAGTTTTTGGGGGAAGCGGACAGTGCGCCGCATCCGACAGCCCATATGTTTTTATTATACATGATAAACGGAGAAAATCAACAGAAATCCAGACGGAATTCAAAAAACTTGTATTGCATTTTGCCCCGTTCTACAGATATAATGGAAGCAGTGCAGGAGAAAAAACTGCATTGGCGCGTGTAAGGGATTGGGAATACGGAGGAAAAAGCATGTATCACTGTAATCTGTGTATCTATGTCGTCGGGGAGAAAAAGGAAACGCTCGACATACTGCAGGAGATCGAACCCCTCAAACACTTCAAGCACGAGTTCATAAGCAGCGCCGAGCCGCGGGAACTGCTCACGCCGAAAGCGGACCTGATCATCGCGGACCTGACAGGCTTAAACGCGCAGACGGCGCTGCGCGCGCTGGCCTATCACATGAAAGAGGGGGCGCAGCTTATCCTGATCTTAAGCAAGAACCAGACGGAGAAAGTCATGGAGCAGGCCGGGGATCTTGAGAAAGTGACGGATATCTGGACGGCGCCGGTCACGGCAGAAGAGCTGCGGTTCCGCTTCTCCAGATGGCAGCGGCTCTGCAAGGAGAGCAAGGATTACTGGCAGACGCGCAATTATCTGGACACGACGATCAACAGCGTGGAACACATGGTGTGGTACAAGGACAAGGCCGGCGCGCATATGAAAGTCAACGACTTTTTCTGCAGGACGGTCGGCAAGACCATGGAGCAGATCGAAGGGCGCGGACACTATTATATCTGGAACATCAAGCCGGACGATTACGCGAAAGGCGAATACATCTGCATGGAGTCGGAGTTCGAGGTCATGGATAAGAAGAAGACCTGCGTTTTCGACGAGACCATCAAGATCGGCAACGAGATGCGCAAGCTGAAGACTTATAAATCGCCGCTCTTTGACCTGGACGGCAGCATTATGGGGACGGTGGGCGTCGCGCTGGATGTGACGGAGCTGCAGATGTATGAGCAGATGCTGATCAAGAACGCCAACACGGACGCGCTGACGGGACTCTGCAACAGAAGATATGTCTACGAGTACATTGAGGGACTGGAAGAAGGGCAGAACCACATTACGGTGTTCGGTATCGATCTGGATAACTTTAAGAGCATTAACGATATCTACGGCCACGCGGAGGGCGACAAGGCGCTCGTCCTTGCGGCCAGGACGCTGCAGGAGTGTATGCCGGACGGCCTCATCTCCAGGATCGGCGGAGACGAATTCGAGGTCATCATGCTGGGTGAGCGCTCGGCGGAGGAGATCGAGCAGACGCGCAGCATGATCGGCGCGAAACTTGATGAAGCGTTCGCGGGAGACAGCCGTCTGCGCGAGATTACCGCCAGCGTGGGCGCGGCGCACACCGACAAGGGCAAGGAGAACTTCGACCGTCTGACCGGTGAGGCGGATGCGCGTATGTACCGGGAGAAAGAGAAGAAAAAGAAACGCTAGAAGCCGGTTTGAACCGCGCGCGGAAAGCGGGAGGGCATAATTTACAAAATACGGTTGTAATATGCCGTCGTCTCGGATATAATAAGATTAACCTGAAATGTGCGATAACGTCTTGTCATTTTGAACCTACAGATACTTTAAACGGGATTCCTATATTGTCATGCGGATGTCAGGCCTCCGGCGTCAGCCTTGTGCAGGGGAAGACAGAAGTATGGTTGCGGTTACCCACCTAGCTTGGCTAGGAGTCAAAAGACAAGATCCGGCATTTCGGGCGTATACGAAAGACAAAAAGCAGTCGTCTCCAAACGGCTGCTTTTGTTTACGCTTTGCGTTCTAGAGCACATTGATGTGCTGACTGTTGCACGGAACGAACTTTGTTTGTCCGAGGGATTTGTGACGCTTCGGAATGAGGATTGACATGAAATATGATGCGGGAATACGCACAAAACTGGCGCTGATCTTGTTTGGGCTGCTGTTTCTGCTCTGCGTGTGGCTCGGAAGAAGAGAGAGAAGACAGGAGATGCCGGAGGGAGAGAAGATCACCTGCGGCGACGTGAGGGTCCTGATGGATGCGATAGAGGCGCCTGTGCCGGAGAGCGTGCGGCAGGCGGGGGAGGATACATATCTCACATGCGGGCAGTATGCCGAGCTGTGCGGACTGATAGGAGACGGCGATGGGCAGCTTGCGGATTACGGGCGGCGTTTTGATCAGGATTCTCCGATGCCAAAAGACGACTGGTACAAGGCGTATCGGATTATGCTCGCCTATCTGGATAGCGAGTCTTCCGTTTGGGAGACGGAGATTTTCCTATTGGGCGCTGATGAGGAGAGCGGAGAGTTCCATACGGAGAACGGCACGTTTGCGGCGGCTGACGGCTGCCGCACGGCCGAGATTGCGTCTCTTGCGCTGCGCAGCCTGCGTGTCTGTGTGCGGGGCGATGAACTGCTGACGCTTGTCGGGGAAGCTGCGGGGACGCATACGCTGCACAACGTGTGGGTGACGGAGGAGACGGAGGGCGAACTGCAGTGTTTCTACCGCGGGGCCGCGTTTACCGCGGCGGCGGACGAGACGGTGCCGCGTGAGAGCGTGGCCGATCTGACTTTTCGGGACGGCCGGGCGGTGGAGGCGAGGGAGAAAACGGAGAAAGTGCACGGCCGGCTTCTGCGGTGCGGCGACGGGGAGATGGAGATCGAGGACTGCGGCGTCTACCCTGTCGCGGAGGGCATGGAGGTCTATAAGCTCTATGGCGCTTTCGGAACTCTGGGGCAGGAGGACCTCAGGATCGGCTATGCGGACACCGACTATGTCATTGACGGTGGGAAGATCTGCGCCTGTCTCGTCTCCGGCAGAGAGGATGCGGACATGATCCGCGTGCTTTTGAAAAACACGGAGACCGGAGGAAATTACCATGAATCGGCCGAGTTTGTCACGGACGGCGAGCGCGTGAAGATTGAGGCGGCCGATCTGCAGGTCGGGGAGCGAAAGAGCTTTCGCTGCGCAGCACTGACGGACAGAGTCGCCGTGTACGCGGACGGGCTGCAGGGGGAAGAGAGCACCTATCGGGGCGTGATCGAGTGCTATCGGGATGAGAGCGGTATGACGCTGATCAACGAGCTGCCGCTGGAAGAGTATCTGTACGCGGTGGTGCCCAGCGAGATGCCCTCCTCCTATCCGGCCGAGGCGCTCAAGGCGCAGGCCGTGTGCGCCAGGACCTATGCCTGCCGGTACATCCGGCACGCGGGGCTTCCGGAGTTTGGCGCGCACGTGGACGACACCACAGCCTATCAGGTGTATCACAATATCGGGGAGAGCGCGGCGGCCACCGCGGCGGTCAGGGAGACGGACGGCATGGTTTTGGCGCGGGAAGGTCAGGCGGCTGAGATCTTCTACTATTCGACATCCTGCGGCACGGGGGATTACACGCCGGAGGAACTGTGCGACGAGGATACGTTCCGCGGTTTCATTACATCCGCCTGGGACAGCGACCCGGAACGGGAAGAACCATGGTATCGGTGGACCTACACGGCAGACGCGGTCGACAGGGACGAAATGACGGCCCGCGTCAGACAGCGGTACGCCGCAGACCCGGTCTCCGTTCTGACTGAGGCGGAGGGCGGCTACTATGTGTCGGAACCTGTTGAAACATTGGGAAAGCTGCGCGATATCCGTGTCACCAAGAGAGGGCCGGGCGGCGTTGCGGAAGAACTGGTGATCGAGACGACAACGGGGACATACAAGATAGTCGGAGAGTACAATATCCGTTATGTGCTGTGCGACGGGGAGAGCGAAGTCATACGGCAGGACGGCAGCGGTGTGACACCGGAGGCGCTTGTGCCAAGCGGATTTTTTGTGATCGATACTGGTCAAAGGGGCGAGAGTATGGTAGGATATACGTTGACCGGCGGCGGTTACGGCCACGGCAGAGGGATGTCCCAGAACGGAGCGAAAGCGCTCGGCGGACAGGGCATGTCATGGAAAGAGATACTGCGCGTTTTTTTTGCGGACTGTACGGCAGTAAACGGGGCGTCGCTTGAAGATACATAGATTGGCGGATATCGGGTGGACTTATGAAAATGCTCTACAGACTTTTTTATATCTATCGGGATTTCAGCTGGCAGATGACGAAGAAGAACATCTCGGCCTTTGCGGCGAGCACGGCTTTCTTCCTCTTTCTCTCCATGATTCCCCTGCTGATGGCGCTGTGCGCGATCCTGCCGCACACGGCGCTGACCGAGGCGAACCTGATCAGCGCGATCACCAGGTTTACCCCGGACGCGATGAACGGGCTGGTGGTCAGCGTGGTGTCGGACGTGTACGCGCGCTCGGCGGGAACGATCACGATCTTTGCGATTGTCACGGTGTGGTCGGCCTCCAAAGCGATGGTGGCGCTGATCTACGGGCTGAACGAGGTGAACGATTTTGAGGAGCGGCGGAATTATTTCGTCATCCGTTTTATCGCCTGCATCTACACGGTGATCATGCTGGCGGCGATGATTCTCGCGCTGTTTGTCATGGTGTTCGGCAATGTCATCGTGGATCTGGTGCTGGCGGATCTGCCGCCGTTACATATTCTGATGCAGTTTGTCATGCACTTCCGTTTCCTGCTGTCCTGGGTCGTGCTGACGCTCATCTTTGCGATGATCTATGCCTACATTCCCAGCGGAAAGCTGCGCTTTAAGAAGCAGCTGCCCGGCGCGGCTTTCGCGGCGGTTCTGTGGGGCGCGGCTTCCTATATTTTCTCCGTCTATGTGGACAATTACAACGGCTTCGGCGCATACGGCGGCCTGACCACGGTGGTGATCCTGATGTTCTGGTTCTATCTGCTGATGTATATTCTGCTGATCGGCGCGCACATCAACCGCTATTTCGGGCCGGTGTACAAATTTCTGTTCGGGTGGCTTGACAAGTCGCGCAAAAGCCACTAAAATGGCTATAGATTTGAAATCGAAAAAGGCTGTGAAAGCGTCAGTAGAGCACGTTTTTCCGTCAGAGAGAGGGAACCGTCGGCTGGAAGTCCCCTCAGGTTCAGAACGCGTCTTGAATTTCCCGCCGGAGCCGCTCGGAGGAAAATTTCAGCCTGTTTTCAGGCAGGGTGAGATAGAGTAGTCCGAGACGTACAGGCACGTTACGCCGCAAGGAGAGTCCGGCCGATGCCGCCTGCCGTATCTGAGGGCGGCCGCATGACCGGGAAACTGGGTGGTACCGCGGAGCATATTCGTCCCATGTGTCTTTTGGCACATGGGATTTTTTACGCGAGTGAAATTTGCAGAGCGTGTTTCATCTCGTTACGCAAGCATCACAAAGTATAGGGAAAAGGAGTTAGCCATGAAAGAGAAACTGGAACAGATCAAGGCGGAGGCACTTAAACAGATCGAGGCGAGCGACGCGCTGGAAAAACTGAACGAGGTGCGGGTGAACTTCCTCGGCAAGAAAGGCGAGCTGACGGCCGTGCTCAAAAGCATGAAAGACGTCGCGCCGGAAGAGCGGCCGAAAGTCGGGCAGATGGTCAACGAGACGAGAGAAGAGATCGAAAAGGTGCTGGAGGCGTCCGTGAAGAAGATGGAGCGGGCTGTCAGGGAGGCAAAACTGAAGAAAGAGGTCATCGATGTGACACTCCCGGCAAAGAAGAATTACGTCGGACACCGCCATCCCAACACGATCGCTCTGGAGGAAGTGGAGCGGATCTTCATCGGCATGGGCTACGAGGTCGTGGAGGGCCCCGAGGTGGAGCGGGACTATTACAATTTTGAGGCGTTAAACATTCCGGCGGATCACCCGGCGAAAGACGAGCAGGACACGTTCTATATCTCGGGAGACATTCTGCTCAGAACACAGACATCCTCCACACAGGTGCATGAGATGGAGAAAGGCAGGCTGCCGATCCGCATGATTGCGCCCGGCAGGGTGTTCCGCTCCGACGAGGTGGACGCGACGCACTCGCCCTCTTTCCACCAGATCGAGGGACTGGTCATCGACAAAAACATTACGTTCGCGGATCTGAAAGGGACGCTGGCGCAGTTCGCGAGGGAACTGTTCGGGGAGGACACGAAGGTCAAGTTCAGGCCGCATCACTTCCCGTTCACGGAACCCAGCGCGGAGATGGATGTGACCTGCTTTAAGTGCGGCGGAGCGGGCTGCCGTTTCTGTAAGGGCGAGGGCTGGATCGAGATATTGGGCTGCGGCATGGTGCATCCTCACGTGCTGGAGATGAGCGGCATAGATCCCGAAGCGTACACGGGCTTTGCTTTCGGCGTGGGGCTGGAGCGCATCGCGCTGTTAAAATATGAGATCGACGACATGAGACTGTTGTATGAGAACGATATCCGTTTCTTAAAACAGTTCTGATCGGGGAAAGGAGAGAGTTATGAATACAGCATTATCATGGATCAAAGCATACGTGCCGGAGCTTAACTGCACGGATCAGGAATACATGGACGCGATGACGCTGTCCGGCACCAAGGTGGAGGGTTTTCACAGACTGGACAAAAATCTGGAGAAGATCGTGGTCGGGCAGATCGAGAAGATTGAGAAGCACCCGGACGCGGATAAGCTGATCGTCTGTCAGGTCAATATCGGTTCCGGGGTCATTCAGATCGTGACCGGCGCGCCCAACGTAAAAGAGGGGGACAAAGTCCCCGTCGTCTTAGACGGCGGCAGAGTCGCGGGCGGCCATGACGGCGGGCCGCTGCCCGAGGAGGGTATCCCGATCAGGGCGGGCAGGCTGCGCGGCGTAGAGTCAAACGGTATGATGTGTTCCATCGAGGAACTGGGCTCGGACCGGAATATGTACCCGGACGCGCCGGAGATGGGCATCTATGTGTTCCGGGAGGACGTGGAGGTCGGCAGCGACGCCGTCGAGGCGCTGGGGATGCGCGACACGGTGTTTGAGTACGAGGTGACGTCCAACCGTGTGGACTGCTACAGTGTCATCGGGATCGCCAGGGAGGCGGCGGCGACTTTCCGCAAACCTTTCTGCCCGCCGAAAGTGGAAGTGAAAGAGAACGGGGAAAAAGTGGAGGACTATATCTCCGTAGAGGTGCAGGACAAAGAGCTCTGTCCCCGCTACTGTGCGAGAGTCTGCACCAATATCAAGATCGGGCCCTCCCCGAAATGGATGCAGAGGCGTCTGGCCGCCAGCGGCATCCGTCCCATCAACAATCTGGTGGACATCACCAACTATGTGATGGAAGAGTACGGCCAGCCGATGCATGCTTTCGATCTCGACACCATTGCCGGGCACAAGATTATCGTGCGGCGCGCCAAGGACGGCGATGTGTTCCGCACGCTGGACGGGCAGGACAGGAAGCTGGACGCCGATGTGCTGATGATCTGTGACGCGGAGAAAGAAGTCGGCATCGCGGGCATCATGGGCGGCGAGAATTCGATGATCACCGACGATGTGAAGACGGTGCTCTTCGAGGCGGCGACTTTCAACGGCGCGAACATCCGCAAGTCCGCCAAGAGGATCGGACTCAGGACGGACGCCTCAGGCAAGTTTGAGAAAGGGCTTGATCCGCACAACGCGGAGGCGGCGGTCAACCGGGCCTGCCAGCTGATCGAGGAACTTGGCTGCGGCGAGGTGGTCGGCGGCATGGCGGACGTGCACGGTGATCTGAAAGAGCCGGTTGTGCTGCCTTTCGAGCCGGACAGCTACAATAAGCTGCTCGGCACGGAAGTATCAAAAGAAGAAATGCTGGATATCTTTAAGATGATAGAGGTAGAGTATGATCCGGCAAAGAATACGCTGACCGTCCCCACGTTCCGGCAGGATATCCTGCGCCGGTGCGATATCGCGGAAGAGGTGGCGCGTTTCTACGGTTATGACAAGATTCCGACTACGCTGCCGAGCGGTGAGGCGACCGCGGGCAAGCTGCCCTTTAAGCTGCGGATTGAGCAGAAAGCCAGAGACATCGCGGAGTACTGCGGCTTTTCCCAGGGGATGTGCTACTCGTTCGAGAGCCCGAAAGTCTTTGACAAGCTGCTGCTTGACGCGGACGATCCGGCGCGTCAGGCGATCACGATCGCCAATCCGCTGGGCGAGGATTTTTCCGTGATGCGGACGCTTTCCTTAAACGGTATGCTGACGAGCCTGGCCACCAACTACAACAGAAGAAACAAAGAGGTGCGCCTCTATGAACTGGGCAACATCTACATCCCGAAAGCGCTGCCGCTTAAAGAACTGCCGGACGAGAGGATGCAGTTTACCCTCGGCATGTACGGGGACTGCGATTTCTTCACGATGAAAGGCGTCGTGGAGGAGTTCTTCGACAGCATCGGCATGAGAAAGAGGATCACCTATGATCCGAAAGCCGGCAGAAAGTATCTGCACCCCGGCAGACAGGCGGACATCGTCTATGAGGGGACGCTTCTGGGTTATCTGGGAGAAGTGCATCCTGAGGTGTGCGACAATTATGATCTGAAGACGAGAGCCTATGTGGCCGTTCTGGATATGCCGTCGGTGGTTCCCTTTGCGACGTTCGACCGCAAGTACGAGGGAATTGCCAGATATCCCGCGGTGAGCAGGGACATCAGCATGGTTGTGCCGAAAGATATCATGGTCGGGCAGATCGAGGCTGTCCTCGAGCAGCGCGGCGGTAAGATCCTGGAGGATTACAGGCTGTTCGATATCTATGAGGGCGATCAGATCAAGGAGGGGTACAAGTCGGTAGCTTACTCCATCACGTTCCGGGCCAAAGACAGGACGCTGGAGGAGGCAGACGTCTCCGGCGCGATGCGCAAGATCCTGAACGGGCTTGAGGGCATGGGGATTGAGCTTAGGAGCTGAACTGAGTGCCGACGCTCTAAAAGGGGCTCCTTGAGAATTGCGCTTGCCGCCATGCTGTGTGTCGGATGAAATGAAGAGTTTATGGCGAAAAATATTGATGCAAAGAAACGGAGAATGATTATGGAACACAAGAACACGTGGGAAACCTACAGCGCGAAGCAGCTGAAGGAAGTGGACGCTTTCGCGAGAGAGTATATGGACTTTCTCGACAACGGCAAGACCGAGCGGGAGTGCATCGATCAGATTGTGAACGCCGTTGAGGCTGCCGGTTATCAGGAACTGGAGCAGGTAATGAAAGACGGGAAGAAACTGAAGACAGGCGATAAGGTATACTCTGTCTGGATGAACAAGTCCGTCGCGATGTTTCAGATCGGCAAAAGAAAAATGACGGAAGGACTCAATATTCTGGGTGCGCACATCGACTCGCCGCGTCTTGATATCAAGCAGAATCCGCTCTATGAGGACGGCGGCTTTGCCTATCTGGACACACACTATTACGGCGGAGTCAAGAAGTACCAGTGGGTGACGCTGCCTCTCGCGATCCACGGGGTCGTGGTGACAAAGGACGGCACAACCGTGGAGATCAACGTGGGTGACAACGAGGATGATCCGGTTTTCTTCGTGTCGGATCTGCTGATTCATCTCGCGCAGGAGCAGATGGAAAAGAAAGCGGGCAAAGTGATCGAAGGCGAGGCGCTGGACATCATCGTGGGCAACAAGCCTCTTGTGATCGACGGGAAAAAGACAGGGAAAAAGCAGGAGAAAGAAGACGCGGCCCAGGACGACAAGGGCGCCGCGAAAGACGCTGTGAAAAAGGGAATTCTCGACATCCTGAAACATACTTACGGTATAGAGGAAGAGGATTTTATCTCCGCGGAGCTGGAGGTGGTCCCGGCCGGAAAAGCGCGGGAGGCAGGCTTTGACAGAAGCATGATCTTAAGCTACGGACAGGACGACAGAGTGTGCGCGTTCTCCTCGTTAAAGGCGATGCTGGAGATCGGGCCGGTGGAGCGCACCGCCTGCTGTATCCTGGTTGACAAGGAGGAGATCGGCAGCGTGGGCGCGACGGGAATGCAGTCGAAATTCTTCGAGAACGCTGTGGCGGAGGTGATGAACCTGACGGGAGAGTACAGCGAACTGAATGTGCGCCGCTGCCTGGCGCACTCCTGTATGCTTTCTTCCGATGTGAGCAGCGCGTTTGACCCCACCTATGCCGCCAGCTTCGACAAGAAGAACGTGGCTTATCTCGGCTGCGGCATGGTGTTCAACAAGTTCACCGGGTCGAGAGGCAAGTCCGGTTCCAACGACGCCAACGCGGAGTATCTCGGACACATCAGGGCGATTTTTGAGAAAGAAAAAGTGAACTTCCAGACCGCAGAGCTGGGAAAAGTAGATCTGGGCGGCGGCGGTACGATTGCCTACATTCTCGCCCTCTACGGCATGAATGTGATTGACAGCGGCGTGGCTGTCCTCAACATGCACGCGCCCTGGGAAGCCGTGAGCAAGGCGGACGTCTACGAGACGAAGCGCGGCTATGTGGCGTTCTTAAAACACGCGGATCTCTAGGTGGCACTATGGAAGAGATCAGAAAATCCGATTTCTATTTTGCACTTCCTGAGGAACTGATCGCGCAGGATCCGCTGGAGGACCGCGCGGCCTCACGCCTCCTCGTGCTTAGGAAAGAAACCGGACGGATAGAACATCATCATTTCAGGGATGTGATCGACTATTTAAGACCGGGAGACTGCCTGGTCTTAAATAACACCAAAGTGATTCCCGCCAGGCTTCTGGGCGTGAAAGAGGACACCGGCGCGGCGGTGGAGGTGCTGCTCTTGAAACGCAGGGAGAACGATGTCTGGGAGACATTGGTCAAGCCCGGGAAAAAACTGCGGCCGGGCGCGAAGATTACTTTCGGCGACGGCTTGTTGAGGGCGGAAGTGCTGGAGATCGTGGAGGAGGGAAACCGTCTTGTGCGCTTCTTCTATGAGGGGATTTTTGAAGAAGTGCTGGACCGGCTCGGCGAGATGCCTCTGCCGCCTTATATCACCCACCGGCTGCAGGATAAGAACCGCTATCAGACCGTGTATGCCAGATACGAGGGGTCGGCGGCCGCACCCACGGCGGGACTGCATTTTACGAGAGAACTGCTCGCGCAGATAGAGGCAAAAGGCGTGAATACCGCCTATGTGACGCTGCATGTCGGGCTGGGTACATTCCGGCCGGTCAAGGCGGACAATATTCTGGAACACCATATGCATTCCGAATCCTATCAGGTGACGAAAGAGGCGGCTGAGAAGATCAACCGCGCCAAGGCGTCGGGACACCGTGTGATCTGTGTGGGAACCACGAGCTGCCGCACGGTGGAGAGCGCGGCGCGGGAAGACGGTACTCTGGAGGCGTGCCGCGGCGACACCGATATTTTTATCTATCCGGGCTATCGCTTCAGGGTGCTGGACGGTCTGATCACAAATTTCCATCTGCCGGAATCCACCCTCGTGATGCTCGTCTCTGCGCTTGCGGGGCGAAAGCAGGTGCTGGCCGCATACGAAGAGGCCATACGGGAACGGTATCGTTTTTTCAGTTTCGGGGACGCGATGCTCATCGTATAACATCGGCATCATACATAGGCAGGCAATTTGCGGCGCGCTTAAGAGGCGCTTCGGGGAGCCGGAGAATTTTAGGTTGCTAAGCCGCCGCGGATTGGTTACAATGGTAAAAGAGGGTAAGGCAAAAGCCGCGCAAGGCGTCGGGTAAGAACAGGAAGCCGGGTCTGTCTTTGCGGCATCTATAGAAAGATAAAGGGGAAATAAAAGTATGGAGGAAAGACGAAGGAACAGACGGATTGAACTGGCATCTACGCTTGTGATCAAGAGGATGGATCAGGCCGGAGAGCCCAGACAGGTCGATATCGAGGTGACGGATGTCTCCAAGACAGGGGTCGGATTTTCCTGCCCGGTGAAGCTGGAGATCGGCGCGGTCTATGAGTCCTATCTGACGATCTGGACGCAGGAGATCCTGCATACATTTCTGGAGGTTATCCGTGTGGTGGAAAAGGAAGACGGCACTTACGACTGCGGTTCGATTTTTATCGGCATGTCCGAGCAGGACGCCAGCAGGATTGCAACCTACGATACGATAGACAATATGAGCGAGTAGGGAAAGCGTATTGGTATGAGACATGGAAAATATGCAAAGCTGTGGCTGGAGATCGTCGTGATTGCGGCGTCGGTGCTGGCGCTTATGCTGCTTTTGTATTTTGTGGTGATTGTTTCTTTTCAGAATGGCGCGCAGTCCACGAATGTGACGATGCGTCTGGCCAATCGGATTGCCGCCGCGGTCTTTGAGGAGCCCACGCAGGAGAAAGTCGAGGCGGTGAGTCTGATGTTACGCTACGGCGCGCATCTGGTTTTGTTTTTTGTGGTAGGTCTTGTCATGGCTTTTGTCAGCATGGTGATCTGCAGGAAGTATTTCCGCATCGTCGGGATTCTGTTGTCAGGCGGTGTCTGCTATCTGCTCGCGTACTATACGGAATATTTTAAGCAGTTTATCGAGGGAAGACATTTTCAGATGACGGATGTGGCGCTCAACTGGTACGGCAGTCTGGCGGGCATCGTCTGTATGGTCGGGTCCTATTTCCTGAACCGCCTTCTGGTCAAGCTCTCATCCTGATTCGTTTTTTGACATGTATGATAAGAAAAAATTATGCCGCGCAGCCAATCATCCGGCCGCGCGGCATCTCGTTTGCACTTTTTTCGGCATCTCCCGGATCAGCGCGTCAGCCGGGCGAGTTCCTCATAGAAATGCGGATAGCTGACGTTGACGATTTCACCGTCCGCAATCTCGGTTCTGCCCTCCGCCACCAGAGCGGCTATCGCAAAAGTCATGGCGATGCGGTGATCCATATGGGGATCAATCAGCGTGCCGTGAAGCGGCCTGCCGCCGGCTATGATCATGCCGTCTGGCGTGGGGGTGATATCGCAGCCCATAGCGCGCAGATATTCTGCCATCACGTCGATGCGGTTCGACTCCTTGGCGCGCAGGTCTTCGGCATTTCGGATGACGGTAGTGCCCTCGGCGCAAGCCGCCATGATGTTGATGACCGGCAGCTCATCGATCAGCGTCGGGATGATACCGCCCTCGATGGTGACGCCGTGGAGCGCGCTGTGTCTGACCAGCAGATCGGCGGTCGGCTCGCCGTCGTTTCTGACATGCAGACAGGTGATGTCGCCGCCCATAGCTTTCGCCACCCTGAGGATGCCGTCCCTGGTGGGATTGATGCCGACATCTCGAATCAGGAGTTCCGCGCCCGGCACGATCAGAGCGGCGGCAATAAAGAAAGCCGCGGAAGAGATGTCGCCGGGGACGACGATTTTCTGGCCGCGCAGTGTCGGATTCGGCCTGACGGATGCGGTGAGGCCCTCGCTTGTCACATCCGCGCCGAAACAGCGGAGCATGATCTCGGTGTGGTTGCGGCTGAGAGCGGGCTCCGTCACGCCGGTTGTGCCGTCCGCGTACAGACCTGCCAGCAGGATCGCGGATTTGACTTGTGCGGAGGCTATTTTGGAGTGATAATGTATGCCGTGCAGCTTACCGCCGGCAATGTGCAGAGGCGCGCAGTCGTTGCCGTTTACGCTGGCGATGTCGGCGCCCATCATGGACAGCGGCTCTATGATGCGGCGCATGGGCCGTTTCTGTATGGAGGCATCTCCGGTGAGCGTCGTCTCAAAAGGCTGTGCGGCGAGGATGCCGGAGATCAGTCTTGTGGTGGTGCCGCTGTTGCCCGTATCCAGTATGGAAGAGGGAGCGGAGAGTCCGTGCAGCCCTCTGCCGCGAATCAGAATGCGCTCCGGCGTGTTCTCGATTTCGATGCCCATCTTGCGGAAACAGTCTATTGTGGAGAGACAGTCCGCACCCTGCAGGAAATTGGTGATTTCCGTTGTGCCCTCCGCGAGGGAGCCGAACATCACGGCCCTGTGGGAGATGGATTTGTCGCCGGGGACGGTCATTTCGCCGCGCAGTCGCGCGGCTTTGTTCAGTGATATCGTGCTGTGGCTCATTGCTGTATCTCCTTGTGCTTCAATAGGATTCATGATGATGCGGATTATTGTTTGGTGTGAAGTCTGTAGCCGTGCTCGGCCATGACCTCGACCGCCGTATCAAGCGCCTGTCTGTCATAGAACTCAATGCGCAGCGCGCCCTCCGCAAATTCCCGGTTGTGGTTGATGCCGATATTCTTGATGCTCACGTTGTGGAGTGCGAGCAGAGAGGCGATGGCGGAGATGGCGCCGGGCTTGTCGGCGATGTCCACCGTGAACACATACTCGGCCTTGAGCGGTCCGTTTGGCGCGCTGATAAAAGATTCCCGGTAGTTTCTGGCGGTGTCGAAGAAGTCGTACAGCGCGTCCTCTGCCCGATAATCGAGGCAGACCAGAATGTCCGTGAGCGATTTGATGTAATCGCGCAGCAGTTTGGAGATGTTCTCCGTGTTCGTGAGACAGATCTGCTGCCACATGGCGGGGGAGGAGGAGGCGATCCTTGTGATATCCTTGAAGCCGCCCGCGGCCACCATTTTCATCACGCCCTCCTGCGAGTCGGATTCTCTGACCAGATTCACCAGGGAGGCCGCGATGATATGAGGAAGATGGGAGATGGCCGCCGTCACGTAGTCGTGTTCCTCATAGCTTAAGATGAGTGGGATGGCGCCGAGCGAGGCCGCCAGATCGCGATAGCGGTTCAGCATATCTTCCGGCACGCTGTCTGTGGGTGTCAGGATGTAGTAAGCGTTCTCCAGAAGCGACGCCTGAGAGTTCGGATAGCCGAAGCGCTCCGAGCCTGTCATGGGATGCCCGCCGATGAACTGCTTCTCAAGGCCCAGCGATTCGATCCGCTTATGAATGTCCGTCTTGACGCTCCCCACATCTGTCAGAATCGTGTCCGGGGAGAGGTAATCCTTTAAGATAAGCAGATTTTCCGCATTGTGTGAGACGGGCGCGCACAGGAAGATATAGTCGCAGGCGCTAAAAGGGGCGCCGATGGCCGGAGAAATTTCGTCGATCACGTTCTCCTGCACCGCCAGGCGGAGGGAGGAGTCGTTGATATCGTAAGCCGTCAGATGCGCGTCGGGAAAACTGCGGCGGATCGCTTTGGCGATAGAGCCGCCGATCAGTCCCAGACCGATAAAACCGCAGGTAAGTGTACTCATGGCTGCCGCCTTTCCTGGATCGTTTTGAATCTGCGTTTATTATATCATCTCTAAAAAACAGCCACAAGATAAAAAGATTATACATTTCGCATAAAAGTTGTTGAATTTTCCGAAATTATTTAGTAAAATATACTTACGATTTGTGTTTGGGGGATAACATAAATGCACAATTTGCCCAATCATGAGCGAATAACAGAACCGGAGGATCATGTGAAATGAATGTTTACACGACGGATAAGATTCGCAATGTGGCTCTGCTCGGACATGGCGGCTGCGGGAAAACCAGTCTGGTTGAGGCGATGGCATACCTGGCCGGTATCACTTCCAGAATGGGTAAGGTGGACGACGGCAACACGGTGAGCGATTTCGGCAAGGAAGAGCAGAAGAGACACATCTCCATCGCCACGTCTGTTGTTCCGATTGAATGGGAAAATGCGAAGATCAACGTATTGGACACGCCGGGTTTCTTTGACTTCGTGGGTGAAGTGGAAGAGGCCGCAGGCGCGGCCGATGCGGCGATCATCGTAGTGTCCGGCAAGGCCGGCGTGGAGGTCGGCACCGAGAAAGCATGGGAGCTGTGTGAGAAATATAAGCTGCCGCGCTTTGTGTTCGTCACGGATATGGATATCGACAACGCCTCTTTTCGGCAGGTGGTCGAGACGATGACGGAGAAGTACGGCAAAAAGATCGCGCCGTTTCATCTGCCGATCCGTGAGAACGAAAAATTTGTGGGATACATCAATGTCATCACCGAGCAGGCGTACCGCTGGGAGGGCAAGGAAGTCGTGGAGTGCGAGATGCCGGAGTACAGCAAGGCAAACCTGCAGCTGTGCCGCGACACGCTGATGGAGGCGGTGGCCGAGACAAGCGAAGACCTGATGGAGCGTTATTTTAACGGGGACAGTTTCTCGGAGGCGGAGATCAGGGCGGCGCTTCGCAGCAATGTCATGGACGGCAGCATCGTGCCGATCTCCATGGGATCGAACATCCTCTGTCAGGGCATCTACACGCTGCTCGACGATATTGTAAAATACATGCCCAGCCCGGAGAACCGCGAGATCGCGGGCATCGACTTAAAGAGCAATGAGATTTTTCAGGCGAACTATGATTTCTCAAAGCCGAAATCGGCATATATTTTCAAAACGATCGTCGATCCGTTTATCGGCAAATATTCGCTGATCAAGGTCTGCTCCGGCGTATTCAAGAGCGACGACACCATCTACAACGACGAGAAAGAGGTGGAGGAAAAAGTAAGCAAGCTCTATGTGCTGCAGGGCAGTAAACCCATCGAGGTCAGGGAACTCCACGCCGGCGATATCGGCGCGATTGCGAAGCTGACGGCGGCGAGGACGGGCAACACGCTCTCCACCAAGGCCAGGGTGATCCGCTACGGCAAGACGGAGCTCTCCACACCGTACACCTGCAAGCGCTATCGGGCGAAGAACAAGAGCGATGTGGATAAGGTGGCACAGGCGCTGCAGAAGATGAAGCATGAGGATCAGACGCTCTGGATCGTCAATGACGCCGAGAATAAGCAGACGCTTCTCTACGGTATGGGCGATCTGCACCTGGATGTGGTGGCCAGCAGGATGCTCAACGAGTACAAGGCCGAGATCGAGCTGACAGACCCGAAGATCGCCTACAGAGAGACGATACGGAAGAAATCCGATGTGGAGTACAAATATAAGAAGCAGTCCGGCGGACACGGCCAGTACGGACATGTCAAGATGCGCTTCGAGCCGTCCGGCGATCTGGAGACGCCGTATGTGTTCGAGCAGGAAGTAGTGGGCGGCGCCGTGCCGAAGAATTATTTCCCCGCCGTGGAAAAAGGACTGCAGGACTCCGTGGCCAGCGGGCCGATGGCGGCATATCCCGTGGTTGGCGTGAAAGCGGTGCTCTACGACGGATCCTATCATCCGGTTGACTCTTCCGAGATGGCATTCAAGATGGCGACGATCCAGGCTTTCAAGAAAGGCTTTATGGAGGCGGGACCGGTGCTCTTAGAGCCGATCGCGAATCTGCAGGTGACCGTGCCGGATTCCTACACGGGCGACGTGATGGGCGACCTGAACAAGAGGAGAGGGCGTGTGCTCGGCATGAATCCCGCGGGAGACGGCAAGACCGTGGTTGAGGCGGATATCCCTGTGGCGTGTCTGAACGGCTACTGTACCGATCTCAGATCCATGACCGGCGGGCGCGGCACATACAAGTATGAGTTTGCCAGATACGAGCAGGCGCCGGGCGACGTGCAGGAGAAAGAAGTGGCTGCGCGGGCAAACAAGGTGGCGGAAGCCGGAAGCGAGGCATAAGGGGAATTGCCTTGCGGTATGCTATAACCGGCTATAACGGCATAGAGAAGGTTTTAGATAGAGACGGGGTGCGGTTTCGCATCCAATGCCATTAAGTTAAACCACATCTAGCCACAAAAAGAGTGTTTCTTTTACAACCAAATATTAAGGGGGTATTTATTTTTCAAGCCCTTTGAATGCCGTAAAAATCGCATTTACATGAAAATTGTTTTGATAGGGCGGCTTGTTTTTCATTATCTTAATAGACCGTAGTATAGAAAAAATATAAACAGAACAACTAAACAACAAAAATTGAACATTGAAATTTATTCATATTCAATGCTCTATATCCTAAAAATTTTCAATTGTGTCTTACTAATAATATCAATTTGCGATTGTGCAATAAACTGTTAAAGGACGTGTCCGATTGTACAAACACTTCCACCCGCTAGTAACGTCTACATAATAGAAAAATAAATATGAGTCGGGTTATTGATAATTTAAGTTGATGTTTTGTAATCAAATATCTTATTCATATCACAGTTAAAAATATGACAGCAGGCATACAAAAATGATACCGTTGGATTTTGTGTGCCCTTTTCTATTCTATTATACGAATAAATGGAAATATCTACTCCATTCGTTTGAAGTTTTGCTACCATATCTATTTGCTTAATATTCATAGCTTTGCGTATTTTGGCAATATTCTTGCCTATATCAACATTGTTTACTTGAATAACTCTATCAATACTTTCTTTATTTTTCATACTATATTGCACCTCTATGCAATATGGTATGGAAATTTGCTCGAAAATAATTGCACGAAAACGCAATGTACGCTATAATTATAAAATATATAGAAACAATTTCAAAAACAAGTAGAGGAGGAAACTATGAAAAAGAAACTTGTAACATTCCTGACGGCCACAGCCATGATACTTAGTCTGACGGCCTGCGGCAATGCAGAAAACAGCAGCAATGATGAGCAGATCGAGGAAACGCAGCAGCAGGTAACAGTGCCGGAAACAGAAGATGCGCAGGAAGAAGAGCAGACCGCAGAAACGGAAACTGTAACTGAAGAACTTCAACAGCCGGAGCAGGAAGCGGAGCCGAATGAAACCCAGCCAGAACTCAGCAGTGAAAATGAACAGTCAATAACGAAAGCGGCAGACATAAATGATTCCAATGCGGAGGATCAGGGGACTTGTGGAGATGACCTTAGATGGTATTTTGCCAACAATATCCTAGTGATCCGGGGCACCGGCGAGATGACGGAATGCCCGTGGCAAGAGAATCATATCGATGATATTTACTCTGTAGTCATCGAGGACGGCTGTACCAGTGTTTGTAATGGAGCCTTTGAAGATTCGATTTTGTTCGGAGATGAAATAGTATTTCATTCTAACATAAACAGTGTAATATTGCCAGATACTCTTGTCACTATTGGAGAGAATGCTTTCAAAAACTGTTGTAATTTAACCGATATCACTCTTCCCGACAGTATAACAACTATTGGTGACAGTGCTTTCAACTCAACAGGTATTACCAGTTTCACCATTCCCGCAAGCATGACCTGTCTTAGTGGTTTGAACGCCACAGCAATTACCAGTATTGACATCCCAAACGGTGTTACAAAAATTGGAGATTCTGCTTTCTTTTATTGTACAAACTTAACTAGCGTCACTATCCCCGATAGCGTAACAGAAATCGATAGTTGGGCTTTTATTCATTGTGAGAACTTAACCAATGTCACTATCCCCAATGCAGATGTAATAATAGAACCGGTTGCTTTTGATGATGGCACTAAAGTGACGATCGGCGATACAGAAATCGAATGGGATGAGGATGGTGACGGCTGGAACTGGAACAAATAAAACCAGTGAGATAGTAAATCCCCATTTGGAATTTAACATATATTCAGGCAAAGGGGCGTCCGTGGGTGGACGCTCCTCTTTGTCAGCTGTAAACCCTAGAATCCTGATATATCCCTTTGCCATGTACCATATCAACATACAATTCCACAAATAACTGGTGAACGCCCTGCCTGATTCTGCAAATACTTCCTGTTTCTATCTTCTTTCTCCTGTTCCCGCCTGATAGGTAACACGGAAATCATACACGGTTAAGTCCAAATATCGGAAAATATCGCTCAAATGTTTAACAATTAACGATATATACTTTATTTTGAAATTGACTAAATAAGTCATTTTTGACCGCCGTGAAGAAAAATTTCTTATTTCCAATTTTTATGTGAAAACCCACATTTCCAAATTTTTCCCTTTTTTTATTTTTTCCGCAAACCCGCTCTATTACAGAGAAAAATGAATTGCAAGGAAACAAAAATATTTTTTCAACCTGTCTTTTTTCGATTTTTCCAAATAAATTTCAACCAGTCTTTTTCCGCAAAAACCCAAATAAAAATTTATTTTTCTGCCGCCAATAAAACGGCATACAGCACCCAAAAGAACGCTATGACGCAATTCGGTATACAAACCCGTGGAACGATTTTGGTTTCAGGTTCCGTTCGTTCACACGGTCAGGGCGCACCGCCACCAGATAACGCGACATCATCTCGACAAGTTCTGCGCCGTCCGCGTCATCATGGCGCAGATATTCCTTGCAAAGCCGCACCGCTTTGCGGCGGTTCAGCGCATATTCGTGTTTCCTGTTCTTTTTCTTGATCACAATGGTAGCGGCAAGGCGGCTCACAAAGTTAGCGGTTATCAGTGCCGCCACAAGTTCCTGTGTGGCAAATTCCCTGCTTTTCCCATGTATGCGGTTTAAGGCGATAGAATATTTTAACTCTCTGAACGCAAGTTCGATTCCCCACCTTGCATGGTACAGCTCTTTAATATCTGCGGCACTGATGCTCCGCGGGAGAGAAGTGACAAGGGTTTCAAAACTGCCGTTGTCCAGTTTGACGCGGACAACACGGAATTTCATGTGGAACGGCGATTCGTAACGCCACGATGCGTTCCGCGTGGATTCCTTATAGCGTTTCCCTGATTTTCTTGTCTGTACAAAGACATATCCCGCCGCCTTGTCCGCGTTTGTCTGTGTCGTTGTCAGGGTAAATTCCAAATCCCTGTCCAGTTCTTCCATAGGGAGTTTCGCAATCTCACGCATTGCCCCTTTTCCCTGTTTCACCCGCATGAGAAAATCGGTACCGCTTTTGAGGAAGTGTGCTATCATGTTGTAACCCTCATATCCGCGGTCGCAGACGAAAAGCGGTCTGCCCCGCCCGTCCTTATAGTAATCATTCCAGACAAGCAGAAAATCAAGCGCATCGCGTTCGCTCCTGGATATACTGTTATAGTCTACAAAGGTTTTCGAGAGCAGGTCGTAAATGACCGTAACTGTCATCTGGTTATAGCCGCGCGGGTTCTTTTTGGACTTTATGAATGTTTTTTCATCGTCCGGATTGCGGGCGATATTGACTGCCGTGCCGTCCACGGCAAGCACGCGGTATCCGTGATACAGCTTGTCGTCATCTCTGCACAGCCTGTTAAAGCGATAGAGGATATTCTCAAACAGTTCTGAAGAAAATTTCTTGCGGCACTGGGAAACCGCAGAGGGCGTGACATCAAGCCCCGCTTTCGGCAGTTCATCTTCGAGGACGCCGCCCTCCATTGTCATCAAAAGCCGCACCATGTTTTCGAGTGTCAGCTTGGCTGCCCTGTTGAAACTTTTCGTCGGTTCATCTAAAAGCGGTTTCTCTTTCCATTCCTGTATGCCGTCCCGTATGGCTGTATTTAGTTTTTCTCTTAGCTTGTCTGCCTCATTCATAGCTTTACCTCCTCGTATAATAAAAAGCGGCGGACAATCCATTCCGCCGACTGCTGTTTCGCACTTTCATTCTGCTTTTCGTTTTAGGGATATTTCGGCAAAATCTATCGTCTGTTGTCTTCATGCACCTAATATACAACTTTAGACAAAAAAATCAAGGATTTTCGGGAACTTTCAGACTGATTTTATTTTCGTTTTTGTACCAATTTGTGACTATTTTATAGAATTATTTTAACCATTTTTGGCAATAAACTAAACAGGACAACTCTTTTCTTAATATAAATCTGCACCTTTTTATGAGAGTTTTCGGGGGTTCGGGAGATTTTTCCATTCGATTGCAGGGGGTGTTTTTTTGGTAAACAGTATGTTGGGCAAATATGTTTTTTCCTAACTTAATGAGAAAATATGCCGCTTTCTGGGTTCGTAACCCCTAGGGGGATTATATCTTAATGGCATTGGTTTCGCATCCCGTCTCTGCGTTGGATTGTCCCTGGATGGAGAAAACGGAATATCGTTCAAAATATTTTTGATAATCTATTGCAATTCCGAAACGGTTGTGTTATCATGATTTCATCAAGAATACAAACACATATCTGGGAAGTCCGGCAGTTCTGACCGCAAGTCTTTGCAATTCTGTTCTGAGAGAATCCCTTATATGTATGATCATCAATTTCATAAGGGAGGATCAAAGAATGGGAGAAAAAGACGAGAAGACGGCGCCTGTCATAGAGGGCATGGTGTCGCGCAGCGTGAAAGACGGGGTGTTCCGCACGCTGTTCAAGGAGGACAGGGAGGCGCTTC
>CANPZI010000009.1 GCA_947588995.1 uncultured Lachnospiraceae bacterium
CCGGAGATCATCTTCGCGGACGAGCCCACCGGCAATCTGGATTCCAACACCTCGGTGGAGGTGATGAACCTGATGAAGCGGATCGTGCGGGAGAAGAACCAGACCCTCGTCATGGTGACGCACGACAATTATCTGGCGGGCTTCGCCGATGTGATCCTGCGCATCAGGGACGGCAAAATTATCGAGATAGAGGACAAACGCGGCGGCGCTGCGGCGGATGAGATCATCAGCGTACCGGGGAAGGATCGGGAGAATCATGAGCGGAAATAAAAAAACCGAAGAGGAAAAGAAAGGCAGTCTGTCGAAAATCGGCGGGCTGTTGTTTGGCGTCTGCGCGGGGGCGGTCATGCTGTCCACGGTGCCGGCGGGCAGTTTCGCGGGCGGCTTTCTCCGCGCGGAGGCGACGGAGGGGATGCCGCAGGACGGCAGCATCAGCGCCAACACGACGGAGGAGCGCAAGATCATCAGCCGCACCTCCGACAGCGCGATCACCGATCAGGACAGAGGGGAAGCGGACGAGCAGATGCTCTACTATATGCAGAGCCTGGAGGTGCGCTATCATCTGGACGAGAAAGTGATGGAGAATCTGCACAAGCTCTTTGACAGCGCGGTGTACTATATCGCCAACACCGAAATGTCCATCACCGAGCTGTGGGCGTATGTCGCGCAGACCGAGTCCAAGATGGAGAGCACCGCCGTGGAGAAAGTCTCCCAGACGACCAGCGAGTTCCTGCAGGTGGGCGACAACTGGGCGACACCCACCGTGAGTTACGGACAGGCGGTGGATATCGTGCTGCCAGTGATCAATTTCGGCACGGAGGAGCTGAACGATCTGGTGGTGGAGCCGGAAGTCTCCGCGGTGGTGACCGAGTGGCCTTTCGCGCCGGATGTGACCAGCTATCTGCAGACGGAACCCTATATTCCCGGCAACAGCACAAAAGAGCAGGCCATGGCGAACCGGAGGGAATTTACGTTCCACTTTACGGCGAGAAGCGACGTGATGACGGGATATTATCCTCTGAAGTTCAAGATTTCCTACACCAAAGCCGGCGTGCGCTGCGAGGAGCCGGCTGAGCTGACGGTGTATGTCAAGACGATAGGCAAGCCGGGCAGCGGCATCATCGGCGGCAGCGGACAGGAGGAGAGCGGCGCGAAGCCGCGCATCGTGGTGACCGGCTTTGAGACAAATCCTGAGGAAGTCTACGCGGGGGATACGTTCACGCTGACAATCCATCTGCAGAATACTTCTAAGGATACGGCGGTGACGAACGTGCTTTTCGACATGCAGGCGGCGCAGGAGGGGGATGACAAGACCAACACCTACTCGGCTTTCCTGCCGACCAGCGGTTCCAGTTCGGTTTACATGGACAGAATCGATCCGGGTACCGATTCGGACATTGTGATCGAGATGACAGCGAAAGCGGATCTTGCGCAGAAGCCCTATGTGCTGGATGTGAACATGAAGTATGACGCGGGCACGATGTTCGATCTGACGGACAAGGCCAGCGTGTCGATCCCGATCCTGCAGGAGAGCCGTTTTGACACCAGCATTCCGGAGGTCGTCCCCTCGGACATTGAGGTGGGCTCGCAGGCAAACGTGATGTGCAGCATCTACAATACAGGCAAAACCACACTCTACAACGTGCAGGTGAAGTTCCACGCGGATTCCATCGATGAGGCGTCGGCTTTTGTCGGCAACCTGCAGTCCGGCGCGACCGGCGAGGTGGATGTCATGCTGACAGGCATCGCGGCGACCATGGATGACGGGACGGTCACGATGGAGATCTCCTACGAGGACGAGGCGGGCAATGTGAGTACGACGGAGAAGACGATCACGCTCTATGTGTCCGAGCCGGTCTATGACGATATGATGATGGAAGACGGCATGATGCCGGAGGACGGGATGATGCCGGAGGAGGAGAGCGGCTCCAAAGTCGGACCGGTCATCGCCATCATCGCCGGCGTAATCGCCGCGGCGGGCATAGGACTCGGCGTCTTCCTGACGATCCGTAAGAAGAAAAAGGCGGCGAAGCTGCTGGCGGACGATCTGCTGGATCTGGAGGCGGATGACGCTGCCGAGAGCAGAGAGCAGGAGTGATATCCTGGGGCAAAGCGGGGCGGACTATGAAATTCCTTGACTTGCTGCGGATGAGCAGCGGTAATCTGTGGAAGAGAAAAGTGCGGACCATCCTGACGGTGTTGGGCGTCGTGATCGGCGTGGCCTCCATCGTCGTCATGGTCTCCCTCGGGCTGGGCATGAGCCGCACCATGATGGAGCAGTACGAATCCTACGGCAGCCTGACGCAGATCGAGGTGTACTCATGGAGCGCGGAGAGCGGCGAGGAGATGCATCTGGACGATGAGCTGGTCAGAGAGCTGGAGGGGCTGGAACATGTAAAGTCCGTATGGCCGTCCCTGGAGATGTCGGCGCTCGCCAAGTACGGCGGCTATGAGGGCTATCTGCAGCTGCGCGCGCTGCCGAAAGAGGCTTTTGCGGAGATGAAAGTCGAAGTCGGCGAGGGGAGACTGCCGGGCGAGGACGAGGAACTGACTTTTTTCTACGGCAATCAGGTACTGCAGAATTTCTATAAGGCAAAAGGCGGAAACGGCGGCATGATGCAGACGGAGACGCCGGATATCGACCTGATGCACGATTCGATCTTTATCATTTTTGATACCAGCGCCTACTATGCGGCGGGCACGACGGACGAGAACGGGCAGACGCAGAAGATGCCGAAGAAATACCTGATCCCCGCCTGCGGCGTGGAGGCGGCAAACGAGGGGGTATGGTCGCAGTACAACTGGTATACGCAGTGCGACATCGACAGGCTCATCCCGGAACTGAAGAAGATCTTCAAGAACAAGGTCATCCCGGGGCAGCCGACCACCAAGGCGGGCAAGCCCTACAAGGAGATTTTTTACAATGAACTCTACGTCAACGTGGACGATATGGCCAATGTCATGGAGGTACAGAATTATCTGACCGATCTGGGCTATCAGACCTACAGCCAGGCGGAGTGGGTGGAGGCCGAGCAGAAGCAGATGGGAACGGTGCAGCTGGTGCTGGGAGGCATCGGCGCGGTGTCTCTCTTCGTGGCGGCAATCGGCATCACCAACACGATGATGATGTCCATCTACGAGCGGACCAAAGAGATCGGCGTCATGAAAGTATTGGGATGCGATCTGCGCAATATCAGGACGCTCTTTTTGATGGAGGCGGGTTTTATCGGGCTGATCGGCGGCGTGATCGGGCTGATTCTCAGCTTTTCGATCTCGGGCGTGATCAATAAGATCGCGCAGGCCGCGCAGGGCGCTGAGGGGATGAACGGCGGCATCTCCTATATCCCTGTCTGGCTGGTGTTTCTTGCGATGGTCTTCGCGGTGCTTGTCGGCATGGCGGCAGGCTTCTTCCCGGCGAGGCGGGCCATGCGCTTAAGCCCTCTGGCTGCGATCCGCAACGAGTAAAAACAGGCTTTTCACGTATAAGGGAAACCTCCCGTGCGCATACTAAGCAAAAAGCTGCGCACAGGAGGTTTTGCTATGGGTATGAAACTGAGGATCGTGGAGGTACATGCGAGAGAAATTCTGGATTCGAGAGGAAATCCGACGCTGGAAGCCGAGGTGACGGTGGAGCGGGAGAGCGGCGGCAGGCAGTATACGGGCCGTGCGGCGGTGCCCAGCGGCGCCAGCACGGGGCGTTTTGAGGCGGTGGAGCTGCGTGACGGCGAGACGCGTTACTTCGGGCTGGGCACGATGAAAGCGGTGCACAACGTCAACACCAAGATCAGGGAGGCGCTGCTGGGAAAGGACGCTTTCGACCAGGGCCTGATCGACCGCATTCTCATCGAGCAGGACGGCACGGACAACAAGGGCAATCTGGGCGCCAACGCCACGCTTGGCGTCTCCATGGCGTGCGCCAGGGCCGGTGCGCTGGCTATGGATATCCCGCTGTACCGGTATCTCGGCGGCGCCTCTGCCGGAGTTATGCCCGTACCCATGATGAATATCCTAAACGGCGGCAGACATGCGGACAACACCGTGGACTTTCAGGAATTCATGATTATGCCGGTGCGGGCGGAGAACTTCTCGGACGGGCTGCGCATCTGTGCGGAGATCTATCATAATCTGAAGAAAATCTGCCGGGACAGAGGACTCTCCACCGGCGTGGGCGATGAGGGCGGCTTCGCGCCGTCTGTGTCTGACGCTTTCGCAGCGCTCGATCTGCTGATGGAGGCCGTCAGGGCAGCAGGCTATGCGCCGGGAGAGGATATCAGGATCGCGCTGGATGCGGCGGCCTCCGAGTTGTACCATGAGGAGGACGGCGTCTATCACTTTGCCGGTGAGACGGAGGCGAAGAGACGGCGGAACGAGAGGATGGGCGGCTGTGTGGCGGAGGGCTGCGAGCGGGAGACAAATCCCGACGGGGAAGCGCAGGAAATCACCAGAAACACCGGGGAACTGGTGGCCTACTATGAGGAGCTGGCGGAGCGCTATCCGATCGTCTCCATCGAGGACGGCCTGGCGGAGGACGACTGGGACGGCTGGCAGATGCTGACCGAGCGGCTGGGCGACAAGATCCAGCTCGTGGGCGACGATCTTTTCGTGACCAACACCAAGCGGCTGGAGGCCGGTATCAAACTGGGCGCGGCCAATGCGATTCTCGTCAAGGTGAACCAGATCGGCACGGTCAGCGAGGCTATGGACGCCGCCTGGACGGCGCAGAAAAACGGCTATCAGGCGGTGATCTCCCACCGCTCCGGAGAGACGGAGGACACGTTTATCGCGGATCTGGCGGTGGCGGTGAACGCCGGACAGATCAAGACCGGCGCGCCCTGCAGAGGAGAGCGCACGGCAAAGTACAACCGCCTGCTGCGCATCGAGGAGGAGCTGGGAAGCGTGGCGCGCTGGCAGAATCCTTTTCACGAAAGATAAGGCCGCGGTCGGGGAGACGGCAGGTTTTGGAGCCGCTATGGTGTGAAACAGGAAAGGAAAAGAATAGCCCGATAGACACTTTGCCCGATTTGTAGTAACATGAAAATATCGAGGAAAAACGAGGACTGTCCGGAGCACAGGAAAGGGTACGGTATCGGGCGTGCAGATTTTGAAGAGCAACAGGGCGCAGTATGAATATGAGATTCACGCACTGGTGAAATCTTTCTATCCGGCGTGGGATCTGAAGATCCTGACGCCGGAGTCAGTGGTGAAAGACAGAAAAATCCTGGAGATTTTGCCGGTGATGGAGCTGGAATTTCAGGATGCGTGTGTGAAGTTTACCATCCATAATAGTTTACATAACAATTCCAACACCTACACATGGTGGTGCGGACGCCAATCGGACGCCGCCGCATACAAGAATGAATTCGGACGTTTCCTCTATACGTCGCTGCGGGAGGAGACAGGCATGTCTCTGCCGTGGGGCAACCTGACGGGCGTGCGGCCGACGAAACTGATCATGAACATGCTTGAGAGCGGGGAGAGCAGGCAGGAGATCGCCGCGTATCTGGAGGAGCAGCATTTCGTCAGCGGCGACAAGATTGCGCTGGGCATTGAGATCGCGGAGAGAGAGCGGAAGATTCTCGACACCCTGCACTATCAGGACGGTTACAGCCTCTACATCGGGATTCCGTTCTGCCCGACCACCTGCCTGTACTGTTCTTTCACTTCCTACCCGATCGGCGTGTGGCGGGAGCGCGTGGGGGCGTATCTGGACGCCCTGGAGCGTGAGATGGAAGAGACGGCGAAGCTGTGTGAGGGGAAGATCCTGGATACGGTCTACATAGGGGGCGGCACCCCGACCTCCCTGTCCGAGGAGGAACTGGACAGGCTGCTCGGCAGACTCAAAAGTATTTTTGATTTCCGTACCGTGCAGGAATTCACCGTGGAGGCGGGACGCGCCGACAGCATCACCGACGGGAAACTGAAAGTGATGAAAAAGCATGGCGTGACGCGAATTTCCGTGAATCCGCAGACCATGCACCAGAAGACGCTTGATTTGATCGGCAGGCGGCATACCGTGAAACAGGTAAAAGATGCTTTTCTGATGGCCCGCAAGGCCGGCTTCGACAACATCAACATGGATATCATCCTGGGACTGCCGGGCGAGAGCGAGGAGGAGGTGCGGGCGACGATCGAGCAGATCCTCGTGCTGACACCGGATTCCCTGACCGTGCACTCGCTGGCGGTGAAGCGCGCCTCCGCCCTGAACAAGTGGATCGAGGAAAACGGTGTCACCGCATGGAACAACACGGAGGAGACCATGCAGATCGCGGCGCTTGGCGCGCAGTCGATGGGGATGTCTCCTTATTATCTCTACCGCCAGAAGAATATGTCCGGCAACTTCGAGAACGTGGGCTACTGCACCGAGGGGAAGTACGGTATCTACAATATCCTGATCATGGAGGAAGTGCAGACCATCGTGGCGCTTGGCGCCGGGAGTATCAGCAAGAAAGTCACGAGACAAACGGCGGCGGACGGCAGCGCAGGCACGCTGATCGAGCGGTGCGAGAACGTGAAAGAAGTAGCGCAGTATATCGAGCGAATCGACGAGATGATCGAGAGGAAACAGAGATTATTTGATGAAAGTCGGGGAAAAGACCTATACGGACAAAAAAGAAGTTCAATCAAAAAAATACCCTAAATAAATTTTGTAAAGGAAAGCGGGATATGAGTTCAGTCAAAATTAAGTTTTTTCATTTCATAAGAAATATTGAAAAAAGAACGGTTTTTATTGCAATTGCGCTCGCTTTTGCGATTGCATATTACATTAATCCGCTGACCAATGTTGATTTGACAGAGTGGAACAGAACTTTTTGCTCAGCAGCTTTGGCCGGTATATCTATTCATGCAAGAATAGCTAATTTCTATAGGCTGTTCTTTTTGTATCTGCCGATATTGGCGGCTGCAATCATCGCTGTTTTAACAGTCTTATTCCAATATAGAGAAAACTATAAGGAAATATATTCTAAATTCAGTGTATTTATATTTATCATGACAATCGCATCGTATATTTCCCGCTATGCTTCTGATTATGAGGAAGTAAATAATAATCCTATGCTGCGGTGCATCTTGATTTTTATGCTGATGCTCAGCGTCATATCTTTTATCGATAGAAAACAGAAAATGTGCTTTCAAGATACGGTTTTGCTGTTTATTACTTACGTTACAGTTGTGACTGTTTCAGAAATGCTGTTTCAAGCAGATAATACCAGAGCCGCAGCAGTGGTACTTGTTTTGCTCGTGATGCTGTGCTTAAAGACAGGGGATAAAGTATCATCATATTTGAAATCGTTAGTTTGTTTGTTGCTGTGGCTTCCCGCGGTGATTCGTGCAGCTCTCGAAGGTATCTATATACTTACAGAACATGGGCGCGGAATTGAACGTTATTTCACACATCTTACCAGAACTTCTTTAGTAGTTATTGTCGCTGCGTTTCTGATTGCATGGCTGATTCAAAAAAAGAACTGGAATATTTCAGCATTCGGCTATATCGGTGCCATTATCAGTTTTACATCCATCAGCGCTTTGCCATATGGCTATCAATATACGTATTCTTATTCAAGCATGGCGAATATTTATGAATTGGGTAATGCAGCAGTGGCAATGGATACCTATCTGTATGGGAAATTGCCAATCATAGATTACTTTTCCGCTCATGCACTGGGAGATGTCTGGACAAGATTAATCTATTGCTTTGTGAATGGCGACATGAAAGGCATACTTGTCAATCCCTATGGAGGATTAGCCACCATAGTGGCGTTTGTGATACTGTTCTTTATGATCAAGCAGATTTTTGATGAAGATATTGCCGTACTGTATGTGCTTCTTTTTCCGGGATTCTTAACGGGAATTAAATGGGTCAGTGTGTGCAGCATAGCTATTGCAATGCTTATTTATGTTCTAAAAAAGCCGTCGGCTAAATCTTATCTGGCATTTTGGGTGTGTATACTGATAGGCGCTTTTCATACTTACGATGAAGGGATTTCGTTGGGAGTGGCATGTATATTGGCTTTTGGCATAGGGAACATACTGCAGAAGGAATGGACGAAGATAAGAAACTTTATGCTGACAGGTGCGGCGGTTGGTGCGGCAGTCTTGTTATTATATTGCTGCTATGCACTGGTTACCGGACTTCCGGCAGCAGGGAGAATGAGAGAATGGATGTCGGTCAGTGTGGGATCCAGTTCGTCATGGGCGACAGCTGATTTTGGAGATCCGACGACGTTTGCTTTCTTATTGTCATATTTTATCGTTCCCATCACGGCGGTTATGATCATGGTTTTTGTGATTGTCAGGTATATTCAGAACCGGAAAAACTATGAACTGGTCGTATTGACAGCAGCTTTTGCACTTGCAGAAATTCTATATATTACCAGAACGATTGTTTATCATAATTTGGTAACGCGTGGGGAGTCGGGAGTGCTGTTGAACTTTATCCATTGGACTGTTTCGATATATGTTCTGTATAGGATGACAGAAAAAGAAAAGAGCAGCAGCATAAAACTTTTTGCTTTTACCGGAACCATGATGTTGGTCATTTTGGCGGAAGGAACCGCTGTTACGGGGAACTGGCCTTCAGCGAATTCTTCTTTACTTAACAGAGGCTTAAATGCTGCAGGTTCATGGAATATTACCGATGATGCCGCTTACAATAAAGGCCAGCAGAGGATTGTATATGATGAGGACACATTGCATTTAGTGAATTCTTTTAAAAACGTTTTTGATACATTAATGAATGATGATCAAACATTTTTAGATTTTGCGAATATCACATCCATGTATTTGATGACGGGGAGAACAAGACCCTGCTATGTAGGGCAGTCGCCGAGTTTACTCACGGATTTGTATTCGCAGGAATGCTTCTTAGAGGAAATTTCTCAGTATGATTGTCCGCTTGCAGTGCTTGGAACTACGGAGACGTCATATTTGCAGCAGATGGTGGGAATACCGCATAACATCAGATATTACAAGATAGCGGAATACATATTCAATCACTATAGGCCGTTGCTTAAATTCGGCGAGTTTGCGATTTGGTGCAGGAATGACGTTTATGATGCGTATTTTGAGAAAGCAGCTGGCTGTGGCTTTGCTGAGGCGGGATATACATTGGCTGATTTTGGATACGATTTTACAACCTGCCGCACGGACGAGAACGGAAATGTTCAATTTACATATGCTCCATACCACTCATTTAATTTGCAGGATATTCCGTATATATGGGCTAATTATGATGATTACAATGCAAGTGATAATGAAGTGCTGTTGGAAATTCCGGTTTCAGAGACCAACAGATATGTGTTCGACGGTTCTCAGAAGTATGTAAGTGAAAATGGAAATTATTTGGCATTTGGCATGACTAATGTAACAGAAAATGACATGTCTGTTAATATGGTATTCTATGACTCTCATAGCGATGAGGGAGGAGGCAGGGCGCAATATCAGTTTAATGTTAAACCGGGAGAAAACAATTATTTGATTAGAATAAGCGCAGACTATTTTTGGGATATATTCAATGTAGATACCATACTTTTTGAATGCGATGAAGGTGTAGCGGTTAAGAATGTAAAAATATTGGAAGGAGAGGGAACGCTATAAAATAAATACATATATAGTCTGCTGAAAGTTGCGCTCGCTTATGCTAAAATGATACAATAATATTTAAGAAAAAGCCGCGGGAGATAAAGGAGTATTTAGACAATGGAACTGTATGACGGAAGACCGGAAAACACAGAGGGCAGGCTGTCACGCGAAATCAGGACTTATGATTTTCTGGACAGACTGGGCATCCGCTATCAGCGGACCGACCATGAGCCGGCGGACAATATGGCGGCCTGCAATGAGATTGACGCGGTGCTGGATGTGGTGATCTGCAAGAACCTTTTTCTCTGCAATCGGCAGAAAACCTGCTTTTATCTCCTGATGATGCCGGGAGATAAAAAATTCAAGACCAAAGAATTGTCGGCGCAGATTGATTCCTCCCGACTGTCCTTTGCCGATCCGGAGGATATGCTGAAATATCTGGATATTGAACCCGGTGCGGTCAGCATCATGGGGCTGATGAATGACACAGAGGGTGTGGTGCGGCTTTTGATAGACGAGGATGTGCTGAGTGGAGAATATCTTGGCTGCCATCCGTGTGTGTGTACCTCCAGCCTGAAAATGCGGACAAAAGATGTCATAGAGAAATTCCTGCCGGCGGTGGGGCATGATTATCGGACTGTCCGTCTGACCGGAGAAGACTGATGCCGGAAGGAAATAACTGACTTGCTATCAAGATAAAAATGTATTAGAATAGATTGTCAGCGTGCGACAAACCGAGGCTGTCATGAAGGCGGGGTATATGGACAGGAATCAGTACTTTGAGGAAATCTACAGCAGCTATCATGATAAGATTTACCATTTTATTTACTTCAAAATATACGACGCGCAGATTGCGGAGGATTTGACAAACGATGTCTTCCTGGCGGCATACAAGAATCTGAACAGATATGACGCCGACAAGAGTTTTATCACGACATGGCTCTATGCGATAGCCTGCAACCGTTTGAAAAATTACTACAAGAGCAGCGGCAGAAAACAGGAGTACAGCATTGAGAACTGGCATGAAAAATATGAAGATGCAGACATGGCGAACGACAGTATGCTGGAACGGCAGGAGTGGCGCATCCTGTTATTGGAAGCGCTTTTGCAGCTGCCGGAAAGGAACCGAAAAATTGTGTTGATGAAATACTATGACAATATGACGTCGAAAGAGATCGGACAAAAGCTGGATCTTTCGCCCGGCAATGTCAGAATTATTTTAAAGCGGTCACTGGAACTGATGAAAAAGGAACTGAAAGTCATTGATGACGGAGGGAGACAAAATGGCGGAACTGTTTAGAAAGTCTTCTTTGGAAAAATTATCATCGCCCGAACAGCTGGATAAGATGATCGTGATCACGCCGCCTTCTTTTTGGATGGCGTTGATCGGGGCAGGAGTAATCATTGCCGGCGCGCTGGCGTGGTCCATTCTGGGGCGGCTGCCGATCAATGTGGAAGCGCAGGGGATCTATGTGAATAACGGGGGCGTGTATTCGGTATACGCTGAGTCGGCCGGCGTGGTTGAGAGACTGGCGGTGCAGAAGGGGGACGAGATCAAAGAGGGGGAAGTCATAGCCTACCTGAACGCGGACGATCTGGAACAGAAGCTGGGCAATTATGAGACGAGAATAGCGAATATAGAGGCGGTTACGATGGATTCTCAGGGCGACGTTGTCACGGCGGACAATGAGAGTCTGATTGAGATTAAAGGGCAGCTTTTGACGATCGACCAGAATCTGTGGCAGGATCAGCAGCTCCTGGAGATGTATTCGGAAGATGTGGCCGCGCAGCGGCAGGTGACTGACGAGGCGGAACGGAGTCTGCAGGAAGCGGAAACCGCTTATTACAACAGCCTGAATACCGGGGACAGTACCGGTGAACAGCTGGCATACACGGAGGCGCAGAACGATCTGGCCAATGCGAGCGCCTATCTGCAGGAGGCCTATGCCGGCCTCGACCAGGCGAATGTGGCCTACAGTCAGGCGAAAGGGCAGTACCAGAACATAGAGGAGCAGTATGACAAGCTGGTGGCGCAGGAACAGGCGCTGCAGAAGGTCGCTGATGACGCGTGGGCCGCGTTCGCGGCGAAATATAAGGAGATAAAGCACTCCGAACCGGAACGGAATAATGCCTCAGAGACTTACAAATCTGAATCGGATGAACCTCTCAAATCGCTGCTGGAAACCTATGGCACGGCGCAGACCGCCTATGAGAGTTATGTCGAGGAGGGACGGGAAGCCAAAGCGCAGCTTGCCTCCAGCATGGGGCAGTATGAAGTGGAGATGGATGCGGCGAGAGAGACGCGCGACAACTATCAGGATGATGTGAACAGCTATGCCTGGCAGAAAGAAAGCGCGGCGGCGGACTATGAGGGCGCCAAGGACAATTATCTGGCGCGTCTTGCCGCGCTGGGAGCGGCACAGACCAGACAGACGCAGCTGTCCAACGACTACTCGAGGGCGCTGAATACATACAGCACGGAGCAGGCGAAGCTCGACAATCTGCTGGATTCCCTCGCCAGAGCGGAGGTTCAGGTGGAGAGTGACAAGCGGAGCCTGGACGAACAGACGGCGACGATATACAGTCAGTTTGCCGCAACCAAGGCGGCTGCCATCGATCAGCTTGCGCTGGAATCCGAGCAGTATCAGGACCAGTTGGACAAATGTGTGGTGACTTCGACGGTGAGCGGCAAGGTGACGGACATAGCGGTGGTGCAGGGCAGCGCCGTCAACCAGGGCAGCGAGCTGCTTAAGGTACAGCAGGTCGGGGAAACGGAGAATGAAGTGATCTGTTATGTGCCGTTAAATGACGGCAAGAAGATCACGGAAGGGATGGAAGTGCTGCTCTATCCGTCAACGGTGAACAAGCAGGAATACGGGCACATGAGCGGCACCGTGCTGCATGTGGATCCCTATGTGGCATCGACCGAGGATCTGCGCAATAAGCTGGGCAACGACAGTCTGGTGCAGGCTTTCCAGCAGAGCGGCCCTGTGGTGGCCGTGGAGTGCAGGCTGCAGAAGGATGCTTCCACGAGCAGCGGATATTACTGGTCGAGCGACAAGGGCAGCGATGTGGCGCTGGCGGAAGGCACGATGATGGAGGCCAGCATTGTCCTGGAGGAAAAAGCGCCGATTACCATGTTAGTGCCATATATCAAGGAAAAGCTGACCATCAAGACCGAGGACAGTCAGGAGAAAGAATAAGGGAGAGCCATGGATAAAAAATATGCAAAAACGCCCACGGTATTTCAGATGGAAGCTACCGAGTGCGGGGCGGCTTCCCTGTCGATGGTGATGGGCTATTACGGACGGCATATGGCCTTAGAGCAGATGCGCATCGAGACCGGCGTCTCCAGAGACGGCTGCAATGCCAAAAATATCCTGCGCGCCGCCAGAAAATTCGGCATGGAGGCGAAAGGGTACCGCAAAAGTCTGGAGGGCCTGCTGGAGTGCAAGCCGCCCTGTATTATTCACTGGAATTTCAACCATTTTGTCGTGTGGGAGGGCGTAAAGGGAAACTATGCCTACATCAACGATCCGGCGATGGGAAGGCGGAAACTCACGCTGGAGGAGATCGATGACTGTTTTACCGGCATTGTGCTTACCTTTGAAGTCGCGGCAGGATTTGAAAAACTCCGGCAGAAGAGGACGCTGTTTGCGTTCGCAAGCGCCAGATTAAAGGGGCAGTACGCCGCGCTGATTGCCCTGGTCGTCATCGGCCTTTTTCTGGTCTTTCCCGGCCTGGTGATCCCGGTGTTTTCGCAGGTGTTTATCGACAATATTCTGCTGGGCGGCAATACCGGGTGGATGAGCGCTTTCCTCGCCGCGATGTGTTTTACGGTGCTGTTTCAGGCCGCGCTGACTTATTACCGGGGGATGCTGCTGCAGAAACTGCAGAATAAAATGGCGCTGATCTCTGCCCACGGCTTCCTGACGCATATGTTCCGGCTGCCGATGAGTTTCTTTGACCAGAGATATTCGGGCGATCTGGCAGACCGCGTGAATAATAATAACAACGTGAATACGTTTCTGGCGGGCGATCTGGCGGAGACGGTGTTGAATATTCTGGTGGCGGCGTTCTATCTGCTCTTACTCCTGGTGTACAGTCCGCTTCTGACCCTGATCGGCGTGGCTAGCGTTGCGCTGAATCTGCTGATCGTCAAATTCGGCTCGGATGCGATTTCCAGTTATACCATGAAGCTGCAGCAGGATCAGGGCAAGCTGGCGGGCGCGGTGTTCGCCGGTCTGAATATCACGAGTACCCTGAAAGCCTCCGGGGTGGAGAATGAGTACATCGGACGGATTCAGGGATATTATGCCAAGACCATTCTGCTGGAACAGCAGGTTGGGAAAAAGCAGCAGATGTTGGATGCGATTCCGGAGACGGCGCAGCAGATCGGCAACGTGCTGGTGATGATGGCGGGCGGCGTGCTGGTGATTCAGGGCAGGATGACGGCAGGTATGTTGGTGGCCTACACGAGTCTCCTTGCCTCCTTTACCGAGCCGATCAACCAGTTGGTCGCTTTTATCCAGAAGATGCAGACGGCCAAGGCGGATATGAGCCGTGTGGAAGATATCATGAAATATGCGGAGGATGAAAAGTACGCGGAGCATGAGACTGTCCCCATGACCGCGAAGCTGACGGGCGACATAGAATTGCGGGACATTGCTTTCGGTTACAGTATTCTGGAAAAACCGCTGGTGGAAAATTTCAGTTTTCATCTTCCCTGCGGCAGTTCCATTGCCTTTGTGGGGGCTTCCGGGTGCGGCAAGTCCACGGTATCCAAGGTGATCAGCGGCTTATATCTGCCGTGGTCCGGGGAGGTTCTGATGGACGGTGTCGACAGCCGTAAGATCCCGAAGGAGATTCTCTCCTCCAGCGTCTCTACGGTGAGTCAGAGCATCACGCTGTTTTCCGGCACGATTCGGGATAATCTCACGATGTGGAACCGCAATATCATGGATGAGGATATGGTGCGGGCGGCCAAGGATGCCTGCATTCATGATGTGATCACCTCCAAACCCGGCGCGTATGATTTCGTGCTGACAGAGGGAGGCGGCAACCTGTCCGGCGGACAGAGACAGCGGCTGGAAATCGCCAGAGCGCTGGTGACCAATCCCAGTATTCTGATTATGGATGAAGCTACCAGCGCCTTAGACCCGATTGTGGAAAAAAAGATTATCGACAATATCAAGCGTCGTGGCTGCACCTGTGTGATCGTGGCGCACAGACTGTCCGCCATTCGGGACTGCGACGAGATCATCGTGATGGAGCACGGCAAGATCGTCCAGCGGGGGACGCATCAGGAGCTGGCACAGAAGGAAGGGCACTATCAGAGGTTGATTCAGAACATCTAGGAGGTTATGCACATGGAGTGTATCAGTATCCAGGGAGGCCAGATGTATGTTACCCCGGATAATACGGCGGTTTATGAGGTCGCAGAAGGGCATGTGCTGGTGTATCTGTTCCCCTATACAGACCAAAAAGCGGGAAGAAGGCTGTTTTTGGCGGAGATGACCGAGGGGGAGCAGATCCCCGGTTTCGCGGCTGACGAAGGGCAGCTCGGCGTATGGAGACTCGGCATGGTCGCGCTGGACAAAGCACAGATTCTGGTGCGCGGGGAGCGGCAGACGGATGAGGACAGAGAGAGATTCGCCGCCCGTGTCGGTGTCAGGCTTGCGGACGTGTCGGAGTATACGGAGCAGCTCATAGAGAAGTACAACATCAACATCATCAAGGAAGAGGGCTATATCTACGCCACCGCGAGGGAGCAGAAGAACACTTACGAGAAAAGCCTCGAGATTATCTACCGGCTGTTCCGTTCCAAAAGAGAGAAGCAGATGACGCCGGAATCCGGAAACCGGGTCTATGACAGTCTGGCCTGGCTGTGCGACCGGATGAATATTTCGATGGCGAGTTACGACAAGATTCAGGAGTGCTGCGGTCGCCGCTTCACCGTCGCCGATGTGGCGAGAGTCTCGCATTTTATTCTGCGTGAGGTGGTGCTGGAGCCGCGCTGGTACAGGCGGGACAGCGGCCCGATCCTGGCTTATCGGCAAAAGGATCACACGCCGGTTCCCTGCGTCCCCGCGGGGCCGGGAAGATACATAGCCTACGATGTGCAAAAGCGGACGACCTGTCCGGTGGACGACGAGTTCGCACGGCAGCTCGGGGTGAAGGGGGAGATGCTCTACCGCCCTTTCCCGGACAAAAAGATCAATGCGAAAGACTTGTTTCTCTTTGGCATGAAGCAGGTGCATGGAAGCGATGTGGCGCGGTTTATTCTGCTGGCTCTTGTGGGGACGCTGGTTGGTCTGCTGATGCCGCTGATGAATGAGCAGCTCTACGACAGATTCATCCCCATGGGCAACCGCTCCGGTCTGATACAGATCTGTCTGGTGCTCTTAGCCTGCACGATCGGCAACCTGAGTTTTACGATCGTCAAGAATCTGGCGGCTTTTCGAAGTATGAACGCCATGGAGTACGCGGTGCAGAGCGCGGCCTATGACAGGCTCTTTAATCTGCCGGAGAGTTTTCTGCGCAAGTATGATTCCGCCGATCTGGGGCAGAGAGTGATGGGAATTTCGGAGATCTACAATATGATTGCTGATGTGGCCATCAAGAGTCTGCTCAGCGCCGTCTTTTCCGTGATCTATCTGTTTAGAATGTTCGGCTATTCCAAACGGCTGAGCTGGATTTCGCTGCTGATGCTGCTTGCCTGCAGCGCGGTGATTGTGTGGATTGGCATCGTGCAGACCAAGTATGAGTCGAAGAAGATGGAGATCGACAGCAAGGCGAGCTCCATCATGTTCCAGTTTCTGACCGGCATCTCCAAGATCAGAATCGCGGGGGTGGAGAACCGGGCGTTATATGAATATCTGAAGCCCTACACGGAATCCCGCCGCATCAACATCCGCAAGGAGAGAATGTCCGTCGCCGTCAATACGCTGGTGCCGGCCATGAACACCGTGTTTTCCATTGTGCTGTACTATCTGATGATCAGGCACAGCATGTCGCTGTCCATAGGTGCTTTTATGGGCTTTAATACGGCGTTCGGCGCTTTCTCCGGCGCGGTGCTGGAGATCGTCTCCGCCCTCCTGCAGCTCAATGATGTGAAGCCGGCCTATGACAGATGCAAAACCGTGCTGCAGGTTCTGCCGGAACTGGAGGAGGACACGGTGATGCCCGGCGCGCTGACCGGCGAGATTGAAGTAAACAACGTGTCTTTCTCGTATGACGAGACATCCGGCACGATTCTGCAGGATCTCTCCCTGCATATCCGGGCGGGAGAGTATATCGGCATCGTGGGCTCTTCCGGCAGCGGCAAATCCACGCTGCTGAAGCTGCTGCTGGGATTTGAGAAGCCGGATGTGGGTAAGATATACTATGACGGCAAAGACATCGACAGCATGGATAAACGTGAGCTGCGCAAGAAGTTCGGCGTCGTCCTGCAGGACGGCAAACTGATCAGCGGCAGCATCTACGACAACATTACGATCACGGCGCCCGGGGCGAAGATGGAGCAGGTGAAGCAGGTGGTAAAAGATGTGGGGCTGGAGGACGACATCAACCAGATGCCCATGGGGCTGCACACGGTACTGTCGGAGGGCAGCGGCACCATCTCCGGCGGCCAGCAGCAGCGTATCCTGATCGCCCGCGCCATCATGGGCAATCCCAGGATCATCTATTTTGACGAGGCCACATCCGCGCTGGACAATGTGACGCAGGCGATGGTGTGCGAGACCCTGGAGAAGCTGAAAGCGACGAGAGTGGTGATCGCGCACCGGTTGAGCACGGTGATGAACTGCGACAGGATACTGGTATTGGAAAAAGGGACGCTGGTGGAGGAGGGCAGTTATCAGGAGCTGATGGACCAAAAAGGCAGATTCTATGAACTGGCGGTCCGGCAGATGGTCTAGCCGCCGCACATGAGCGACACAAAAAGATCCGGCAGCCCAAACGGCGTACCGGATCTGCTCTGCTGTATCTCTGGTGTGTTATGTACGATGGATGGCCTACCACTTGACACTGAAGATTTTTGCGAAACCCTTAAAGACATCGCCAAATCCATCCAATACATCGGCTATATCGCTGAATACGGAACCGCCCACGACAGCTTCCAGATCGTCTTCGTTTAGGGAACCGTCCCCATCGCAGTACATATCCAGACCCTGGTGGAGAGCGGCGATATCCTCCATGTCCAGGTCTACGCCGTTCTCTTTCAGATATGCCTGCACATCCGTCTCACTCTCCTGCTTGAGCAGCGTTTCGGCAAAATCCTTGTCTGCCAGTAAAGTTTTCAGTTTTTCTTTCTGTTCATTTGTCATGATAAGTCACCTTCCTTTATTTATTATATTATATGGTATTAAGATAGATACACACGCCCGGCAGGACCGTGCCGAAGTGCTTCCCGTAATTTGAAGAGAGCCTCGCCCAGAGCGGGAGACACAGACGCGCCGCCGATCACGCTCTCCAGATCGTCGTCGGAGAGGTCGCCTTCACCGTCGTCGGTTTTCAGCGCGCTTTGGATGTCGGTGATCTCCACCGGACTTAATGTCAGCCCGTTTTCCATAAACAGTTTCTGCAACTCCTCCGGACTGTCTGCCTGCATCATTGCCTGGACAAAAGACTCTTCCGCAAACAGTTCCGCAATCTTCCCGTCGTCCATGGTATCACTCCTCTCTTCCTCTGATACGGGGTCGGCGGATGCCTGCGCCACACACCACAGCGCCGCTGCCGCCGTTCTTATCTGTTTATACAACCCTGAGAGGTAAAGTGTTACAACAAATTTGAAAAATTCCGAAAAATTTGTAACAAAAAGGCGGCGCGGCTTGTATATGTATATAAGAACAGATACAGCATGAGCGGAGAGGACGGTAGGACAGGTATGGCGGACACGGCGAGGGAAGGCGGGACAGGATCCGGAGGAATGGGAAGAGAAAGGCAGGTCACAGACAGCCGCCGCAGGGCATATGATTCGCCGCGCCTACTCAATCTGGAGCTGACGACCAGATGCCCGCTGCGGTGTCCCCAGTGTTACTGTGAACTGGCAGGAGGCAGGGATATGCCGCTTGACACGGCGCTGTACTGGCTGGAGGAGGCTGCCCGAAACCACGTTGAGGACATCAGCTTAAGCGGCGGCGAAACCATGCTCTATGCGGATCTGGAGAAACTGATAGAGACCTGCAGCCGCCTGGGCATGGAGTCGAACATCGCCATCTCCGGCTACGGGGCGTCCGAGGAGAGACTGCGGCGATTGATAGACTGCGGTGTATCCCGTATCTTTGTTTCCTTAAACGGCAGCACGGAGGAGATAAACAGGCGCAGCAGAGACGGCTATGGACTGGCGCTGGAGGCTCTTAGGACGCTGCGGGAGATGCATTACGGGCAGACCTATATCAACTGGGTCATGCACTCTCATAATACGGCCGATTTCCCGAACCTCATTCGATTGGCGGAAACATGCGGCGCGGCGGCGGTCGTTGTGATGGTATTTAAGCCGGACGCGGCGCATCAGCGTTCGAGTATGCCGGGGACGGAGCAGATCAGGTGGATGGCGGAATATATCAGGGCATATCAGGGATCGGTAGAGATCAGGGTGGAATCGTGTTTCTCGCAGCTGTGCGCCCTGCTGGGGGACAGTTATTTTGTGAATCCCAACAGGGGGATCGCGAAAGGCTGCGGCGCAGGGCGTGACGGCATCAGCGTCAGCGTGGACGGGAAGCCCACCCCCTGCAGGCATTTGATGATAGAAGAGTCCTATCGGACGATCAGGGAGTATTGGGAGTCGTCGGCGGTATTAAGACAGCTCAGGGAGACGGAGGACAGGATGGAAGAACCGTGCCGCAGCTGCAGGCTGCAGCGCTTCTGCCGCCCCTGCGTGGCGGTCTCCTGGCAGATGCGGGGCAGACTTTCCATGGGAGAGGAGAGTTGCGGTTTGTGGAAATAGGACGGCGCTGATTTACAGGCGGGAGAATATGGGGCCGGTTACAGCCGATCATAAAATGTAAATAAGACCGGAGCGGTGTCAACAGACATCCTCCGGTCTTTTTGGCGGCAGGTCTGCCGCGGTTCGCGCTTAGGTAACAAGCCCTACCTCGCCAGCCACCCGCCGTCCACGGCGATCGTGAAGCCGTGGACATATGCCGCGGCGTCGGAGGCGAGGAAGACGGCGGCGCCCGCCACGTCCTCAGGCGTGCCCCAGCGCCCCGCGGGGATGCGTCCCAGAATCTCAGCGCTGCGCTGGTCGTCGCTTCGCAGATTGCTGGTGTTGTTGGTCGCCATGTAGCCGGGGGCGATCGCGTTCACGTTGATGTTGTGGGAGGCCCACTCGTTGGCCAGCGCTCTGGTGAGCCCCAGGACGGCGCTCTTGCTGGATGTGTAGGCGGGCACCCTGATGCCGCCCTGATAGCTGAGCATGGAGGCGATATTGATGATCTTGCCGCCTCTGCCGTCGGCAATCCACTTTTTGGCAAAAGTCTGCGAGAGGAAGAAAACCATCTTCTCATTCAGGTCGATCACGGCGTCCCAGTCCTCCTCGGTGACGTCCGCGGCGTCGCATCTCTTGATGATGCCGGCATTGTTCACGAGGATGTCCACCCGGCCCGACACTTTTTCGGCTTCCTCGACGATGCGGGGGATGACCCCGGTGTCCGACAGATCAGCGATCAGTTCCGTGAAAGAGCCCGAGAAAGCGGCGATCTTGTCCGCCGTCTCCGCACAGCTTCTTCTCGCCACGCCGATCACGCTGGCGCCCGCCCTGGCGAACGCCACACAGATGCCCTGGCCGAGGCCGGTGTTGGCGCCGGTCACGAGAGCGGTCCTGCCCTCCAGGGAAAACATACTCAGATTCGTTTCAAACATAATAAAATTCACCTGTCTTTCCTATAAAATCTGGCGTCTTGTACTGACGACATTTTTATTATACTAAAAATTGGGACGGAAAGAAAGTGCAAGGGCTTTCTTTTTTTTGCGCGCCGCTCTGACAAAGATTTCAGATACGTTCTTGAAAAACGCCGTGAAACAGTGTAGAATCGTAGCAGTGAAGCAGACGAGGATGAAAGAGCGCAGAAGGAGAACGGAGAAAATTATGGCACTGAGCAAAAAGCCTGTGACGGGCATGAAAGATATTCTTCCCGAGGAGATGGAAATCCGCGACTACGTGATCCGGATCATCAAGGAAACCTACGGGAAATTCGGCTTTACGTCGATTGAGACGCCCTGTGTGGAGAATCTGGCGAACTTAAACTGCAAGGCGGGCGGTGAGAATGAGAAGCTGATCTTCAAGATCTTAAAGCGCGGCGAGAAGCTGAAACTCGATGAGGCGCAGACGGAGGATGACCTGACGGACGGCGGGCTTCGCTACGATCTGACCGTGCCGCTTGTGCGCTATTATGCCAATCATGCGTCGGAACTGCCGTCTCCATTCAAAGCGCTGCAGATGGGCAATGTGTGGCGGGCGGACAGGCCCCAGAGAGGGCGCTACAGGCAGTTTATGCAATGCGATATCGACATCCTGGGCGAGGCTTCCAATCTGGCGGAGATTGAGCTGATCCTCGCCACGACGACGACGCTTGGCAAGATCGGCTTTAAGGATTTTCAGGTTCGCATCAATGACCGGCGGATCCTGAAAGCGATGGCGGCGTACTGCGGCTTCGCTGAGGAGGAGTGGGAGACGGTGTTCATCGCGCTGGACAAGATGGACAAGATCGGCATCGACGGCGTGGAGGAGGAACTGGTGACGGCAGGTTTCGCCGGGGAAGTGGTGGACAGATATCTGGCGCTTTTCGGGGAGATGGAACAGGCCGGCGACGCGGCAGGCTACCTGTTTGACAAGCTGGGAGAGAGTCTGGACGGGGAGGTCAAGGCCGGGTTTCGGGAGATTCTGGCGAGCGTGGAGGCGGTCAAGGGCGATTTCTTCGATTTGGTGTTCGATCCGACGCTGGTGCGCGGTATGTCCTATTATACGGGGACAATCTTCGAGATTGCCATGCCGCAGTTCGGCGGCAGCTGCGGCGGCGGCGGCAGATACGACGGCATGGTGGGACGCTTCACGGGACACGATGTGCCGGCCTGCGGTTTTTCGATCGGTTTTGAGCGGATCATTCTCCTGCTCATGGAGAGCGGTTTTAAGGTGCCCTCCGCCGGCAGGAAGTGCGCTTATCTGATCGAGAAAGGAATCGAGGGCGAGCGCATGTCCGATATTATGGCCGAGGCGCAGGTGCAGAGAGAGCAGGGCGATCAGGTGCTTGTGGCGCGGATGAACAAGAATAAGAAGTTCCAGAAAGAGCAGCTGGCGGCGCAGGGGTACGAGGAGTTTAAGGAGTTCTATAAGGAGCCTTTGAAGTAGGATATGGTATTGTGAAATCCACACAATCAGACAGTATATTATATACATCAAAATCGCGAGGAGGACAGAAAAATGGCGGAATCTATGCAAGGCTGGAAGAGAACCTGCCGGTGCGCGGAACTCTCCCTGAACCATGTCGGGGAAGAGGTTACCGTGATGGGCTGGGTGCAGAAGCAGAGAAATAAAGGCGGTATTATCTTCGTGGATCTGCGTGACCGTTCCGGCATCTTACAGATCATCTTTGAGGAGGCAGACTGCGGTGCGGAGGCTTTTGCCAAGGCGGAGCGGATGCGCAGCGAGTTTGTCATCGCCGTCGTCGGCAGAGTGGAGCGGCGTTCCGGTGCGGTGAACGAGAACCTAAAGACGGGTGAGATCGAGATCCGTGCCCGGCAGGTGCGCATCCTGTCCGAGGCGGAGACCCCTCCTTTTCCGGTGGAGAATGACTCTAAGACGAAAGAGGAGATCCGCCTGAAATACCGTTATCTGGATCTGCGGCGGCCTGACCTGCAGGAGAAGCTGATGCTGCGCAGCAGGATTGCCGCCGAGATGCGTTCTTTTATGGACAAAGAGGGCTTTCTGGAGATTGAGACGCCGATTTTATGCAAATCCACGCCGGAGGGGGCGCGCGACTATCTTGTGCCCAGCCGCGTGCATCCGGGCAGTTTCTATGCGCTGCCGCAGTCGCCGCAGCTCTACAAACAGCTGTTGATGTGTTCCGGTTACGACCGCTATTTCCAGATCGCCAGATGTTTCCGTGACGAGGATCTGCGCGCCGACAGGCAGCCGGAGTTCACGCAGGCGGATATGGAGCTTTCTTTCGTGGATGTGGACGACGTGATCGATGTCAACGAGAGGCTGATACAGCATATCTGCAGGGAGGCGGTCGGGCTGGAGGTACAGCTGCCGCTGCCGCGCCTGAAATGGCAGGAGGCGATGGACAGATACGGTTCGGACAAGCCGGACACGCGCTTTGGCATGGAACTGACGGATGTCTCCGACGTGGTGGCCGGCTGCGGATTTGGCGTGTTTACGTCGGCGCTGGCAGGCGGCGGCTCGGTGCGCGGCCTGAACGTGAAAGGGCAGGCGGCCATGCCGCGCAAGAAGATCGACGCGCTGGTGGATTTTGCCAGGGGTTACGGCGCGAAAGGACTCGCGTATTTAAGTGTGCAGGAGGACGGCAGTTACAAGTCCTCTTTTGCCAAGTTTATGACAGAGGAGGAACTGAACCGGCTGGTGCAGGCCATGCAGGGCGAGCGCGGCGATCTGCTGCTCTTCGCCGCGGATAAGAAGAATATTGTCTACAGCGTGCTCGGCGCGCTGCGTGTGGAACTGGGAAAACAGCTCGGCCTGATCGATGAGTCGAAGTTCAATTTTCTCTGGGTGGTGGAGTTCCCGCTGCTTGAGTGGAGCGACGAGGAGAACCGCTACATGGCGATGCACCATCCTTTCACCATGCCGATGGAGGAGGACTGGCAGTACATCGACTCTGATCCCGGCCGTGTGCGCGCCAAGGCTTATGATATTGTCTTGAACGGCGTGGAGCTCGGCGGCGGTTCCGTCAGGATTCATCAGAACGATATTCAGGAGAAGATGTTCGAGGTGCTGGGCTTCACGAAAGAGCAGGCGTGGGAGAGATTCGGTTTCCTGCTGAACGCGTTCAAGTACGGCGTTCCGCCTCACGCGGGGCTGGCCTACGGGCTGGACCGCTTCGTGATGCTTCTGGTCGGCGCGGAGAATATCAGGGAGGTTATCGCGTTCCCGAAAGTCAAGGACGCCTCCTGCCTGATGACAGAGGCGCCGGGCACGGTGGACAAAGAGCAGCTTGACGAACTGCATATCGCTGTTCTTTCGGAAGAAGAGGCAGAATGAACCGGTTTGTGCTGCGCCAGTCGTTTCTTTTGTTCCTGACGGCGCTGATCTGGGGTGTGGCCTTTGCGGCGCAGAGCGCAGGCATGGACTATGTAGGGCCGTTTACCTACAACGGCGTCCGGTGCATCCTGGGCGGGCTCGTGCTGCTGCCTTGCATCGCGCTGTTAGACAGGATCCGGGATCGCAGAGCCGCCGACGGGGAGGAGGCTGCCGCGCCTGTGGAGCGTCGCGGCAAAAGGCTGCTTGCGGGCGGTCTGTGCTGCGGTCTGCTGCTCTTTTCGGCCAGCAGTTTCCAGCAGATCGGCATCCAGTACACGACGGTGGGAAAGGCAGGTTTTCTCACGGCGATGTATATTCTGCTGGTGCCGCTATTAGGTTTGTTTGTCCATAAGAGAGTCGGGCTTCAGGTGTGGATCGGCGTCCTGTTCGCCGTCTGCGGCTTGTATCTGCTGTGCATGAAAGAGGGCTTTTTCCTGGGCAGAGGAGATGCGCTGATGCTTGTCTGTGCCGCCATCTTTTCTCTGCATATTCTGGTGGTCGATCACTTCTCGCCGATGGTGGACGGTGTCAGGATGTCCTGTATCCAGTTCTGGGTGTGCGGCATTTTGTCGCTGATTTGCAGTTTCCTGTTCGAGGAGCCTGCGATTCCCGATATTCTCGCCGCATGGCTGCCCGTCTGCTACGGGGGAATCATGTCCTGCGGTGTCGCGTACACGCTGCAGATCGTGGGGCAGAGGGGGATGAACCCTACGGTGGCCTCCCTGATCCTGAGCCTGGAATCCGTGGTGAGCGTGGTGGCGGGTTTCCTGCTTCTGCACCAGACGATGAGCGGCAGGGAAGTGGCGGGCTGTTTTATGATGGCCATGGCGATTGTGCTGGCACAGCTGCCGAATCGAAACAAAGCTTGAGGGGAGAGGCATTATGGCGAAAGAATACTTTTTTATCTTTTACAGTGCGCTGGCGGTGCTTCTGCTGACCGGCGTCAGGCCGACGGCAAAAGGGCTGTGGCATGAGGAGGCGCTGTCTCTGAAGAGTTCCAAGGCGCTTCTGGGGTTCTGCGCGGTGGCGATCATGCTGCACCACATGTCCCAGACGATCTATTTCGCGAACGAAGATCCGGGGATTCTGATTTTTATGGTGGATATCGGTGTCTGCTTTGTGGGGCTGTTCTTCTTTTTCTCCGGATACGGTCTGTACAGCAGCCTGCGGGACAAGCCCGACTATCTGAAAGGGTTCCTCTTACACAGGCTTCCGGCGGTCCTGATTCCCTTTTATCTCTGCAATTTTGTGTTTATCGCAGGTTCCTGTCTGTGGGGATATCAGATGAAAGCGCAGGAGATTCTTCCCTATCTGACGGGCGTGGTCCTGATGAACAATCAGATGTGGTACGTCGTGGAGATTTTTTTCCTGTATCTGCTGTTCTGGCTCGTGTTTGGCTTCATCAGAAACAGGGACGCGGCCTGTCTCGTGTACGGTGTCTGCGTGGTGCTTATGATCGCGTTCAGCCTGTATCTCGGACATGACACGACGACGCCCACGCAGGGGCTGTGGTTCCATGGGGAATGGTGGTACAACACGACTTTTCTGATGTTTGTCGGTGTGCTTTTCGCCAGATGGGAGAAGCAGATTCTCGGCTTTATCCGGAAATTCTACGGGATTTCGCTGATCGTTTCGGTGCTCCTTGTGGCTTTCTTCTACAGCAGAACCATGTACATGCTGCAGACTACAGGCTACTGGTATGAATGGCCCGGCCATCCCGGTTATCGGGAAAAATGGCAGACCCTGGCCGTGCAGACGGCCTTTGTATTCTTCGTGGTGCTCACGGTCATCCTCGTGACGCAGAAGATCAGGCTCGGCAACAAGGTCCTGGATTTTCTGGGGAGCATCGCGCTGGAGCTGTACCTGATCCACAATCTGTTCCTGCTGTACATGCCGGTCAAAAACCGATTCGGCTATATTCTGGCGTGCTATGCGGCGGCCATTGTCCTGGCGGTGCCGTTACACCGGATCGACAGGAAGCTGATCGGGTTTGTCGGCCGTATCGGCACGAAGAGGCGGGCGGTCTGAATTTGAGAAGGAGATGGATCTGAGTCATGGCAGAGCAGAAGTTGGATAACGCGCGTCTGGAGACGCTGGCGGAAGAATTTGCAAAAGACAGGCAGAAAGAGAAGTATGCCGAAGTCATGGAAGCACTGGAGAAATCGACGGTTCTCATGCCGGTTATGCCGCCTCAGGGCCTGGATGAGGAGACACAGCGGGCGATGAAAGCCGGAAAGCCGGTGCGGCTGCCGAAGAATGCGTCGATCACGCCTTGTCTGCTGCGCAGAGAATCGGGAGAGCAGCTGCTGCCGGTCTTTACTTCCGGCGCGCAGGTTCCGCCGGAGAAGAAAAGTCCCGCCATGCTCGCCATGCCTTTTCAGGTGTGCCTCTCCATGGTGATGGCAAACAGCGGGCAGGTGTCCGCGATGGTGCTGAATCCGTTTACGCACAATATCGCGATGCCGAAAGAAATCCTGGAGGTGGCGCGCAGACGTTCGGAGGCGATGAAACAGACGCAGACCGTGCGGGTGACGGAGAAGCAGTTTGCGAAGATGGCGCATGACAGGGTGGCTTTCCGGCTGCTGCCGCAGTATCTCTTCGGAAAGCGCGAGGAAGGGCTGCAGCGGCTGCAGCGCGAGGAGGGTGCTTTCCTGCTGGAACTGTACAGGGAGTGCTATCCCGAGGAGCGCAGGTCGGCCGTCGCGGTCACGGAGGAGGATTTTTCGGTGATGACGATGAATGTCACCGACGACATGCAGATCACCCGGGTGGATATGCCGGAGGAAAAGGAGAAAGCCGGCACATGTTACCGAGTCTACGCGGTCCGTCTGCAGGAAGCGCAGGAACTGCGATATTATACTCTGGAAAAAACGGAGCAGGGCAATCGGATCGGCAGGATCCTGCCTGACGGCGGACATGAGGCGATCGAGCCCGCGCCGGACAACGGGGCGGAGATCGAGGCCGTGATGGCGTTGGCCGCCGGCCGTGCGCACGCAGGAGAATAACCTATGAAAGAATTTCTGTTTTATCTGATATTTGGCCTGTCTGCCATCACGTATTTTGTCGGGCTCGGTTCCCTGCGCAAGACCAGCAGGAAAGGCGTGATCGACAGGCTGTATTTTCTCTCCGCCATGTGCAGTGCGGGCTGGGGATTATTCATCGGTCTTGTGCTGATGCAGACCGACGAGAATCTGGCGGCGCTGTTTCGGGCCATCGGTATGCTGCACATCTTCGGGCTGCTGATCTGTTTTACCTACATGCTGGTTTTCTGGTCGAACATACAGGGGAGGATGAAACGGTGGACGTCCGGCTTCGTGTGGCTGAGCGCTCTGCTCTATCCCTTTGTGATACGGCGGGAGAATGTGGAGTTTGAGATGACGGCCTACGGGATGTCCTATCGGATCAGGCCCGGCATCTTCAGCGTGGTCTATGTGGTGTTCTGCGCGGTGGTGGCGGTCAATCTGTTCTGCCTGAACCTCCATATGCTCCGCAGGTCCGTCAGGAGAAGAGAGCGGGATATCGCCTACTCGCTGCTCCTGTGCGTGATTATCGTCGGCTTCGGGTGCGCGCTGGATACGCTGCTGCAGATGATCGGCTTCTCCGCTTTTCCTGTGAGCACGCTGGGACAGTTCGTCGCGCAGATGGTGCTGTGCCAGACCTACCTGTTCTACAACGGTTCCCGGGTGACGCTGGAGAATATGTCCAAGTTCGTCTATTATTCCGTGGATGAGCCGGTCTTCCTCTTCGACGAGACGGAGAGGCTCTGCATCGTGAACAACGGGGCGACGATCTTCTTAGGCCTGAGCGCGGAGGAGTGCTGCAAGCTGCGCCTGGAGGATATCTTTGTGCTGGAGCGGGACGCTTTCAAATTCCGCGGGAACAAGAACCGCGTCGAGGCGCGCTGCTGGCAGAGGAACAATATCTGCAGCATCAGCATTGACAAGATCTACGACGACTATCAGGATATCATCGGTTATATCGTGATCGTGCACGACGTGACGGAGCGCGTGCGTATGCTGGAACGCCTGGAGCGGGAGAAGCAGCGCGCGGACAAAGCGAACGAGGCAAAGAGCGCTTTTCTGGCAAACATGTCGCACGAAATCCGGACGCCCATCAACGCGATCATGGGGATGAACGAGATGATCCTGCGGGAGAGCGCGGAACAGTCCACGCTGGAGTATGCCGGCAATATCCAGAATGCCAGCAAGACGCTTCTGGTGATCATCAACGATATTCTGGATTTCTCAAAGATTGAGTCGGGCATGATGGAGGTGGTGGAGGAGCCGTACTCTCTCAGGACGCTTCTGCAGGATCTCAGGACGGAGTGTATCATGCGCGCCGAGGAGAAAGGGCTTGCGCTTCGCTTTATCGTGCCGGAAGAGACGCCGAGCGCGCTTCTGGGCGACGAGGTGCGGGTCAGACAGGTCATTCTCAACATCCTGACCAATGCGATCAAGTACACGATGAAAGGCGGCGTGACCATGACCGTCACCTATGAGCGGCAGACGCCGGACAGCGTGAAGCTGTTCTTTGCGGTGGCGGATACGGGCATAGGCATCAAGAAAGAAAATATCGGCAGGCTGTTCGGCAAGTTTGACCGGATCAACGAGGAGCAGGTACATGCCATAGAGGGCACCGGGCTGGGCTTAAGTATTGTGGACAGGCTGGTGCATCTGATGGACGGTAAGGTGACGGTGGAGAGCGAGTACGGCAAGGGCTCCGTGTTCACCGTCGAACTGCGGCAGAAAGTGGCCGGGGAGGAGACTGTCGGTTCGATTCGGGAACAGCCCAGACAGCAGGAGAGACAGGAGGCGGGCGGGCCATTGTTTACCGCGCCGGATGCCCGTATTCTGGCGGTGGACGACAACAAGGTCAATCTGGCTGTGATCAGAGGTCTCCTTCGCAAGACGAAAGCGCAGGTCACCTGCGCCACAAGCGGCGGAGAATGTCTGGAAGCCGCGGCGAAAGAGCGGTATGATGTGATCCTGCTCGACCACATGATGCCCGGCATGGACGGTATCGAGACGCTTGAGAAGTTCAGGGCGCTGGAAGAGAATGCAAGCAGAGATGCGAAAGTGATCGTGCTGACCGCCAACGCGATGGCCGGGGTCCGCGAGATGTATCTGGAAAAAGGCTTTGACGACTATCTGTCCAAACCCATCGAGGGAAAGGCGCTGGAGAAACTTCTGCTGAAGTATCTGCCGTCTGCGCTGGTGACGGAGAACGAAGAGTGAAAGGAAAGAACGGATCCGAAATAGAAAAAAGACTCCCGCAGAGCCCGTTATGGTTCTGCGGGAGTTTCTTCTTCGGGGGCTTCGGCGGCCGGCAGTGTGATCAACACCCTGACGACGCGATTGTCCTGCACACCCTTGGCCTGCAGCCGGATGCCGCTGTCCAGTTCGATGCTCTCCTCGTCCTGCGGCAGGCGTTCCAGTTTCTCGATCATGAGTCCGCCGACGGAATCGTAGTCCTCGGAGTCCAGCTCAATATCCAGCGCATCGTTGATGTCGCTCAGTTTCATCTGAGCCTCCACGAGGTAGGCGCCCTCGTCCACTTCCTGGATCAGTTCCTCCTCGTCGGCGTCGTATTCGTCCCGGATCTCGCCCACCAGTTCCTCGATCATGTCCTCCATGGTGATCATGCCCACTGTGGCGCCATACTCGCTCAGCACGAAAGCGATGCTTAAGGATTTCTCGCGAATCTCCATCAGCAGGTCGGACACGCGCTTGTACTCGTAGGTGTAGTAGGCCTCGCGCAGGATTTTCTTGAGCTGGAATTTCTCTTTGTCTTTCACCAGAATAAAGTCCTTGATGTTGACCACGCCGATGATGTGATCAGGGTCGTCGTCGTACACAGGGATTCTGGTGAACATCGAATCCTGGAAAGTGGAGAGAAGTTCCTGATAGGTCGCGTCGATGGACACCGTGGTCATCTGGATACGGGGGATCATGATGTCTTTGGCCACCGTGTCGCCAAAATCGAAGACGTTGTAGATCAGCTCCCGCTCCTCGGATTCGATGACGCCGTCCTCGTGGCTGACATCCACGTAGGTCCTCAGTTCTTTCTCGGTGATGCTGAACGTATTGCCGTCAGAACTGATATGTAAGAAGCGCAGGATCCAGTTGGAGAGTTTGTCAATGATAAAGATCACCGGCGTCAGCACGATCATCAGCGCGCGGATGATGCCGCCGTACAGGAGCGTGATCCTCTCGGCGCGCTGCATCGCCCAGGTCTTCGGTATGATCTCGCCAAACATGAGGATGATGAAAGTCAGGATGCCGGTCGCGGCACCGACGGCGTAATTGCCCCAGAGTCTGATGACGAACGCGGTCATGAGGGAGGAGGCCGAGAGGTTGACGATATTGTTGCCGATCAGGATGGCGCTGAGCATCTTGCCGTAGTGATCCAGTATGTTCTGCACACGAAGCGCTTTTGCGTTTGCCTCCTGGACGAGCGTGCGTATCCGCACACGGCTGACCGTCGAGAACGCCGTCTCGGCGGATGAGAAGAATCCCGATAAAAAGACGAGAATCACCAGTGTGATAATCTGTATGACACCTGCGGTATCCAATGAAAAGTTCACTCCTTATTTGCGTGATGGTGTATGCCCGCTCTGTCCCGATGAGACAGGGAGAGGACAGATACAAAAATATTACTATGGAATAGAGGAAAGTGTCAAGTTTTTCGGACAGGGGGAATATACATGGGTAATAGAGAAGCGGGTTTTGCGGAGAAAACCGCCGTATGCGGTTCGCGAAATCCGGCGAAGGAGGAACGGGAAATATGGGGAAAAGGGAGATTTGTCTGGAGAAAGTGATCTTTGCCGCCAAGTGTATGCTGGCGGCGTACATCCTGACGGCAGGGCTTCTTCTGCTGCTCGCGTTTCTGCTGTATCGGTTCGGTCTGTCTGAGAAAGCGGTGTCTTTAGGCATTATCGGCATCTACATAGCGGTCACTTTTGCGGCGGGATTTCTCGCGGGCAGGCGCGCGGGAAAGCGGAAATTCCTGTGGGGGCTGGCCATGGGCGTCCTGTACTATGCGATTCTTGTGATGGTTTCACTCATTGTCAACCGCGGTCTGCAGGATGTGTCCGAAAACCTGATGACAGTATTTTTCCTGTGTGCGGGAAGCGGTATGCTGGGCGGCATGGTGAGCTAGAAAGACAAAAAATTGCAAAAACACTTTTCCTATTGTGAAAAGTGTGTTACAATAGGCGAAAAGCAAGGCAAATAAGCGATGAGCGATAAACGGAGGATACGGGATCATGAAACATATCAAGACACTGAACACGAGAGACTTAAAAGAGTCCATGAAGAAAGGCGGCTGCGGCGAGTGCCAGACTTCCTGCCAGTCCGCATGCAAGACGTCCTGCACGGTGGGCAATCAGACCTGCGAGAAAGCAAGATAAGAGTCCGGCGGGATGCAGTGAAAAAGATAGGAATTGTATATACGAAGCATAAGCAGCGATCGCGTGTCGCTGCTTATTATGCGTTTATCTATCGGGTTTGGGAGAACAGAAGTGATACATCAATACATCAATAACGGATATCATATTGTACTGGATGTCAACAGCGGCAGCGTGCACGTGGTGGACGAGGCGGCGTATCGTCTGATCCCTGTGGCGGAGCAGGCGCTTGACGCCGGATGCAGGACGGCGGAGGAGATTGCGGCCTATGCGTCCGGCAGGCTTTCCGACATGCCGACGGAGGAGCTGACGGAGACGGCGGAAGAGATTCTCGCGCTGCGGGATGCGGGGACGCTTTTTGCGGAGGACGGCTACGAGGAGTATATCGACAGTTTTAAGAATCGGGAGACGGTGGTGAAAGCGCTCTGCCTCCACATTGCGCACGACTGCAATCTCGCCTGCAGATACTGCTTCGCGGGAAAGGGAGAATACCATGGGGAGCGCGCGCTCATGAGCTATGAGGTGGGGAAGAAAGCGCTGGATTTTCTCGTGGCGAATTCGGGGAACAGGGTCAACCTGGAGGTGGATTTCTTCGGCGGTGAGCCGCTGATGAACTGGCAGGTGGTGAAAGACCTGGTGGCTTACGGCAGGAGTCTGGAGGAGCCGCACCACAAGAAGTTCCGCTTTACCCTGACGACCAACGGCGTGCTGCTTGACGACGAGGTGATGGCGTTTGCCAACCGGGAGATGGCGAATCTTGTCCTGAGCATTGACGGGCGAAAAGAAGTCCATGACCGGATGAGGCCGCACAGAGGCGGACAGGGCAGCTATGACGAGGTGCTGCCAAAATATAAGAAAGCGGCCGAGAGCAGGAACCAGATGAACTATTACGTGCGCGGCACTTTTACAAGATACAACCTCGACTTCGCCGAGGATGTGAAGCATCTGGCGGACGAGGGATTTGAACAGATCTCCATGGAGCCGGTGGTGGCGGCTCCCGCGGAAGACTATGCGATCCGCGAGGAAGATGTTCCGGCGCTGCTTTTGGAGTACGATAAACTGGCGCTTGAGTATATCCGCAGAAAAAAAGCAGGAAAAGGTTTCAATTTTTTCCATTTTATGATAGATTTAGAGGGTGGCCCCTGCGTGGCCAAGAGACTGTCGGGCTGCGGGTCGGGAACGGAGTATCTGTCCGTCACTCCCTGGGGAGACTTATATCCGTGCCACCAGTTCGTCGGGCAGGAGGAATTCCTGATGGGCAATGTGGACGACGGTGTTGTCCGGACGGACTTAAGGGACACTTTCAAGTCGTGTAATGTCTATGCCAAGGAGAAGTGCAGGGACTGTTTCGCGAAATATTACTGCAGCGGCGGCTGCGCCGCCAATGCCTACAATTTCAGCGGCAGCATCACCGGCGCCTACGACATCGGGTGTAAACTGCAGAGGAAACGCGTCGAGTGCGCGATCATGATAAAGGCGGCACTGGCCGATGAGGAAAAGGAGAAAATAGGATGAAAAAGAGCAGAGCGGTTATAAAGTTGATAGTGTATGCGCTGATACTCGGACTGCTTGGTTACACAGCCGTCTTCGGCGTCGGCGCGGACAGGTCCGGCTCGGCTTCCAGCATCAAGCTGGGACTTGACCTGGCGGGCGGTGTCAGCATCACCTATCAGGTGGTGGGAGACGAAAACCCCAGCGCCGAGGATATGAACGATACGATCTACAAGCTGCAGCAGCGTGTGCAGAACTACAGCACGGAGGCGCAGGTGTACCAGGAGGGAGCTGACCGGATCAACATCGAGATTCCCGGCGTGACGGACGCCAACGCGATCCTGGAGGAGCTCGGCAAGCCTGGCAGCCTGTATTTTATCTCGCAGACGGACAGCGAGGGCAACCAGAACTACACAGGCGGCCTCACGATTGACGCGGACGGCAATCTCGTCACGCAGTATGCGCTCAACAAGACCATCGACGAGCTTCTTGCGGACGGTTCCGTGATCATCACCGGCACGGAAGTGGTGGACGCGCAGGCGAGGGCGCAGCAGGATCAGCAGATGGGCAATGTGGAGAACGTGGTGACCCTGACGTTGAACGATACCGGCGCGGCGGCTTTCGCGGAGGCTACCGAGAAAGCGTACAACAGCGGCGAGTCGATCGCCATTTACTATGACGATGCCATTGTCAGCGCGCCCAATGTCAATGCCGTGATCACGGACGGCAATGCCGTCATCACGATGGGGCAGGGCGGCGCGGAGGAGGCGCAGCAGCTGGCGTCTACCATCCGCATCGGCGGCCTGAAGCTGGAACTGGAGGAGCTGCGCTCCAATGTGGTCGGCGCACAGCTCGGCTCGGAGGCGATCCGCACAAGCCTGATCGCGGCGGCAGTCGGTTTCGCGCTGGTGGTTGTCTTCATGATCGCGGCCTATTATATCGCCGGTTTTGCGGCATCCTTAGCGCTCTGCCTGTATGCGGAGCTGATGGTGATTCTGCTGTACGCTTTTGAGGCGACGCTGACATTGCCCGGCATCGCGGGTATTATCCTCTCCGTCGGCATGGCGGTGGATGCCAACGTCATTATCTTTGCGCGTATCAGAGAGGAGCTGGCCACGGGCAAGACGGTGCAGTCCTCCATCAAGATCGGCTTCAACAAGGCGCTGTCCGCGATTCTGGACGGCAATATCACGACCCTGATTGCCGCCGTCGTACTCTACTTTATGGGCAGCGGTACGATCAGAGGCTTCTCCATCACGTTGATGTTAGGTATTATCATCTCCATGTTCACGGCGCTGTTTGTGACCAAATTCCTGATCAACGCACTGTACGCGGCGGGAATCCAGAGCGAGAAAGCTTACGGTGTCGGCAAGGAGAGAAAGACCATCAATTTCCTCTCGAAGAAGACTCTGTTCTTCGGCCTCTCGGCGGCGGTTATCGTGATCGGTTTCGTGGTGATGGGCATCAACAAGGCACAGACGGGTATGCCTCTCAACTACAGCCTTGACTTTGTGGGCGGCACGTCCACAACCATGACGCTGAACGAGGATATGAGCATCGAGGATATCGACGCGCAGATTGTCCCGTACATCGAGGAGATCACCGGCGATGCCAACGTGCAGACCACCAAGGTGGCGGGATCCAATCAGGTCATCATCAAGACGAGGACATTGAATGTGGAGGAGAGAGAAAAATTCGCGGACACGATGGCGGAGAATTTCGGTGTGGACAAGAACAGCATCACCGCGGAGACGATCAGCGCGACGATCAGTTCCGAGATGCAGGCTGATGCCGTCAAGGCGATCATTGTATCTACGATCCTCATGCTGTTATATATCTGGTTCCGCTTCAAAGATATCCGCTTCGGCGCAAGCAGCGTGCTGGCACTGGTGCACGACGTACTTGTGGTGCTGGCGTTCTACGCGGTGGCAAAAGTGTCCGTGGGCAATACATTCATCGCGTGCATGCTGACCATCGTGGGTTACTCCATCAACGCGACGATCGTCATCTTCGACCGTATCCGTGAGAATCTGCGGGACAGGCGCGGCAGCGAGGATCTGCAGGAACTGGTGAACAGAAGTATCTCGCAGACGCTGTCGAGAAGTATTTTCACTTCACTGACCACATTCTTTATGGTGGCGGCGCTGGAGGTGTTCGGCGTCTCCCCGATCAGAGAGTTTGCGCTGCCGCTGATCGCGGGTATCATATGCGGCACGTACTCCTCCATCTGCCTGACGGGTGCGATGTGGTTTGTGTTCCGCACGAAGTTTGTGAAGAAAGCGGCGAAATAGTTTCTGTGTGCCTGCGGCATACAGGGACGGTAGAGACGATAGGAAAAGGGCGTTCTGTCACAGGCAGAACGCCTTTCTGAGGATAAAAAGCTGTTTGGGGCGAGAGTGTTATGGCGAATTGGCGGGTGTCCGCGAAGAGGGCGGATTTTGCGGCGATCGCGGAAAAATTTCATATTGATCCGGTCATTGCCAGGATCATCCGCAACCGGGATATCACGGGGGATGAGGCGATCGAGCGCTTCCTGCACGGCACGCTGGCCAATCTGCACGATCCGCGGCTTCTGAAAGATGCAGAGCGGGCGGCGGGGATTCTGGAAGAGAAGATCAGGGACGGGAAACGAATCCGCGTGATCGGCGATTATGACATCGACGGCGTCTGCGCTTCCTATATTCTGTATACCGGCCTGCGGGTCTTGGGCGCGGACGTCGATGTGGAGATTCCGCATCGGATACACGACGGTTACGGCATGAACGACCACATGATCGAGGCGGCGCACGAAGCGGGCGTCGATACGATCCTGACCTGCGACAACGGGATCGCCGCGGGCGCACAGATCGACTATGCCAAATCTTTCGGGATGACGGTGATTGTGACGGATCACCATGAGGTGCCCTATGAGGAGGGGGAGGACGGCGCGAGAAGAGAGCTTGTGCCGGCGGCGGACGCGGTCGTCGATCCGAAGCAGGCGGACTGTCCCTATCCTTTTGACGGAATCTGCGGCGCGGTGGTGGCCTATAAGCTGATGCAGGTGATGCTGGGTGCCGGGGCGGACCAAGAGGCGCTGTTGGAGGAACTGCTCGCTTTTGCGGCTTTTGCCACGGTGGGCGACGTGATGGAACTGCGCGATGAGAATCGGATTATTGTCAGGTATGGACTGAGGCTGATTGCACAGTCCCCCAATCCGGGTATGCAGGCGCTTTTGACTGTGTGCGGGCTGCGGGACAAACCGCTGTCCGCCTATCATATCGGCTTTGTTCTGGGCCCCTGCCTCAACGCTACGGGCAGGCTGGACACGGCGCGGCGTGCGCTTCGGATGTTTGTCACGGACGACGGGGCGGAGGCCGCGACGATCGCCGGAGAGCTGAAAGAGCTGAACGACAGCAGAAAGAATATGACGCTGCAGGGCACGAAGCGGGCCGTCAGCATGATCGAGGAGAGCGATATGCGAAATGACAGGGTGCTGGTCGTGTATCTGCCGGACTGCCACGAGAGCCTGGCGGGAATCATCGCCGGACGCATCAGAGAGCGCTACAGCCGCCCGGTCTTCGTGCTGACGGACGCGGAGGACGGCGTCAAGGGATCGGGACGCTCCATAGAGGCGTATCACATGTTTGACAGGATGAGCGAGTGCAGGGAACTGTACACGAAGTACGGCGGGCACAGGATGGCGGCGGGCGTCTCCATGCCCGCGGAGAACGTGGAGGCTTTCCGCCGTTATCTGAATGAACACTGTGGCCTGTCCGATGAGGATCTGGAGGAGAAAATCCTGATTGATGTGCCCATGCCCATGTCCTATGCGACGCCGGATTTTGTGCGGCAGCTTGCCGTGCTGGAACCTTTCGGCAACGGCAACCCGAAGCCGGTGTTTGCCCAGAAAAACATCCGCCTCGTGAAAGGCAGGATACTCGGGAGAAACGGCAATGTGGCGAAGTACACCGTGGAGGACGAAGCCGGCGGGCAGTTCGAGATGATGTATTTCGGCGATCTGGAGAGCTGGCATGATTTCCTGCGGCAGAATTTCGGGGACGAGGCCTGCGACGGCCTGTACCGCGGCGTCAGATGCGAGGGGCGGATCCATGTGATCTACTATCCGGAACTGGACGTCTATCAGGGCAGGGAACGGCTGCAGATGATTATGCAGGATTACTGCAGAGGAGATTAAGATCATGCAAAAGATCATGACCGTTACACTGAATCCGGCGGTGGACAAAACCTATACGGCCCAGACGCTCATCGCGGGACAGGTGAACAGGATGCGCACCGTCACGAAGATTGCGGGCGGCAAGGGCGTCAACGTGACCAAGATACTCAGACAGTACGGCTATGAGGTTGCGGCCACGGGTTTTCTGGGCGGCTACAGCGGCAGATTCATCGAGGAAGAGCTCACGAAGCGCGGCGCACAGTGCCGTTTCGTACACGTGGCGGGAGAGACCAGAAGCAACATGAATATTCTGGCGGACGACGGCTATGTCACGGAGATTCTGGAGCCGGGCCCGGCGATCACGCGGCGGGAAAAAGAGGACTTCTTTGTGCAGTACGGCGGGCTGCTTGCGGAGTGCGGCCTGGTGATCCTGTCCGGTTCCGTGGCGCGGGGACTTGACGACGATATCTACGCGGGGCTGATTCTGCGGGCAAAAGAAGCGGGCGTCCCTGTCTGGCTGGATTCCAGCGGGGAGGGGCTTCGCGCCGGTCTGCGGGCGAAGCCGCAGCTGATCAAACCCAACTGGAAAGAGATGGAGTATGTCATGGGACATCGGATCGCGGACAGGGACTCTCTGATCGAGGCCGGGCGGTTTCTGCGCGGACAGGGGATCGGCAGAGTGATTGTCTCCATGGGACACAGAGGGCTGTTGAGCGTCACCGGGGAGGGCGTGCTGTACGCGAATGCGCGGGGAATATCGCCGGTCAATACGGTGGGCTGCGGGGACAGTGTGGTGGCTTCCTACGCCATGTCCTACCTGGAGGGGGAGACGGAGGAGGAAGCCTTAAGACGCGCCTGCGCCGTCTCGGCGGCCAACGCGACCACAGAAGAGAGCGCGAGCATTCCGATGGAAACCGCCGCGGAACTGATGAATAGAATAGTGGTGGAGAAAGCGGAGGGCAGATAGAGAAGACACAAAAAAGCCCGGTCAGACCGAGCTTTTTTGCCTTTCTTATGAGGGGGGGGGAGATAGTGAGCATTCAACTATCTTGGTTTTTACTATAAAGGCAAAATGTGTCCAAAATGTGTTTACTTTCTTTAATATTTATAAAATAATTCGGAACGGCTTGTGAAAACGGCCTGAAATCTGGTACAAAAGTACCGCATAAGTTGAAAAACGGCAGGTTTCGTGCTATGGTAGTTAGATAAGAAAGATCGCAGGGGGTAATGATGGCGGCGCTGAAAAATTTGTTGGAACATGTGGAGTGCGAGTGTGTCCGGGGCACGCCGGACAGAGAGGTGACGGACATTGTGTATGATTCCCGAAAGGTCGTGCCGGGCTGTATGTTTATCTGCATCGCGGGCGCGGTGACGGACGGCCATGCTTTTGCCGCGGATGCGGTTTTGGCCGGGGCGTCTGTCATTGTGGAAGAGAGGGAGACAGAGCTGCCGGCAGAGGCCGATGTGACGGTGATCAGAGTGCCGGATACGCACTATGCCATGGCGTTTCTGTCCGCCAATTTCTTCGGCAATCCCGCGAAAGAGATGAAGATCATCGGCATCACGGGGACGAAAGGCAAGACGACCACGACTTATCTTGTGAAGTCCATTCTGGAGCATGCCGGGCACAGAGTCGGTCTGATCGGCACGATTGAAATCATTATCGGCGGGACGCGCATTCACGCCGACCACACCACGCCGGAGTCCTATCTGGTGCAAAAGTATTTCAGGCAGATGGCGGACGCCGGCTGCGACACGGTAGTGATGGAGGTGTCCTCCCAGGGGCTGATGCTCCACAGGACGCAGGGCTTTGTGTTTGACTACGGCATTTTCACGAATATAGAACCGGACCACATCGGCAGGGGGGAACACAGAGACTTCGACGACTATCTGCACTGCAAAGGACTTCTCTTCAGACAGTGCAGAGTCGGGATTGTCAATCATGACGACGCTCACTGGGAGGCGGTCACGGAGGGCCACACCTGTGAACTGGAGACTTACGGCATCGATACGGCAGCTGATCTTCGGGCACAGAATATCACGTTTCTGCGGGAGGCCGGCAGCCTCGGCATGGCTTTCGATGTGACCGGGCTTGTGAATATGCGCGTGCAGATCGCGACACCAGGCAAATTCAGCGTCTACAACGCCCTGACCGCAATCGCCATCTGCAGGCATTTCGGCGTCGGCGAAGAGGACATACGGGCCGCGCTGCTCGCCGCCAGGGTAAAAGGCAGAATCGAGCCCGTCAAAGTATCCGACGAGTTCACGCTGTTAATCGACTATGCTCACAATGCGATGGCCTTAAAGAGTCTGCTCACCACGCTGCGGGAGTATGAACCCCACAGGCTGATCTGTCTCTTTGGGTGCGGCGGCAACCGCGCGAAGTCCCGGCGATATGAGATGGGAGAGGTGAGCGGCAGGCTGGCGGATCTCACGATCATCACCTCAGACAATCCGCGCACCGAGGAGCCGCAGGCGATCATCGACGACATTAAGACCGGCATCGGCAGGACGGACGGCAGATACGTGGAAATCTGTGACAGAAAAGAGGCTATTGCCTACGCCATCGCCCACGGCGAGCCGGGGGACATCATTGTGCTGGCAGGCAAGGGACACGAGGATTACCAGGAGATCAACGGCGTGAAATATCCGATGGATGAGAGGGTGCTGATCCGGGAGATTCTCGAAGGAAGGTAGTGCGGCATGGCGGAGAGATACGCGGATATCATCGTGGATATTTCCCATGAAAAAGTAGACCGTCCGTTTCAGTACAGGATTCCCCCCGAATTGTCCGCGGCCGTATATCCGGGTGTGCGCGTGCATGTGCCTTTCGGCATCGGCAACCGGGACAAGGTCGGTTATGTGGTGGATGTCTCGGACAGGGCTGCCTACCCGGCAGAGAAGATCAAGGATATCGCCGCGGTGGACGATAAAGCCGTCTCGGTGCAGAGCAGACAGATCCGGATCGCCTACTGGCTGAAGAGACAGTATGGCTCTACCATGATCGCGGCGTTGAAAACTGTTCTGCCGGTAAAGCAGAAACTGCGCCAGCTGGAGCAGAAGAAAGTCACCGCCTGTCTTACGGCGGAGGAACTGCTGGAGGCTGCGCGGGAGTGCGGGGAGAGGCGCCAGACGGCGAAAGCGAGGGTGCTTTGCGCGCTGTCGGAGGATGGGACGCTGCCCTATGAGCTGATCCGGCGCAAGCTGAATGTTGCGCCTGCGACCATGCAGGCGTTGGAAAAGCAGGGATTTTTGCGGATCGAGACGGAGAGTATCTACAGAAATCCCGTGAAACCCATGGCGGGGACGGAGAAAAAAATCGTACTGAGCGAGGCGCAGCGCACTGTCATAGAGGATGTTCTGCGCGACTATCGGGCGGGGAAACCGCAGACTTATCTGCTGCACGGCGTCACCGGCAGCGGTAAGACAGAGGTGTATCTGGGGATCATAGAGCAGATGATCGCCATGGGAAAACAGGCTATCGTGCTGATCCCGGAGATTGCCCTTACCTATCAGACGCTGCTTCGCTTCTACAGGCGCTTCGGCGACCGGGTATCCGTGATGAATTCCACCCTGTCCCAGGGAGAAAAATATGATCAGATGCGGCGGGCGGCGGCAGGGGATATCGATGTGATCATCGGCCCGCGCTCGGCGCTTTTTACCCCCTTTCCCGCGCTGGGGGTGATCGTGGTGGATGAGGAACACGAGGGAAGCTATAAGAGCGAATCCGCGCCGAAGTACCATGCCAGAGAGACGGCGATACAGATTGCGTCCATGCACGGCGCGGCCGTGGTGCTGGGATCGGCGACTCCCTCAATGGAGGCGTACTGGCGCGCGCAGCAAGGCGAGTATCGGCTGTATGAGATGCGCGCCAGGCATGGTTCAAGCAGGCTGCCGGACGTCCATATCGTCGATCTGCGGGAGGAGTTACGGCACGGCAACCGATCCGTGTTCAGCGGCATGCTGCGGGAACTGATGAAGCGGCGCCTGGCGGCGGGGGAGCAGACGATGCTCTTTTTGAACCGGCGGGGCTATGCGGGCTTCGTCTCCTGCAGAGCCTGCGGGCATGTGATGAAGTGTCCCCACTGTGACGTATCGCTCTCCGAGCACGGCAACGGTATGCTGGTGTGCCACTACTGCGGCTATGAGGAGAGAAGACGGGCAAACTGCCCCGTCTGCGGCTCCAAGTACCTGCTGGGCTTTAAGGCGGGTACGGAGCAGATCGTGGAGGCGCTTCGCGGGGAATTTCCGGAGGCGCGTGTGCTGCGCATGGATGCCGATACCACCCGCACCAGGGAGAGCTATGAGAAGATCCTGGCGGCTTTTGCCGACGGGCGGGCGGATATCCTGGTAGGCACGCAGATGATCGTCAAGGGGCACGATTTTCCCAATGTCACGCTGGTGGGGATTCTGGCGGCGGATCTGTCCCTCAACCGGAGCGATTACCGCGCGAGTGAGCGGACATTTCAGCTCCTGACTCAGGCGGCAGGCCGGGCCGGCAGGGGCGATAAGCCGGGGGAGGTCGTCATCCAGACCTATCAGCCGGAGCACTACAGCATCGTACATGCGGCTATGCAGGATTATCAGGGTTTCTATGAGGAGGAGATTCTCTACCGGGAACTGATGCAGTATCCGCCCATCGCCCACATGCTGGCGGTGCTTGTCACCTCCGCGGATGACGCGGCGGGCGCGGCGCTGTGTGCGCAGCTGGCGGCGCTGGTGAAAGACAGGACGGACGAGGATGGACGCGGCGGGCAAAAGTCTCAGGTGATCGGGCCTGTGCCGGCGTCGATCGCCAAAATCAATGATCTGTACCGCCATGTACTCTATGTGAAAGATGCGGATTATGAAAGACTGGTGGAGATCAAGGATATGCTGGAGCTTTACAGCAGAGAAAAAGAGCGGAAAAACCTGACGGTACAGTATGATTTCGACCCGATGAATACATATTAACAACAGAGGAAGAAAAAGGGAGGAGCAGTATGGCAATCAGAAAGATCAGGGAGATGGGTGATCCGGTCCTGGAGAAAAAGTGCAAGGAAGTGACGGAGATCACGCCTAGGGTACAGGAACTGATAGACGATATGTTCGAGACGCTGTATGAAGCCGAAGGCGTAGGGCTGGCCGCGCCGCAGGTGGGAATTCTGAAGAGGATCGTTGTGATCGATGTCACGGGGGAGGATCCGCTTCTGCTCATCAATCCGAAAATTCTGGAAACCAGCGGAGAGCAGGAGGGATACGAGGGCTGCCTGAGCGTGCCCGGCAAGAGCGGGATTGTGACGAGGCCCAACTATGTCAAGGTGCTCGCCTGTGACGAGAACATGAAGCCTTTTGAACTGGAGGGGACGGAGCTTCTGGCGAGAGCGCTCTGCCATGAGCTGGATCATCTGGACGGCCACCTGTATGTGGAGAAAGTGGCGGGCCCGCTTGTGAACACGGCGGATCTGGCGGAGACCGAAGAGTAGCCAGAAAGCTTCGGAACGGAGGAAGACATGAAGATCGTATTTATGGGAACGCCCGATTTCGCGGTCAGCGCGCTGCAGGCCATCATAGAGGCGGGGCACGAAGTGGCCGCCGTGGTGACGCAGCCGGATAAGCCGCGGGGAAGAGGCAGGGAAATGCAGGCGACGCCGGTGAAAGTATGTGCGCTGGCTCACGATATTCCGGTGTTCCAGCCGGTGAAGATCAGGGAGCCGGAAGCGGTGGGGACGCTGCGCGCATACGGAGCGGATATCTTTGTGGTGGCTGCTTTCGGGCAGATCCTGACGGAGGAGATTCTGACCATGCCCAGATACGGCTGCGTAAACATCCATGCCTCCCTGCTGCCAAAGTACAGAGGGGCGGCGCCGATTCAGCAGGCTGTCATCGACGGGGAGAAAGTCAGCGGTGTCACCATCATGCAGATGGACAGGGGAATCGACACGGGAGACATACTCATGAAAGCGGAGGTCCCCATCGCCGACAGAGAGACCGGCGACAGTCTCCATGACAAGCTGGCGGCGGCCGGCGCAAGGCTGATTACGGAGGCGCTTCCCCTGATTGAGCGGGGTGAGGTGACGCCGGTGAAGCAGAACGACGAGGAGGCTTCTTATGTCAGAACACTGCGGAAGAATATGGGCAGGATCGACTGGCAGCAGGATGCCGTCACCCTGGACCGGCTGATCCGCGGTCTGCTCTCCTGGCCGGGGGCTTTCACGGTCCGCGGCGGCAGGATACTCAAAATCTGGGAGGCTGAGCCGGTGACGGCGGAAGAGATGCGCCCAAAGGCTAAAATTCTGCCGGAGGAGGCAGAGCCGGGCACGGTGGCCCTCGTGGAGCGGGACGCTTTCTATGTGCGGACGGGGAACGGCTTTATGAAGATTCTGGCCGTGCAGCCGGAAGGAAAGAAGCGCATGGCGGTGTCAGATTTTCTGCGGGGCTATCCGGTAGAGGCGGGGGAGCTGTTGGGAGCATAAGAGGAAAGGAAGGATAAACATGGGTTATTATGGTGGTTATTATGGTCTTTATCACAGTCCGTTTTATTTCGATCCGACCTATATTCTGGTGCTGATCGGGGCGGTACTGTGCATCTGGGCGCAGGCGCGCGTCACCTCCACTTACGGGAAGTATTCCCGCGTCAGGAGCAGGAGCGGCATGACGGGCGCGCAGGCGGCGCAGAGAATTTTGCAGATGTCGGGCATCCATGATGTGCGCATCGAGCATGTGAGAGGCAGCCTGACAGATCACTACGACCCCTCGGCCAAGGTGCTTCGCCTGTCGGATACCGTGTACGCCTCCGATTCCGTGGCTGCCATCGGGGTGGCGGCGCACGAGTGCGGACATGCGCTGCAGCACCACAGGGGCTATGCGCCTCTGACATTCCGAACGGCGCTCGTGCCGGTGGCGAACATCGGCTCTATGGCGGGCGTGCCGCTCATTCTGCTGGGTGTGATTCTCGGCATGAGCCAGACGCTGATCCAGATCGGTATCTGGGTGTTCGCGCTGTCGGTGCTTTTCCAGGTGGTGACGCTTCCCGTAGAGTTTAACGCCTCCTCCAGGGCGCTGGCGATGCTCGGCGACTATGGCATGATGGAGCCTGGCGAGGTCAAGGGCTGCCGCAAGGTGCTGTCTGCCGCGGCGCTCACCTATGTGGCTGCCGCAGCGACGGCCATTCTGCAGCTTCTCAGGCTGATTCTGCTGTTTGGCGGCAGGGGCAGCCGGGACGACTGAACAGGCGGTGCAGGGACCGCGGGGCACTGCAGCGGTGTGAAAATGTGGTGAAGAGATGAATGTACGGGAGATTGTTCTGGATATTCTGCTGGAACTGTCGCGGGAAAATGAATACAGCAATGTCCTGATTGCCGTTGTCCTGGAAAAGTACGATTATCTGGACGGCAGAGAGAAATCGTTTATCAAGAGGGTCGCGGCGGGAACCGTCGAGCGCAGGATTCAGATCGACTATGTGCTCGGCCGGTTCTCCAAAGTGCCCGTGGAGAAGATGAAGCCGCTCATTCGCGAGCTGCTTCGCATGAGCTGCTACCAGATTCTTTTTATGGACAATATCCCCGATGCGGCTGTCTGCAACGAGGCGGTGAAGCTTGCGAAAAAACGGCATTTTCAGTCTCTGCAGGGCTATGTCAACGGTGTGCTGCGCGCGGTCGCAAGAGGCAGGGAGCAGATTGTCTATCCGGACAGACGGACGGCCTGCCGGGAGTACCTGTCGGTATGCTGTTCCATGCCGCCATGGCTCGTTGCGCACTTCTGCGATGCTTACGGCGAGGAACGGTGCGGGCAGATCCTGCAGGCTTTTTTGCAGCCCGGTGCAGTCGGCATCAGGTTTCAGGACGCGGTGGATGAGGAGGAGCGAAAACGTCTGCTGGCGGCGTGGCGCAGACAGGGCGTCAGCGCGCGGATGAATCCGTATCTGCCCTATGCGGCCTCTGTGGAGAAAGCGGAGGGAATCCGCAGTCTGGAGGGCTATGCGGAGGGCGCTTTTGCGGTACAGGATGTAAGTTCCATGCTGGTGATCGAGGCGGCGGGTATCAGGGCGGGGGACACGGTGATCGACGTCTGCGCTTCCCCGGGCGGCAAGGCGCTGCACGCGGCCTCCAGGCTGGCGGGGACAGGAGAGGTCATCGCCTGTGATCTGACGCCGCGCAAGACCGAGAGAATCGAGGAGAATATGAGGCGGCTGCGCATGACGAATGTGTCCGTCAGGGTGCGCGACGCCCGCGTCCCCGATGAGGAACTGATCGGCCGGGCGGATGTGCTGATTGCGGATGTGCCCTGTTCGGGGCTCGGTGTGATCGGCCGGAAGCAGGATATCAGATACCGGGTGACGCCCGATTCCATACAGGAACTCATAGGGCTGCAGAAAGATATTCTGCGGAACGCGGTGCGGTATCTGAAGCCGGACGGCATCATGATGTATAGCACATGTACCATGAATCCTGCCGAGAATGAAGAGACGGTGTCGTGGCTTGGCAGCGAGTGCGGCATGGAGACCGTGAGCATGGCGGGCGAGCTGCCGGAGCCTTTCCGCGAGGGCGCGGAGCGGGGGTATGTACAGCTTCTGCCGGGCATACACGGCACGGACGGTTTCTTTATCGCGAAGCTGCGCAGGAGAGGACAGAGATGACGGATCTGAAATCACTTACCCTGGATGAACTGACGGCAGAGATGCAAAAGATGGGCGAGAAGTCTTTTCGGGCGAAGCAGCTGTACGGGTGGATGCACGGCAGGCAGGCCGTCTGCTATGAGGAGATGACGAATCTGCCGAGGACGCTTGCGGACAAGTGCCGGGAACGGTATGATTACATCGTGCTGAAACCGGTGCGCGTGCAGGAGTCCGCCATAGACGGCACGAGAAAGTATCTCTTTGCGCTGCCGGACGGCAATACGGTGGAGAGCGTGCTGATGCGCTATAAGCACGGCAGCTGCGTCTGCGTATCTTCCCAGGTGGGCTGCCGTATGGGGTGCCGTTTCTGTGCCTCCACGCTGGACGGTCTGGAGCGGAATCTGCTTCCCTCGGAGATGCTGGAGCAGGTGTATGCCGTCACACGGCATACCGGCGAGAGGGTGTCGAACGTGGTGGTGATGGGGAGCGGCGAGCCGTTAGACAACTACGACAATCTCCTGCGTTTCCTCGAACTGCTGACAGACGAAAACGGGCTGCATATCAGTCAGCGCAATGTCACGGTATCCACCTGCGGGATCGTGCCCAGGATGCGGCAGCTGGCGGACAGGCAGCTGCAGATCACGCTGGCGCTGTCGCTCCATGCGGCGACGGACGACAGGAGGCGGAAGCTGATGCCGGTTGCGGAGAGGTACTCCCTGAACGAGTTGATGGAGGCGTGCGCCTACTATTTTGAACGGACAGGCAGACGGATCACTTTCGAGTACAGTCTGGTGCGGGGCGTCAACGACTCCGCGGAGGACGCCGCGCTCTTAGCCTCCCTCATCGGGCACCTCAACTGTCATGTGAATCTGATCCCGGTCAATCCGATACGGGAGAGGGACTATGTGCAGTCAGAGCGGTATGCGGTGAACGCGTTTCGCGACAGACTGCGGGATAGAGGCTTAAATGTCACGGTAAGGCGGGAGATGGGCAGGGATATCGACGGCGCCTGCGGCCAGCTTCGGCGCAGATATATGCGGGGAGAGTAGGCTTTTTTATTTTTTGACCTTTTGGCTGCAGTGTGTTAAAATATTGAAGATTATGGATATATATGGTAAGTGCGGGAAGCGACAATCAGGAGGAAGTTACGGTGCTTAGATCCTATGCGGTAACGGACATCGGACGGAAGAGACAATTGAATCAGGATTTTATCTATCATTCGGAGACTCCTGTGGGTAATCTGCCGAATCTGTTTATCGTGGCGGACGGCATGGGCGGACACAAGGCAGGGGACTATGCTTCCCGCTGTGCGGTGGAATGTGTGGTGGAGGAGATCGGCGCGTCGCTTGAGAAGAGTCCTGTCAGGATCATGGGGATGGCGATCGGCAAGGCGAATGCGCTCATACGCAGGCAGGCGCGGGAAAATGCGGCTTACAGCGGTATGGGCACTACGATGGTGGCCGCCACATGTATCGGGCAGTATCTTGAAGTGGCTAATGTGGGAGACAGCAGGCTGTATGTCATAGGAGACGAAATAGAGCAGATTACAGAGGATCACTCCCTGGTGGAGGAGATGGTGCGCATGGGCGGGCTGGACCGCGCGGCTGCCAGAAACCATCCGGACAAGAACATCATCACACGGGCGATTGGCGCGAGGGACTACGTCGACACCGATTTTTTCAGCAGGGAGATGAAGCCCGGCGAGCTGGTGATGCTGTGCTCCGACGGTCTGACCAATATGGTGGAGGACGAGGAGATATGGAAGATCCTGACAGGGGAAGGGACGCTGGAGAACAGGGTGGATCGGTTGGTGGAGACGGCCAATCGAAACGGCGGCAAGGATAATATTTCCGTGATTGTGATCGAGCCGTTAGCAGATGAGGTGGAACATGGTTAAGATAGGAATGATGATAGGCGACAGGTACGAGATCCTGGAAAAGATCGGCACCGGCGGGATGTCGGATGTATATAAGGCCAAGGACCACAAGCTGAACCGGTTTGTGGCAGTCAAGGTGCTGAAGCAGGAGTTTGGGGAGAACGCGAACTTCGTCTCCAAGTTCAGGATCGAGGCACAGGCGGCCGCGGGACTGATGCACCCCAATATCGTCAACGTGTATGACGTGGGCGAGGAGAGCGGGATCCACTATATTGTGATGGAACTGGTGGAAGGCATCACCCTGAAGAAATATATCGAGAAGAAAGCACGGCTGTCCGTCAAGGAAGCGGTCAGCATTGCGATTCAGGTGTCCATGGGCATTGAGGCGGCGCACAATAACCACATTATCCACAGGGACATCAAACCGCAGAATATCATCATCTCCAAGGAGGGCAAGGTGAAAGTGACGGATTTTGGTATCGCCAAAGCCGCCACCAGCAACACGATCACCTCCAATGTCATGGGATCGGTACACTACACTTCGCCGGAGCAGGCCAGAGGAGGCTACAGTGACGAGAAGAGCGATATCTACTCGCTGGGCATCACCATGTTCGAGATGCTGACGGGCAGGGTGCCTTTTAACGGGGAGACGACGGTGGCGATCGCCATCAAGCATATCCAGGAGGAGATGCCCTCGCCGCGGGAGTATGTCTCGGAGATCCCTGTCAGTGTGGAGCAGATTGTGCTGAAGTGCTGCCAGAAGAGCCCTGACAGAAGATATCAGTCGATGGGCGAGTTGATTGCCGATCTGAAACAGTCGCTGATCAATCCGGACGAGGATTTCGTCAAGGTGGTCGATCCCGATGAGGAAGCGTCCACGCGCATGATCACGGACCGTGACATGGTGCGGATCAAAAAACAGTCCGACAGGCGGGATTCCATGGACGAGGCAATGCGTCTGAAAAAGGACAGCAGACGCGCCTATGAGGAAGACGAAGAGGACGATGAGGAGGAGGACGAGGATTGGGAGGACGAGGACGATGAGGACTACGATCCCAAGATGGAGAAGATAACGACCATTCTTGCGGTGGTGGCTGCGCTGTTGATCGGCTGTATCGTGATCTTCCTCGTGGGCAGAGCTTTCGGCGTGTTCAGCTTTGGAGAGAAAGCGGACGGAGAGACGCAAGAGGCGGAGTCCGAACAGGTGGAGATGATCCGTGTCGTCGGCATGAATGTGGATGACGCGAAGCGCGCGCTGCTGGAGCTGGGGCTGACGCCGGAGATCCAGTATGAGGTGAACACCAGCTATGACGAGGGGACGGTTCTGCGCGCAAGCGTGCAGGACGGTCTGATGATAGACAAAAATACGGTGATTGTACTCACTGTGGCACAGGGCGAGGAAGGCGTGACGGTTCCCGCGGTGACGGGCAAGTCCGAGGCGGAGGCTGTCTCTGTGCTGGAAAAAGAGGGCTTTGTGGTCAGTGTGACCGAGAGTTACGATTCCTCCGTGGAGAGCGGCTATGTCATCTCTCAGTCGCCCGAGGCGGACACTACGGCGCCCAAGGGATCTTCCGTCACACTCCGCGTCAGCCAGGGAGCGGAGGACGATAAGATCCGTGTGCCGAATGTGGTCGGTTTGACGGAGGAGGACGCCACGGTCACGCTGGTGGAGAGCGGCCTGGGTGTCGGTACGGTGACGACCGTCAGTAACGAGGACGCCTCTCTGGTTGACAAGGTATGCTACCAGAGCTATTCCGTCGGCTCCTATGTCGATAAGGGCACGGCGGTGGACTTAAAGGTGAGCACCGGCCCGGAGGATGTGACGTACCGTTATTCCGAGGGCATCGAGGCGCCCACGGAGGATCCCGAGTACCGCGGCGGCATGCCGGTGAACGTCACGGTGACGACGGCGGACGGCACACAGCTGCTCAGCACGCAGACATCCAACTTTCCTGTGGTGGTCAACTATACGGGAATCAAGTCTCCGAACGGCACGATCACTTTCCGCTTCACGGTGGAGCGCGAGGCGGAGAGCACGACGGACGAGAACGGGAATGTGATCACCGGGGAGGCGGTTACGGAGGAGAAGACCGTGACGCGGGAAGTCAATTTTGTGCAGGAATAGAGACGAAAACCGATACGGAGGATAGATGACAGGGAAAATTATCAAGGGGATCGCGGGTTTCTACTATGTCTATGCGGAGGGCAGGGGCGTCTACGCGTGCCGTGCCAAGGGGATTTTCCGCAACGAGAAAATCAAGCCCCTGGTGGGGGACGATGTGGAGATGGAAGTGCTTGACGAGAAAGACAGGGAGGGTACCATCCTGAAGATCTATCCGCGAAAGAGCGCTCTGATCCGCCCGGCGGTGGCGAATGTGGATCAGGCGCTCATCATTTTTGCGATCGTGAAGCCCAATCCCAATTTTAACCTGTTAGACAGGTTCCTGATCCGCATGGAACGGCAGAATCTGCCCACCGTCATCTGTTTTAACAAGCAGGATATCGCCTCGGAGGAGGAGAAAGAGGCGCTGCGCAGGGCCTATGAGACTTGCGGGTACCGCGTGCTGTTCGTAAGCGCCCTGGAGAATGAGGGGTTAGAGCAGGTGCGGGAGGTTCTGGAGGGCAGGACTACCACCGTGGCGGGGCCGAGCGGCGTGGGCAAATCTTCCCTGATCAACCGCCTCGCGCCCACGGCGCACATGGAGACGGGAGAGATCAGCAGAAAAATCGACAGGGGCAGGCATACCACCCGCCACTCGGAGATGATCGCTCTCGGAAACGGTACATACATCATGGATACGCCGGGGTTTACGTCGTTAGATATCTCTGAGATCACCAAGGAGGAGCTGGGACATTACTATCCCGAATTTGTGCAGTATGAGCCGTACTGCAAATTCAGCGGCTGTTCCCATATCAGCGAGCCCTCCTGCGGCGTCAAGGAGGCCGTGGAGGCGGGAAAGATCAGCAGAGTGCGCTATGAAAACTATCAGGCGCTGTACCGGGAACTGAAAGAAGTCAGGCGGTATTAAGAGGCGTAAAAGAAACAGAAGGACAGGTCGTGAGCGGCCTGTCCTTTTCGATGTTTTGAGACGGGAAAAGCGGCTTTTAAGTATGATCCGGGCTGCTGTCTGCGCCGAACAGCTCCCGCAGCAGCGCGAACATCCTGTCCGGATCGATCGGTTTGGCCAGATGGCCGTTCATGCCCGCCGCAAGAGCCTGCTCCCTGTCTTCCGCGAAAGCGTTGGCGGTCATGGCGATGATGGGGATTCCGGCGAGCGCCGGATCTTCCATGGCCCGGATCGTCTGCGTGGCGGCGTAACCGTCCATGACAGGCATCTGGATATCCATCAGGATCAGATCGTAATATCCCGGCCGGGACGAGAGGAGCATGTCGCAGGCTTCCCTGCCGTTCTCGGCGCATTCCACCGTGAACCCGGCTTCTCTGAGAATTTCCGCGGCGATCTCGCGGTTGAGTTCGTTGTCTTCGGTCAGGAGGATGCGCCTGCCTGTAAAGTCTTCTTCGCTTGGAAGCGAAGCTGCCTGCAGATCTGCCCCGGACTTAGACTCCGGTTCCCCCTCACTCTGTCCCAGACTGTGTTCCAGTGTGTGATGAAGGTCTGAGGCGAAGAGAGGCTTGCTGATGAAACCGGTGACGCCGGCCTGACGGGCCTCAGACTCGATATCCGCCCAGTCGTAGGCGGACATGAGGATGATGGGGGAGTCCTCCCCGACGATCCTGCGGATCTCACGGACGGTCTCGATGCCGCTGAGTTCGGGCATGGACCAGTCCACGATGTAAACCTCGAAAGGATCGGCCATCTCCACGGCCTCCGCGGTGCGCGCGATCGCCTCGCGCCCGGACAGGGCCCACTCAGCCCGCATGCCGATCTGCCTGAGCATCTTGGATACGCTTTGGCAGCAGACCATATCGTCGTCGATTACCAGGCCGCGGAAATCTTTTAACGCCGCGATAGGGCTGATCTCCTGATGCGCGGCGCTGAAGCGCAGCTTAAGAGTCACGGTGAAAGTGCTTCCTCTGCCGTGCTCGCTCTCCACGCTGATCGTGCCGCCCATCATGTCTACGATATTCTTGGTGATGGCCATGCCCAGGCCGGTTCCCTGGATACCGCTGACCGTGGAGGTCTGCTCTCTGGTGAAAGGGTCGAACACGGTTTCCAGAAATTCCGGCTTCATGCCGATGCCGGTGTCGCTGACTTTGAATTCATAGAGGCCGCAGCCCTCGGAAGCGGCGGATTTTTGTGTGACGCGGATGGCGACCGTGCCACCGGCGGGAGTGAACTTGATGGCGTTGGAGGTCAGATTTAAGAGGATCTGGTTCAGCCGCAGCTTGTCACAGCAGATCTCCTCGTCTGTCACGTCCACGGTATCAATGAAGAGTTCCTGTCGTTTGGCATGAACGTCGGACTGGATGATATTCCGAAGTCCCTGCAGGATATCCGCCAGGTTTTCCGGCCGCTCATTGATCGTGACCTTGCCCGATTCGATGCGGCTCATGTCCAGCACGTCGTTGATCAGCGAGAGAAGATGCTCGGAAGCCTGGGAGATCTTGGCCAGATAATCCTGCGTCTGCTCGCGGTTGTCCAGATGCGCGGCGGTCAGAGTGGTGTAGCCGATGATGGCGTTCATGGGTGTGCGGATGTCGTGGGACATATTGTTGAGGAAAGTGGTTTTGGCCCGGTTGGCGGCATCGGCGTCCTGGAGCGCTTTTGTCAGTTCATTCGTCTTTTGTTCCAGTTCGCCGGTGGCCAGCGCGATTTTCTGCTGCAGCTGCCGCTGGTTGCGGGTCCGCACCGCCAGCATGATCAGGGTGAAGAGGAGCAGCAGGACGAAAGCGACCGCCAGCACACTGTAGAGCGGGTTTCGGTAGAGAAAAGCGGTCAGGCTGACGTTACGCTCCCTGCCCTCATCGATCTCCCGCGCCATGACGCTGTCCAGTTCCGCGTCTGTGAAGCTGTCTGCGCCCTTATCCAGAAGCGAGAGCAGATAGCGGCCGCCGGGGACGCTGCTGCCAACGGCGTAGGACAGAGAGGTGTCCCCGAAGACGGTGGAGGCGAGACGGTTGCGGGAATCCTGCCGGACATACATCTCCGCGTTGTAGGAGTAGAGGACGGCGGCGTCGGCCTGACCGTCCAGTACCGCCTGCACACAGGAGCGTGTGTCCGGATATCGGGTGACGGAAGCATCCGAATACCAGCTGGTAACCAGATCGTCAATGGCATCGGCGCGATTCGGTATCGCCAGCCGTTTGGGCGTGCCGGAGAAGCCGTCCAGCGTCAGGCGGGCAAAATTGGTTCTGAAGTAGGGAACGGTGATCTTGTACCCCTCCTCCTCCGCCAGATAGTAGTCGCCGGTGAAATCCAGCACGATGTCCGCCGCGCCAGATGCGCGCAGCGCGTAGTATTCTTCCCGGTCCCTGACCGGAATATACTCGTAATGCAGTCCGAGCCGGTCGGCCAGAACAGCGAAGAGGGAGGGCAGGATTCCCTGTGCCTCTCCGTCTCTGAAATAGCAGTAAGGACTGCGGTCCGGATTGACGAGCAGTTTTAAGGGGACGCCGGAGGCCTGATGCTCCTCCAGAAAGGCGCGTTCGCCCGCGTTCAGGATAACGGAGTCATCCTGATCGGTGGCATAGTAGATTTCGTGCAGGGCGTTGCGCCAGTTGGGATCGTGCAGATCCATCTCGTTGATGGCGGCGTTGATCCGCGCCATCAGATCGGGGCGGTCTTTGCGGGTGCAGATATAGAAAGGACTGGCGTCGAAAGATTCCAACAGCCATTCATTCTCGAGAAGCCGCAGGCTGCCCGTGACGGCGGCGTCTACCCGCCCCTCCTGCAGCGCTTCGCTGAGTTCCTCCTGCATGGAGAAATAGACCGGTCGGAAAGAAAAGCCATGCTCTTTCGCAAACTTTTCAAAGTTGGCATTCTTGGAGTTGCCCTCCAGCATGCCGACGCTGATACCTTCGTAGGTGGTATAGTCCCCTTCTATGATGTCCTGATTCCCGGATTTGACGGTGAAGATGGTGGAATTGACGCCGATGTTCTGATCGGAGAACAGGAATTGCTCCTCCCGTTCCGGCGTCCTGGAGACGGAGGTGACGATATCCACCTCGCCGTTTTGCAGCATGGTAAGGGCGTCGGCATAGGAACTGTCGTAGCCAATATACTCGTAGGACCAGCCGCCGTGGATGGCCAGCCTCTGCAGAAATTCGTAGCCATAGCCGCTGCGGCGGCCGTTTTCATCTATTGTGTGATAGCCGGAGAAAGCGAAGAAACCGACCCGAAGGATTTCAGGCTGATTCGCCGCAGAGGGCGCGGCGTGCGCGGGGAGGCAGGACTGCAGCAGAAGCAGCAGGCTGATCAGGAAAGACAGTGGGCGTATTTTTTTCATAGCGCAGGTTCTCCTTTGTTTGACCGGAAGATGATTCCGGCGCCGCCTGCAGGCATGGCGGCCGATACAGGCGTGCGATCACATATATTATACGGAAAAAAGTGCGGGGATTCAAGTAATAAACTGACATCCCCAATTTACTTTTGCGCCCTGATGTGCTATACTGTCATCGGTTTTGTGGGTCTCGGAAGAGGCGCAGACCGCATCACCGTTTGGATCTGTATCCATGTGAGACAGAAAATGCGAAAGAGAATGCGAAGGAGATTACAATAAAATGAAACTGGGAATCGTCGGTCTTCCCAACGTGGGGAAGAGTACACTGTTTAATTCACTGACCAGGGCGGGAGCGGAGTCCGCCAACTATCCGTTCTGCACCATCGATCCGAATATCGGCATCGTGTCCGTGCCGGACGAGCGGCTGAAGCTTCTCGGCGATATGTATCACTCTAAGAAAGTGACACCTGCGACCATCGAGTTTGTAGATATCGCGGGACTGGTGAAAGGCGCCTCCAAAGGAGAGGGGCTGGGCAACCAGTTTTTGAGCAACATCCGCGAGGTGGACGCCGTCGTGCATGTGGTGCGCTGCTTTGAGGACAGCAATATCGTCCACGTGGACGGTTCCATTGATCCGATGCGGGATATCGAGACAATCAATCTGGAACTGATCTTTTCCGATATCGAGATTCTGGAACGCCGCATCGCCAAGACGGGCAAGGCGGCCAAGATGGACAAAAGCCTGGCGAAAGAGGCTGCACTTTTGGAACGCCTGAAGACACATCTGGAGGAGGGAAAGCTGGCGCGGAGCTTTGCGGCGCAGGACGAGGATGAGGAAGCTCTCCTTGTCTCCTACAATCTGCTCACCTATAAGCCTGTGATTTTTGCGGCGAATGTGGCGGAGGATGATCTGGCGGACGACGGCGCCTCCAATGAGGGGGTTGTGAAAGTGAGAGAGTTCGCGGCCAGGACAGGCAGCGAAGTGTTTGTGATCTGCGCGCAGATCGAGCAGGAAATCGCGGAGCTGGACGAGGAGGAGACAGCCATGTTCCTGGAGGACCTGGGCCTAAAAGAATCCGGCCTGCAGAAGCTGATCAAAGCCAGTTACCGTATCCTCGGCCTGATGAGTTTCCTGACGGCGGGAGAGGACGAGACGAGGGCCTGGACCATTAAGATCGGCACGAAAGCGCCGCAGGCGGCCGGCAAGATACACACCGATTTCGAGAGAGGATTTATCAAGGCCGAGGTTGTCAATTACAAAGATCTGCTGGAGCAGGGTTCCCTCGCGGCGGCCAGAGAGAAAGGTCTGGTCGGCATGGAGGGCAAGGACTACGTGGTGCAGGACGGCGATGTGATCCTTTTCAGATTTAACGTTTAAACCACACGGAGGGAAGTGTCATGCAGGAAATGATGAATGCGGGAGACATAGCGTTCCCGCACCTGGGAATCTATCTGCACAACCTGCCGAAAGGCTTTAGTATTTTCGGCTTCCAGATCGCTTTCTACGGCGTGATTATCGGCATCGGCGTGCTGTGCGGCGTGCTGATGGCAGCGCACGTGGCGAAGCGGGAGAATATGGATCCGGACGTCGTCTGGGATTTCGCGATCTATGCGATTATCTTCTCCATCATAGGCGCGAGGCTCTACTATGTGATTTTCCGCTGGGATGTCTACCGGAATAATCTGCCGGAGGTGTTCAACCTGCGAAACGGCGGCCTGGCCATCTACGGGGCGGTCATCGCGGCGTTTCTCACGCTGTTTATCTACACGCGGCTGAAGAAACAGAGTTTCCTGCAGATGGTGGATGTCTGTGTGCCGGGACTGATTCTGGGGCAGGCCATCGGCAGATGGGGCAATTTCATGAACCGTGAGGTGTTCGGCGGCTACAGCGACAATCTCGTGGCGATGCGCCTTCCCATCGACGCGGTCAGGAGCAGGGACATCACGGAGAGCGTGGCGATGCACATCGCGGAGGGGACGAACTATATTCAGGTGCATCCGACTTTTCTGTACGAGAGTCTCTGGAATCTGCTGATTCTGATCCTGATGCTTCTCTGTCGGAAACATAAGAGATTTCGGGGTGAGATATGGCTTCTCTATCTGGGCGGATACGGGCTGGGCAGATTCTGGATTGAGGGGATCCGCACGGATCAGCTCTACCTGACGGGCACGACGATCCCCGTATCGCAGCTTCTCGCAGCCCTGTGCGTGGCGGCGGCTGTGATTGCGGATATTGTCGTCAGGATACGGCTGCGCGGAAAGACCAAAACGGCGGCATAGACAGTTGGGGCGGGTATGAGACGATCGGATTTTTACGGACGGCACCAGCCCGCATATTCGGGCGGACGCCGTCTGCGGGCGGAAACAGCAGGCGGATGCATGGCATAGGAGGAAAAGGCAAAGGAAGATGAATCTGTATACTTGCGTACTTTTGTTCTCGGTCAGTTTCCTTGTGCTGATACAGGGAATCCAGGTAAAATGGTTCAATAACAGGCACAGCAAGCATAACAGCGCTTATTTCGGCATGTGCCTGTCTACCTATGTGTGGGCGAGTTCGCTGGCCATCATGATGTTCTGCCCCAGACAGCACAGTTTTTTCTATGCGAATGTCAGCGTGCTGGGAGCGGTCAGCTTCGTCATGTTTGTGCTGGTGTTCATGCTGACGTTCTACGAGGAATCCCGCACTTATAAGCTGCTGCATGTTCTCTGCCCGATTCTGGGCGTGGCGATCTGGCTGCTTCGCCTGGCGGGGAACGGTTATATCATGGTCGAGACGGAATTCGGCCTGTTCTATCAGGATCGCGTCTGTGCGGCCAACTACCTGTTTTATATCTGCATCTTTGTCATGTGTTTCATCGGCATTATTCTGCTCGCTTATCACCGCAAAAAAACGCAGCTTAAGAGGGAACGGATCTGCCTGGATCTGTGGATCGTCCTGATCATCGTCTACAGCGTCGGCGTCAACGGCCTCAGTATGATCAATATGGGGCGGGGCATTGCGACGACACCCTACGAGGGGGCGGTCGGCTGTCTCGCGAACCTGAGTTTCTATTTTATTGCCAGCTATCTGGATATGCTGGAACTGCCGAAAGCGAAAGTGGATTCCTACATCACCACTTATCTGACTACGCCGGTTGTGTTTGTGGACTATACGGGGCGGATCATTTACTATAATGAGAGTTTCCGCAAATTCTTTCATCTGGAGGGGAAGGAGATTCTCGGCACAAGGCAGTTCTACAGCAACATCCTAACGGAGCGCACGGTGGATGAGGCTATCGATCTGGTGAACAGTGAGAAGATGTATGAGGGCGCTTTTCCGGCCAAGACACTGGACGGCTCTCGGGTGTTAGATATCCGCTATACGGTCATCCTGGATCACTTTGGCGAGACGCGCTGCGTCATGAACGTCATCAACGATGTGACGGAGGCGCAGAAACTTCTGGTGAGCCTGGAGGAGCAGACCGCGCTGGCGGAGGAGAACCGTCTGGAGGCGGAGCGGGCCAATCAGGCGAAAGGAGATTTCCTCGCCAATATGAGCCACGAGATCAGGACGCCGATGAACGCCATTATCGGCATGAACGAGATGGTCATGCGCGAGGAAATCTCCCCTAAGGCGGCGCAGTACTCGCAGGATATCTATAACGCCGGGCAGACGCTTCTCGCGATCATCAACGATATTCTGGATTTTTCAAAGATTGAGTCGGGCAAGATGGAGATCGTGCCTGTGAGCTATGAACTGAGTTCGATGCTCAACGATGTGCTGAATATGGTCAACAAGAAAGTGCACGATAAAGGTCTGGAACTGGTGGCGGACATCTCCCCGGCTATCCCGCACCAGCTGTTCGGCGATGAAATCCGCATCCGCCAGATCGTCCTGAATCTGGTGAACAATGCGGTCAAGTATACGGACAAGGGCAAGGTCACGCTCCGGGTGGAACACCGTGAGCGCGAGGAGGGAATCGACCTGCTTGTCTCCGTCACGGATACCGGTATCGGCATCCGCGAGGAAGATATGGATAAGCTGTTCAACAGCTTCCAGCGCGTGGATATGTCGGTCAACCGCAAAGTCGAGGGCACGGGACTGGGGCTTTCCATCGCCAAGCAGCTCGTGGAGCAGATGAACGGCTCCATACAGGTGGACAGCACCTATGGGCAGGGTTCCACGTTCAGCATATCTCTGCCGCAGCAGGTTGAGGATAGATCGCCAATCGGTGATTTCGCCGCGGCGGTGGCGAAGATGTACAAGGACAGAAAGGCGGAGGAGATCGTCTTTACGGCGCCGGATGCCAGAATTCTCGTGGTGGATGACAACAAGGTCAATCTCGTGGTGGCCAAGGGCCTGATCAGGGAGACAAAGATACAGGTGGATTCCGTGCTGAGCGGCGCGGAGGCGCTGGAGAAGATCCGGACACAGAAGTACCACATCATTCTGCTCGACCACATGATGCCGGTGATGGACGGCATGGAGACGTTAAAGCGAATGCGCGCACAGGAGGAAAATCAGAGCCGCGACGCGGCGGTGATCGCCCTCACGGCAAACGCTATTTCCGGTTCGAGAGAGATGTATCTCGCCGCAGGCTTCGACGATTATCTCTCCAAGCCGATCAACGCGGCGCGATACAAGGAGATGATTTGCAGGTATCTGCCGCCGGAACTGATACACGTACAGGAAGAGGCGCGAGAAACGTAACATTCCCGATACACCGGGACGGGACGGAACAGACAAAGAGAAGAAAAGAGAAAGGGCGGACGCTGTTATCGAGAGATAGCGGCGTTCTTTTTGTACAAAAAAAATCCGATTTGGCTTGCAATATCCCCTGTTTTAGTATAAAATAGGTATCAGAGTGGTGGAAAGTGGTGATAAATGGTTCAAAGTGGTAAATTAAGAGCCGATGGCAAGGCACCGCTGACCGTGGCAGACCACTCGTGTGTCTGGGAAGTGTACCAGGGACGCCGTGAGGCGGACCGGCATGCGGCAGGGTGATCGATGATGTTTATGGGAGAGTACAACCACACGATCGACGCAAAAGGCAGGCTGATCATCCCTTCGAAATTCCGGGAAGCGTTGGGAGACACTTTCGTGGTGACCAAGGGATTGGACGGCTGCCTGTTCGTCTATGACAACGAAGAGTGGAATGTATTTGAAGAGAAACTGAAATCCCTGCCGATCACCAATAAGGATGCCAGAAAATTCGTGCGTTTCTTCCTGGCGGGTGCGGCGGAAGCGGAAGTCGACAGGCAGGGCAGAATTCTGGTGCCGGGCGTGCTGCGGGAGTTCGCCGATCTGCAGAAAGACGTGGTGTTGATCGGCGTCGCCAGCAGGATAGAGATCTGGAGCAGGGAACGCTTCGACGGCATAGAGACTTACGAGGATATGGACGACATCGCGGCGCATATGGAAGAATTGGGGCTTGGCATATAGCCGTGTACAGAAGCCGAAAAGGATACGGAAACCGGCATGGAATTTAAGCATATATCGGTTCTATTGGAAGAGGCAGTGGAAGCCCTGCGGATTAAACCGGAAGGAATTTACGTGGACGGCACGCTGGGCGGCGGCGGACATGCCGCCAGGATCGCTTCTAAGCTGACGGGAGCGGGACGGCTGATCGGCATCGATCAGGACGGAGACGCCATAGAGGCGGCAGGTGAGAGACTCAAAGCATACGGAGAGCGGGTCACACTGATCCGCGACAATTACCGCAATGTCTCGCAGGTGCTGAAAAGTCTCGGCATAGAGCGGGTGGACGGTATTCTGCTGGATCTGGGGGTGTCCTCCTATCAGCTGGACAATGCGGAGAGAGGTTTTTCCTATCAGTACGATACGCCTCTGGACATGCGGATGGATGTGAGGCAGCCGCTCACGGCGGCGGATATCCTGAACGGCTACAGCGAAGCGGAGCTGTACCGCGTCATCAGGGATTACGGGGAAGAACAGTTCGCCAAAAATATCGCCAGACATATCGTGCGGGCAAGGGCGGACAAGCCCATAGAGACGACAGGCGAACTGAATGAGGTGATAAAGGCGGCAATTCCCGCAAAGATGCGGGCGGCGGGAGGACATCCCTCCAAGCGGACGTTTCAGGCCGTCAGGATAGAGTGCAACAGGGAACTTGAAGTGCTTCGGGAATCGCTCGACGGATTCATCGACATGCTGCATCCGGGCGGAAGACTCTGCGTGATCACATTTCATTCGCTGGAAGACCGGATCGTCAAGACGGCTTTCCGCAGGAACGAAAATCCCTGTACCTGTCCGCCGGACTTTCCGGTGTGCGTGTGCGGACAAGTCTCCAGAGGCCGGGTCGTTACGAAGAAGCCGATTCTGCCGACAGAAGAGGAGATTGCGGCAAACAGGAGAGCGAAGAGCGCGAAATTGAGAGTGTTTGAGAGGGGAATGTAGAAAACTATGGCAGCAGCACAGGGGAGAGCGGGAAAGAGAAGAGCGGCGGATGGCCGGGGACAGATCTATGTGTACGGCAATGCCGTCAGAAAATACGACGAAGTGCCGCGGATTACAGAGAGGCCGGCGCGCAGGATCAGCAATACGGCGCGCAGGAACAGGGAGAAAGCGAAGCACATGAGTGCGGGATATGTTCTGTTTCTGTCCCTGGCGCTCGCGGTGACGGGATTCATCCTGACGGGGTATGTCGGCCTGCAATCCGATATTACGAATAGTGTGCAGCACATTTCCGTCCTGGAGAAGCAGCTGAATGATTTAAAACTTGCAAATGATGAGGAATATAGTAGAATAACAAGTAGTGTAAACTTGGAAGAGATTAAGAGAGTCGCGATTCAGGAACTCGGTATGCAGTACGCGGGGGAGGGTCAGGTCGTCTCTTTCACCAGCGAGAGCAACGACTATGTAAAGCAGATGGCTGACATTCCGCAGTAGAGGGAGAGAAAGCGGCGCGGACGGGTGAAGCGTTGAGCGGTCGGACGGGAATCAGAAATTCGGTGATGAGATTTACGGTCAGGATGCAGAAGAAGCTGTTGATTTTGTTCCTCATAATGATGGCAGCTTTTGCGGGACTCAGTGCCCGTCTGTACCTGATCACGAGGGATAACGGAGAAGAGTACAAAAAACAGGTATTGTCGCAGCAGGAGTATGACTCTGTGACAATACCTTTTAAGCGTGGGGAGATCGTCGACGCCAACGGGACCATTCTGGCGGTCAGCAACAAGGTCTACAATGTCATACTGGACACGAAGCTCTTAACGAGGAATGAGGAGAGCGTGGAGCCTACGCTGAACGCGCTCAGGCAGTGCTTTAATATTGATACGGGCGATGTGAGGAGCTATATCGCGGCGCATCCCGAATCCGCCTACTATGTGATGGCGAAGCGCCAGGAGTATGAGAAAGTCAGCGCTTTTCAGGAGATGGATACCGACCCGGAGACGGGAAAGTCGATCAGCGGCGGCGGTGTGTGGTTTGAGAGCGAGTACAAGCGGGAGTACCCCAACAATACGCTGGCCTGCGATGTGATCGGTTTCACGACCAACGACAATCAGGGCACCTACGGGCTGGAGGAGTTCTACAACGATACGCTCAGCGGTATCAACGGCAGAGAGTACGGTTACTTAAACGACGATTCCAACCTGGAGCGGACGACCATAGCGGCGCAGGACGGCTGCAATCTGCAGCTTAGTATCGATGCCAATATCCAGAGTATCGTGGAGAAATATCTGCAGGAATTCAACGAGGAGTATAAGGATAACGTCAGGCCGGGCAACGGCGCGGAGAATGTGGGCTGTATCATAATGGAAGTGGATACCGGCAGGATTCTGGCGATGGCAAGCTATCCGAATTTCGATCTGAATGATCCGCGCAATACCGAGTATCTGCTCGGCATGCCGCTCGTGGACGACAAGGGAAGCCGGACGGGAGAGAGCGTGACGAAAGAACTGCTGGACGATATGGACGATGCGGCCATGTATCAGCAGCTCAACGCACTCTGGAAGAATTACTGTATCGTGGAGCCCTACGAGCCGGGATCCGTGGCGAAGCCCTTTACGGTGGCCGCGGCTATCGACAGCGGTTCGATCAACGGAGACGAATCGTTCTACTGCGACGGCGGCCTGGTGGTAGTGGAGGGCGAGAAGCCGATCAAGTGCCATCAGACCTACGGCGACGGGATGCTGACCGTGCAGCAGGGCATCGAGCGTTCCTGCAACGTCGTGCTGATGAATGTCGCTTTCAAGCTCGGCAAAAACAATATGGTGGATTATCAGCATTTGTTCAATTTCGGCCTGAAGACGAATATCGATCTGGCGGGCGAGGCGCGGACAGCCACCATGGTCTACAACAAGGACACCATGCGGATCACGGAACTGGCGACCAACTCTTTCGGACAGGGTTTTAACGCGACGATGATCCAGATGATCACGGGTTTCTGCTCACTGGTCAACGGCGGTTACTATTATGAACCGCACATCGTCGATAAGATCACGACGGCGGACGGCGCGACGCTGGAGAACATTCAGCCGAGAATCTTAAAACAGACGATATCCCACTCTACCAGCGACACGATCATAGAGTTCTGCAATACGGTCGTGACCGGCGAGAACGGAACCGGTAAGACGGCGCGGCCGGCGGGCTATATGATCGGCGGCAAGACGGGAACGGCGGAGACGCTGCCCCGCGGCAATAATGAGTATGTGGTATCTTTCATGGGTTACGCGCCGGCGGACGACCCGCAGATCGTCATCTATGTGGTGGTGGACAGACCCAACGTGTGGCCGCAGGATGACGCGAAGCATGCCACCAGGATCGTCAAAAAAGTGCTCACCGAGGTATTGCCGTATCTGAATATTTTCATGACGGAAGAACTCAGCGAGGATGAGAAAGAAGAGCTGGAGGCACTGCAGATTCAGCTGAAAATGCCGGAAAGAACAAATGAAGAACAGGCGCTGGATGAGGAGGGCAATCCGATCGATCCCGACGCCGTGGAAGCAAACGGCGGAGACGGCGAAGAAGAAAACGCGGAGGAAGAAGAGGGAGAGAGCGAGGAAGAGCGGGAACAGCGCGAGATCTGGAAGACATTCCCGACAGATCCCGAAACCGGTTATCTGAAAGATCCGGACACCGGTTATCTGTACGATCCCGAGACGGGGACGCAGGTGTACGGCGGCAGTATGATGGAAGAAGAGGAAGAGGAACAGGAAGGGGACGAAGAAAACGGCTCCGCGGATGGTGGAGACGGCGGGGAAGAGAAAGACAGCGAAAAAGACGCCGACGGCCGGACGGAATAAGGGCAAATGAAGCATAACCTCATCAAAAGGGTAATAGATTATATCAATCCCTTTTGATGAGGTTTTTTGTGATGGAGGAGATACCGCAGTACAAGACCTGCCACAGAAACAAGACGGTGACGGTCATGTTTCTTATTCTGCTTGTGTTCGCCGTGCTGATGGGAAGACTGGTCTATCTGATGGTTTTTCGGTCGGCATATTACACGATGAAAGCAAAAGAGCTGCATGAGCGGGAGCGGAGTATCAAGGCGGCCAGAGGACGTATCATAGATGCCAATGGAAAGATACTGGCCGACAACAGGACGGTGTGCACGATCTCGGTGATTCACAGCCAGATCACAGACGCGGAGAAAGTGATCCGTGTGCTGTGCCGGGAACTGGGCCTGTCGGAAGAGTATGTCAGAAAGCGGGTGGAGAAGTATTCGTCCATCGAAAAGATCAAAAGCAATGTGGACAAAAGCGTCGGTGATGCCGTCAGGGCATATGATCTGGCCGGTGTGAAAGTGGACGAGGACTATAAGCGCTACTACCCGTACGACTCGCTGGGGTCCAAGGTGCTGGGATTTACCGGCGGCGACAATCAGGGCATTATCGGGCTGGAAGTGATCTATGAGGACTATCTGAAAGGGGAAGCGGGAACTATCCTGACGGTCACGGACGCCAAGGGTGTGGAGGTGGAAGAGGCCGGGGAAGAGCGGATCGAGCCGGTCGCGGGCAAGGACCTGTATATCAGTATGGATATGAATATCCAGAGTTACGCGACGCAGCTGGCCCTGCAGACCATGGAGACGAAAGAGGCGGACAGCGTCTCCATCCTCGTGATGAATCCGCAGAACGGCGAGATTCTGGCGATGGTGAATGTGCCGGAATTTCCTCTGAACGATCCCTACACGCTGCCGGATGGTGTGGACGGCGCCGGCCTGAGTGAAGAGCGCAGACAGGAACTCTTAAACGCTATGTGGCGAAACGGCTGTATCAACGATACTTATGAGCCGGGCTCCACATTCAAGATCGTCACGGCGGCAGCGGGACTCGAATCGGGGGCGGTCACGCCGGAGGATACTTTCAACTGTCCCGGCTATATCATGGTAGAGGACAGGAAAATCAGATGCCACAAGACAGGCGGTCACGGCGCTGAGACTTTTGTACAGGGGACGATGAACTCCTGTAAGCAGGAAACTGCGTATTGTAGAGCTGCTTTAGCGGCGGTATGTACTGACAGGAACAGACGTTTTGTGCATTTTTTCGTACAGATTGCGGTTGACGGGATCGCCGCCGTCTGTATATAATGGAAAAATCAACATATATAGTTTCTATCCTGATATCGTTATCAGTCGGCCCGTATCGGGCAAAACTTCCACAGTATTTGCGGTTTTGGATTGAATTTCGGGGAAGTTGCAGTTGTTTTGAGAGGATGAGTGGAAATCTGCCGGCGATGCCGTGCGGCCGCATGCTGCTGCGCACGCTATGTCAGGCGTATACGGGTATCTGTGCCGTTGTCGGAATGGAGACAGAAGGAGGACAGGATATGAGAGAGAAAAAGAGAAGCGGAACGCTTGTGCTTGTGGGAGCGGTCTGCGCATCGGGGCTTTTGCTCGGCGCTGGCGGCAGCGCGCGGGCGGAGGAAGAAGCGATCCGCAGCAGAGGGAATCTCGTGCTGCGGGAGGGCGAAGAGGTGGCGGTGTATGCCGGGGATATCCGCTATCTGCAGGAAGAATTGGACAGGCTGTATGCAGAATTTGGAGAGTAAGGAGGATGCAGGAGGATGAAACAAAAAAAGAAAAATTTGTTGTTTGCCGCGGGGATACTGGTCCTGACGGCACTGACACTGGCGTTTAGCGTGGAAGACAGCGCAAGCGCGGAGGAGGGCGGCGGCCGTGCCGGCGAGATTCAGTCAAAAGGAATCGTGAATTATGCCGACGGGTCGGTGGTGATCGACACAGGAGATCTCACCCGTCTTGCGGGAGAAATCGACACGCTGGAGCAGACTTATAAGACCGAGACACAGGCTGCGCTCAACGGGATCAGCACGTATATCAGGACGGACGGATCCGTTACCCATGCTGATCCCGGCGAACAGACTGCCCTGCCCTCTTTCGGACAGCTGAAAGAGGCGATTCAGGGAAGTCAGTCGTCGGCAACAGGGATTGCCGATCTGTCAGGGGATTCCTATTTCAAATCCGGCGACGGCGTTCTTCAGAAAGGTTCCGAAGGGGGTTCCGGTGAACAGATCGAGCTGGCGGCAGCGACGGCGGATGATCTGAGCGCCGGAAAGATTGCTTATGTGGACGGGCGGCTTCTCTTAGGCACAGGCGCCGATAATGCGGCTTACTACAAGGAGGGCAAGGAATCCAGCACGATTATTCAGCGTGTGCTGGCTCTTATTTATCACCATAAGGAATCTTTGGAAAATTATACGATTCGTGACACTTCAGGACATGGTTATAAATCAAGTGCATCCGGAGAACATAAAGGAGAATATGAAGGCACATATATTTCCGGGAAAACGGATTTAATTCCTTTATATAACTTTTCTGATGATGATGTGGGTTCAACCAAGTTATTATACAAAATTACACTAAATTATACAATTGAGGGCGAAACACATTCATCGAGGGATTCGTATGATTGTCCTTATCCCAGAGGATATATATACCTTCGTGATAAAAATGGAAATGAAATTTGCCATGCACAGCCTATAGGGGCTCAGCCACAAGAATCAGAAGTAAGTCCTAAAACAATTGTTTTTACCTTAACCGATTACAATACAAACACGGACGCCGTGTACCTGGAATACAATTTTTGTGCAGTTATCAACATAAGTTCAAATGATGAAGGATATGTTAAAACTGCATATAGGATAGATCCTCAGCTTGTGTGTACCTATTACACTCCTATTTGAGATGGATTTTGCCGGAAAGACAAAAGGCATTTGGGAGAGATCCCGAATGCCTTTTTGCTATTGTCGCGGGAAGCGTCCGCTGCGAAAGTAATATTGCCGATTCCGTGCGAATAAAATGGAGCAAGAACTTGTACATAAGGAACAGGCAATATGAAAGAGAGGGATATGGAAAGTGCAAAAAGGCAGCTGCTGCTTAACATTTCTGAGATATTGGCGCAGAGGGGACTGATCAGCGAGGAGGAGAAGCTGCGGATGCGGGAGCAGATCTTAAGTCCCGGCGCAGAGTAGGATGGAGGGACGATATGTCAAAATATCATGATCCGCCGATCACAGAGTGGAAAAACGGAGAGGACAGAGAGAATAAAACGAGCGGAAAGGAGCGATGAAATGATACAGAGCTCCACTATGCAGCAGCCGTCGCCGCGGCAGCGCGTCGGCATCTATAACCGGTGTTCCACGGAGGAGGAGGCGCAGAAGAACGCGCTGGCGGTCCAGGCGGCGGAGAGCCGGGAGATCGCGGCCCGGAAAGGCTGGCTGGTCACCGCGCAGTACATTGAGAGCGAGTCGGGGACGTCCGTGAAGAACAGGACGGAGTACCGGCGTCTTCTGGAGGACATGGAGAAAGACCTCTTCGACATCGTGATGATCAAGTCCATCGACCGCCTGATGCGCTCGGCGAAAGACTGGTATTTATTCTTAAGCAGGCTCACGGAGAGCGGCAAACGTCTCTACATCTATATCGACGACAGGTTTTATACGCCTGACGATGGGCTGATCTCCGGCATCAAGGCGATCCTGGCGGAGGAGTTCAGCAGAGAGCTGTCCAAGAAGATCAAAAACTCCCACAGCCGCAGGCAGGAGCGGCACAGGCAGGGCAGGGCGGCCGGCCTGAATATCACCAGGCCGATGTTCGGCTGGGACAAGGTGGAGAAAGACGTGTACGCCGTCAACGAGGCGGAGGCAGCGGCCTACAGAGAAGCCTTTGCCATGGCGCGCGCCGGAAAGGGGTTCTACACAATCGCCAACGTCATGTATGAGCGCGGCGTCCGCGGCAAGGGCGGGAAGCGGATCTCGAATGTACAGTGGCGGAAGATGCTGTATTCGCCGCGGGCGCACGGCACGATGGTCATCCACACCAGGGAGTACGATTTTGAGGCGCACAGGTTCGTCGATCTGCCGCCGGAGGAGTGGATATACATAGAGAACGCGCTGCCGGCGATCGTCACAAAAGAGTACCAGGAGGAAGCACTGCGGGCGCTGGAGGGCAGGCGGATCAGAAACCGGTACGGAGACTACCGAAGAGATCTGTCCAAAGTCGGTATGTATGACCTGTCGCAGAAGATCTACTGCGCGGAATGCGGGCAGGTATATTACCGGTCGTCTTTTCGGTCCGGGAAAGCCGGGCGCAGGATCGCGGAGTGGAAGTGCTCGACGGCGCTCACGATGGGCAGAAAAGCGAGAAACCCGCAGGGCTGCGACAATATCAATCTGCTGGATGAGCGCCTCCACCGCCTGATAGAGACGGCCTGCGCGGAGCAGTACGGGGATATCTTCGGCGCGCAGCAGGGCATTGTTGACGAGGCGCTTGCCGCCGTGAGGAGAGCGATGCGGGAGGATGGGGCACAGAGAGAGCTGCAGAGAGTGAAACGGGAGCATGAGAAGCTCGTCAGGAAAAAGGACGTCCTGTTCGAGAAGCTGATGAACGAAACGATTGCGGACGAGGAGTTCGCGCGGTATAATCAACAGTTGGAGGAGCAGATGGCGCCTCTGGCAGAGCAGATGCGGCTGCTGGAACAAAAAAGCGCCGCCCGCGCCGATTGTGAGGAGCGGCTGGCAAAGATTAAGGCGCTGCTGTGCGGCGGGGACATCATCCGGCAGGCCAAAACGCAGGAACTTATCGCCCGGATCGAAAAGATCGTGGTATATTCTGACGGAAAGATTGACATACTCTTCGACAGGGACGGTCTGCTCGGCGCGGCGGGAATTTGCGGGGAAGACATCTTCCCGCTGGAGGAGAAAGACGGCGGGGCGCTGTTTCGGATCACGGCGCAGTACGTGCGCGGTCGCGGCACTCTATAATGCGAAACTTCCCGTAACCCCGTGTTTATCACGGTGGGACTTCGGATCGGCGCGGAGCGCTTCTACTCTTATTTCAGGCAGTTTGGTCTGCTGGATAAGACGGGAATCGATCTGCCGGGGGAGGCAGGGACGATCATGCACGATGTGGAGAATATCGGGCCGGTGGAACTGGCGACGATCTCTTTCGGGCAGTCCTTTCAGATCACGCCGATTCAGCTGGCGGTGACGGCCTCCTCAATCATCAACGGCGGCAGGCGGGTGACGCCGCATTTCGGTGTTCGGGCGGCGGAGGCGGACGGCGGAAACGGAGAGATATTCTCCTATCCGGTCAGGGAGCATGTGGTGTCCGAGGAGACTTCCGGGACAATGCGCTACATACTGGAACAGGTCGTGGCGGAGGGCAGCGGCAAAAACGGCGCGGTGGAAGGTTACCGCATTGGCGGTAAGACGGCGACCAGTCAGACACTTCCCCGCGGGAGCGGCCGATACATTGCTTCGTTCCTCGGCTTTGCGCCGGCGGACGATCCGCAGGTGCTGGCGATTGCGATCATCAACAATCCGCAGGGCACATACTATGGCGGACAGATCGCCGCGCCGGTTGTGCGGCAGCTTTTTGAAAACATTCTTCCATATTTGGAGGAGATGGACTATAATAAAACTTAGAGTCTTACTAGGACAGCACAATACGCTGTCCAAGAAAGACTATACTAAGTTTGCAAGAACCAGTGGACTGGTTCTTGCGGGGCGCTGCTTAAGAAGATCTAATCATGTTCAGGCTATGCGGGTTATCGTGACATGCTGCTTAAGGGAATCTGAGTCATGTCCGTGTATATTTGGAGGGGTGTATGAATTCGACGATCTTAATGTCTGTATTGCTGTCGTTTGCGATCAGTGTGGTGCTGGGGCCTTTTGTGATCCCTTTTCTCAGGCGTCTTAAGGTCGGGCAGACGGTCAGGGAGGAAGGGCCGCAGAGTCATCTGAAGAAGAACGGCACACCGACGATGGGCGGCATCCTGATTCTCGTGAGTGTGGTCGTCACTTCCCTTTTTTTTGTCAGGGATTATCCGAAGATTATACCGGTCTTATTCCTGACGCTGGGCTTCGGACTGATCGGCTTTATGGATGATTATATCAAAGTGGTGCTGAAACGCTCCATGGGGCTGCGGGCATGGCAGAAATTCGCGCTGCAGATTGTAGTGACCGCCGTATTTACCTATTATCTGCTGCGCTGCACGGATGTGTCGCTGGCGATGAAAGTGCCGTTTCTGCATGGCGTGATTCTCGATTTTGGGGTGTGGAACATACCGATTTTGTTCTTTATCGTGATTGGCACGGTCAACGGCACCAATTTCACGGATGGCCTGGACGGGCTGGCGAGTTCCGTCACGGTGCTTGTGGCGACTTTCTTCAGTGTCGTCGCTATCGGGACGGGCAGCGGCATTGAGCCGATCACCTGCGCGGTGGTGGGCGCGCTGCTGGGTTTCCTGCTGTTCAATGTATATCCGGCCAGCGTGTTTATGGGCGATACCGGTTCACTGGCGCTCGGCGGTTTTGTGGCGGCTGCCGCTTATATGATGCAGATGCCGCTCTTTATCGTGATCGTAGGTTTTATTTACATGATTGAGGTGCTCTCGGTGATCCTGCAGGTGACGTACTTCAAACTGACCGGCGGTAAGCGCATCTTTAAGATGGCGCCGATTCATCATCATTTTGAACTGTGCGGCTGGTCGGAGACGAGGGTGGTCGCCGTGTTCTCCATTGTGACGGCGCTTTTGTGTCTGACGGCTCTGCTGGGGGTATAAGCGGCCGCGATGCGGCGCAGTGAGGAGAGGCGGGCGGAATCCGGCGCCGGGGGATAAACGGATGAGAAATAAGATTGCGGTAATGGACAAAGCAAAAAAAATAAGGATTGCGCTGCTGCTTCAGGTGCTGATTATCGCAGCCGCGGCGCTGATATTGCTGGCGCAGGAGCGAAACAGGGAAGCACCGAACGTGTCCGTGCTGGATTGGCGATCAGATTATACGACTTACAATATCAGGGACGGCTGGCAGATTGATGAGAAAAAATATGCGGGAACTGAACCGATTAGTTTGATCGTCGGGCCGGATATCAGTCTGAAAAGCGGAACCTATCGGATCAAGGTCGAGTATTTTTGCGATCACGATCAGAAATGCGGCGTCTATGACTCCTTTCATCTGAAAGCCGGAGAGGCGCGCCTTAGCAGACACAGCGACACCTTGCAATACGATTTCGCAGTCACCGGCGATGTCGATCATTTTGAGTTTAAGGTAAAATATGACGGGACAGGGTACCTGCAGGTCACCGGCATCACTATCATTACGACCTCTTTCGGTGCCATGAAAAAGTTCTGTATTCTTCTGGGGCTGTTTTTCTGTCTGGATCTGTGTCTGCTGTTCTCAGACAGTTTCAGAAAGCACAGGGATGTCCTGAAAGTGCTGGCCGGAATTGTGCTGTTGTCCTCGCTCCCGCTGTTTATGGACGGCATATTCTCCGGAGATGATCTGGGGTTTCATTTGACGCGGATTGCAGGCATTGCGAAAGAGCTGCGGCAGGGCAATATTCCGGTGAGACTCTCCACGGCATGGATGGACGGTTACGGATATCCGGTTTCTATCTATTATGGAGATTTGCTTCTGTATCTGCCGGCGCTTATGAGTCTGGTGGGGTTTTCCCTCACGGCGGCCTACAAGTTTTATATCTTTATGATCAATGTCGGAACGGCGGCGATCACTTATTACAGTATGAACCGCGTGTGCAGAGATACGCGGGTCGCGCTGCTTGCCACACTGGCGTACTGTACCGCTTCCTACCGGCTGACCAACATCTATGTGCGAGCGGCGGTAGGAGAATCTGGCGCCATGATGTTTTTGCCGCTGATTGCCGCCGCCGTCTATGGAATCTACACGGATGAGGTATCGAATCGCCGGCAGTACAGAAAGAATGCGGTACTTTTGGCAGTGGGGATGAGCGGACTGCTGATGACCCATATGCTGAGCGTGACGATGGTTGTTTTCGTGCTGTTGTTCGTCTGCCTGTCATTACCGCGCCGCACTTTTCGCAGGGAGACCGTGCAGGTCTATCTTTTGGCGATTGTCGGAACGTGTGTGTTGAGTGCATATTTTATTGTGCCGTTTCTGGATTATGCCATCAATGTGCCGATTAAGATGGGACCTTTGATTCCCAAGGTACGGCCCTGCATTCAGCAAAAAGGGATGACGGTCGGTGAGTACTTTATGTTTTTCAGAAGGCTGAGTTATGAAGATATTTCCAAGGCGTCGGGGAGAAGACTTATGTCTCCGGGGCTGACGCTGATGGCGGCTTTCCTGATTGCGGCTGCACTGTGCAGGAAGACAAAGGACAGGATGCTTCGCTGGCTCACTGCCGCCGCGGCCCTGACTATGTGTGTTACGCTCACGGTTTTTCCGTGGGATTATCTGTCGGCGCACTGTATTCTTTTTGCGATAATGGCGCGGGTGCAGTTTCCCTACAGATATGTCGGCATAGCGCTCGTATTCCTGACGCTTCTGCTTGCGCATCTTTTGCGAAAGATACGCGCGGACGTCGGAAAAATGACACGGGTCGGCGGGGTGATCGCTGCCGCCGCCTTTGTGATGACGGCTTATTTTACGTTGCTGTATGCAGACGACGGCGGTTTTGTCGCGCCGTACGGCAGAGCAGAGCTGAACGGCTATGCTCTCGGGGATGGCGAGTACCTGCGGAAAGAACTGAGCGATAATGTGATCTGGGAGCTCCCCAAGGATGTTGTCGCGGATCGCATGGCAGAGGCGACAATTGTGGAGCGCAGCGGCAGCAGCATGAGAGTTCGATGCGTCGCTTCCGATAAGGGGGGGGGTTGTATGTGTGCCCCTGTTCCATTATAAAGGATATCATTTGACGGATGACAGCGGACAGGAATATCCGATCAGTGACGGTTATGCGGGGCAGATCCAGTTTTCCGTTCCGCCGGAATTCGACGGTTATATCAATATCGAATACAGAGTGCCTTGGTATTGGCGGGCGGCGGAGGCGGTATCACTCGTCTCGGCGTTCGGTCTGGCAGCGGCTGTATTTCGTCGGAAAGGTATGGAAAAGAGGCAGAATGGACAGGAAAGAGTTGCAGGGTAAGAAAGTATTGGTGGTCGGTTCCGGCATCAGCGGTATCGGCGCGGTATCGGCGCTGTGCCGTGTCGGGGCGCGTCCCGTGCTGTTTGACGCAGACGCGGCGCTGGATCCCGAGGCGATCCGGCAGAAGTTTGCCCCCGGCGTGGCGGCGGAAGTCGTGCTGGGCGAACTGCCGGAGACGGTGATAGAGGAGATCGATTTGGCCGTGCTCAGCCCGGGCGTGCCGACAGACACGGAATTCGTGAACGCGCTGCGCGGCAGAGGACTGCCGGTCTGGGGCGAGATCGAGCTGGCATACAGACTCGGCAGAGGACGTGTGGTTGGGATCACCGGCACCAACGGCAAGACGACGACCACTTCTCTGGTGGGCGAGATTATGGCGGCTTTCTGTCAGGATGTGTCCGTGGTGGGAAATATCGGGAATCCGTATACGCTGACGGCGCTCGATGCCACGGAGGAGACGGTGACGGTGGCGGAGATCAGCAGTTTTCAGCTGGAGACGATCGATCGGTTTACACCGCAGGTATCAGCGATTCTCAATATCACGCCGGATCATCTGAACAGGCATCACACGATGGAGAATTACGCCGCAGCCAAGGAAGCGATCGCGAAGAATCAGACGAAAGAACAGGTCTGCGTACTCAACTACGAGAACGAATATACGCGCGATTTCGGGGAGAAGCGGTGTCCGGCGAGAGTCGTCTGGTTTTCTTCCGCGCGCAGGCTGGAGGACGGATTCTGGCTGGACGGCGAGGAGATCCGGCAGGCGGCGGGCGGCAGAGAAGAGCGCCTGATGAATATCCATGAGATGAATCTGGTGGGCGTCTGCAATGTAGAGAATGTGATGGCGGCGATTGCGATTACACAGGCCATGGGAGTGCCGACGGAGACGATTCTCTCCGTGGTGCGTCGGTTCAAGGCGGTGGAGCATCGGATCGAGTTTGTGGCTACCAGGCGCGGCGTAGACTATTACAATGATTCCAAGGGCACGAATCCCGATGCGGCGATCCAGGGGATTCGGGCGATGAGTAAGCCTACGGTGCTGATCGGCGGCGGCTACGACAAACAGAGCGAATATGACGAGTGGATCGAAGCTTTTGACGGCAAGGTGAAATGTCTGGTGCTGATCGGACAGACGCGGGAGAAGATCGCGGCCTGCGCCAGGAAACATGGCGTTCGTCATATCGTTCTGGCTGACAGTTTTGAGGAGGCTTTCGACATCTGCGTCAGGGAGGCAGAGAGCGGAGACGCGGTGCTGCTGTCCCCTGCCTGCGCGAGCTGGGGGATGTTCCCAAACTACGAAGTCAGAGGGAAACTTTTCAAAGATCTTGTCAATCAATTGGAGGATACGGAATAGGTGGCACAGAGATATGCTTCCCGCAGAGGGAGGGCAAACGGCGAAAATTTCATGGATTACAGCCTGCTGTTCATCGTGCTGTTTCTGCTTGGATTCGGCATGCTCATGGTGTACTCCACCAGTTCTTATGAGGCGAATCTGGATTACGGCGATTCCGCGTATTATCTGAAGAAGCAGCTGTTTGCGACGATTCTCGGACTGATTGCCATGATGATCGTGGCGAACGTGCCGTATCATTTCTGGGAGAGGTTCGCCACGATCGGCTACATCGTGTCGGCGGTGCTGATCTTCCTGATCATCCCGTTCGGACATGAGTCCCACGGCGCGAAGCGCTGGCTGTACATAGGACCGATCTCTCTGCAGCCGGCGGAGGTGGCGAAGCTGGGCATGATATTGTTCCTGGCGAGTATGATCTGTACGATGGGAAAACAGATACGCAGCAGGAAAGGATTTTTGACGGTGCTTCTCGTGCCGATGCCGATCGCGCTCATGCTCTGGCAGATCACGAACAATTTAAGTTCCGCGATTATCGTCGTGGGGATCGCCGTGCTGATGCTGTTCGTCTCCTGTCCGGATTACAAGCGTTTCATTCTGCTGGGGCTTGCGGGTGTGGCGCTTGCCGCGCTGGCGGTATTTGTCATCGTGCAGCTGGCGGCGTCGCAGCCGGTTGCAGAGGAGGGCAGCGTGGGAGGTTTCCGCGGGGAACGCATTCTCGCCTGGCTGGATCCGGAGGCGTATGCGAGCGGCAAGGGTTTCCAGACGATTCAGGCGCTCTATGCGATCGGTTCCGGCGGCGTGCTGGGCAAAGGACTGGGCGCGAGTATGCAGAAACTCGGTTTCCTGCCGGAGGCGCAGAATGACATGATCTTCTCCATTATCTGTGAGGAACTGGGACTGTTCGGCGGCTTTGCCGTGATTATCATGTTTATTATGCTGATCTGGCGCTTTATGGTGATCGCGAACAATGCGCCGGATCTGTTTGGCGCGCTGCTTGTCGTGGGTGTTCTGGGACACATTTCCATTCAGGTGATCCTGAATATCGCGGTGGTCACCAATACGATCCCCAATACCGGCATTTCCCTTCCTTTCATCAGCTACGGCGGTTCGTCGGTGATGTTTCTGCTGATTGAGATCGGGCTGGTCTTAAGTGTGGCGAGAGGGATCAGGCTCAAAGATCTGCCTTAGGGACAAGATAACTTTGGCGTAAAAAGCCATATAGATAGAATAGGTCATATTTTTGGGATTCGAGGTAAGAAATATGGACGCTATTCGTATCTATGGCGGCAAAAGTCTGGACGGACAGACTGTGGTACAAGGGTCGAAAAACGCGTCGCTGCCGATACTGGCGGCGACGCTGTTGATAGAAGGTACATGCGAGATAGAGAATTGCCCGGACATCTCCGATGTACGCCATATGCAGAAGCTGTTGGAGAGTCTGGGATGCAGGCTTGAGAGAGAGGGGACGCTCGTGCGGGTGAACACGCTGGGATTTTCCGCGCATGACATGCCTTCCGATTCGGTGGGTGTCATGCGTTCTTCCCTCATACTCGCGGGAGCGCTGCTCGCAAAAACCGGGCAGATCTGCATGGAGTATCCGGGCGGCTGCGTGATCGGGGCGAGGCCCATCGATCTGCACTTAAAGTCGCTGCGGCTGATGGGCGCTTCCATAGAGGAGAGCGAAAGCGGATTCTGCGCCGAGGCGGCGCGGCTGAGGGGAGCGGTGCTGCATCTTCCTTTTGTCAGCGTCGGGGCGACGGAGAATCTGATTCTGGCAGCGGTGCTGGCGGACGGTGAGACGGTCATCGAACCGGCGGCCAGGGAGCCGGAAATCGGCGCGCTGTGTGAATTTCTGCGGCTTGCGGGCGCGCGGATAAAAGGGGCAGGCACCGGACGTCTGGTCATTCAGGGTGTGGAAAAGCTTTCGCCGGTCAGATATCGTGTGCCGGCGGACCGCATTGTGGCGGGAACGTATCTGTGCGCGTGTATGTGCGCCGGCGGACGTATTTTTCTGAAAGATGCGCCTGTGTCGCACATGGAGAGCGTACTCGCCTGCGCGGAGAGCATGGGAGCCTCAATCGTATGCGAGGCGGACGGCCTCCTGGTGGCAGGCAGGGCGCATGAGAGTGTCTGCGATGTGGTGAGGACGGCGTGCTATCCGGGATTTCCCACGGATATGCAGTCCCCTTTTATGGTTGCCATGGCGCTCTCCGGGCGGGCGGGGCGCATCGAGGAGAACGTGTTTGAAAATCGGTTCCGCGTTGTGTCCGAGCTGTGCAGGATGGGCGCAGACATCACGGTGCGCGGAAATGTGGCCTATGTGGGCGGCGGCCCTCTTCACGGCGCCATCGTGCAGGCGCAGGAACTGCGAGGCGGCGCGGCTCTGGTCATTGCGGCTCTTGCGGCGGACGGCACCAGCATTGTGACGAACCGGCATTACATTGACAGAGGGTACGAGGATATCGTGAGCAGTTTAAGAGCGCTGGGCGCCGATCTGGAGCTCGCCTGAATCGGCGGGCGGTGTCCGGGCGGCGGTACGGGGGTTATGGATGGCGGACAGAAAAAAAGTAAAAAAGGTAAAGAAAGCCCACCCGAATCTTCGCCTGGTCAAAAACGGCGATGCGGAATGGGAAAAGCGAAGAGGAGAAAGCAGGGGCAAAGAAAAACTGCGCTTTGACCGGCGCAAAAGAACGGCCCTGCTGTGTTCGGCGCTTTTCCTGATTCTGGCCGTTTTGATCGCGGGATCTGTGTACATCGTACGCAATTATACCGTCACTACAATATATGTGGAGGGAAATGTCCATTATACCAACGAGGAAATCATAGATATGGTGATGGATGGAAAGTTTGGCAGTAATTCCCTGTATTTGGCTATGAAATATAAGGATAAAGGGATAGAGGACATTCCGTTTATCCAGGCGATGGACGTGACGATCGAGGCGAAAGACACGATCCGCATCACGGTGTACGAGAAAGCGCTGGCGGGCTGCGTGGCTTATCTGGATCAATATGTCTATTTTGACAAGGACGGTATCGTTGTGGAGATCTCCGCGGAGAAGACGGCCGGGATCCCGCAGGTGACCGGTTTACAGTTCGATCATGTGATTCTGCATGAGGCGCTGCCTGTGGAAAAACCGGAGATTTTTCAGGAAGTGCTCAACATTACCCAACAGCTTGACAAATATTCCCTGAAAGCGGACAAGATCTATTTTGATCAGGATTACCAGGTCACGCTCATTTTCGGCGAGGCGAAAGTGGCCATGGGGGACGACGGATTTATCGATGAGAAGATCATGAAGCTGCAGTATATGCTGCCCAGCCTGGAGGGCAAAAAGGGGACCCTCGATATGCGCGAGTACAGCGAGGACCTGAAATCCTACAGCTTTGAGCTGGAGTAGAGAGGGCTGAAAACGGATAATTATGGTATTTTGGCCTGTCAAGGGCCGCTTATTCACAAAAAGCAAAAAAATAGGTTGCGAATTTTGAAAAATAATTATATGATAATCTATGAGAGTTTTTGGGTACATAAAAGGAGGAATTACCTTGCTGGAGATTAAGTCGAATGATGCGGAGTTTGCCGCCAAGATCATCGTGGTCGGTATCGGAGGCGCGGGAAACAATGCTGTGAATAGAATGATTGATGAAGAGATAACCGGCGTGGAGTTTATCGGTATCAACACGGACAAGCAGGCCCTGCAGCTGTGCAAGGCGCCTACGCTTTTGCAGATCGGCGAGAAGCTGACCAAAGGGCTGGGAGCCGGCGCACAGCCGGAGATCGGTGAGAAAGCGGCGGAGGAGAGTTCGGATGAGGTGGCCGCTGCGCTCAAGGGTGCGGATATGGTTTTTGTCACCTGCGGCATGGGCGGCGGAACGGGTACGGGAGCCGCGCCTGTGGTGGCGAAACTGGCTAAAGATATGGGGATACTGACGGTAGGCGTTGTGACGAAGCCTTTCAGCTTTGAGGCGAAGACGCGCATGACCAACGCCCTTGCGGGTATTGAGAAGATCAAGGGCAATGTGGACACGCTGATCGTCATTCCGAATGACAAGCTGCTGGAGATCGTTGACAGGCGGACAACCATGCCGGACGCGCTGAAAAAAGCGGACGAGGTGCTGCAGCAGGCAGTGCAGGGCATCACGGATCTGATCAATGTTCCCTCCGAGATCAATCTTGACTTTGCCGATGTGCAGACTGTGATGAAAGACAAAGGCATCGCACATATCGGTATCGGTACGGGCAAAGGGGACGACAAGGCCAGCGAGGCGGTCAAGATGGCGGTGGAGAGCCCGCTGTTGGAGACGACGATCTCCGGCGCTACGCATATTCTGCTCAACGTGACCGGTGAGATCGCGCTGGCGGACGCCAACGACGCGGCAAGCTACGTGCAGGATCTGACGGGATCCGACGTCAATATCATCTTTGGTTCAAGATACGATGCCAATATGACAGATACCTGCAATATCACGCTGATTGCGACGGGAATCGAGGAGAAAGCGAAAGCGGCCGGCGGACTCAACTTTAAGTCCGGCTACATAACCCCCACGTCTCTGCAGGGCAAACCGGCTATGGGGACGATGCCGAGTTCCGGGCTGGCCAATTTTGCAGCGGGTTCCGGGGTGAAGCCCGTCAGGACGGCGGCGGCGCAGACGACGCAGCAGCTCAAAACCATCGGCGGAATCAACAAAGCGCCCGATATCAAGAGCTCCGTGGAAGAGAAATCGCTGGATATTCCCAGTTTTCTGAAAGTAAAGAGAGATTAAAGCAGGAATAGAGACAACGGATGACGGACCGCAGGATAGCATATCCTGCGGTTTTTTGTTGTTATCTGTCTGGAAAAATAGCGGAAATGCTCTGCGATTGTGACAAAATATTTGTCCCGGTTTGCATATAATAAAGCCGAAACACGGAGGTGGGTCGTGCATTACAAACTGTATATCGACAGCGTATTTCTCCTGCAGACGGCAAGCAATATCTGTCTGCTGTCTCTCGCGGGACAGATCCTTGAGTGTACTGCCACGCACAGAAGGATCACAGCGGGGGCGATGGCGGGTGCGCTGTTGAGCTGTATTGCGATCGTGCTGCCTTTCGGCACGTTGGGGGCGCGCAGCGTCGTGAGCGCCGTGCCTGTCAGCATGTGTATGCTGCGGCTGGTTTATCGGATCGGGCGATGCAGAAAGCTGCTCTATGCGAGTTTCGTGCTGGCGGGCTGCGGATTTTTTTTGGGCAGTATCATGATATGGATTCTGAATTGCCTGAGAAAGCTTCTGAACGGTACTGCAGGGATGTTCGCCGCGCTGGCGGCGGCCTGTGCCGCTTACCGTATTCTGGCGGGCATCCTGATCTCTCTGAAGCGCAGGCGGGACGACTGCCTGAGGACGGTGGAGATTCGGCTGCCGGAATCCGCACGGCGGATCCGGGTTCGGGCGCTGGTGGATACGGGGAATCATCTGTTCGAGCCGGTGAGCGGAGCGCCTGTCAATCTGGTCGGCAGCGGGCTGGCGGCACAGCTGGCGCCGGCTTTCAGGCCGGAGAAATATCGCGCCGTTCCCTTTTGCAGCGTCGGAAAGGACAGGGGAATCCTGGAGGCGTATGAACTGCCGGAGATCATTATCGAGACGCGGACGCAGACGATCCGGCGTGAACACGTCGTCGTCGCGGTTTGTAATACGGGAATCTCTGAGGACAGTGTCTATCAGATGATACTGCACCCACGGTTATTAGAAAACTAGGAGGAGTAAAGATGATTCTGAAAGTGGCAATTCCCGGAAAAGTTCAATTCAAGATGGTGCATAGGGACACCCGGTTCCTGATGGCGAAGCAGGGGGACATTCATTACATAGGAGGGGCCGAGGTGCTGCCGCCGCCTCTTGAGAGCGACAGGGAAAATGAGATTATCAATGACCTTGGCACGGAATATGAAGACGAGGCCAAGGCAATCCTGATAGAGCACAACCTGAGACTGGTGGTCTATATCGCCAAAAAATTCGATAATACGGGCGTCGGTGTGGAGGACTTGATCTCCATCGGCACGATCGGACTGATTAAGTCCATCAACACGTTCAACCCGGAGAAAAATATCAAACTGGCGACCTATGCGTCCCGCTGTATTGAGAATGAGATTCTGATGTATCTGCGAAGAAACAGCAAGCACAAGATGGAGGTCTCCATCGATGAGCCGCTCAATGTGGACTGGGACGGGAATGAACTGCTCTTGTCTGATATTCTGGGCACGGATGAGGATGTCATCTACAGGGATCTGGAGAATGAGGCGGAACGCAAACTGCTTGTGCGGGCGATCGCCAAGCTCTCCGAGCGGGAACAGACGATCATCAGACTGCGTTTCGGACTCGGCAGCGCGGACGGCAAGGAGCTGACGCAGAAAGAGGTGGCCGAGATGCTCGGTATCTCGCAGTCGTATATCTCGCGGCTGGAAAAGAAAATCATGCGGAGACTGAAAAAGGAGATGAGCAAAGATAATTGATTTTTACGGTATAACGTGATATGATGGAAAAGTATAGACAGGCGGAGTGACGCTGCGGGCGGTATAGACAAATGTGTATGTGAGGGGCAAATGAAGAAAATAATCTTGATCGTAGACGATGACAGGCTGACGTTGTCGACGGCACAGAATCTGTTGGGCGACATCTATAAGGTTGTCGCCGTGAATTCCGGAAAGCAGGCGTACAAATATCTGGACAGACATACGCCGGATTTGATTCTTCTCGATATCAATATGCCGGATATCGGTGGCTTTGAAGTGATGCGCGCGCTGCAGGATGATACCCGCTGGCGCAGAATCCCGGTGATCTTCCTGACGGCCGACAGAAGCGCGGAGACAGAGATCGAATGTTTCCGCATGGGCGCGTGTGACTATATCGCCAAGCCGTTTGAACCGCAGATCATGCTGAGCCGTATTAAGAGTACGCTGGAGCTGGACGGTTACCGCAAGGATCTGCAGCGCCGTCTGGACGAAAAGACGAGAGAGATGGAGCGCGTCACCATTCAGGCGATTATGACTGTTGCGAATACGGTGGATGCGAAAGACGATTACACCAAGGGACACTCCATGCGCGTGGCGGCCTATGCCGAGCTGATGGCGCAGAGGCTCGGCTGGCCCGAGGAGGATGTCCAGAATACATACTATGTGGCGATGCTGCACGACGTGGGTAAGATCGGCGTGCCGGATGCCGTGCTCAACAAGCCGTTCAAGCTGACGGATCTGGAGTTTCGGCTGATCAAGAACCACACCATCATGGGATCGGAGATCCTGAAAGATTTCAAGATGTTTCCGAATGTGGCGGTAGGGGCGAAGTATCATCATGAGCGCTATGACGGCAAGGGATATCCGGAAGGGCTCAAGGCCGAGTCCATCCCGCTGATCGCCAGAATTATCGCGTTAGTGGATTCCTATGACGCCATGACGAGCAACCGTGTCTACAGGCGCAGACTCAGCGACGATATCGTAATGCAGGAGCTGGAAAAAGGTAAGGGGAGTCAGTGGGATCCGGATCTGGTGGACATTTTTCTGGAACTGATCAAAGAGGGCGCGCTGGAGCAGCAGTGGATGCACGAGGAGGATATGGCCTCCCCGATTTTTGACAGTGAGAAGATTTTTGGGACATCGATGGGCAGCGAGAGTATTCTCGAGGCGCCCACGGACTATCTGACCGGCGTGATCAGCAGGCGCAAGGGCGAGCTGGAGATTGCCGCGGGGCTGCGGGCGGCGGGCGGCTGCCTGATGCTGATCGATCTGGATCACTTCAAACGTATCAATCAGGTACACGGCCATCTGGCGGGCGACTATGCCCTGAAGATGACTGCCGATGTGCTGCGCGATGTGTGCGGCAAGGATATCGTGTGCCGTACGGGCGGCGACGAGTTTTTGTATTTCGCGGAGGGAATGAAGAGCAGGGATGCCGCAATCGCCAAGGTAAACGAGATCCTGGGCGCTTTTGCCGCGAAGCAGGATGAGGTGGATATCCTCAAGGAGACGCAGCTCTCCGTGGGCATCAGCCTGTCGGGGCTGGACGGGCATGAGTTCGACGAGCTGTTCCAGCGGGCGGACAAGGCGCTGTATCACGTCAAGCAGAATGAGAATATCCGCTACGGTTTCTATCACAGCACCGGCCTGATTCGCACACCGGATCAGTCTAAGAGCGACCTGGAAGCGGTTATCGGCATGATCAGAAGCCAGGAGGAGCACAAGGGCGCTTTTCAGGTGGACTATGCCGAGTTCGGACATATCTATGAGTTCATGAGCCGGTTTTCCGAGCGGAGCAGACAGGAGACGCAGATCCTTTTGTTCACTCTGTTCTCGTCAGACGGGAGTGATATTGATCTGGAGCGCATGGAAGTGGCCATGCAGTGTATGGAGCAGTCGATCTGCAAGTCGCTGCGCGGCGTGGATGTAGGCACACGCTACAGCAGCTCGCAGTTCCTCGTGGTGCTCATGGGAACGGAGAAAGAGAATATCCGCGTGGTTACGGACCGCATCATAGAGAATTATTTCAAGCTGTTTGGCGGCAAGGACATCACACTCACATTTGATATCGCGGATTATTAAAAGACGCGCCTCAGGCAGTCAGATACATGCGCATAGTTTTCAGCGCGTTCTTTTCCAGACGGGAGACTTGGGCCTGGGAGATGCCGATCTGATTGGCGACTTCCATCTGCGTACGGCCCTCGAAGAAGCGCAGCGTGATGATTTCGTGTTCGCGCTCGCTCAGTTTCTTCATGGCCTCGCTCAGAGAAATCTGCTCGACCCACATCTCCTCACGGTTCTTCTTGTCGCTGATCTGATCCATGACATAGAGGGTATCGCCGCCGTCGGTGTAGACGGGTTCGTAGAGGCTCATAGGCGCCTGTATGGCATCCAGGGCATAGACGATATCCTCTTTTGGAATACCGATTTCGTCTGCGATCTCTGTGACGGTGGGCTCTCTGGAATTGAGGCGGGTCAGCTGCTCTCTGGCATAGATGGCTTTGTAGGCGGTATCTTTCAGGGAGCGCGAGACGCGGATGCTGTTGGCATCCCGCAGATAGCGCCTGATCTCGCCGACGATCATCGGCACGGCATAAGTGGAGAATTTCACGTTGAGCGAACTGTCAAAATTGTCGATGGCCTTGATCAGGCCGATACAGCCGATCTGAAACAGATCGTCCACATTTTCACTGCTGGTGTGGAAACGCTTGATCACGCTTAAGACAAGGCGCAGATTGCCATTGATATATTCTTTGCGGGCATCGATATCTCCATCCGAAATGCGCCGGAACAGTTCTTCTTTTTCCGCGTTTTTGAGAAGCGGCAGCTTGGAGGTGTTTACGCCGCATATTTCTACTTTTCCCTGTATCATGTTTATCCGTCCTTTCCGCCTGCCGCCGTGTCTCTGCTGTGATCTTCCGTCATCTACAAGGATGGGACAAATTCCTCTGAATTATTCATAAAGAATTAAGGAAAAATATTCCTATATCGTTTTACAAAAGGCGAGTTCTCTGCTACAGTAATAGAGAGTAAAAATGACTGTGCGCACACTGCTGCGCATGGCCCGGACATGATGAGGTGAAAGGCAATGAAATGTACAAGCTGCGGCGCGCGGCTGATGGAGACGGATGAATTCTGTCCGGAGTGCGGCGCTAAGGTGATCAGAGAGAAAAAATGCCCCGAGTGCGGCGCGCTGCTGCGCGAAGGTACAAAATTCTGCCATAAGTGCGGCGCCAGGGTGGCTGGCGAAAAAGAAAAGACCGGGTACGGCGCGCCACAGGCGACTCTGGATATTCCGATTGTAGCAATTGAGCGCAATATACTGAATGAGACTGCGGCGGAAATCCGTGCGGATCGCAGGACGGGGGAAGAGCCGCGCCGCGCCGCACGTTCGGAGACCGACACGGGACGCAAGCCGGCAGGCGCATCGGGCAGCGGGCGCGGGACGGCCAAAACAACGCCGCAAAGCGCTTCGAAGAAGAGCGCGGCTGCGCAGGATCATAAGAAAGAGACCGTGCACAGCCCGGCGAAGAAGAGCGCCGCATCCGGGCGCAAGGCGCATTACCGCGAGGAAGAATGGGAAGACGACGACTGGGATGAGGACGACGAGGGCGTCGATGTGATCACGGTCATGACGGCTGTGGTCGGCGTTGTGATTCTGGTGATTGCGGTCATCGTGGGATACAAAATGTATCAGCGCTATATGCCGAAGAATTACGAGAAAGCGGCTGAAAAAATGCAGGAACAGGAGCAGGAGGAGGCTGACGAAGAGGGAGAACAGGAGGTTGAACAGTCCCTGGATGACGGCGGGGAAACGTTTACCGTCACGATCACGCACAACGTCAATGTGCGCGATAATCCGAGCACTGCGGGAACCAATATCCTGAAGGTGGCCAAGGAGGGCGAGACATACACGGGCGTTGGACACACGGACGACGGGGAATGGTACGAGATTCTTCTGGAGGACGGTTCGAGCGGCTATGTGTTCCACGAGTATGTCTCAGTCGAATAGACGCAAGACGGCAGAACGGACATCGGGAACCTTTTCGGGGCAATGGCATAGCATAATAAAAAGCCCCGAGGGGTTCCTATGTTATTTTCGGAGTTGAAGAAAAAGGAAGTCATCAATCTGAAAAACTGCCAGAAGCTGGGAAAGATCAGTGATTTTGAATTTGACGAGTGCACGGGTCAGATTTTCAAGCTGGTCGTTCCGGGCCAGAGCAGGTGGTGCGGTCTGTTTGGCGGCGGCGATGACGACTATGTGATACGCTACAGGGATATCAAACAGATCGGGCCGGATATTGTCATCGTAGATATAAGCACAAAGTGACAGGCGCGGGAAAGGCGGTAAACGGTTACCATAAAATAGTTGACATAATTGCAATCCTATCCTATAATAACAATGTAGTTTGGCTATGTAATATGCTGTGCAAAAACAGATACCTAGGAGGATATCCCTGATGAAATGCCCTTTTTGCGGTCATGAAAATACCAGAGTAATCGACAGCAGACCTGCCGAAGACAACAATTCCATTCGCAGGCGGCGTGTCTGCGACGAGTGCGACAAGCGTTTTACAACTTATGAAAAAGTGGAGACGATTCCGCTTATCATCATCAAAAAGGACAACAACAGAGAGACTTACGACAGAACCAAGATCGAGGCGGGCGTCCTGCGGGCGTGCCACAAGAGGCCGATCAGCGCCTCACAGATCAACCAGTTGATAGACGAGGTGGAGACGGAAATCTTCAACATGGAGGAGAAAGAAATTCCGAGCCAGGTGATAGGCGAGCTGGTCATGAACAAGCTGAAAGATCTGGAGGCCGTCGCCTATGTCCGTTTTGCCTCCGTGTATCGCGAATTCAAGGATATCAATACTTTTATGGACGAGCTGAAAAAGGTATTGGACAAATAGACTTCCGCAAAGCGGATGCCCCAAACCCCTTGCGCAAAAGCAGGGGGTTTGGTTATGATAAAGAGAATGTCCCTTTTCATTTTATCGAAAGCTGTAGTGCCTGTGAGACTGCTATAGTAATGCAGGGATAAGAAGGGTAAGGGTAATATAAAGTGAAGATAGTTATGATATGTCTCGGTGTGTTATTTATAGTAGCGGTTTTGGGAATGAGCCTATTAGGCTATAAGTTATATAGGCATGAATTGAATCAGGAAAAACGAATCAAAGACCTGCAGGCATATGTGCAGCGAATGGAAGCGGGGAACGATGAAGATGCCGGGCGATTTATCAAGGCTTGCGTTGATGCTGTCGGGGGGGGGATCAATTTACTTGTATTGGGCAATAGTATCACCAAGCATGGCCTTAATCATGAATACTGGTGGAATGAGATCGGCATGGCGGCATCTGAGGCTTCCAAGGATTATTACCATAGATTAGTGGCGGCTCTTACAGAGCAATATGAAGATGTGAATGCATATGCGTTGAATTATTCACAATGGGAACTCAATGGACATGACAGAAATCAAACGTTTTCAATAATAGATCCGTTTTTATGTGAGCAGCTGGATTACATTATTTTGCAGCTGGGAGAGAATATAGCAGATAGCAGTACATTTCAAACAGATTGTGAGGCCTTGCTGATCCATATCAGGGACAAGTGTCCGAACACGGCTATAATTATGGTAGGAAATTTCTGGGGAAATAAGAATATGGCAGAAAAAATAAAGAAAAAAGTTGCGGAAGATTATGGCATCAGTTATGTCAGTTTAGAAGATTTGTGGGACAAAGAAGAATTTCAAGCAGGAATGGGAACGATAGTATTTGATGGAAACGGCAAGCAGCACGTGATAAAACACAGCGGAGTGGCAATTCATCCTGGAGATTTGGGAATGCAGGCTATTGCAGAAAAAATTGTGGATTGCCTTGTGGGAGGAGAGTAAGTAATGACTGCCCAACAGCAAAAAATGAGCTTAAATCCGCGGAAAATGGAAATCAATGGAAAGACAAGGGTCTGCGGGCTGATCGGCAATCCGGTGGAGCACACGCTGTCACCGCTGATACATAACACGCTGGCAGGACGTCTGGGGCATGATCTGGCGTATGTGCCTTTTCCGGTGGCTGAGGATGGGGTCAAGGCGGCGGTCGCGGGCGCCCTGGCGCTTGGCATACTGGGGCTGAACGTGACGGTGCCTTACAAGAGTGAGGTGATTGCGTGCCTGAGCGAGATCGATCCTCTGGCGCGGGATATCGGCGCCGTGAATACGCTGGTGCGGTGCGCCGGCGGCTACAAAGGCTACAACACGGACATGGAGGGCCTGTACCGTGCCATGCGGAGCGAGGGCATAGAACTCGCCGGGCAGTCTGTGATCCTGCTCGGCGCGGGAGGCGCCGCGCGGGCGGTGGCGTATCTGTGCGCGGTGAAAGGGGCGGACAGAGTCTGGATGCTCAACCGTACTTTTGAAAAAGCGCGGACGGTGGCGGACGAGGTGAACGGCAGGACAGGCAGGAATGTGATCTGCCCGATGCGGACCGAAGACTATGCAGAGATTCCCGACGGCAGATACCTGGCGATTCAGGGGACCAGCGTAGGGCTTTTTCCGCACACACAGGACGTGGTGATCGAGGAGAGAGCGTTCTATGAGAAGATCCACACAGGTTTTGATCTGATTTATAACCCATGGGAGACGCGCTTCATGCAGCTTGTCAGGGCAAACGGCGGCAGGGCGTACAATGGGTTAAAGATGCTTTTGTACCAGGGAATCATTGCCTATGAACTCTGGAACGACACACAGGTGTCCGAGGAGGACGCGCTGGCAGTCTATGACAGGCTGCGGACGAAGTTTTCATGACGACGAGCGGACAAAGACGGATGGACAGTGTGGAGGGAGACAGACAAGATATGGGCGATATTATACTGATCGGATTCATGGGCTGCGGTAAGACGACGGTGGGACTGAAACTCTCCTATCGCCTGCGGCGTCCCGTCACCGATACGGACAAAGAGATTGAGCGGGCGGAGAAGCGAACCATATCGGAGATTTTTGCCACGGACGGCGAAGCCTACTTCCGGGAGAGGGAGACGGACTGTCTGCGCAGGCTGCTCGCTGGCGGCAGCGGCCGTATCCTGTCGGTGGGAGGCGGCCTGCCTCTGCGGGAGGAAAACCGGGCGCTTCTGCATGAACTGGGGCAGGTCTTTTATCTGCGGGCGGGCGCACAGACAATCTATGAGAGGCTGAAGCATGACACCACAAGACCGCTCCTGCAGGGCGATGATCCACAGGGAAAGATCGAACGGCTTCTCGGGGAGCGCGAGGCCTGCTATATGGCGGCGGCGGATGAGGTGATTGACGTGGACGGCAAGGATTTCGAGACGATACTCGGAGAGATAGAAGAGCGTGCCCTGAAACGGTAAAAACGGATTTGGCAAAAGGAGGATGGCAGCTATGAAACTGCTTGTGATCAACGGACCGAACATCAACTTTCTCGGCATTCGCGAGAAAAGCGTATATGGCACAAAGAATTATGACGATCTGCTGCAGATGATCGCCGACAAAGGGCAGAAAGAGAACTGCGCCATAGAGGTTTTTCAGAGCAACCATGAGGGCGCGATCATCGACAGGATACAGGATGCCTATTTTGACGGCACGGAGGGGATTGTGATCAATCCGGGCGCCTACACGCACTACAGCTACGCGATCAGGGACGCGCTGGCCAGCATTACCGTGCCGAAAGTGGAGATCCATATCTCGAATATCATGGAACGCGAGGACTTCCGTAAGGTGTCCGTGACAGCGCCCGCATGTGACAGGCAGATCTACGGGCAGGGACTTGACGGCTATCTGCAGGCGATAGATTATATTCTTTCCAGGTAAAAAAGTTTTGGCTTTTTTCGGGAAATAGGTTGAAAAAACAGAATTTATAGTATAAACTAATTAGGAATTATATTTGTGAAAATTTAGGAGGATCATTTTATGATATCTGCAGGCGATTTCAGAAATGGTATTACCATTGAGTTTGAAGGCAACGTGTACCAGATCATCGAGTTCCAGCATGTGAAGCCCGGAAAAGGCGCGGCATTTGTGAGGACGAAGCTGAAGAATATCATCAACGGCGGCGTTGTCGAGAAAACATTCAGACCCACGGAGAAATGCCCTCAGGCACGTATTGATAGAAAAGAAATGCAATATTTGTATGCGGACGGCGATCTGTATAACTTCATGGATACGGAGACATACGATCAGATCGCGCTCAATGCCGACACGGTCGGCGATGCGCTGAAATTCGTGAAAGAGAACGAGATGGTCAAGATCTGTTCCTACAACGGCAATGTCTTCGCCATCGAGCCGCCGCTCTTTGTAGAACTGGCAATCACCGATACGGAGCCGGGCTTCAAGGGCGATACGGCGACAGGCGCGACAAAACCCGCGATTGTGGAGACGGGCGCGAAAGTCAACGTGCCGCTGTTTGTGGATCAGGGGGAAGTGATCAAGATCGACACGAGAACGGGTGAATATCTCTCCAGAGTCTAACATATATTGCCTATCATTCTACAAAAGCCTATAAGACAATGGCAGCGCAAGCGGCCATTGTTTTTTTGCGCGGGCAATGAGCCGGGCTGACAAGCTTGTTTGTCAATTTGGCGAATGCCTCGCTGACGGGTGAAACGCGCATGGCGTGTTTCATCTTGTCAGGATATTCCCCGGAGAGAATGGGAAAAGAGGGAGAATGAACTATCAGGAATTTGTAGAAGAAATGGTAAACCTGCTCCAGGAGAGAATGGGAGCGGCATATTCGGTTAAGGTCAATGAGGTGACCAAGAATAACGGCATCGTCTATACGGGAATCGTGATGATGCGTGAGGAGGACAATATCTCGCCCACGATCTATCTGGAAGAGATGTACAGGCAGTACTGTGTCGGCACGGATCCGCAGGAGATCGCGGACGGGATTGTCGAGATGTACCGCGACAAGAGGAAAACCCTGCATCTCAATATGGATTTTTTCAGGGATTACGGGAAAGTGAAAGACAGAATCTTTCACAAGCTCGTCAATTATGAGAAGAACGAAAAGCTGCTGGAGGAGGTTCCGCATTTTGCGTGGCACGATCTGGCGCTCGTCTTCTATTATGCGCTGGAGGAAAAAGTGCTCGGAAACGCCTCCATCCTGATCCGCAACAGTCATCTCGCCATGTGGGAAAAGACGGCGGAGGATGTATACGCGGCCGCTGAGGAGAATATGCGGCTGCGCATGCCGGAACTGCTGATTCCGATGAGACAGCTGGTGGAGGAGATGACAGGGGTTAAGGCGGAGGAGACAGTTTCGATCGATATGTATGTGCTGACCAACCGGGTGAAGCTGAACGGTGCTTCCGCCATGCTGTATTCGGACAAGCTGGGGGAACTGGCGCGGCAGTTCGGGACGGATCTGCTGATTTTGCCGAGTTCCGTACATGAAGTGCTGCTTTTGCCGGATGACCGCAGAGACGAGTATGATTTTTATCGGAAGCTGGTGGAGGAGGTCAACACGACACAGGTGGATCCGGAGGAGGTGCTTTCCGGCCAGCTGTACCGTTACAACCGGAAACTGGCCAAAATAGAGGAAATTTCAGGTTAATTTCTTATTTACTGGACAAATGGTGCCGGCTTATGGTATGATAAGCGAGATGTAACAAAATCGTAATACTTTTGATTAGGTCGGCACCCGTAGTCTAATGGATAAAACGTAGGCCTCCGACGCCTTTGATGCAGGTTCGAGTCCTGTCGGGTGCATTACAGCTCTTAGCGGCTGTCTGTGGTTTACAGATTCAGAAAGGTTGTAGTAGATGAATACATCAAACAATAATATACAGGATTTTATCAGAGCTAAGCTGGAAATCCTTAAGAACTGGCTTTTCAGGTACTCGCGGATTATCATGCCGGTGGTGCTGGTGCTCTGTGTGGCAATTACCGTTGCGATCGCGATCCATGCCAACGGGAGAAAGGATACTGAGGAAGAGACGGCAGGGACAACGGAAAACATCGACATCGCCAATATGGATGTCACGGTTCCGGAAGTGCCTTTGGAGAAAGATGCGATACCGGAGATCAACGAGCTTGTACACACCTATTATCAGGCCATGGTGGAGGGGGATACCGACACGATGAGCGGGCTGATGTACAAGCTGGACGATACGGAAATTCTCAGAGCGAAAGAGACGAGCAAATATCTCGAGTCTTATCCGACGGTGGAAGTGTACACAAAAGCGGGACCGAAAGAAAACACCTATATGGTTTATGTCTATACGGAGGTAAAGTTCCGCGATTATGACAAGGCGATTCCGGGCCTGAAAACATATTATGTCTGCCAGAATGAGGATGGAGAATACTATTTTAACGAGGACGGAGAAGAGGATGAAGATATCCTGAACTATATCCGCGAGCTCAATCTTCAGGACGACTGTGTCGATCTGAACAACAAGGTTGCAGCCGCCTACAATGATATGATGGCGGAGGACGAGGCCCTGCGGGAATTTATCATCGACCTGAACGCGGAGATCGACAAAAATGTGGGCGAGACTCTCGCGCGGGAAGAGGGCAGCGGAACGGCGTCCCAGACAGAGGAAGCCGGCGAGACCGCTGAGAGTGCGGAGGAGGAACAGCCGGAGAAAGAGGAACCGGAGGTCATAGTGACCAAGGTTAAGGCTACCGACGTGGTCAATATCCGTTCTTCCGACAGCGAGACAGCCGACAAACTCGGCAAGGCTGCGGTGGGTGATGAGTTTACCCTGTTAGAAGAGCGGGCCAACGGCTGGAGCATGGTCGATTACGAGGGCAAGAACGCCTTTATCAAGAGCGAGTATCTGGAAGCGTCCGAGACGAAAGAAGCCAATGCGGAAGAGACGGCAGACGACGGGAAAGAGACAGCGGAGAATGACGAGCCGGAGAAACAGACCGCGCAGGCTGACGGCGGTAATGCCGGAGCGGGCGGAACCGTGACGGTGAAAGAGAATGTCCGCGTCCGTGCATCGGCCAGTGAGGACGGCGAGAAACTGGGCACCGCTTATGTGGGCGAGAAGCTGGAAGTAATCATGAAGCAGGCGGACGGCTGGACGAAGATCAAATATAATGGCAAAACGGCCTATGTGAAGTCGGACTATGTCGAGTAGGATCGCGTCAGAAACTGCATGGACAGACAGATTCCACTGCAGGACGGCTGATTAAAGATGAAAATAATGGCAAGGATAAAGAGTGCAGGCAAGCCTGTACTCTTTTTTTACGCGAGCAATGAGCCAAGCTGACAAGCTTGCTTGTCAATTTGGCGAGTGCCGCGATAACGAGTGAAACTCGCAGAGCGTGTTTCAACTCGTTATACAATAGGAAATTTACGCGAGCAATGAGCCAGGCTGACAAGTATCGGAGACAGAAAGGAACAGGTATGAGACACGACGACGCGAAACTATTGCAGGAGGTACAGCGGAGCACGCAGATGGGCATGGCGGCCATTGACACGATTATGGACAAGGCGGAGAACGATGATTTCTCCCGGCAGCTGTCCAGGCAGTCCCTGCGCTACGCCCAGATCCATAATAAAGCGCTGGATCGGATCCTGGAAGGAGAGGGAGACGTACACCGCACGGGCCGGGTCGGAGAATTTTTGCTGCGAAGCGGTATACACGCCGGCACGGCGCTGAATGTCAGCAGAGGACATCTGGCGGAGCTGGTCATACAGAACAGCAGCAGGAGAATGACGGATATGTGGAGGGCGATCAAACACAATCAGCTTGCCGCGGACGAGACGGTGGAACTGGCACGGGAACTGGTCGATTTTGAGCAAGACACGGTGGAGAAGATGCGTGAGTACCTGTGACCTGCTTTGTATACAAGTATTTTTGAATATCAGTATTATTGTACAATATGTATAAAAAAGACCCAGAAATTTTTATGCGTTAATGCACTAAATCGGGCTTGTGGATTTTTTCGGCGCATACTATAATGAAGCGTAGGCATTTTTATCTATTGCAGACAGATACAAACTAAAGGAGGACATGCACAATGTCATATGTTGACGAGGTTTATGAGTTGGTAGTTGCGAAGAACCCTGCGCAGCCGGAATTCCATCAGGCGGTAAAAGAAGTTCTGGAATCCCTGCGCGTGGTGATCGAGGCGGACGAGGAGGCATACAGAAAGGATGCCCTGCTGGAGAGACTGACGGTTCCGGAGAGAATTGTACAGTTCCGTGTTCCCTGGGTGGATGACAAGGGACAGGTGCAGGTCAACAACGGTTTCCGTGTACAGTTCAACAGCGCGATTGGTCCCTACAAGGGAGGACTGAGATTCCATCCGTCCGTAAATCTGGGCATCATCAAGTTCCTGGGCTTTGAACAGATCTTCAAGAACTCTCTGACCGGACTGCCGATCGGCGGCGGCAAGGGCGGTTCCGATTTTGATCCCAAGGATAAATCCGACAGAGAAGTGATGGCATTCTGCCAGAGCTTTATGACAGAGCTGTGCAAACATATCGGTGCGGACACGGACGTACCCGCAGGCGATATCGGCGTCGGCGGACGTGAGATCGGCTTCCTGTTTGGCCAGTACAAGAGAATCCGCAACCTGTACGAGGGTGTGCTGACGGGCAAGGGCCTGACATACGGCGGTTCCCTCGCGAGAACCGAGGCGACCGGCTACGGTCTGCTGTACTTAACTGAGGAAATGCTCAAGTGCAACGGTAAAGATATTGCCGGCAAGACGATTGCGGTGTCCGGCGCAGGCAATGTGGCAATCTATGCGATCCAGAAAGCGCAGCAGCTTGGCGCGAAACCGGTTACCTGCTCCGATTCCACAGGCTGGATTTACGATTCCGACGGTATCGATGTGGCGCTCTTAAAAGAGGTCAAGGAAGTGAAGCGCGCACGTCTGACAGAGTACGCGGCGGCAAGGCCGAGCGCACAGTATCATGAGAAGAAAAACGGCGAGCACGGCGTGTGGAGCGTCAAGTGTGATATTGCACTTCCCTGCGCGACCCAGAACGAACTGGATCTGGACGACGCGAAAGCGCTCGTGGCAAACGGCTGCTTCGCGGTAGCGGAGGGCGCCAATATGCCCACCACACTGGAGGCGACAGAGTACTTCCAGCAGAATAAAGTCCTGTTCTGCCCCGGCAAGGCTTCCAATGCGGGCGGTGTAGCGACATCCGCGCTGGAGATGAGCCAGAACTCCGAGAGACTCTCCTGGACTTTCGAGGAAGTCGATTCCAAGTTAAAGGGTATCATGGTCAATATTTTCCACAACCTGGACGATGCTTCCAAGAAGTACGGCATGGAGGGCAACTATGTTGCCGGCGCGAACATCGCGGGCTTCCTCAAGGTGGCCGAGGCGATGAAAGCACAGGGGATTGTGTAAGCGCTGTGTAAATTCTAAATAAGTGACAGTGTTGACAGTGCCGTGTGATGTTGGATAGGTATCTGTCAGAGAGGTATCAAACGAAAGAATGCAGGCTGAGGAAAACAGCCTGAAGTAAAATGCCCGACCGGTCATAAGCAGATATGTGTTGATGGCACATAAGCTGCGGAGACGGCCGGGTGTTTTATATAATGAGACGGAAAAGTGTTGTTAAAACAGTTAGGTGAAAAGTTATAAGTGATTGTGAATATTGACAATACAAAATGAATATAATATAATTACTATATAAATATTAAATGAAAGGATTGTCAATGCGTTTCGACTGGGATGAAAATAAGAACGAAATAAATAAGAAAAAGCATGGCATTTCTTTTGAGGAGGCCAGTACAGCATTTTTCGATGACAAGGCCATCTTGTTTGACGATCCGGAACATTCTGGGCTGGAAGAACGATTCTTGCTTCTTGGAATGACCGAAAAGGCAAGCATCTGTATCGTATGTCATTGTTATCGCGAGTCCGATGCGGTGATACGCATCATTTCGGCTAGAATGGCGACCAAAAAGGAGGAAGAAAGATATGTTAGAGGAATATGACATCGATCGGCTCAATCCAAGACCTAATCCCTATGCAAAAGAATTAAAAAAGCAAGTTACCATAAAAATATCGCCTACGGTCATTGATTATTTCAAGGCTCAGGCCAGTAAGGTTGGTATACCTTATCAGACGTTGATCAACTTGTATCTTTCGGATTGCGTAAATAATAAGCGAGAGATCCAAATGACATGGAAGTGATAACAGACTTTTAAAAATGATAACGATAAAAAAGGAAGATAGCTGTAAAAAAATGAAATTGTCTGAAAATAACAGGTCACAGACTGGCTGCAAAAATCGTAAATAACGGCTTAATTACGGCAAAATTGCGCGGTGGCGATGAAAGCACAGGGGATTGTGTAAGGCATAAGCGGTGATGTAAAATGCCCGATTGGCGGTAAGGTCGGTCGGGTGTTTTGCTTTGCGGAATCAGGACGGTGCTTTCCGACGGCAAAGTGCCGGTATTTGTTCTGGCAAATGTCAATAAAGAGGATTCTTATATGCTGGCCGGATATGAAGTAACATTTGGGAATATTTATGCGGGAAAATCTCACCGATCGGTGCGGTATGGGGGGGGGCAGATGGAAACAGCAGATCATACAGTGGCATAGATGAGCGTCATTTCGAGGAGTGCCGCAGTCCGTTAATTACCGTCAGAATCACATCTAATTGCGTATCATCCAACGGTTTCAATTCTTTTATAATTTTGTTTACTTTGATTGGATTCTGAATACTTTCATCAAAAAATTCCTTGGGCGTGATTTGAAAATACTCACAGATATAGAAAAAGGCCTGCATGGAGGGAAAAGCCTTGCCGTTTTCAATGCGGTTAATGTAGCTTTCGTTTTGTCCGATGGCAAGGCTCATTTCTCTTGCGGATACATTTTTTTGATTTCGTAACGTGATGATTCGCTCAACAAAAAAATCTTCCACCATACTTTTTTCACCATCCTATCTACAATAAAAGTATAAGTGATAGGCATAGAAAAAATAGGATATTATATATCCTATAATTATTGAAAAAGGATAATTAATGATTTATAATATTTTTTGTGGATTTGCAGGAAACAATACGGAAACGAATGGGGCTGAAAAATGCAAAGGGAGATTCGCGAATAGTGAAAACCATGTCGACGGAGAAAAAACGAATACTGTTTTTAATCTTTATGTTATTGGCAGGATCGATGGGATGTCTGATTTGTCTGGTCAGAGGTGGAAACAGTGATCAGATCTATCAGGATATTGTTATGGAATGGACGGCAGGCCTGTCGTCTAACAAATCCATCGAAATGTCGCTTTTATATATTTTGATTTTTGCAGGTGTACTTGCCTACGGACTTTTCTATGGGATTACGGAAAGACACCGCAGTGATTCAAAGACAGATTCCGATGCGGGTATTGAGGGGAAAAAGCCGTTTTACGCACTGGCTATATTGGTTTTTACACGCCTTGTGCTGTTTCATTCCTGTTATCAGATTATTATTCTGGCATTCCTTTATGCAGTCATTTTGTATTTGGTCAGCCCTCAGATTGCTTATATCGGAACTAATATCTTCCTGCTGAATATTTATGCGGCTGCTGGGTTATATAGGATTTACGCCATGTGCGGCGGGGTTCATACAGCCAATGGCATGATAGTCGGACTCGTTGCCTTTGCGGCAGCATTGGTACCGCTTTTGTTTACAGATAGGAGAAAAGCATTGCTGCGGTTGGGGATGACGGATAGTCTGCTGATTCCCGCAACGCTTCTGCTGTTTTATGGTAATTGCTATAAGTATGGTGAAAGTTTTTATTATATTGATCCCCCGGCAGCGGTAAAGATGGTTGTTGTGGCGCTAATGGTGTGCTTCGTTGCAGAAGCTGTCCGAAGAATCCGGGTAATGTGGAAACAAGCCGATGATGTGCGGGATATTATCACCATGGGAAGCTGCGTGTGCATTATGGCATATAACCGTTTCTCGGGGAGCGGGGTGATTATGTCAACGGATTTGCACCATCCGTTTGAAAATATTATTGGCTATTCGCAGGTCTTTCAGCTGGGGCAAGTGCCATTTCGAAATTATATTCCGGTTTCCGGCATGTATTCCATTATCCATGGGGCCGTTTTCGACTGGTTTGGCGAAGGCGGGACTTTTGCCAACTATAATATCACAAATAACATGTTCTATCTGTTTGTCGTGATTTTGATTATGAGTCTGCTCTGGCGTCAGGCTGACAGAGCGGATTGTTTTCTGATTGCACTGATCTTTTGTGTGATGGATTATGACAGAGTGGCTTTTATCCTGCCGATAATGCTTCTTTTGGTTTTGCCGTCGATTGTGGCAAAGAAAAGTTTATGGCTCAGACTTTGGATTCTGACCAGTCTGTTTCAGGGCTTATATTATCCGCTGTATGGAGCGGCGGTATGTCTTTCTTTTGTACCGTTTGGACTATATCAGGCGTTCTGTTACGTGAGAACAGGAGAATTGCGCAGGGAGATGCGAACAGTCGGGTTTTGGCTGAAATGGGGTATTTGTATTTTGTTGCCGCTATTTTCTATCCCTTTTCTTGCAGGAACGCTGCGGCATATGCTGGCAATGTCTTCACAGGCTGTGCTGGAAGGCGGTATACCGCGATTCGGGCAGGTGCTTCCGGATAATTTCCTGCCGTATCTGCGCGATGAATATGAGGTGTTCCGCTTGATTCTATATGATTTGTTTACTTTTATGATACCCGCAGGGCTGATATGGATTTCTTTTGCACTGGCATGCAAGGCGGGTGGCGTTTGCATGGAAAGGAAAAGATGCAGAGTGAAGAATCCTCAGGCGGCATGCCAGATGATCTCCGTGGGGATTATGCTGACGGTTTCTTATACCTATACGTTTGTCAGACTTGACATAGGAGCAATTTATGCCAGAAGCGCGGGGCCTATTTATGCGGGGGCAGTCATAATGATGCTGATTGTGGAACGATATATTGGCAAATACGGGTACCATATGGGTATTATGTCCCTGTTTGTGCTGCTTACGGCTATTGCAAATCACACAGGCGTGTACCAGATAGAAGCGAATGCCAAGCTGATGCCCTACGTTACGGTTCCGGCAGATTATATTTATGTGGTGGACGACGAGTTTGAGAAGCTTGGAAAGGGATTTATCCAAGCGGCTACTTATGAGTCGGTTCGTAACGTTTATGAGCAAAACAGATCCGATACTTTGACGGATTCCGCTATGGGGATCTATCCGCATTTCGGTTACTATTATCTGCTTGGAAAGAAAGGAGACGGCGTAATTGAGACAACTACAATCAAAGGATTTGAGGCTGCACAGGAGGCGGTGGACACAGCTCAGGTCTGCGGAAGTACGATAGGTGCTGACTTGAGTCCGCTTACTAACTATTATCTGTATCATTGGCTGCTGGCATCCGGCGAATATGTGTGGGATGAAAGTATGCGGCGGTTTTACCCGAATCACGGAAGATATACCGCAGAGGAAATACGGACGCTGAACAAAGACAGCGTTTTGAGTGGAGATGGCGCTAACTATTGGAAATATCCGGGTTCTCTTGGGGAATCCATGGAGAGTCTGGAGGAGATATTTACAGATGTGGGAATAGGATGGGACGTATCTGCGGAAGAAAAAGTCGATGTCGTCAGCCTGTCGCGCGCTGTAGACGGTGACGAGGCAGACTGGCTCTATCTGGAATTTGACGGTATGGAAGAAAAATTTGAATATACACAGTTCGACAGTGAGGAGGAGTTGACCAAGATAACGGATTCTGTGGCAAAGTATTTTATGAAGAAAAATTATAATCCCGGTATGCGTGTGCAGATCGGCTGGACAGACGACGACAGAGAAAGCCATACGATAAGTTGTGCCATGAATAAGGGGAAATTGCTGATCCCGCTGGGAGCCGGCGTGAAGTGGCTGTTTCATGAACACGACAGTATCAGTGTGTCTGTGTATCAGAATGAAGAGATAACCGTAATCCCGAAGATTAATGAGGTCAGATTTCTGAAACTCCGGGAAGTGAGGTGAGAGTTTGGAATAATAAGTTAAAAAAGTATTTTTCTGAACTTTTTGCTTTCTTTGAAAGGAACGATATATGCTATTTGTTGCCATTCTTATCATATGCGCAGCTCACTATGTGAGAACTCTCAGATGGGAGATGCTGATCAAAACCTATGAAGAACCCGACAAAAAAAATCTGCTCAATTCGCTTTCCGTAGGATATGCGCTCAATTATGTCCTGCCGTTCAAAATGGGTGACTTGGTGAGAGCCTGTGTAGCCGGACGAAAAATGCAGAATGGTTATGCGTTCTCTGTTGCCACTGTTGTTGTAGACAGATTCCTTGATATCATAACAGTGGGCATTCTGTTTATAATCTATACATACTGGGGAGGGCTGGGAGATAGCAGGACATCAGCATATTTTTACATTTATCTGGGCGCTGGGATCAGTCTGTTTCTGCTTCTCGCATCGGTTTTCAGAAAATATGTGAAGAAAATCATCAGAAAGCTAGCCTCCATATTTAATGAAAAAATTGAGTTTGCGATATTGAAGTTTTTCTGGGCATTGATCTGGATATTTCATGACATCTTCAAACGGATAGACAAGCGCAGGCTTTTGATTGTTACGGGATTGATGTGGCTATTGTATTTGCTTTCTTATGGCTGCTTTGCCAGATTTTTGAGTATGGGAAACGCGGATGTCAGAATGATGGACATATTCCACGCACTGTTTGCCAAGGATAGTATGCGAATCGGCGGAATGGGCATTATTCCTGCTGCCGTCGATATGGATGATACGGCACAGATGCTATATTGGCTGCTGTTTCTGCTCTTGCCTACGGTATTTCTGTTTTTGTTATCTATGGCGGTGAGAAAGCCTGCACCTATGGTGGAGGAGGATGAGCAGTGCCTGAACCTGATACCGCACCTGGACAGTGATGAGCGCTTACAATTTTTGGAAATGTATTTCTCCAGCGAACAGAGCGCGTACATCCGGAAATATCTGCAGATTAACCGGAATGTGCTTGTGATACGCGACTATTCGGCAGGTTCAAATGCTTCGACGATGTTGTGCATGCACAATAATGAGCAGTTTTTTCGAAAGTATGCTTTTGGAAAAGACAGCGATAAATTGTATGAGCAGATCGAGTGGATACAACGTTTCAAAGATATTCTGCCGCTTCCGGATATCCTGCGCTATGACAGACAGATAGGAAGTTACTGTTTTTATGATATGACGTACAGGAGCAATGCAATCGGCCTGTTCGAGTATTCCCATTCCATGCCGAGAGAAAATGCATGGAATTATATTCGAGAAATACTGGGGTGTCTTGAAAATTCTTTATATATGTTGGATCAAAGAAAGGCGGATAAAGAAACGATACAGCGATATGTTGAGGACAAGGTGGACAGGAATATTGAGAAAATTATGTCCGCCAGATACATAAAAAATCTGATGGATTATGAAGATGTTTATATTAACGGACATCGTTATAAAAACATGAAATATTATCTGCCATATTTACGCAAGGGACATTTGTATGAGATTTTTAGAGATGATACATATTCGCAGATACATGGTGATTTGACTATTGAAAATATAATATGTACCAGAGATGCCCGTGGGGAAAATGGGTTTTATCTGATAGATCCTAATGCGGGAAATGTTCATGCTTCCCCTAATCTGGATTATGCCAAACTGCTGCAGTCACTTCACGGCGGATATGAATTCCTGATGGCGACACAGAATGTGGATGTCAGCCATAACAGAATCAATTTCATTTTTACCAAGTCGGAAACATACAATTATCTGCGCAGCCAGCTTGACGCCTATATGACGGCGCATTTTGACAGAAAACGGATTAGAAGCATCTATTATCATGAAATTGTCCATTGGCTGAGACTTATGCCATACAAGATTGAGAAAAACGGCAAGCGTGTTCTCTTGTTTTATGCAGGAATGCTTGTGGTTATGAATGATGTGGTTAATCAGTTTGAAAGAGGTGCGTATGAAGAATAAACTTGCCATATTTGACTTGGACGGAACGTTGTATGATACAAGAAGGGTGAACTGGCTTGCGTATCAGAAAGCGCTTCAGGCATACGGAGCAAGCATTGATTATGAATATTTTTCCGCTGAATGTAACGGACAGCACTATAAAACGTTTCTGCCGCAGATTCTGGGAGGAAAAGAATTTATTGAGAATGTACATACGTTAAAAAAACAATATTATAGAGAGTTTTTAAGCGAAGCTGTTGAGAACAGGAATTTGTTTGCGCTTATCCATAGTATTCGAAACAATTATTATATCGCGCTGGTGACGACGGCATCCAGAGAAAACTGTGAGGAGATACTGAAATACAATGGACGCTTTTATGATTTTGACATGATTGTTTCACAGGAAGATGTCACTGAGAAAAAGCCTGCCCCGGAAGGATTTCTTAAAGCAATGGCATATTTTGCGATTGATAAAGAAAATACGTTGATCTTTGAAGATTCGGAGCCGGGAATTCTTGCCGCCGCTGCGGCGGGTGCGGATATCATTGTGGTGAGGGGATACGGGTAAAGGCTGGCTGAGCAGCCAAATAAGATTAGTTGATGATTGTATCATATAAAAGAAATATAGAGTCTGCAAATAAAAAGTCAAGCAGAGATTTGTGAACATTGAAAATTTTATACAGGTTGAATGAAAAGTACAAAAACCAGACCACCGCAGAACGCCGGTCTGATAAAGCAACTGGTATTCTCTTTAGTTTTCTTCCGTTTCGGTCAGAGAAGCAAGGTATTCTCTTACCCGACCATAATAAATGCGGAGGAACTTGTTCGCACCGGCAGTCATGTAGACATAGTAAGGTTTGCCCTCCGCCCGTTTCTTGTCCATGAAAGCATACACAGGATCATCGGCGGGCGACCGCTTGATAAGGCCGTCCATGATCTGGAAAAGAGTCTTACGCAGGCTCGGAGAGCCTTTCTTGGTCGTAGGTACGCTTTTCTGTATGTGTTGCCCGGAATCATTTTTTCCGGGGTCAACGCCGGCAAAGGCAGTCAGGGCGCCGCGGTGTGTAAAGCGTGTCACATCCCCGATCTCAGCTATAAGCTGCGGGCCGAGGGTAGGGCCGACGCCGTTCATCGCCATGACAACAGGGTATTCAGGCAGCGTGGAAGCAGTTTCATCCATTTTCAGGCGGAGGGTTTCCACGGTTTCAGATGCGGTATTGAGCATTGCCACGGCCTGCCGTATCAGCAGCTTCGTGCTGTCGTCTTTAGGGAATACGGCGATCAGGTCAGAGGAGGCCTGATAGATCTTCTCCGCCTTGTCGGCGCTGAAGTTATAGTTCTTGCGTCTGCACCAGTTTCGATAGTGCTCTGTAAAGGCTGCCAGCGATCTGGAGCGGACACAGTCCACGTGCCAGTAGGTATGTACAAAATCCACCCATTTCTGGCTGCCGTCACTCCTTGCAGGGCTGTCGAAGAAGTCGTTCGCACCCGGATAGGTCTGGTCAAGCAGGGCAATGAGGTTGTTCTTCATGGCGGTCTTCTGCGCCATGTAAAAGCCGAACTGCCGGTTCAGGGTTTTGAGTTGGATGCGTGTTTTATCCATGTTTCCATACTGCCTTAGTTTTGCCCAGCGGTCAAGAGTGTAGCGGGCGATCTTTTTGGAATCGGCCTTGTCGGTCTTGGGAGTGCGCAGGGAGTCATCGCCGAACTCCCTGATAAGGATGGGGTTTACGGCGCTGACAAAGATGCCTGCATCAGAAAGCCATGTGGCGACCGGCTCATAGTAGCGGCCGGTGTGCTCCATGCAGACCTTGGTTTCCCCGTCAAGTTCTTTGATCTGCCTGATCAGGTGATTGATGGCGGACTGGGTGTGGGGGATGTCGCGGGGCGGCAGGATGACCACATCGCCGGGCCTGCGGATAGTGACAGTGCTTTTGCCTTTGGAGACATCGATACCAACAGCGTTCATAGAAGATACTCCTTTACGATGAATTAGCAATGGTCAATACCAGGTTTACTCATTGCCTGTTCAATCTACTGGGTATCACACGAACGCTTCTGGGTTCAACCTGCGTAAAACGAATGCTGCGAATGAGAGGCTGGTTGGCTGACTTTTCGACGGACGTAAAGTCCTGGGAGGCAACGGCCAGACCTATTGCCATACTCATTCTAACAGCTTAAGCAACAAGATGGGTAATTCCTTACTGGCTGTAAGGGGTATTAACCATAAATACATTGTAGTAGGGAGGCAATATGAATAAAGACAGGATATTGCTTTTTATACCAATGTACAACTGTGAAAAGCAGATTGTACGTGTGCTTGGGCAGATAGATGAGCAGGTACTTGCATACATTACTGAAATCATAATAGTAAATAATCGAAGTACAGACAACAGTGAGGCGGCGGCGCTCAATTACTGTAAAGAGCATAGAAATTTACCGGTAAAAATTTTAAGAAATCATGAAAATTATGGTTTAGGCGGTTCTCACAAAGTAGCTTTCCAGTATGCATTAAATTATGGGTTCGATTATGTGATTGTGCTGCATGGGGATGACCAAGGCTCAGTCAGGGATTTGCTGCCAGCATTGAAGAAAGGAAGTTACCGGAAATTCGACTGTTGTCTGGGTGCGAGATTTACAGGCCAATCCAAACTTATTGGATATTCTTGGATTAGAATAGCCGGAAATATTGTCTTCAATATTATTTTTTCTATTGTATTAAGGCGTCGGGTTTTCGATTTGGGAGCCGGGCTTAATATGTACAGCGTTGAAATGCTTCGGAAACCATATTACTATACATATCCGGATAATCTTACTTTTAATGTGTATATGCTTATGGCCACAAAGACATATCATCAAAAATATGCATTTTTTCCTTTGACATGGCGTGAAACAGATCAGGTTTCTAACGCCAAAGTGATGAGGCAGGCCGTTTGGACGATGAAAATGGCAATATCCTATTTTTTCAAAGGGAAAGAGTTCCTGGAAGCCGATAGTCGAAAGGTGAAATATACCAGTTATACCTATCAGGAAATAGAAAGAGGTTAATTGTGAAAAAATTAAACTTGATCATGCCGATGGGCGGTGGTGGAACACGTTTTGGTAATCACGGTTTTGCTGTTCCGAAACCGTTAATAGAATTGTACGGGAAGCCTTTTTTTTACTGGGCGGCGCAGTCGGTAGCGAAGTTTGTTGAATTGGAGAGCGTTCGTTTTGTGGTTTTGGCAGAGCATATTGAAAAATACAGGATTGACAAAGAAATTTTTAAATTTTATCCCAACGCTCATATCAATATCATTCCGGAAGTATTGCCGGGCGCTGTTTTGACGTGTATGGAGGGCATTAAGGATATTGAGGATGATCAGCCTGTTTTGTTCAATGATTGCGATCATTTGTTTTTGTGTGAAGAATTTTATCAATTTTGCAGGGACAAACAGTTTGACGAGGCGGACGGCGGACTGCTGACATTTTCATCAGATGAAGATCGATACAGCTATGTAGCGTATGACGAGAATGGCTGTGTAAACGGTACTGTCGAGAAGAAAGCCGTAAGCAGGGACGCAATCTGTGGGGCATACTATTTTAAGGATAAACAGACTTTCGCTGATGCAGCCGACATATATTTGCGCGATTGTGCCTATCAGGAATTTTTTGTCAGTGGTGTATATAACATTCTGGCGGAGCAGGAGAAGAAAATACAGATTTTTGGTGTGGATAAGCATATCCCTTTTGGCACTCCTGAGGAATATGAAGAAGCAAAAAACGATAGGACCTACGAAAGACGGATGCGATATTGATAAAATGCCGGATGAAAAATTTCGGGAATCTTTCCGCAGGAAAGAATTGTTCAAAATGAAATTGGGAAATACCGGACTAAATTTATAGAAATACTATAAGAAATATATTATTGGAAAATCAGATAGGAGGTTTTCAGAAAGGCTGCAGCGATATATAATTGATATAATAAGAGACAGAAATCTGTGAAAACGGGCGGAGAAAACTATGAACCAAGCAGAACGCAGGAATTTTTTGATACGGGAATTGCTGAAAGAACAGCCGCGGAATCGTGACATGCGGATTCCTGACAATGTGACAGAGCAGAAGAATCTGCTTCGCTCGCTGATGAATATTCGGCCGCCGCGCCCGGCAGGCGAAGATTTTCTGGCGGTGCAGGATGCGTATCTGCGGCAGGAGACGGCAGAGAAAGGGATTACGGATATCGCCTGTCTGGCGCCTGCGGAGGACGGGATTTATCTCTGGCAGGGCGATATCACGACGCTGCGCTGCGGCGCGATCGTGAACGCCGCCAATTCGGGGATGACCGGCTGTTATGTTCCCTGCCACCGCTGCATCGACAATGCCATCCACACTTATGCCGGAATACAGCTTCGTCAGACCTGTGCGAAGCTGATGGAAGAGCAGGGGCACGAGGAGCCTGCGGGACAGGCGAAGATCACGCCGGCCTATAATCTTCCCTGCGATTATGTCCTGCACACGGTCGGGCCTGTTGTATATGGGCGTGTGACAGAAGAGGACAGGAAACTGCTGGCCTCCTGTTACCGCTCCTGTCTGGAACTTGCGGAGCGCCACGGCGTGAATAGCGTTGCCTTTTGCTGTATTTCCACGGGAGAATTTCATTTTCCCAATGAAGAGGCGGCAGAAATTGCGGTGCGGACAGTGCGGGAATACAGGGAAGAAACGGGCGGCGGGATGGAGGTGGTCTTCAATGTTTTCAAGGAACTTGACCGCAGAATTTACGAAAGGCTTCTCGGAGCAGATTAGGCGTTTGAAAGAGGCGCTGGAGAGTGTGGGCTACAACACCCCGGCCATCATTAAGTATCTCCGCCGCCGTGTCCGTTTTGCCTGCCGGCGGCATCTGTCTGCCAAAGAGAGCACAGAATGTCGGGCGTAAAAGGGATAGACTGGTATACTGCTTGTATACAGCGGACAAAAGAAATGTGTCGCGCAGGCGCTCGAAAAGGGAGGTTGAGATGCGGGGCTGGATAGAGGGATTTCAGGAATCTATCGATTTTATAGAACGGAATTTGACAGAGGATCTGAACATAGAGGAGATCGCGGAAAAAGCAGTGCTGTCACCGTTCTATTACCAGCGCATTTTCGGGGCTCTGTGCGGGATGACGGTAGGCGAATACATCCGAGCGCGCAGGATGACATTGGCCGCACAGGAACTGACAAAGAACAATGTGAAGGTGATTGATGTCGCTATAAAGTATGGGTATGATTCACCGGACAGTTTTGCGAAAGCTTTCCAGAAGTTCCACGGCATCACTCCGTCCCTTGCAAGGGAACCGGGCGCATCCCTTTGTTCTTTTGCTCCGCTGCACATCAAAATCACGATGGAGGGTGGAACTATGTTAGACTATCGTATTGTGCAAAAGGCTCCGTTTACAATTGTCGGCACCAAGAGACGTTTCCAATCCGATACCAGTTATCAGGAGATCCCGAAGTTCTGGTCTGAATATATGGCACCTGGTGAGAAACACTCTGTCATGGGAACTTTTGGCGTTTGCGTTGACATGGGCGGGAAAGATTTTGATTACTGGATTGCCGATCTATACAAGCCGTGGGAGGACATTCCGGAGGATTGTGAGACGTACCAGATCCCCGGCAGTCTGTGGGCACAGTTTATCTGTAAAGGCCCACTGCCGGACAGTTTGCAGAGTGTGAACACCAAGATCTGGTCCGACTGGCTGCCGGCTCTGCAAGGATACGAGCTGGCCGGAAAGTACAATCTGGAAGTGTATGGCCCGCCGGCAGAAAATCCGGAGGACTATGAAAGCTATATCTGGATACCGCTGAAAAAAGCCTGACAACATCCACATCCAAACAGCCTGCGATGTGTTGGTGAATCCCTTACAGGTAGTCTCCACCAAGACGTCAGTCGAGATGAAGATATACCTGTAGAAAAAGTATAGGACAACTCCTGACAAAAACAGCCGTCCGGCAAAAATATACCGGAACGGCTGTTTTATCGTGGAGATAGCGAGACTCGAACTCGTGACCTATACGTTGCGAACGTATCGCTCTCCCAACTGAGCTATATCCCCATGGAAGTATAAAACTATAAATACTTCGTTCATTATATCATATTTGAAAGAGAATGCAAGGCTATTTTGCAGGAAATCGCATCAGAAAGCAAATGCCAGGCCGGCAGTTTGACAGTTAAATAAGATAAAAATACCTTACAGGCCGCATTAGGTCTGTATTTCTTTTGTCAAATTTTTT
>CANPZI010000010.1 GCA_947588995.1 uncultured Lachnospiraceae bacterium
TTCCCGAGTGGCCAAAGGGGACAGACTGTAAATCTGCTGCAAATTGCTTCGGTGGTTCGAATCCACCTCCGCCCAGTTGAAAAGAATCGCAGTCGGATTCTTTGCATATAATTTAATAACGCGGGGTGGAGCAGTCTGGAAGCTCGTCGGGCTCATAACCCGAAGGTCACAGGTTCAAATCCTGTCCCCGCTACTCAAATGCCCAGATAGCTCAGTTGGTAGAGCAGAGGACTGAAAATCCTCGTGTCACTGGTTCGATTCCGGTTCTGGGCATTGTTTTATGCCAGGAGAACGCTGTGTCAGGTACAGCGTTCTTTTTTATGATTTATTTCCGGGATGTAAATGATAGAAGCAGGCGCAGCGTTTTTTTGATAGCGGAGAAAGCGTTTTGATGAGTTTCCAGTGTTTTGCGTATATTACACCTAATCAACCGTTTATGGCATAAAGCGCGTTTTTGGGATGCTTATGCCGATATTATAGATACATGGATGTGGGGTGAAGCGGATGTTATCAATAGCGGTATGCGATGACGAAGCCATAGAGTGCTGCGCCATAGCGGGCAAAATTAAGGAAATATTGCGGGAAATGAAGACAGCCTGTACGCTGCGGCAGTTTTACAGCGGGCGGGAGCTGCTGCGCGCACAGGACAGTTTTGACATTATTTTTCTGGATATTATCATGCCCGATCTGGACGGTATGAAAGCGGCGCGGCTCTTTCGGGAAAAGGCCTCCGACAAACTGCTTATCTTTATTTCTTCCAGCAGGAAATATGTATTTGACGCCTATGACGTGGAGGCGTTTCAGTATCTGTTGAAGCCAATTGATGATAAGAAGCTGAGAAGCGTGCTGCAAAAGGCGGTAAGAAAGATAGAAGTTCATCCGCAGGAATTTTTGATTGTCAGCAGGGAGCGCCAACAGAAGAAAATATTTCTGGACAATGTCCGCTATTTCGAGATTCAGGGACGCGTTGTGACGGTTCACGAGACGGACGGTGTTTCTACCTATTATGAGCAGATTGGGGCCTTGGAAAAAAGTCTGCAGGGCAAGGGTTTTTTCAGGTGTCATAAAAGTTTCCTGGTCAATCTGCGATATGTCGCTGCTTATAACAGACAGGAAGCGATTCTGGACAACGGGGAGAAACTCGTGGTTGCCAGAAGAAGATATGAGGCGTTTTGTGAGGAACTTCTGGCATATATGAGAAAAAGAGGGGGAATCGTGTGATGCGGGATTTTGCGGGCGCTGCTGCAGTGGTATTATGTTATGCGGGATATATCCGCAGCGTCGTGCTGTTTTGTAGAAAACACTTAAGCGTTTCAAGGTATTGCGGGAAAATCTTCGGCCCGCTTCTTTTCATGGGCGGAATGCTTTGCGATAGTGTGAGCAGGCGGGGTGCGGCTTCGCCTATTGCGATGGCATTGTCGTATCATATTCTGTTCATTGGACTGGTTTTGCTGCTCTTTTCGGAGAGAGCGGAGAGGAAAGTGTTCGCGGCAGCTGTCCTGATTACTGTGACGACGCTTATGGAAAATTTCTGCGCGTCTTTTCTCTCCTGTCTTGCGCTCGTCTATCTGCACGGGGTGAGGCGGATTGCCGAACCGATTTTGGGGGAGAAAGAATCGTGGGGTATCGCCGGTGCGGTTCTGATATTTGCCGCCCTGAGTCTCTCCTTTTTGTCTAAACACTTTTCTTCGATTCTGTATGGCAAGAGCAAAAAGTGGTATCTTACGCTCTCTATTCCTCTGCTTGCGGCGGTGCTGCTGGTTGATCTTGCGAACTGGGGAGCGAGCAGAGGCATTATGGTACGGAGCGGAGGGAATATGGGACTGTACAGGGATCAGTTTTTGGGTTATGCCGGGAACTGTGTCTTGACGGCAGTGGCTCTGCTGGCGGCGGGTTTCTGTGTATTCGGGATGAGCCGGATCTATGTGGAACAAGAGAAAAACGTACACTATCATATGCAGGTCGCCGCATACAGGATGTTGGAGGAGCAGTACAGACAGTCTGAGCGGCTGCGGCATGACCTGAAGAATCATGTGCTCGTGCTGTCGGAATTCCTGGAGAAGAGGGAGTGGGAGAGCATGGAACGCTATCTGCAGGACATGAGAAATAGCGCCGATATCGGGAGCGGGGAGGAGATTACGGGAAACAGGACGGTTGACTTTCTCCTATATCAGAAACGAAGAACGGCGGAGGGTAAAAATATCACGTGGGAGTGCGATGCACAGATGCCGCCGCAGTGCCGTATTCGGGAATTTGACCTGTGCGTGCTGTTTGGTAATCTGCTGGACAATGCGATCGAGGCGTGCGACCGGCTGCAGCGGGATGCACTGTATGGCGGCAGAGGGGCCTTTATCAGGATACAGGCCGTTTCGGTCCGGCGGTGTCTGCTGCTGGAGATAGAGAACAGTACGTTGGCGGAAGAGAGGCAGACATCGGATGGAACGGTGAAGAAAAGGCAGAAAGAGCCGCACGGTATTGGGCTTTTCAATGTCCGCGATGTGGTGCGCAGATATGACGGAACAATGAAGATAGAAAATGCGCACAGTGTTTTCAGCGTTTCCATCCTTATTCCGTATCCGGACGGCGATGCCGCATATGACACCGAACAGGCTGTTTGAGACGACAGACTAAGCGAATATCAGGGTAATGTCGAGAGATAAAACAGGAGCGGTGGCGGATAAAAGGCGGGCAAGGGAGTTTGGTCCGCGATTTCCGGGATCAATGCTTCGGAAGGAGGAGCGATATGAACACAAAGACGATGGAAGGGCTTGTGGGCGCGCGGGTTAATATGGATCTGCTGAATACGCCGTTTCGGGTGTATAAGGAGGCGCGCCGCGAGGGCGATACGGCGACGATGGAACGGGCCATGGGGTATGTCGATGATTTCTCGGATCGGGCGGACGGATATAAGGCCAAAGCCGATGAGGGTATGAAGCAGGACGCGGAGGATGCCAGAGAGAAACTGCGGACAGACTGCGAGGAGGCGGCCAGGGAGCGCCGAAAAGAGCGAGAAGCGTTCGAGCAGAAGATTGCGGAGAAGCGGGAAGAAGAGACAAAGACCGACACGGTGGAGATTAGCGAGGAGGGCAGAAGTCTGGAGGAAAACGGACGGGTTGAAGCCGACGATGCGAAAGGCGCAGATACGGATGACGGAGCGCAGTCAGCTGAGCCTGCCGTGAAGCAGCCGACAATATATACCAAAACCGGAGCGGTAAGCCCGCCGGAACAGGAGGCGGTTCTTTCGGTTTCCGTGTAGAGCAAATGGGAAGCCCGCATGGCCATGCGGGCTTCTTTGCGTTGACAAAGGATTTCGGATATGCTATGTATGGATAGTGATTATTTGTTTTGAACGTCGGCGATATAGAAGAGGAGGCCTTTTGGCGCGGAGAAAATATGCTGTTTAATTCCTATATTTTTCTGATGGTATTTCTGCCGCTCACCTGCCTGGTGTATTATGGTCTGAATCGGCTGGAAAAATATCGTATGGCTGCTTTCGCGCTGCTGGCGGCTTCTTTTGTGTTCTATGGATATCAGGATCCGAAATTGTGTCTGCTGCTGGCGGCGAGCATTCTGCTCAATTATGCGCTTCACTGTGCCCTGACAGGGATGACGGAGGGCAGATTGTGCCGGAAACTGCTGCTGGTCTGCGGGGTGGCATCCAATCTGGGCATACTGTTCTATTTCAAATATCTGGATTTTTTTCTGGAAAATGTGAATGCGCTTACGGGGAGCCGTTTCGCCCTGCGCAACATAGCGCTGCCGCTGGGCATCAGCTTTTATACGTTCCAGCAGCTGTCTTTTGTGGTGGACAGTTATCGTGGAGAGGCGCGGCGGTATCGTTTTTTGGACTATGCGCTGTTCGTATCCTTTTTTCCGCAGCTTGTGGCGGGCCCCATCGTTCTGCACAGCGAGATCATTCCTCAGTTTGCGGATCCGCAAAAGAGGAAAGTGAATTATTCTAATTTGCTGGCGGGAACGGAATATCTGATTATCGGCCTCGCCAAAAAGGTACTGTTAGCGGATTCTTTTGGGCGGATCTGTGACGCCGGCTATTCCCGGATCCCGACTTTGGGCAGCTTCAGCGCGATTGCGGTCATTCTGGCTTACACGCTGGAGATTTACTTTGATTTCAGCGGCTACTGCGACATGGCGGTGGGAATCGGCCGCCTGCTCAATATTGAGATTCCGGTGAATTTCCGCTCGCCGTACAAGGCTGTGAACATAGCGGATTTCTGGAAGCGCTGGCATATCACACTGACGCGTTTTCTGACGACTTATCTGTATATTCCGCTGGGAGGCAGCCGGAAAGGGACATGGAAGACCTGCCGCAATGTACTGATTGTCTTTGCGCTGAGCGGTCTGTGGCACGGTGCTGACTGGAGTTTTGTGGCCTGGGGTATGATGCACGGTGTGATGATGGTGCTTTATCGGCTGACCCGCTCATGGGTGGATCGGCTGCCGAAATGGTTCACGTGGCTTTTGACCTTTGGCTTTGTCAACGCGGCGTGGGTGTTTTTCGGGACAGAGAGCGTCAGGCTTCCCCTGCAGCTTTTTGGCAGAGTGTTTGCCGGCGGGATATCCGGCGGTCTGCCGCAGCTCTCTCAGGCGCTTTGCGACGGCAGCTTTCTGTATTTTCTGCTGTCACTTATGCCGGGCCTGAAAGGATCGATGGAAGTGTGGATGCAGATGATTACGGTTATCTGGCTGCTTGGCGGGTTCCTGCTCTGCGTGGCCGCGCCTTCCAGCCATGAGATCGTGGCGGCGAAGTGCCGAAAGGGAAGCTGCTTTTTGGCGCTGTCCGCGCTGCTTTTTGCTGTAGTGATCCATCTGTCCGAAATATCGAAGTTTATCTATTTCAATTTCTGATGCGGAGGAAAGCAATATGGAGGACAAGAAAGCGTTCCGGCGGCTTATGGCGTATCTGGCCGGCGCCGGTGTCTGCATAGCGGGATTTGCGCTTTTTATCTTTCTGATAGATCCGTTTTATCAGTATCACGATACATGGTTTGGGCTTCCGGTGATATTGGAAAACGCGGTCTACCAGACGCCCGGAGCCGCCAGGAATCTGCCCTGCGACAGCGTGATCGTGGGCACTTCCATGACAGAGAATTTTCATGTGTCATGGTTTGACGAGCTGGGCTGGGATACGCTGAAACTCTCCTATTCCGGCGCGCATACCGACGACCTGAGAGCGATACTCACCCAGGTATTTGACAGAGAGAAACCGCCGGCGCATGTGGTGATGGATCTCAATGATTACCAGCTGACGACGGATGCCGGAGAGGTTTATGTCGAGCGCCCCAAGTATCTGTATGACCGCTTTCTCTTAAACGACGCGGCCTATCTGTGCAACAAGGATGCTTTTGAGATGTCGGTGCAGCGCATCGAAGATAAGATGAACGGCCGCGAAAGCAACCTCGATACGGCCTACGTGTGGGAGGATGAGGGGCTTTTTGGCAGGCGGGCCGCGCAGGACGCAGCCAGAAATGACAGGCGGATTGCCATGGAGAAAGGGGAGATTGACTGCGATCCGGAGCAGATGCTTGCCGTGTGCGATGAGAATCTGGACAATCTGACGCCGTTTATCGAAGCGCATCCGGAAACGGAGTTTTATGTTTTCTATCCGCCGTACAGTATGCTGTACTGGGAAGTGCTGCACCTGAACGGAACGACGGAGGAAATGCTGGAAGTCTACCGGCATTCCATAGAGCGCCTCCTCGCGTATGAAAACGTGAGAGTATATTATTTTCAGGCGGAGAGAGAGATTATTTCCGATCTGGACAATTACCGGGACGCGGCTCACTATAAGCCGGAATATAACCGATACATTTTTGAGTGCATCAGGGACGGGCGGAATCTGGTGACGAAAGAGAATCTTGCGGGGCGCATAGAGGATATGCGGCGGTATGCGGATCAGTTTGACTATGACGCGTTGTGGGAGGACGGCGGCTTTTAGTATAGGCAATTCCTGTCATTTATGGTATGATAGGCGCAGCGGCACAACAGGCGGCGGTGAAAACAGACGGGGCGGAACACGATGAAGAAGATCATGCTTTTTGAGGGTGATATAGAAACGCAGGGATACTTTTCGAGGCAGCTTGCAGCGGGGTTTGAGGCGCTCGGCCACGAGACATTCCTGTTCGACTTAAGCAAGCCCTATGTCAGCACGGAGAAGTTTTTCCGTTTTTTTGAAAAGGGCAATACCGTGCTCGTCAATTTCAATTTTCATGGGATGAGCGGCGAGGACTATTTCCTGGACGAGAACGAGCGGAGCATGTGGGAAGCGCTGGATATCCCTAGCTACAATATTGTGGTGGATCATCCGATGTACTATCATCACTTTCTGGAAAAAGTGCCGTACAACTACCATCATGTCAGCATCGACAGAAACCATGACCGATATATGGCGCGCTTTTTTCCGGAGATTGCGCGGATGCCCTTTCTGCCGTTGGCGGGGACGAAACTGTATGAGAACAAATCCAACGTGCCGGTCGCGCATCGCAGGTATGATGTGATGATGGTAGGGAATTACTGTGTGCCGCAGACGTTCGAGAAGTTTATCACGCGGATTGACGATGAGTACACGGCCTTTTATTATGGGATGATCGACGATCTGCTGGCGAATCCTCACAGGACAGTGGAGGAAGTTGCGGAGACGCATCTCGTGGACGAACTCGGTGAGGTGCCGGAGGAAGAACTGAAGAAAGCGCTTGCGGCGATGACTTTTATCGACCTGTACGTGCGCTACACAATACGGGGAGAGGCAGTGAAAGAGCTGGCCGACGGCGGCATCAGGGTGCATATTTTCGGGGACGGCTGGGAGCAAGTTCACTGTAAGCGTCCGGAAAACCTGCTTCTGATGAACAAACTGGACTCCGAGGGCTGTCTGAAGAAGCTGTGTCAGACGAAGATATCGCTCAATGTGATGCCGTGGTTCAAGGACGGTGCGCACGACAGGATCTTCAATAGCATGTTAAACGGAGCGGTGTGTCTGACAGACACAAGCGTCTATCTGGACAGTATTCTGCACGACGGCGTTGACTGTGCGGTCTATTCTCTGCAAGAACTGAAACGGCTGCCTGAGATCGCGGGGGAGCTTCTGGCCGATTCTGACAGGATGCAGAGTATCGCGGATGCCGGTTATCAGATGGCGGCTGCGGGACATACCTGGGCGCACCGGGCACGGGAAATCCACGGCTGGATCGAGGGCGTGTGACGAACGGCGCGGCAGATCAGGATAAGAGAATCGGAGCAAGACAGACGAATGGAGACAATACGGAAAAGAAGAAAGGACATAGGCTTTGCGTTCCGGCAGTCCGTGCCGGTTATGCTGGGCTATATTTTTCTGGGGATCGCGTTTGGCCTGCTTCTGCAGAATGCGGGCTACAATGTTATCTGGGCTTTTTTCGCGAGCCTGTTCATCTATGCGGGCAGCATGGAGTTTGTGCTGGTGACGCTGCTGAGCACGGGCGCGGGGCTCTTGTATACGGCGGTGATGACGTTCTTCATCAATGGCAGGCACATTTTTTACGGCCTGTCTTTTGTGGAGAAGTTTAAGAAGATGGGCAGAGTTTATCCGTACATGGTATTTTCCCTGACGGACGAGACTTACTCGGTCCTGTGCGGGACGAAAGTGCCGGAGGGACTGGACGAGGACAGGGTCTTTTTCTGGATCTCGCTTCTGGATCAGTCATACTGGATTCTGGGATCGGTGATCGGCGCGCTGGCGGGGAGTTATATCACATTTGACTCTACGGGCATCGACTTCTCCATGACAGCGCTGTTTATCGTGATCGCGGTGGAACAGTGGCAGGATAGTAAATCGCATGTTCCGGCGATACTGGGCGTGGTGTGCGGCATCCTGTGGCTGCTTCTTCTGGGGCCGGATGAATTTCTGCTGCCGACGCTGTGCACCTGCGTGCTGGCGCTGCTTCTGATGCGCGGACGGCTGATGCCGGACGCAGAGAAAGAGAGGAGGTAACGATATGCCGATCAGTGTGGGACATTCCGCTGCGATTATTGCGGTGACGGCGCTCTGCACGGTTCTGCTGCGGGCTCTGCCGTTTCTGGTGTTCGGCGGGAAGAAAGAAGTGCCCAGGGTGGTGAGCGACCTCGGCGCGCTTCTTCCCTCTTCCATCATGGCGGTGCTCGTCGTATACTGTCTTAGGAATATAGATTTTGCGGCGGCGGGACATTTTCTGCCGGCGCTTCTCTCCTGCCTGCTGGTGGCGGGACTGCATGTGTGGAAAAAGAATATCCTGCTCAGCATCGGACTCGGAACGGTCTGTTATATGGTGCTGGTGCAGGCGGTGTTCGTATGACGTCTGCGGGGTGCGGCACAGGCTGCGTTTCCGCGGCGAACGGAGGAGATATGGGTTTATTCGCAGGAAGTGAAGAGAGAAAGGCGCGGCGCATCCGGGAGATGTATGAGCGTCACAGGCAGATACGGCGGATGCTGCAAAGCCATGCGGCGGATATTCTGGCCTCGGACAATTTTCGGAGCACGAAGCGGCATATTCAGCATGGAACGATGACGGTGTACAATCACAGCATGGATGTGGCCAGATACAGTCTGCTCTTAAATAAAAAGTTCGGGATCGGGTGCGACAGCCATGACCTGATCCGGGGTGCGCTGCTTCACGACTATTTTCTCTATGACTGGCATGACAAGGCCTACTTGTCCGTGCGCAAGAGATTTCACGGCTTCCGGCATCCCGCTGCGGCGCTTCGGAATGCCGAGCGGGAGTACGAACTGACCGACAGGCAGCGGGAGATCATTAAGAAGCATATGTGGCCCCTGTCCATCGTGCCGCCCACCTGCAGGGAGGCCTGGGTCGTCACGGCGGCGGATAAGTATTGCTCATTCATGGAGACGGTGGGCCTGCACCGGGGACACGGCGCGCGGGCATCCTGAATGGCGGGTATGCCCTGACGGGAGGAAGAGACAGCGCTAAGCGGCGCTGTGGAGCTGGCAGGATATGGACAGAGACAATTCTTTCTGTGAAAATAAAAGCGAATACGGCGGACTGTACGCGGCGCTGTCCGCTTACAGCGAGAGCGGTGAGTATCCCTGTCATATGCCGGGACATAAGAGAAGCAAAGCGGCGGGGGAAATGGCGCGCTACTATGACATCGATATCACGGAGATCGACGGGTTCGATAATCTGCATCACGCGGAAGGAATTCTGCGGGATGCGATGCGTTTCGCCAACGAACTGTACGGCGCGGAGGAGACATTCTATCTTGTCAACGGGAGTACCTGCGGCGTTCTGGCGTCAATTTTGACGGCGGCGGAGCGGGGGTCGGAGATTCTGATCGCCCGCAACTGCCACAGGTCGGCATATCACGCGGCAATCCTGCAGGAGCTGACGCTGCGTTACTGCTGTCCGCCGCTTCTTAGAGAGTATGACATCTGTGACGGTGTCCCGGCACAGGAGATCGAACGGCTTCTGGAGCGCTATCCGGACTGCCGCGCGGTGGTGGTTACCTCCCCGACCTATGAGGGAGTCGTGTCGGACATCAGGGCGATTGCCGCCATCGTACATGCGCGGGATAAGATATTGATCGTGGACGAGGCGCACGGCGCGCATTTCGGGTTGGACAAAAATATGCCGGAGGGAGCGGTCGCACAGGGGGCGGATCTGGTCGTCCACAGCCTGCACAAGACTCTGCCGGCCATGACGCAGACGGCGCTTCTGCATGTGCAGGGAAGCCGGGTAGACAGGAGAAAGCTGCGGGCATATCTGCGTATGCTGCAGACGAGCAGTCCCTCCTACGTGATGATGGCGAGTATGGACAGCTGCATGCGCTATGTGAGAGCGCACGGCGCAGAGCGCTTTGCGTTCATGCGGAGGCAGTATGAGATTTTCTGCCAAAAAACAGAGGTGTGCAGGCACATTAAGATCGGGAAAATGACGGATCTGTCACAAAAGGAGCATTTTTTGACGGACTGGGATATCGGAAAGCTGGCCATTTTTGTTAGGCATCCGGCTTTCAGCGGGCGCTGGCTGTACGATGTGCTGCGTCAGGACTATCAGCTGCAGCCTGAGATGGCCGCCGGAGATTATGTGCTGGCGATCATGAGCATCATGGACGAAGCGGAGGGCTGGCAGAGATTGGCTGACGCGCTCGTACAGATTGATGATAGGATAGAGAGGGAGAGTTCGTGCGCCGTGCAGTCCGGTCAAACGGCGCCGTTGAAAGCGGACGGACGTATGGAAAGCGGCGTGCCGGAAACGGACAGACCCGTGGCGGTTATGCGTGTTGCGGACGCTTTTTTCGGCGGGCATATGGAAGTGCCGCTGGCGGAGGCTGCAGGAAGAACGGCGGCGGATTTTGTCAATCTGTATCCGCCGGGCGTACCGCTGCTCGTGCCGGGAGAGATCATAGACGGCGGCGCGGTCGCGCGGATCGAAGAATATCTGCGGATGGGGCTGTGCGTGCAGGGGGTGTCCGCGGACGGAAAAGTGGCGGTGGTTTCCTGAATATTGAATTTCCTCTCCAAATGTGGCATTATGATAGAGGATAATGCTGTCGATAAAAGGTATGGGACTTTATGGGAAAAATCGTATGCCTGATGGGAAAGAGTTCGTCGGGAAAGGATACAATCTATAAAAAGCTGCTGGCGCAGGATCGGGTGACGCTGCTTGCGATCGTTCCCTATACGACCAGGCCTATACGGGCGGGAGAGCGGGAAGGCGTGGAGTACCACTTTACGGACGAGGCGGGATTTCAGAAGCTGCAGGAGAGCGGTGTCGTCATAGAGAGCAGGGTGTACAATACTTATCTCGGTATGTGGCGTTATTTTACCGTGGCGGACGAGAGTGTCGATCCCGCTTCGCACTCCTATCTGCTGATCGGCACGCTGGAGGCTTACATGAGGATGCGGCGTTTCTACGGCGCGGACAAGGTGCTTCCGGTGATGATCGGGCTGGACGACGGCGAACGCCTGCAGCGGGCGCTGGATCGGGAGAAAGCGCAGGATGAGCCGAAGTACGAGGAAATGTGCAGACGGTTTCTGGCGGATGCGGAGGATTTTTCGGAGGATAGGTTAAAGAGCGCGGGCATCGACAGGATTTTTTACAATGACGAGATTGACAGATGTCTGGAAGAGATACTCGCCTATCTTGGCGAAAGTCTGGATGCTTAGTCGGGAGGTGACAGAGCGTGGATATCAAAGTAAATCAGGTGCAGCAGGCGCCGCAGATCGAGCAGCCCCAGCAGCCGCAGGAGACGGACGGAACGTTCAAGTTCACGCTGGTCAGCCGGATTGAGGAGCAGGATCTGCAGAATGCCCTGACCCACATGATGGAGGAGATCACCAGACAGGGCGATAAACTGGCGAAGCACAGGGACATTAAGGATATGAAGCGCTACCGTTCCCTGATCAAGGATTTTCTAAATGAGGTGGTGAACCGCTCTCATGCCTTTTCCAGGGAAAACTTTCTGGACAGGAAAGGGCGGCACAGAGTCTATGGTATCATCCGTCTGGTGGATGAGAATCTGGATCAGCTCGCGCAGGAGCTTGTCAAGGACGAGCAGGACAATCTGGCGATCTTAAACAAAATCGGGGAGATCAGAGGACTGCTGTTAGACATTTTTACCTGAGGGGCAGAAGCATCAGCACAGGATCGGTGGACGGGCACGGGAAAAGAAAGATACGGCGGCCCAAATGCATGGGCCGGATAAGAAACAGGGTGGTTATAGATGGCAAAATTTACGGATATCATAGGACAGGAACAGATTAAGGAACATCTGCGGGGCGCAATCTTGGCAGGCAAAGTTTCACATGCGTATATCATCAACGGGGAGAGAAGTTCCGGCAAGGAGTTTATCGCCCGCGTGTTTGCGATGGCTCTGCAGTGTGAGAAAGGCGGCGTCGAGCCTTGCGGGGAGTGTCATTCCTGCAGACAGGCGCTTGGAGGCAATCAGCCGGATATTATCTATGTCAGTCATGAGAAACCGAACACGATCGGTGTGGAGGACATCAGGGAGCAGATCAACGGAGATATTGGTCTGAAACCGTACAGCAGCCCCTATAAGATCTATATTATGAACGAGGGCGAGAAGATGACCGTGCAGGCGCAGAACGCCCTGTTAAAGACGCTGGAGGAGCCGCCGGAATACGCGGTAATTCTCATCCTGACGACGCAGGTGGAGGCGCTTCTGCCCACGATCTTAAGCCGCTGCGTCGTACTCAACATGAAGCCGGTGCCGGACGCGCTTGTGAAGAAATACCTGATGGAAGAGCTGGGTGTGCCGGACTACAAGGCAAATATCTGTGTCGCTTTCGCGCGGGGCAATATCGGCAAGGCAAAACTGCTCGCCAGCAGCGAGGAGTTCGAGAAAGTCAAGGACGAGGCGGTCACGCTGGTCAAGTATATCAATGACATGGAAATCAGCGAGATCGTCAAGGCCATTAAGAAGATTACGGAGTACAAGTTCGACGTCAACGATTATCTGGATATCCTCTCAGCGTGGTACCGTGACGTATTGCTCTTCAAGGCGACCAAGGATGTGAACAGCCTTATTTTCAAGGAAGAGATACAGCAGATTATGCGCGTGTCGGACAGAAGTACCTACGAAGGGATAGAGACGATTGTGAACGCGCTGCAGCAGGCGAAGAGAAGGCTGGAGGCGAATGTGAATTTCGATCTGACTATGGAACTTCTGCTCCTGACGATCAAGGAAAATTAACGGCAGAGTAAGAAATACGGAGGTTGATAGATTTATGAAACGAGTGATAGGAGTGCGCTTTCGCACGGCCGGCAAGATATACTATTTTGATCCGGGAAAACTGGAGATCAGGAAAAACGATCACGTGATCGTGGAGACGGCGCGCGGCATTGAATATGGCACGGTGGTAGGCGAGCCGAGGGAAGAGGAGGACGACAAGGTCGTGCAGCCTCTCAAATCCGTCCTGCGCGTGGCGACGCCGAAAGACGACGAACAGGAGGCATCCAACAGACAGCGGGAAAAAGAAGCGTTCAAGATCTGTCTGGAAAAAATACACAAGCACGGTCTGCAGATGAAACTGATCGACGCGGAATACACGTTTGACAACAACAAGGTGCTCTTCTACTTTACGGCGGACGGGCGTATCGACTTCCGCGAGCTGGTCAAGGATCTCGCTTCCGTGTTCAAGACGAGGATCGAACTGCGCCAGATCGGTGTCCGCGATGAGACGAAGATTCTCGGCGGCATCGGTATCTGCGGCAGGCCGCTGTGCTGCCACTCCTATCTGTCGGAGTTTGCGCCGGTGTCCATCAAGATGGCAAAGGAGCAGAATCTCTCCCTGAATCCGACCAAGATATCCGGCGTCTGCGGCAGATTGATGTGCTGCCTGAAAAACGAGGAGGAGACTTACGAGGAGCTGAACAGAAAACTGCCGGGTGTGGGCGATTTTGTCACCACGGAGGACGGGCTGAAAGGCGAGGTACACAGTGTCAATGTGCTGCGTCAGACGGTGAAAGTGATCGTGGATGTGGACGACGAGAAAGAGATTCAGGAATACAGAGTAGAGCAGCTGCGTTTCAAGAAAAAACATGGCAGAAACCGCAAGGCGAACGTGAACGAGGACGACCTGAAAGAATTGGAAAAGATGGAGAAGCAGGACACGGCCAAATCCAAGCTGGATGAAAGCTGATGGAGGGGCGTGACAGGGTTGTCCTAAAAGAGAACGAGAGGATCGACGATCTGGAGCGAAACGGCTATCGCATCATTCAGGATACCGAGCGCTTCTGTTTCGGTATGGATGCCGTACTCCTGTCCGGTTTCGCGCGGGTGAGGGACGGCGACCGTGTGCTCGATCTGGGGACAGGCACGGGGATCATTCCGATCCTGCTGGAGGCAAAGACGGGTGCGGCACACCTGACCGGTCTGGAGATTCAGGAGGACAGCGCGGACATGGCGAGGCGGAGCGTGCGCCTGAACGGGCTGGAAGATAAGATTGATATCGTGACGGGGGATATAAAAGAGGCAGGAAGTCTGTTTGACGCTGCTTCTTTTGACGTTGTCACCAGCAATCCGCCCTATATGACGCAGAGTCACGGGCTGACAAATCCGAACGATGCCAAGGCCGTTGCGCGGCACGAGATCCTCTGTACGCTGGAGGACGTTGTCGCACAGGCGGCGAGGCTGCTTAAGCCGGGAGGGAATTTCTTCCTGGTACACAGACCTTTCCGGCTGGCGGAGATCATGGTCGCGCTGCACGAATATAAGCTGGAGCCGAAGCGGATGCGGCTGGTCTATCCCTATGCGGACCGGGAGCCCAACATGGTGCTGATTGAGGCGAACAGGGGCGGACGTCCGCGCATGACGGTGGAAAAACCGCTGATCGTGTTTCGGGAGCAGGGCGTCTATATGCCGGAAATCACGGAGCTGTACGGCTATTGAGACGGAAAGAGTCGCTACAAAACAGCTTTGGCGGCCGCTTGTGAGGATGAAGCGTCACACTGACAGAGGAGACGGGCATGGCGGGAATGTTATATTTGTGCGCGACGCCTATCGGCAACCTGGGCGACATGACCCAGAGAGTGATCGACACGCTGCGGGAAGTGGATGTGATCGCCGCGGAGGACACGCGCAACAGCATGAAGCTTCTGAATCATTTTGATATCAGGACTTCTATGACAAGCTATCATGAATATAATAAGATAGAGAAAGCGGACCGGCTCGTGGAGCAGATGCTGCAGGGCAGGAATGTCGCCCTGATCACGGACGCGGGAACGCCGGCGATCTCCGACCCGGGAGAAGTGCTGGTGGCAAAGTGCCATGAAGCGGGAATACGCGTGACTTCTCTGCCGGGAGCGGCGGCGTGCATCACGGCGCTTACACTGTCGGGGCTGAGTACCAGGCGCTTCTGTTTCGAGGCGTTTCTGCCCGCCGACAAAAAGGAACGGGCAGAAATTCTGGAGGAACTGCGGGAGGAATCCCGCACGATGATTCTCTATGAAGCGCCCCATCATCTCGTGCGGACGCTGCGGGAACTGCGGGATGTTCTGGGAAATCGCCGCCTGACGCTGTGCAGGGAACTGACGAAGAAGTTTGAGACGGTGCTTCCGACGACCATCGAGGACGCGCTCGTCCTGTATGAGACGGAGGAACCCCGCGGAGAGTATGTGCTCGTCCTGGAAGGAAAAGGCCTGCGACAGAAAAAAGAGGAGCGGCAGGCGTCGTGGCAGAGTATGAGCATCGAGGAGCACATGGCATACTATACGGAGGAGGGATTTGACGAAAAAGAAGCCATGAAACAGGTTGCGAAAGACCGCGGTGTGCCCAAAAGAGAGATTTATCAATATTTATTGTCAAAGTGAATTGACAAAACAGAGAAAACACGTAAAATTATGATTGACAAATATAGGGACAGATAATATACTTTGAATGTCAAACTATTTTATCTGCGGTGAAAAGGAGATTGAACAATGTTAGAGAGAGTTATCGAGATTATTCAGGAGCAGCTGAACTTAGACGGAGTGGAGATTACGGAGGAGTCCTCTTTCAAGGATGATCTGGGCGCTGACTCCCTGGATTTGTTTGAACTTGTTATGGCTTTTGAGGAAGAGTACGGCATTGAGATTCCCTCCGAGGATTTGGAGCAGATTACGACGGTGGGCGCGGTCATCGAATACATGAAGAGCAAGGGCGTAGAGGCGTAAACTGCGTCGGCTCCGTTTGGATAGAGGTAGGGAATGAAGACAAGGATTACAGAGCTTCTGGGTATCGAGTATCCGATCATTCAGGGCGGCATGGCGTGGGTGGCCGAGTATCATCTTGCGGCTGCCGTCTCCGAGGCGGGCGGTCTGGGTATCATCGGTGCGGGCGGCGCGCCGGCTTCTTTTGTCAGGGAGCAGATTCGGAAGACAAAAGAACTCACGAAGAAACCGTTTGGTGTCAATGTGATGCTGATGAATCCGGAGGCGGACGATATCGCGAAAGTGATCGCGGAGGAGGGCGTATCGGTCGTTACGACCGGCGCGGGCAATCCGGGCAAGTACCTAGCGGCATGGAAAGAGGCGGGCATCAAGGTGGCTCCCGTCGTGGCGAGCGTGGCGCTGGCCAGAATGATGGAGCGCGCCAGCGTGGATGCGGTGATCGCAGAGGGAATGGAGTCCGGCGGACATATCGGCCAGACAACCACGATGGCGCTCGTGCCGCAGGTCGTGGATGCGGTGAGCATTCCCGTGATCGCGGCGGGCGGCATTGCGGACGGCAGAGGTTTTGCGGCCGCCATGATGCTGGGCGCGGAAGCGGTACAGATGGGCACAAGGTTTGTGGTGGCGAAAGAGTCCGTCGTGCACGAGAATTATAAGAAAAAAATTCTGGCGGCCAAAGATATCGACTCGGAGGTGACGGGCATGTCTCACGGGCACCCGGTTCGCCAGATCCGCAACAATATGACCAGAGAATATCTGAAGCTGGAGAAAGCGGGCGCGCCTTTCGAGGAACTGGAGCAGCTGACGCTCGGTGCGCTGCGCAAAGCCGTCGTGGAGGGTGATACCGTAAACGGGACGCTGATGGCAGGCCAGATCGCAGGCATGGTCAAAGAGGAGATGAGCTGCGCCGGGATCATTCAGGAGATCATGCAGCAGGCGCAGGCATTGCTGCAAAGACAGTGACAGACAGTGAAAAGATTCGGAGCGCAAGCTCGGCGGCTTGCGCTTTTTCAGAGGCAAATACTTTGAAACTCAAAGTATTGAAGCCGGTCAGCGGCGCACGGCGGATTGGCTGATGTCCGGCGAAAGTACAGGAAAGGCAGGTATTGCAGGATGGGCAAGACGGTGTTTATGTTTCCCGGTCAGGGGGCACAGTATGTAGGGATGGGGCACGACTTCTATGAACAGATTCCGGTCTGCAGGGAGATGTTCGAGCTGGCGGGCCGGGCGAGCGGTCTGGATGTAGCCGCGCTCTGTTTTGAAGAGAATGAACAGATCAACATCACGGAGTATACGCAGATCGCCATGCTGGCGACGGAGGTTGCGATTCTGAAAGCGGTGGAAGAAAAGGGGATCAGACCCGATATCACGGGCGGCTTGAGTCTGGGGGAGTACGGAGCGCTCGCGGCCGGCGGTGTGATGAGCGAGGAAGACGTGTTCCGCATTGTGCGCAAGAGAGGCATCTACATGCAGGAGGCGGTGCCGAGCGGCGGCGCGATGACGGCGGTGCTGGGCCTGGATACGGAGATGATTGAGACGATATGTGCCGAGACGGCGGGTACGGTGTCGATTGCCAACTATAACTGCCCGGGGCAGATCGTGATCACGGGTGAGGAGAGTGCGGTACAGGCTGCCGCTGAGAAGCTGACGGCGGCGGGAGCCAAGAGATGTGTTCCTCTGAAAGTGAGCGGACCTTTCCACTCTGCGATGCTTGCAGGAGCGGGAGAGAAGCTGGCGAAAGAGCTGGAGAGCGTGGAAATCCACGACATCGCTGTTCCCTATATCGCCAATGTGACGGCGGATTATGTGACTGACAAGAGCGAAGTCAAACCATTGCTGCAGAAGCAGGTGTCTTCCTCCGTGCGGTGGCAGCAGTCCGTGGAGCGCATGATCGCCGACGGCGCGGATACTTTTATCGAGATCGGGCCGGGGAAAACACTGTCTGGATTTATGCGAAAGATCAGCAGAGATGTCAAGGTATGCAATGTAGAGAAAGTGGAGGATTTGGAGAAGCTGGATAGTGTGCTGTCGATATAGGACGCATATACAGAAGACAGTTTCTGCATATGCTGAATATAGATAGACAGAAACGATAAAGAAGTAGTGGAGAAAAATAGAGTAGCATACAACAGACACAGCAGGAGGGATGGTTATGTTAGCAGGAAAAGTGGCTCTGGTCACGGGCGCGGGGCGCGGCATCGGGCGTGAGATTGCGCTGACGCTGGCAGAGTATGGTGCGGACGTGATCGTGAATTATAACGGATCTAAAGAGAAAGCGGAGGAAGTGGCCGCCGAGATCGGGGAGATGGGAAGAAAAGCGGCGGCGGTACAGTGCAGCGTGGCGGACTATGAGGCTTGCGGCAGGATGATCACGGACATGCTGGAGCAGTTCGGGCACATCGATATTCTGGTGAACAATGCCGGCATCACCAGGGACAATCTGATGATTAAGATGACGGAGGAGGATTTCGACGCGGTCATCGACACCAATCTGAAAGGAACGTTCAACACGATGAAGCATATGTATCGTCCTTTCCTCAAACAGAAAGCGGGCAGGATCATCAATCTCTCGTCCGTTTCCGGGGTGCTGGGCAATGCGGGACAGGCGAATTATGCGGCCTCCAAGGCCGGTGTGATCGGGCTGACCAAATCTATGGCAAGAGAGCTGGCGAGTCGGAATATCACGGTCAATGCGGTCGCGCCCGGCTTTATCGATACCGATATGACGCAGGCGATGACGGAGACGGCGAAAGAGGCTCTTCTGCAGCAGATCCCGATGAAACGTGTCGGCACGCCGCGGGATGTCGCGGAGACGGTGGCTTTCCTCGCGAGCGACAAGGCCGCATACATTACGGGCCAGGTCATCTCCGTAGACGGTGGGATGTAGCGTCCGCAAGAGAAAAACAAGCGACGCGAAGCGGCATTTGTTTTTCTGCGGACGCTAACGAGCAGGCAGTCTGCGAAGCAGACAGTAGAGCGCCGCAGGCGCGGGCCTGCGAGTCTATATTTCCGCAAGAGAAAAACAAGCGACGCGAAGCGGCATTTGTTTTTCTGCAGGACGCGGAAGAATTGCGAAGCAATTCTTCGCAGCGAGGCAGTCTGCGAAGCAGACAGTAGAGCGCCGCAGGCGCGGGCCTGCGAGTCTATATTTCCGCAAGAGAAAAACAAGCGACGCGAAGCGGAAAAACAAGCGAAAATAAAAAATGCGAAAGGAGCACAGTCATGAGCAGACGTGTGGTAGTAACGGGTATGGGTGCGATCACCCCCATAGGATTGAGCGTGGCGGAATTTTGGGAGAGCGTCAAGGCCGGTAAGATCGGTTTCGACCGTATCACCAGATTCGACACAACAGATTTTAAGTGTAAGCTGGCCGCGGAGGTCAAGGGCTTTGACGGCAAAAACTACATGGACTTCAAGGCGGCAAAGAGGATGGAACTTTTCTCCCAGTATGCGGTTGCCGCTGCGAAAGAGGCACTGGAGGACGCGAAGCTGGACATGACGAAAGAAGATCCCTACCGCGTCGGCGTGGCTGTGGGTTCGGGTACGGGTTCTCTGCAGGCGATGGAGCGTTCCCATGCAAGGCTGCTGGAGAAAGGACCGTCCAGGATTGAGCCGCTGTTTGTGCCCCTGACGATCTCCAATATGGCCGCGGGCAATGTGTCGATTCAGTTCGGATTGAAAGGCAAGAGCATCAATGTGGTGACGGCATGCGCAACGGGTACGAATTCCATCGGCGAGGCGTTCCGCTCGGTGCAGTACGGTGACGCTGACGTGATGGTGGCCGGCGGTACGGAGGGCAGCGTGTGTCCTATCGGTATCGGCGGGTTTTCGGCACTCACAGCCTTGTCTACCTGCGAGGATCCCGCCAGATGTTCGATTCCTTTTGATAAGGAGCGGAGCGGATTCGTCATGGGCGAGGGTGCGGCGGTTGTGGTGCTGGAAGAACTGGAGCACGCCAGGGCGAGAGGGGCAAAGATATACGCGGAGCTGGCCGGTTACGGATGCAGTTCGGATGCCTATCACATCACGTCCCCTGCGGAGGACGGCGCGGGAGCGGCCAAAGCGATGGAGTACGCTATCGCGGACGCGGGGATCGACAAAAGCGACATCACCTATATCAATGCCCACGGCACGGCGACACATCACAATGATCTCTTCGAGACACGGGCAATCAAGCTGCTGTTCGGGGATCATGCCCGGGATATCAGGATCAATTCCACAAAATCTATGGTAGGGCATCTGCTGGGCGCCGCGGGGGCGATCGAGTTCGTGACTTGTGTGAAAGAGCTGGAGGAGGGATATATCCACCGCACGGTCGGCTATCAGGTGCCGGATGAGGAGTGCGATCTGGACTACTGTAAAGAGCCCTGCCAGGAAGACTTTGAGTATGCGCTCTCCAATTCGCTGGGCTTCGGCGGACACAACGCGAGCCTGCTTGTGAAGAAATATCACGCTTAAGCGAAGAGGACAGAACAGACCGCTGAATCGGGGTGCAGAACAGACATTTTGACAGGAGGATAGCGATATGGCGCTTATGACAGCCAAAGAGATCATGGAGATTATTCCGCACAGACAGCCCTTTATGCTGATTGATACGATAGAGGAACTGGAAGAGGGCAAAAGAGTCGTCGCAAAGAAGTGCGTATCTTACAATGAGCCTTTCTTTGCGGGACATTTTCCGGGGGAACCCGTGATGCCGGGCGTGCTCATCATAGAGGCGCTGGCACAGGCAGGTGCGGTGGCGATTTTAAGCCAGCCCGAATTTAAGGGTAAGACGGCGTACTTTGCGGCAATCAACAATGCCAAATTCAAGGGCAAGGTGGTGCCGGGCGATGTGCTGATGCTGGAGACGGAGATCATCAAGGTAAAGGGGCCTATCGGTGTGGGCGCGGCGAAAGCTTGTGTGGACGGCAGGCTGGTGGCGCAGGCGGAACTGACCTTTGCGATTGGTCAGGCATAGGTGGAGCGATTCATGACAGAAGTAAAACCTCTCAAGATAGGGGAGCTTGTGGCAAAAGTGCCTTTGATACAGGGCGGCATGGGCGTGGGCATCAGTCTCTCCTCCCTGGCGGGCGCGGTGGCAGCCGAGGGCGCTGTCGGTGTGATTTCCACGGCGCAGATCGGTTATCGTGAGGCGGATTTTGACGAGGATCCCATCGGGGCGAATCTGCGCGCGATAGGGAAAGAGATCCGCAGGGCGCGCGAGATTGCCGGAGGAGGCATTCTGGGCGTCAATATCATGGTCGCCACGCGAAAGTATGAAGATTACGTGAGAGCCGCGGTGGACGCGGGGATCGATCTCATTATATCGGGAGCCGGGCTGCCGATGGAACTGCCGAGAATTGCAGGCGCGGCGAAGACGAAACTGGTGCCGATTGTGTCCGGCGTGAAATCCGTGCAGGTCATTATGCGCTACTGGCTGAAAAAATACGACAGGCTGCCGGATGCGGTGATTATCGAGGGGCCGCTTGCGGGCGGCCATCTCGGCTTTAGCAGAGAGCAGCTTGACAATATCGAAGCGCTCCGCTATGACGAGGAAGTCAGGGCGATCATAGAGCATGTGGAAGCCGCTGCCGCGGCACATGGCGTCGGGATTCCGGTGATTATGGCCGGCGGCGTGTACACCAGAGAGGACATGCTGCATTATCTGGAGATGGGAGCATCGGGCGTGCAGATGGCGACGCGCTTCGTGACGACTTATGAGTGTGATGCGTCCGATACATACAAGCAGGCGTATATCGATGCGAAAAAAGAGGATATTGTCATTGTGCAGAGTCCGGTGGGCATGCCGGGCAGAGCGATTCGGAATTCTTTTGTGGAGCGCGCCAAAGAGGGGCGGATGCCGCATGGTAGGTGTCATCTCTGCGTGAGCACCTGTGATCCGGCAGCGACGCCATACTGTATCACGGACGCGCTGGTCAACGCGGTGAGAGGCAACATGGACGACGCGCTTCTGTTCTGCGGGGCGAATGCCTGGCGGGCGGACGGACTGGAACATGTGAAAGATATTGTGGATGAATTTCGCCCGTAAACGGGACGTGAATGACTGGCGGGGAACACCGCGTATCATTTGAACAGGATGAGGGAAAAATGGGAACAAGGATTATAGGAACGGGAAGCTGCCTGCCGGGGACGGTTGTGACAAACGACGATCTGGCGAAGATCATGGATACCTCGGATGAGTGGATCAGCACGCGCACGGGTATCAGGGAGAGACACCTGGCGAAAGAGGAGACGACGGCGGGCATGTCCGCCGAGGCCGCAGGACGTGCCATGGAGAATGCCGGCGTGACCGCGCAGGACATAGATTTGATCATTGTCGGCACGGTGACGGCAGATAACGTGACGCCTGCGTGTGCGTGCGAGGTGCAGGCTTTGATCGGCGCGGATCATGCGGTGGCGTTTGACATCAACGCGGCCTGTTCCGGGTTTATGTTTGCGCTGCATATCGCCCATGCCTGGCTGCAGACGGGCGTGTATCGGACAGCCCTGATCATCGGTGCGGAGACGCTTTCCAAGATCATGGACTGGAGTGACAGAAGCACCTGCGTTCTGTTCGGAGACGGCGCGGGCGCGGCGGTTGTGCGCGCGGACGAGCGGGGCGGTCTGCTCGCTTTTGATCAGGGTACGGACGGTGTCAGGGGCAGGGTGCTGTCTTGCCCGAACCGCTCCAACAACAATCCGCTGGTCAGGACGTCCAAAGAATTGCAGTATGTGCATATGGACGGACAGGAAGTGTACAAATTCGCTGTGACACAGGTGCCGGCTTCCCTGCAGAAAACGGTGGAAGCGGCGGGACTAAACGTCGGAGATATCGATTACTTTGCCCTGCATCAGGCGAATATCAGAATTCTGCAGGCAGTGGCGAAGAGGCTGAAGGTTTCCGAGGAGAAATTTCCGGTCAGCCTGGATCACTGCGGCAATATCTCCGCGGCGAGCGTGCCGATCCTGTTGGATGAGATGAATCGCCAGGGGCTTTTGAAGCCGGGTATGAAAGTCGCGCTGGCAGGTTTCGGCGGAGGGCTTACCTGGGCCTCCGCGGTGCTGGAGTGGTAGCGTGGCAGTCATAGCGCCTGAACCGGCCGCATAGAAATAGAGTAAGAAGTATCTTGCGGCGGCTTGTTGTGTAATTATGCTGAATGATATTTGGGCTTTTATGATTCTGGTGGGGGTCGTCTACGGCGCGATGACCGGCAGGATGGCGGATGTTACCAACGCCGCGCTGGAGTCCGCGGGGGATGCCGTCTCGCTGTGCATCACCATGATCGGGGTGATGGCGCTGTGGGTGGGGCTGATGGAGATCGCGCAGAAGTCCGGACTTATTGCGAAGCTGACGAGAGGCATACAGCCTTTTGTCAGCTTCCTTTTCCCGGAAATCCCAAAAGGACACCCGGCCAGAGAGTATATCTCCACGAATCTGATTGCCAACGTGCTGGGACTCGGCTGGGCGTGTACACCGGCGGGCTTAAAGGCGATGGAGGCGTTGGCGGAACTGGAGCGGGAGAGAGGCAATCCCGCCTATCAGTGTGCAGATAAGACAGACGGTGAGAAGAGCGGCGGGCAGAGGACGGGCAGGGCGCTGCACGAGCGGGCGGCCAGCAGAGAGATGTGTACTTTTCTGATACTCAATATCTCTTCGCTGCAGCTGATTCCGGTTAATATGATTGCCTACAGGCAGCAGTACGGCAGCGTGAATCCGGCCGGCATTATCGCGCCTGCCATCGTGGCGACATTTTTTAGCACATTGACGGCGGTGATATATTGTAAGATAATGGACTTGAAACGGATCACGAAAGAAGAGAGAGGGCCATCTTTATGAGATATGACATTATCATTATCGGCGCGGGGCCGGGCGGTATTTTTACCGCATACGAGCTGACGCAGAAACAGAGCGGTCTTAAGATTGCGGTGTTTGAGGCGGGGCAGTCCCTGGAGAAGAGACACTGTCCCATCGACGGGGATAAGATCAAGAGCTGTGTGCACTGTAAGAGTTGTTCCATTATGAGCGGCTTCGGCGGCGCGGGCGCCTTTTCTGACGGGAAGTACAATATCACCAACGATTTCGGCGGCACACTGCATGAGCATGTGGGCAAGAAACGGGCTATTGAGCTGATGAAGTATGTGGATGAGATCAACATGCGCTACGGCGGGGAGGGGACGAAACTGTACTCCACCGCCGGCAGCCATTTCAAGAAGCTGTGCCTGCAGAATAAGCTGAATCTGCTGGACGCCTCCGTGCGCCATCTGGGGACGGACATCAACTATGTCGTGCTGGGGAATCTCTATGCGGTGCTGAAAGACAAGGTGGATTTTTATTTTGAGACGCCTGTCCGTTCCGTGGAAATTGCGGAGAACGGCTACCGCATCGTGTGTGACGACGGCACTCATGAATGTGACAAATGCGTCATATCTGTGGGGCGCAGCGGCAGCAAGTGGATGCAGCAGGTGTGTGAGGAACTGGATATCGGGACGAAATCTAACCGCGTGGATATCGGCGTCCGCGTGGAACTGCCCGCGGTGATTTTCTCCCATCTGACGGACGAGCTGTACGAGAGCAAGATCGTCTACCGCACGGAGAAATTCGAGGACAGGGTCAGGACGTTCTGCATGAATCCGCACGGCATCGTGGTCAACGAGAATACCAACGGTATCGTGACGGTGAACGGCCACAGTTACGAGGGAGCGGACAGGCAGACGGAGAACACGAACTTCGCCCTGCTCGTGGCGAAGCATTTCTCCGAGCCTTTCAAGGACAGCAACGGCTACGGCGAGAGTATCGCCAGACTGTCCAACATGCTGGGCGGCGGCGTGATTGTGCAGCGCTTCGGAGATCTGGTCAGAGGACGCCGCAGCAACGAGAAGCGCATCTCGGAGGGTTTGGTGGAGCCCACGCTGTCGGCCACGCCGGGAGATTTAAGCCTGGTGCTGCCGAAGCGGATTCTGGACGGGATCATCGAGATGATCTACGCCCTTGACAAGATTGCACCCGGCACGGCCAACGACGACACGCTATTGTACGGTGTGGAAGTCAAGTTTTACAATATGGAAGTGGAGATCGACGAACAGCTGGAGACGAAGTACAAAGGCCTGTATATCATCGGAGACGGCAGCGGAGTGACGCATTCTCTCTCCCATGCCTCTGCCAGCGGCGTCCATGTGGCGCGGGGAATCCTCGGTACAGAATAAAGGCGGGAAAGCGCCTGAGGACATGGCGGATGTCCGGCAGGACCGGGCATATGACGGAAGAAGACCGCATAGATTGTAGTAATGATCTGTGCGGTTTTTTCATGTGAGGCTATGGTATGGTCGCAGCGCTGTCCAATCTCTCCAACATTATTATTCCCGTTATCATCTTCTATGTCGTGGCCTACGGCCTGATCGCAAAGAGCAATGTCTATGAGGATTTTATCAGGGGTGCCGCTGACGGTTTCCGGACGGTGATACAGATTATGCCGACGTTGATCGGACTGATGGTGGCGGTAGGGGTGTTGCGCGCATCGGGCTTTTTGGATTTCCTGGGAGGATTGTTCGCGGGTATCACGGAGAGGCTGGGATTCTCGTCGGAACTGGTGCCGCTTATGTTGATTAAGATGTTTTCCTCCTCCGCCGCGACCGGCCTCGTGCTGGATATCTTCAAAAATCATGGACCGGATTCCCTGATCGGCCTGACCACGTCGATTATGATGAGCTGTACGGAGACGATTTTCTACACGATGTCTGTCTATTTCCTGGCGGCGAAAGTGACGAAGACGCGCTATACGCTCGCGGGGGCTCTGCTCTCTACACTGGCGGGAGTGGCCGCGAGCATTATTCTGGCGCACCTGATCTGAACCGTGCAAAACGCATTGCCCGCATAAACAAGACGGCGTTCCGTAGAGAACGCCGTCTGTGTGAGAAGGATAGAAATGTATCACTAATGTATGTTATCAGTGTGTTCATGCAAACATCACCGTTGTAGTTAGCCGAAGCCGGTCGATACCGAAACAGCACCGGCGGCTTCTATTGAGATGTAGAATAGAGTCATCTTGCAATGTTCCCCTGCTACATGTTTTACTGTAACGGATAAATATGAATACAATATGTCTGATTTCAAAATAAAAAAGAAAGAAAATCTAAAATAAATTTAATAATTAGTACCCCGGTACCAAAGCTATGCCGGATTATTTGACTGTCAAACTGTTTTTTGATAAAATAAGGTCAGATTTGGGACGGAGAACGGATATGGATATTAGCAATACGCTGAACGAGTTGTTAGTCAAATTGTTCCGCGATATCAATGTCATAGAAGAGAATGCGCTGCGCACCGGTGAATACAGTGACGTGACTGCCAACGATATACATGTGATCGAGGCGGTCGGCGTGGATGAGCCGAAAAATATGACCAGCGTGGCGCGCGCGCTGGAGGTCACCACCGGGACGCTGACGATCGCGATTAACAGCCTGGTCAGAAAAGGCTATGTCAACAGAGTGCGGAGCGAGGAGGACAGGCGGGTTGTGCTCGTCTCTCTCTCCGAGAAAGGGAAGCGGGCCTACCTGCATCATCAGAACTTCCATGCGCGCATGATCGAATCTGTTTTGGAGGAGCTGACGGAGGAGGAGCAGCAGGTTCTCGGCAGGGCGCTGGCCAAGCTCAATCTTTTCTTTCGGCAGACAGACTCTCGGACAATGTCTTGAAGTCCGCGGGACCGTTTTCCAGCAGGAACTTGTGAAAGAAGTACAGAAAGTCGGGATCTGTGTCAATGTTGTCGTTTTGGGCGGCTGTTGTCCGGCGGTTATCGCGCCAGATATCGGCCGCCTGTTTTTGCAGTTCCCTGATTTCCAGATAACCGAGATAATATTTCGGATAGTTGCACGGCTCCTGCGCGATGTAGTCATAGACCGCGTCTGCGCCGGCGGTATCTGTCCTCCCGAAAGACGAGAGGAGCTGTCGGACGTCCGTCCGGGTGAGGCCGTCATAGTGGATCGCGATGTCCAACAGGGAGTAGAGGCACAGCGTGATCTGCCGATCCAGGCGGCAGGCCGTACAGTAGGCGGCTCCCGCCGGGCCGGCGTCGTCTGCCAGAGTGGCGGCGTAATCGTAGGCGGAAAGCTCCGCGTACATTGCCCACCCCTCCACGAAACCGCCGTAATACAGAATGCCGCGGAAAGGGGTGATGCCTGACTGTTTCCAGTAGCGTTCGCAGTATACGGTTTGATAGAGATGGCCCGGCCATCCCTCGTGGGCGAGCGTTGTGAAGAGAGAGAGTTCGTCTGCCGTGTCTGCGGCGTTGATGTAGATCGTGTTCCTGTTTACGTTGTCTATGGGCGGCGTCATGTAAAAAGCCGGCGCGCTGTACGCTTCGAGTGTGTCATCCACATATCTGACGGCGCAGTCTATGGGAGCATCGTCAGAACCGGAGGGAATCTGCGGATAGAGTCCGCTCATATCTGCCTGCAGCCGTTTCAGAATCTCTTCGGGGGAGAGAGCGGGAAGCGGACTCTGCGCGGAGACAAGCGCTGTCCGCAGCGCCGCATTGCCCTGCAGAAGGCTGCGCAGCGCCGTATAGCTGGATTTCAGATCGTCGTACAGGAGCCGCTTGATGTCCGCGATGTCCCGCGCGGAACCGGTCTGCAGCGCAAGAAGCGCCTCGTAATATTCCCGGCCGCCGGCATAGTGCGCCAGCCCGCAGGTCTCCTGTCCGCTTCCTTTCAGGAGGGTGAGTTCGTCCGCGAGCCGGTCGTAGGCGGGAGCGACTGCGGTGGTGAGCAGTCTGTCGTTCTCGGATTGATAAGAGAGTGCTTTCTTCTCGGTTATGACGCCGCGCGCGGTCAGTTTGGCCAGCCGGTTTGCGAAAGTGGCTTCCAGAAAATGCGAGCCGTCATCCAGTTCTTCCCGGCTCATGAGCGCGTCGCACTGTTCGATGACACTGTCCGCGGTGTCGTCGGACATAAAGAGGCCGGCCTGTGCTTTCTCGCGCTCGTACACGGCAAGCCCGCTGAGATAGGCGGGAATCTGTTCCAGAATATGCAGGTACAGTTCCACGTCCTCCGCCGTGTCCAGCCGGTACTCGGCCAACAGAAGCGGCAGTTCGGATACGGCGCCGGAAGCCGGGGAGAGCGGCTCGGAGAAGTAGGGATAGGCGGCGGTGCGGCGCAGGGAGTCCGTGTAGGAGCAGAGGAGTTCGTACAGGCGGCGGTTGTCCGCCGAGAGGTTTCTGTGTTCAAATCTGGCCAGCTGCTTGGCCAGGAGGGAGAGCGCATAGGCATCGTTCGCAGCGTCGCCCGCGTGATAGACGGGCAGGGACAATCGGGCCTCATCGATGTGATAGGCGTCCGCGTTGTCTATGGTGTAGTGGAAATGAATCGGATTGGCCTGTGTCTCCTGCAGGAAAAAGCGTTCCGCGAAAGCTTCAAATTCCGTGTCTGCGTGGGAACGGCTATAGCACAGCAGCGTCGCCGCGCTGAGGAGCGTGAGCAAAAGCAGGGTGATCAGCCATTGTCTGACGGACAGAAAACGTTTCAAGAGTATACCTGCCGAAAGGATTTGTATCAGTATATGTGCGCCGGAAAGGAATCATGAATGCGGACGGGCAGAGGAAAGCGGAATTGGGCGGCGCTCAGAAGACGATCCTGTCGCGGCCGCTCTCTTTGCCGAGATAAAGTTTGTCGTCCGCTTCTTTCAGCACTGCCGTGATGTCGCTGTGGAAGTCGTACTCCACCAGTCCGAATGTCAGCGACACGGAGAACTGTTCGCTGCCGCCGTCGAAGACGGTGGCTTTGATCTTCTGCCGGAGAGCTTCCAGAGCGATCACCGCCTCGTCGCCGTTGGCTTCCGGGAAGATCAGCAGGAATTCCTCGCCGCCCCAGCGGGAGACGAAGCAGTCCTGCGGCAGTCCCGTGCGGAAAGTTTCGGCGATTTTTTTCAGGACGACATCGCCGATGTTGTGGCCGTAGGTATCGTTTACTTTCTTGAAGAAGTCGATGTCGCACAGGCAGACGCTGATCTGGTGCTGCGCGTTTTGCAGGAGGGCTTCCAGGTATTCCATCGTGCTGCGCCGGTTGTTTAGCCCCGTCAGGGGATCGATGCTGGCCTGTCTCTTCAGCTGCTCGTTGTATTCGATCAGTTTGCCCTCCAGCGCCTGCGTGTCCGTGCTGAAATAGTAGGACAGCAGCGAGAGTGACCAGAAGATGGCAATGGAGTTGACGGTCTGGAAAGCGGCGCTGACCTTGTCGGCGACGACGAGATAGGGCGTGGCATGCTGACAGTGGAAATACAGGTGCATGCGCAGCGCAAGAAGCGCCAGGACATAGATGATTTTTGCGGTTTCGTGTCGGTATCTGGCAAAAAAACAGAAGACGATCAGCACGAAAATATAAGTCTGTACGCCGATCCCCCAGCCGAACATGTAGACGTTGGCCGTCACCCAGATCAACATGGCGGCATTCAGAACACAGTAGGAAGCAAAGGTGTGCTGGCGGTACGACATGATGAAGATCGCCAGAAAAGCAATCATGCCGAGGTTGCAGAAAATCATGCCGCCTGTATGGCCGATGCGCTGAAACAGGAAAGCGTTGATCAGGGAGTAGACGATCATGGTGAGCGTGAGCATCCGAATCACGACGATCAGTTTTGTGGATTCGTTGCGGTCGCCGGTATCCTTACAGATAATGCGGTATAATTTTTGGAAGATATTATTTTGATTCATAGGGCCCTCAAGGGTGGTGTGCGCCGTGCGCTTTTCTTAATAAAATATATAAAATACAATAATATCATATACTAAACATGGATTTTATGCAATGATACAAATAAAAATTGCATTTTAGACAAAGATTGGTAGAATGGAAGAAAAGAGAAAGGCAAAGGAGCGCGCGATGCAGACCGGTAAAATCAAATATTCCATTAAGCATAAACTGATTGTGCTGGTCGCGGTCACGGCGGTCCCGCTGCTGATCATGGTCATTTATCTGATCTATGCCCTGCACAGTTACAGCGCGGCATACGATACGATTGTGAGCAATATGACCGTGGCGAACAACTATAACCTTAACTTTAAGGAAGAGATGGATGAGAGCCTGTACAAACTCGTGGTGGGCGCCGTCACCTTTGATACCATCGGCGATGACGACAGTCTCAGGGATCCCTACTATCTGATCAGTGAACTTCGGAGCGAGGCCGGAAGGCTGATGCGTATCACGACGGATGGCGAGAGTCGTACATGGCTGCAGATTTTGATGCGCAATATCGATACGCTGGAAGATCGGGTGGATGATATCAAGGCGAATCTGGATAGCGGCAACAGTTACGACCTGAACATCGAAATGCTGGATAATAACATCTATATCATGACCGAACTGATCCGCGACAATATCCAGTATTATATCTATTATCAGACGAAGAGCATTGAACACCTGACGAATCAGTTAAACGATCGGGTGCATACGTTTACGATGTTCTGCGCCGTGACGCTCGTCCTGATTCTGTGCATCGTGGCAATACTGACCCTGATGATTGGCACGGGAATCTTAAAGCCTATCCAGGAACTGTCACAGGTTGCCGGACGGGTATCGCAGGGAGATTTCAGTGCCAGGGCGGACGTGGAGACGGACGACGAGGTGGCGCTTCTTGCGGACAGCATTAATATCATGACCGAGAGCATAGAGGGGTTTGTCGATAAGATCAAGGAAGACGAACGCAAGATGCGGCACGCCGACCTGCGGCTTCTGCAGGAGCAGATCAATCCGCATTTTCTCTATAATACGCTGGATACCATCGTCTGGCTGATCGAGGGCAATGACAGAGACAAGGCCGTGAATATGGTCATGTCGCTGTCGGAGTTTTTCAGGCTGGTGCTCAGCAAGGGCAGAGAATACATCACAATCCGGGAAGAGGAGATGCACATCAGAAGCTATCTGGAGATCCAGCAGGTGCGCTACCAGGATATTCTGGAGTATGAGATCAATATTGCCCCGGAACTCTATCGGTACAGAATCCTGAAACTGACCCTGCAGCCGCTTGTGGAGAATTCCCTGTATCACGGTATCAAATACAAACGTGCCAGAGGGAGGATTATCGTGACAGGAATCATGCGGGAAGACCGCATACGCTTCCGGGTGGAGGACAACGGCGTGGGTATGAGTCCCCCGGAGCTGGCGCACCTGCGCGAGGAGATCGATAAACCCTGCAAGGACACCGGCAAGGGTTTTGGACTTGCCAATGTCAACGAGAGGATCCGCATGAATTTCGGTGTCGGCTACGGCATGACGATCGATTCCGAGCAGGGCAGAGGAACCCGTGTGGAGATCGTCATTCCCGCAATACCTTATGAGGATGGGCAGAACGGAGAACAAAATGAAACAGTGGCAATGGAATCCGCATATCAATAAGATCGGCGTTATCTTCCTGCCGGCAGTGCTCTTAATCATGCTGGCCGCGGGCGCGGGGATGGGGCTCTTCGCCGGGATAGAGGACGAGCCTTATGTCAGCGAGGAGGAAGATCTGATCGTGGTGGGCATATCCCAGCTGGGCAGCGAATCCATGTGGCGCACCGCCAACACGGAGTCGGTGCAGACTACGTTCACGAAGCAGAACGGTTATTTCCTGATCTATCATAATGCAAGACAGCGCCAGGAGAACCAGATCAAGGCGATCCGCAGCTTCATATCCCAGCGGGTGGATTATATCGTGTTTGCGCCGGTGGTGGAGGACGGATGGGATACGGTGCTGCAGGAAGCGAAAGAAGCCGGCATTCCGGTGATCCTGATGGACAGGAATGTGAATGTGGCGGACGAGAGTCTCTATGTGACCTGCATCGGCAGTGATTTCTATGAAGAAGGCAGAAAGGCGGGATACTGGCTGGAGGAAGAACTGCGAAGCAGGGGAACGCCGGGGGAAGAGATCAATATCGTCGTATTGAAAGGAACCGAGGGATCTTCCGCGCAGCTGGGAAGGACCCAGGGATTCCGGTCGATAGCGGCAGAACATGGCAGCTGGAACATTCTGCAGCAGGAATACGCGGATTTCACTTTCGCCAAAGGCAAGGAAGTCATGGAGAGCCTGCTGGACAAATATGAGGATATCGACGTGGTCGTCTCTCAGAACGACGATATGACGCTGGGCGCGATCGAAGCGATACAGGAGTTGGGGAGAACGGCGGGAACGGACGGCGAGATCACTATGATATCTTTCGACGGCGCGCAGGACGCCCTTAAGCTGGTGGCGGACGGCGTCATCAATGTGGACATCGAATGCAATCCCGATCAGGGCGCTTATCTGTCGGACGTGATCGCCATGCTGGAGAAAGGACAGGAAGTGGAGAAGCGGTATTATGTGGAGGAAACTGTTTTTACGAAAGATAACGTGACGGAGGATGTGCTGCGAAGCCGCGGCTATTAGGGCGAATTCGCAGAATGGAGCAGGCTATGTTGAAAGTATTTCTGGTGGAAGATGAAAGCGTTGTCAGGGAAGGGCTCAGGGACAATATTCCGTGGCAGCAGTGGGGCTATCAGTTCGCGGGAGAAGCCAGCGACGGAGAGATGGCGCTGCCTCTCATTCAGAAGACGTGCCCGGATGTGCTGCTGACCGATATCAAGATGCCCTTTATGGACGGACTGTCGCTCAGCCGGGTGGTGCATCAGGAATTTCCTGATATGAAAATCATTATCATCAGCGGACATGATGATTTCGAGTATGCCCGGCAGGCGATCGAGGTGGGTGTGGAGCAGTATCTGCTCAAACCTGTCACACGGGCGGGCTTAAAGCAGGTTCTGGAAGATCTGAAGACGAAGATCGAGACGGAGAGAGAGCAGAAAGGCTATCAGGAGAAATATCAGGATGAGACGCGGGAATATGAACAGTTCTCCAGGACGAATTTCTTCGTCAAGGTCTTCGAGGGCAGGATGCCTGTGCAGGACATCTATGAGGAGGCATCCAGGCTCTCCCTGAAACTGAACGCGCCCTGCTATAATCTGCTGATGATCAGCCTGCAGGAGAAGAAAGCGTCGGAGAACGGCGGCATGGAATCGGAAACTTTCGCCAGAAAACGGGAAGAGCTGCTGCGCTATCTGCTCCGCTATCCGGAGTATCTCGTCTTCCGCTGGAATATCAATACTTATGGCGTACTGCTTAAGGGGGATCCGGAGCAGATGAGAGATCTGACGGACAAGTGCCTGGAGAATCTGGAGCGGATCTGCCGGCCCGCCGAGAAAGATTTCGACTGGTACGTGGCGGCGGGGGAGCCGGTGGAACGTCTGAGTATGCTGGCAGAGTGCTATGGCAGTGTGAACCATCTGTTCGCCTATCGCTTTCTGATGCCGTCGGTGCATATCCTGACCAGAGAAGCTGTGAACGACTACATGCCGTCCGAAATGGGGGGGGGTAGTGTGAATGATATTGATTCCGCGGCGGTGGCGCCGGAGCTGATATGCGATTTCCTGCGGCAGGGCAGCCACGATGAGATATCGGAGTTCGTGGAGAACTGGCTCTCAAGTATGCAGCAGGCGCTTAAGTCCAGGCTGTTTCGCAATTATCTCATGTTCCACGTGCATTTCGTCACCGTGGCGTACGTGGAGTCTATCGGCTATGATAAAGAAGAGTTCCTGCAGACGTCCGGCAATCAGAATATGCAGGAAGCGAATCCGGGGCCGGAGGAACTGGCCGCCTATATCCGAAGCCTGTTGGAGAAAGCTATGGAGCTTCGGGATCAGGCGTCGGACAGACAGGGCAGGAAAGCGGTAAAGCGCGCTCTCGAATATATCGAGGATAACTACGCGCAGGAGACGCTGTCGTTAAATACGGTGGCGAAAGAAGTCGATGTGAGCGCCAATTATCTGAGTGCGGTCTTCAGTCAGGCAATGAACGTGACTTTCATCGAATATGTGACACAGAAACGCATGGATAAGGCGAGGAAACTGCTCCGGCAGACTGACAAGCCATCCGGGGACATCGCGCTGGAGGTGGGCTATAAGGATCCTCATTATTTCAGCTTCGTATTTAAGAAGACGCAGGGGTGCACGCCCAGGGAATATCGCGCGAGAATGAAAATACAGTAGCATGAGTCCGCGGCGAGGTGTCTGTCTGCCGGGTTACGGTTCGGGCGATTCCGGAGGAGCGTCGCTCTCTCTGGTGACCAGCTCCCAGGGGATCTCCCGGGATGTCACGGCGGTGCCGCGCATTGCCTGCAGGATGTATTCCGCCGCGCACTGTCCCATTTCGTGCGGCCTGTGGGTCAGCGATGTGATACGGGTGCGGCTCAGTTCGCTTAAGTAGCTGTTGTCGAAACATACGACGGTAACATCCTGCGGAACCCGCAGACCGGCGTAGTGCAGTTCTTTGATCATCCAGTAGGCGATCTCGTCATTGTAGCAGATCAGCGCGGAGCAGGCGCCCAGCTGTTTCTGAATGAATTCTGACAGAAAAAGGGTGTCCTGACGCTGTTCCAGAGCGTCCTGGTCGGCAGTGATAAACCAGCCGATACATTCGTCGGGTACCATATGCCCGACGTTGCGCATGTGGGTCACGAATCCCTGACAGCGCTCGATTCCCTGAATGTCGTCCATCTTGAACAGACCGGCGATCTGCGTGTGGCCCTGGGAGTACAGATGCTGTCCCAGCAGGTATCCGCCGTAGAAGTTATCGTCTTTCACGCAGACCGCCCAGGGCAGGGCGGGGCAGCCGTGCAGGAAGATCAGAGGGATGCCGCTGCGGTGCAGCTGTTCGTACAAGTCCAGATTGGGGCTGGGCAGAGCGCTCTTGCATCCCTCCGCGATCACTCCCCGCGGCGGATCGGCAAGCATCGCTTCCAGATATTCACGCTCCGCGCTGTGGCGATTGTGCGTGATTGACAGCTTCAGCGAGAAGCCGTGGGAGGACAGGGTGGTGCGGATGTCCCGGATCAGCTCCGGATAGATATACTCCTGATCGCTGGAAATCATCAAAACCACCACATTGCGGGCGGGGTCCGCGGATAGACCGGTGGAGTAGGAACCGCTCCCCTGTCTCGTGGTGATCAGTTTCTGTGCGCTTAAGAGTGACAGCGCGCTGCGTATCGTCTGTCTGCTCACATGATACTGCGCGGCCAGTTCCGCTTCCGTGGGAAGTTTAAGAATCCCGTCAGCTCCCCGGACGGCGATCTGTTCCGTAAGCTGCGCGGCGATCTGCTTGTATTTGGGCTGCATGGGATATTTTCCTTTCTCCGGGATGGGATAAATTTATGCTCTGCTGTGCCGGTTCTGAGGGGAAATCATCTGCCGGTGCGGACTTTGAACGGAAAAAAACACAATTTACCGCTTGTTCATGAGCAGAAATGACGAACAAAATCTGCCTGTTACGGTTTCGCTTTCCGGCAGGTGATCGTAATAAATTCTACTTATACCATAAAATATAACACATTTTACAAAATTTGTATCTATTTATCATAAAAAAAATAAAATTTGTATTGTTTGATTCACCGAAAAGCAAAAATGGAATGAAATGACATTGACGGCATATCTTTATCTTGATAGAATAATGGCACGAGGAACGCAATGGTTCCGAGAAACTTCATCATTCTAATTCATTTAATTAAGGGAGGAAAAAGGTATGAAGAAGAAATTAGCGCTTATGCTGGCAGCCGGCATGACCATGGCTTCCGTAATGGGATGCGGCGGTTCCGGCGATGCGGCTCCTGCGGCTGCAGACACGGAGACTGAGGCTCCTGCGGCAGCAGACACGGAGACTGAGGCAGAGGCTCCCGCGGACACGGCGGCGGCTGATACAGAGGCAGAGGCTCCGGCAGCTTCCGGCGAGATGATTAAGGTCGGCATCATCAACAACGACCCCAACGAGTCCGGTTACCGCACGGCGAACGACGCAGACTTAAAGGCAACTTTCTGCGCAGAGAACGGTTACGATGCATCCTTTGCATACAGCCTGAAGAATGAGGAGCAGATCAATGCGGCGCAGCAGTTCATTCAGGACGGCGTTGACTACCTGCTTCTGTCCGCGGCGGATACGTCCGGCTGGGATTCCGTACTGCAGGATGCGCAGGCTAACGGCGTAAGGGTTATCCTGTTCGACCGTACCATCGACGCTGACCCGAGCCTGTACGAGGCATCTATCGTATCCGATATGAGAGCTGAGGGTGACAAGGCGGTTGAGTGGATGAAGAGCCAGAATCTTGACGAGTACAACATCATCCACATTCAGGGTGTTATGGGTTCCGCGGCACAGATCGGCCGTTCTGATGCACTTACCGAGACGGCGGCGGCTGAGGGCTGGAACATTATTGTAAGCCAGACCGCTAACTGGAACGCTGAGGAGGCACAGCAGATCGTACAGTCCGTCATCGACTCCGGCGAGTCTTTCAACGTAATTTACGCTGAGAACGACAACATGGCACAGGGCGCTGTAGCGGCTCTGGATGCTGCAGGCATCACGCACGGTGTAGACGGCGATGTGAAGATCCTCGGTTTCGATACCAACAAGTTTGCTCTGGAGGAGCTGCTTGCAGGCAACTGGAACTATGACGGACAGTGCAATCCTTTCCAGTCTTCCTACATCGACGACATCATCAAGACGCTGGAGAGCGGCGGCACGATCTCCGAGAAGACCATCATCATGGATGAGAAAGGCTTTGACGCAGAGACGATTACCCAGGAAGATGTTGACACCTACGGTATCTAATGCGGAATTAGCCGTATTGATTTAGCGACTGAACAACCGGGCGCGGTGCAGATGATATGATGCGCCGCGCTCTTGTTGTTTTACGCGGTTCGGATAGTCCGCGTGCTGAGGATTGCTTTGCGATTCTCTTTACAGACATCAAAAGCAGGAGGTGAATTTTGGGGTGAGTGATAACGTTATATTGAAGATGCGTAACATTCACAAGCGTTTCCCCGGCGTGTACGCCCTGCAGGGGGTGGATTTCACGCTGCGCAAGGGAGAAATCCATGCGCTGATGGGAGAGAACGGCGCAGGTAAGTCAACGCTGATCAAGGTGTTGACGGGGGTTTATACCAAGGATGAAGGAGAGATCAGCATCGACGATCAGGTCGTGGCGATTCATTCTCCGCAGCAGGCGCAGAATGCAGGCATCAGTACCGTGTATCAGGAGATTACGCTCTGCCCGAATCTGTCGGTAGCCGAGAATATGTATATCGGACGTACCGCAGGGATCAGGCAGAACTGGAAGAAAGTCAATGCGGATGCGGAGAAGATCCTGCAGTCTCTCGATATCCCGGCAAAGGCGACGCAGCAGCTCTCGAGCTGTTCCATTGCGGTGCAGCAGATGGTTGCCATTGCCCGTGCGGTGGATATGGACTGTAAAGTGCTGATTCTGGATGAGCCGACGTCGTCTCTGGACGAGCAGGAGGTTGAGAAGCTGTTTAAGCTGATGCGCGACCTGAAAGCGAGAGGAGTCGGCATTATCTTCGTGACGCACTTCCTCGATCAGGTGTACGAGGTGTGCGACAGGATCACGGTGATGCGGGACGGCCAGCTGGTCGGCGAGTATGTGATCGAGGATCTGCCGAGAGTGCAGCTTGTCTCAAAGATGCTCGGCAAAGAGCTCGACGACATGGGCGACATCAGCGGCGAGTACCGTACTTATGAGCACAAGGAAGGCGAGGCACCGGTATTCGAGGCGCAGGGTCTTGCCAGTGACTCTGGCATCAAGCCTTTTGATTTCCATATCAATAAGGGCGAGGTCAACGGCTTCACCGGTCTGCTGGGTTCGGGACGAAGCGAGTGCGTGCGCGCGATCTTCGGCGCGGACAGGGTGACGCACGGTTCCGTCAAGATGAACGGCAAGCCCGTAAAGATCACGAAGCCCATCGACGCGATGCGCCACGGTATCGCCTATCTGCCGGAAGACCGTAAAGTGGACGGCATCGTCGGCGATCTGTCCGTGCGGGATAACCTGATTCTCGCGGCACAGGTGTTAAAAGGATTTATGAAGCCTTTCTCCAAGGCGGAAGCGAATAAATTTGCGGATGAATACATCAAGCTGCTGAGCATTAAGACTGCCTCCGCGGATACGCCGATCAAGTCGCTCTCCGGCGGCAACCAGCAGAAGGTCATTGTGGCGAGATGGCTGCTCGCCCATCCCGAGTATCTGATCCTCGACGAGCCCACGAGAGGTATCGACGTCGGCACGAAGACGGATATTCAGAAGCTGGTGCTGAAGCTCGCATCGGAAGGTATGGGCGTCACGTTCATCTCCTCCGAGCTGGATGAGATGCTGCGCACCTGCTCGCGTCTGGTGGTTATGCGCGACCTGCATGTGGTCGGCGAGCTGACGGGAGCGGATATGAACCAGAGTAAAGTCATGAGTACGATTGCAGGAGGTGAGAAGAAGAATGCAGAATAAGAATAAATCAGGCATCGGCGCCTTTTTTGGCCGATTGGTGAGGCAGCAGTACTTCATTCCCTTGACGGCATTGGTTCTGCTCGCTCTGTTCAATCTGATCGCTGATCCGGCTTTCTTTAAAATCTCAATCACCACGAACAGCGCCGGCAACGCGGTGCTGGCGGGGACACCGATCACGATTCTGGACTACGGTTCGGAGCTGGCGATTCTGGCTATCGGTATGACGCTGGTCACGGCGGCTTCCAAGGGACAGGATATCAGTGTGGGCGCGGCGGTTGCGATCGCCGGCAGTTTCATCCTGCGGATGTTGTGCGGCGGCGACAGTTCTTCCAATACGCTGCATATGCCGATTATCTGCGCATTCCTGCTGGGCTGCGTGGTAGCGATGCTTTTTGGCGCTTTCAACGGCGTGCTGGTGGCGTTCTTTAAGATACAGCCGATGATTGCGACGCTGATTCTGTACACGGCAGGGCGTTCCATCGCGGCGTGGTTCAACAACAATGAACTGCCGATTATCAAGGACGCGGCGTTTTCCTATATCGGCGGTTTCATTCCGGGGGTTCCGATCCCGACGCCGTTCTTTATCGCGGTGATCTGTGTGATCGTGATTACGCTTGTGCTGAAATTTACGAATCTGCGGCTGTATACTGAAGCGGTAGGTATCAACGAGAACTCCGCCCGCTTAAACGGCTTAAATCCCGCGGCGATCAAGATCCTGTCCTTTGTGATTCTGGGTCTGTGCGTGGCGGTGGTAGGTCTGATCAAGGTGAGCCGCGTATCTTCCATCAACTACTCGGTTATCGCCAAGGATATCGAGATGGACGCGATCCTTGCGGTGGCGCTGGGCGGCAACTCCTTAAGCGGCGGCAAGTTCAATATGGCGACATCGATCATGGGCGCTTATATCATCCAGTTCCTGACGCAGACGCTGTATAAGTACAAGGTGCCTTCCGAAGCGCTTCCGGCGTACAAGGCAGTGGTCGTTATCCTGCTGGTTGTGATGAGTGCGCCGACCGTGAGGGAATACCTCTCCAATCTGGTGAAGAAAGCTAAAGTAAAGGAGGCTGCTTAGTATGTCAAAGAAGAATTCTTCCGCGCCGTTCGGCGGGCTGCGCGGCAAACTGAACAACATGACGGATACTAATATGCTCCTTACGATCACGATCATAGCGTTTTTCCTGATGTATTTGGGAGCGATGATCTTCTTAAAGGGCGGCTTTCTGCGGACACAGACCTTCTTCAATATCCTGAATGCCAATGCGGCGCTGATCGTCTTATCCTGCGGCCTGAGTCTGGTCATGATCACGGGCAGCATCGATATTTCGGTGGGCGGCGTCACGGCGCTTATCACAATGTGCTGCGCGGTCTATCTGGATAATATGGGCGGCAATGTGGCCGTTTCGGTGTTGATCGCACTGGCGATCGGCCTGGCGTTCGGCGCATTCCAGGGCGCGCTTGTGGCTTTCCTGGACATCCAGCCGTTTATCGTGACACTGGCCGGTATGTTCTTTGCCAAGGGCATGACGACGATCGTCAACGCGAATCCGTTCAACGTGTCCAACGAGAGTTTTACGGCGCTTAAGAATACCCGTATCACGGTGCCCGGCATGGGCTTTGTCAACGCGAAAGGGATCTATGTGGATGCCTATGTGGAGATTGGCGTGATCGTGGCGCTCCTCGTGGTGATCGTCATGTTCTGTATGCTCAGGTGGACGAAGCTCGGCCGCGCGTTCTATGCGGTCGGCGGCAATGTGCAGAGTGCGCTGATGCTGGGCATCAACGTGAAGAAGACAAAGTTCCTCGCGCACCTGCTCTGCGGTCTTCTGTCAGGTATCGGCGGTTATGTGTATTTCCTGCACTCCGGCAACGGCGCCGTGACCAATGCGGCGGGCGCGGAGATGAATGCGATTGCCTCCTCCATCATCGGCGGTACGATGCTGACGGGCGGCGTCGGCAATATCATTGGTACCTTCTTCGGTGTATTGTCTTTCAGCACGATCCAGAACATCGTCACCTCGGCCGGACTGGACGAGGCATGGTGGACGGGTATCACCAAGGCAGTTATCCTCTGCCTGTTCCTGGTGATCCAGAGTATCGTGATGTCGCGTAAGAAAAAATAACAGCATAGGAAGAAAAGCGGGCTGTGATACCGGGATTTTTGTCGGTGTAGCAGCCCTGCCCTTTTTATGGCGATAATTTTTTCCTCTTTTTTGCAGGAAAGGCTTTCTATTTTATTTACATTCATGTATAATATTTTAGTAATAAATAAAATATATTACGATCGGAGGTTACTATGCAGGCAAAAAACTATAAGTTCTGGTTTTGTACCGGATCGCAGGATTTATACGGGGATGAGTGTCTTAAGAAAGTGGCGGATCACTCGGCGAAGATTGTGGAGGGACTGAACGCCTCAGGCAATCTTCCTTTTGAGGTAGTGTTAAAGCCGACGCTCATCAGCCAGGCGTCCATCAGACAGACGTTCAACGAGGCGAACAGTGATCCCGGCTGTGCGGGCGTGATTACATGGATGCACACATTCTCCCCCGCAAAGATGTGGATTCTGGGGCTGAAAGAGTTTCGCAAACCACTGTGCCATCTGCACACGCAGTTCAACGAAGAACTGCCCTATGACACGATCGATATGGACTTCATGAATGAAAACCAGTCCGCGCACGGCGACAGAGAGTACGGGCACATCGTGAGCCGCATGGGGATCGAGCGCAAGATTATCGTGGGACACTGGGCGGATCCCCGCGTACAGAGGCAGATCGGCAGCTGGATGCGGACGGCGCTCGGCGTCGTGGAGTCCTCTCACCTGCGCGTCTGCCGTTTCGGCGACAATATGAACAACGTAGCGGTCACCGAGGGCGACAAGGTGGAGGCGCAGATCAAATTCGGCTGGGAGATCGATCATTACTGTGTCAACGATCTGGTAGAGTATGTGGACGCCGTGCCGCAGGGTGATGTGGATGCGCTGACGGATGAGTATTACAGTAAGTATAAGATCATCGATGACGGCAGGGACGCGGACGAGTTCAGAAGACATGTGGCGGTGCAGGCGAGACAGGAGATCGGCATCGAGAAGTTCCTGACGGAGAACGACTATCATGCCGTGGTCACACATTTCGGTATGCTCGGTGGTCTGAAACAGCTTCCCGGATTGGCGATTCAGAGATTGATGGAAAAAGGTTACGGTTTCGGCGCGGAGGGTGACTGGAAAGTTGCCGCCATGGTGCGTCTGATGAAATTGATGACGGCGGGTATGGAGGGCGCGAAAGGTACGTCCATGATGGAGGACTACACCTACAATCTCGTGCCCGGCAAGGAAGGGATCCTGCAGGCGCACATGCTGGAAGTATGCCCGTCCGTGGCGGACGGTGAGATCGGCATCCGGGTATGCCCGCTCTCCATGGGCAACAGGGAAGACCCCGCACGCCTTGTCTTTACCTCGAAAGAGGGGCCGGCGGTGGCTTGCTCCCTGATTGATCTGGGAACACGGTTCAGACTGCTCATCAATGCGGTTGACTGTAAGAAAGTGGAGAAGCCCATGCCGAAGCTGCCGGTGGGCACGGCATTCTGGACGCCCCAGCCCAACCTGGAGATCGGTGCTGCGGCTTGGATTCTGGCGGGCGGCGCGCATCACACGGCATTCTCCTATGATCTGACGGTAGATCAGATGGTCGACTGGGCGGCTGCTATGGGCATTGAGAGCGTGGTCATCGACAAGGATACGACAATCCGGAATTTCAAGAATGAACTGCGATGGAACGAGGCGGCATTTGGCGCCTGAGCGGACAGCATAAGGCCGGCAGGTTCAGGCGGAGAGATTGATAGAAGAGGAGGATTATCATGGGAGCAAAAGAATGTATTGCAGGCGGCAGGGCGGTGCTGGGCATTGAGTTCGGTTCCACCAGGATCAAGGCGGTGCTGACGGATGAGGACAACAAACCGATCGCATCAGGCGCGCATGACTGGGAGAACAGGCTGGAGAACGGCATCTGGACCTACAGTCTCGACGACATCTGGACGGGGCTGCAGGACTGCTACCGCAGACTGGCGGAGGACGTGCAGGCGCAGTACGGCGAGAAACTCGTGAAGCTTGGCGCGATCGGTTTCAGCGCCATGATGCACGGCTACATGGCTTTTAATGACAAAGGTGAACTGATGGTGCCTTTCCGCACCTGGAGAAACACGATCACCGAGGAAGCGTCGGAGAAACTGACGAAGCTGTTCAATTACCATATTCCGCAGCGGTGGACCATCGCCCATCTCTGCCAGGCAATCTTAAACGGTGAGGAGCATGTGGCGGATCTGAAGTTTGTGATTACGCTGGCCGGCTATATCCACTGGCAGCTGACGGGGGAGAAGATCGTCGGCGTAGGCGAGGCCTCCGGCATGTTCCCCATCGATATTGCCACGGGACAGTTCAACGGGAAGATGATTGATCAGTTCGACGCGGCGTTTGCGGACAAAGGATTTTCCTGGAAACTGAGAGACATACTTCCCGCGGTCTATACGGCGGGACAGCAGGCGGGCGCGCTGACGGCGGAGGGAGCGAAGCTGCTCGATCCCACCGGTACACTGCAGCCGGGGATTCCGCTCTGTCCGCCGGAGGGTGACGCCGGCACAGGCATGGCGGCGACCAACAGCGTGGCGAAGCGCACCGGCAACGTGTCGGCCGGAACCAGTGTGTTCGGCATGATTGTGCTGGAAAAAGAACTGTCCAAAGTGTATGACGCCATCGATCTGGTGACCACGCCGGACGGCAGTCTGGTGGCTATGGTGCACTGCAACAACTGCACCTCGGACCTGAATGCCTGGGTAAACCTGTTCAGAGAGTATTCCGAGCTGATGGGCATGAAAGTAGATATGAACGAACTGTACGGCAGTCTTTATCGCAAGGCATTGGAGGGAGACGACGACTGCGGCGGGCTTCTTGCCTACAACTATTTTTCGGGCGAGCATGTGACGGGCTTCAATGAGGGACGGCCGCTGTTTGTCCGCACCCCCGATGCGAAGTTTACTCTGGCAAACTTCATGAGGGTGCATCTGTTTACATCGCTCGGCGCATTAAAAACCGGGCTTGATATCCTGCTGCAGGAGGAGGGCGTGCAGGTGGACGAGATCCTCGGCCACGGCGGACTGTTCAAGACCAAAGGCGTGGGGCAGAGTATTCTCGCGGCGGCTATCGACGCGCCGGTCAGCGTAATGGAGACGGCAGGCGAGGGCGGCGCGTGGGGCATTGCGCTTCTGGCCTCCTATATGATCCACAAGAGTGCGGACGAGAGTCTGGCGGCTTTTCTGGACAGCAAGGTGTTCGCCGGGCAGAAAGGCGAGAAGCTGGCGCCGAAAGCTGCCGATGTGGAGGGATTCAACAAGTTCATGAAGCGCTACAGCGCGGGACTTGCCGTCGAGAGAGCGGCGGTTGAGAACATATAGACCGATAGAGCAGAGGGAGGGCTGCCCGAAAGCGGACGCAGCTCTTCCCGACGAATCTGTTGCGGGAGAGGAGAGGAAGGACATGTTGGAAGAATTGAAAAAGCGCGTTTACGAGGCGAATATGCTTCTGCCAAAGTACGGGCTGGTCACGTTTACCTGGGGAAATGTCAGTGAGATCGACAGAGAGAGCGGCATCTTTGCCATCAAGCCGAGCGGCGTCGATTACGACAAGCTGACGCCGGACGACATGGTGCTGATGGATCTGGACGGCAACAAGGTGGAGGGACGCTACAATCCCTCCTCGGATACGGCGACGCACCTGGAGTTATATAAGGCGTTTGCGGCAGTTGGAGGCGTGGTGCATACACACTCTCCCTACGCCACGAGCTGGGCGCAGGCGGGCCGGAGTATTCCCTGCTACGGCACGACGCATGCGGATTATTTCTACGGAGAGATTCCCTGCCTGAGATGTCTGAACGCGGACGAGATTGAGGAGGCCTACGAGAAAAACACGGGACTTCTGATCGTCGGTGAATTTGGGCGCATGGGCAAGGATCCGGAGGCCGTTCCGGCGGCGCTGTGCAAGAATCACGGGCCTTTCGCCTGGGGTAAGGATGCCCACGAGGCGGTGCACAATGCGGTTGTGCTCGAGGAGGTGGCGAAGATGGCTTACCGGGCGGAGACGATCAACCCGAAGGTCCAGCCTGCGCCGCAGGAGCTGCAGGATAAGCACTATTACAGGAAGCACGGCGCGAACGCCTATTACGGGCAGGGTAAGTAAGACATGGCGCCATAGGCGCAAAACAGCAAGATCACACAACGCGGGAAGCAAAAATTTGGTAGTGGCGGCGCAGAAATTGTGTTATTCTTGAGAAAAGAAAAAATCAGATGGAGGTTGGCGATGAACAAGTTAGAGTTACAGAAAACAGCGAATGAAGTCCGCAAGGGCATCGTGGCGGCAGTGCACGGCGCCAAGGCGGGACATCCGGGCGGATCGCTGTCCGCTGCGGACATTTTTACCTATCTCTACTTCGAGGAGATGAATATCGATCCGAAGAATCCGAAGAAAGAGGACAGGGACCGCTTCGTGCTGTCCAAGGGACACACGGCGCCGGGGCTGTATTCCGTGCTGGCGAACAGGGGCTATTTTCCGGTGGAGGATCTGCCGACGCTCAGACATCTCGGCTCCTATCTGCAGGGGCATCCCTGTATGCAGGAGACACCGGGCGTAGATATGTCGTCGGGTTCTCTCGGACAGGGCATCTCCGCGGCGGTAGGCATGGCGCTGGCCGGCAAGATGGACAATAAGAGCTACAGGGTATATACGCTGTTGGGCGACGGCGAGCTGGAGGAAGGCCAGGTGTGGGAGGCATCCATGTTCGCGGGGCACAGGAAGCTGGATAATCTCGTGGTGATCGTGGACAATAACGGTCTGCAGATCGACGGCAGCATCGACGACGTGTGCTCTCCGAATCCGATCGACAAGAAATTCGAGGCGTTTAACTTCCATGTCATCAAGATCGACGGCAATGATTTCGATCAGCTTGACGCGGCTTTCAAGGAGGCGCGGGCGACCAAGGGTATGCCGACGGCTATCATCTGCAAGACCCTCAAGGGCAAGGGCGTATCGTTCATGGAGGGCAATGTAGACTGGCACGGCAAGGCGCCCAACGACGAGCAGTTTGCGGTTGCGATGGCAGATCTGGAGAAGATCAGTGAAGAATTGGGAGGTGCGAACTAATGGCGGATGTAAAAAAGATAGCGACACGTGACAGCTATGGAAACGCGCTGGCCGAGTGCGGCGCCGAGTATCCGAATCTGGTTGTGCTGGATGCCGATCTGGCGAACGCGACCAAAACGCTTGTATTCAAGAAAGCGTTTCCGGACAGGCATATCGACTGCGGTATCGCGGAGGCCAATATGACGGGCGTTGCGGCCGGCCTTGCGACCTGCGGCAAGATTCCTTTTATCAGTTCTTTCGCCATGTTTGCGGCGGGACGAAACTTCGAGCAGGTCAGGAACTCCATCGGCTACCCGCATCTGAATGTGAAGATCGGCGCGACTCACGCCGGCATCACGGTGGGTGAGGACGGTGCGTCCCACCAGTGTCTGGAAGATATTGCGCTCATGCGGACGATTCCGGGCATGACGGTCATCGTTCCCTCCGACGATGTGGAGGCGAAAGCGGCGGTGCGCGCGGCGATCGAGTATCAGGGCCCCGTTTTCCTGCGCTTCGGACGCGCGGCTGTGCCGGTGATCAACGACAGGCCGGACTATAAGTTCGAGATGGGCAAGGGTGTGCTGCTGCGCGAGGGTAAGGACGTGACGATCATCGCGACAGGCATCACGGTTTCCTCCGCTCTGGAGGCGGCGGATATGCTCGCGGCGGACGGCGTCAGCGCGGAGGTGATCAATATTCACACCATCAAGCCCTTAGACGAGGAGATCATCATTGCCTCCGCGAAGAAGACCGGCAAAGTTGTGACGGCGGAGGAACACAGCGTGATCGGCGGGCTGGGCAGCGCGGTGTGCGACTGCTTATCCATGCACTGTCCGACTCCCGTATACAAGATCGGCATGCAGGATATTTTCGGTGAATCCGGCACGGCGGCCGCGCTTGTGGAGAAGTACGGCCTGGACGGCAAGGGCGTGTACGCTTCGGTCAAAAAATTCTTATCGTAACGCCTGAGGCGGGCAGTCCGTATCATAATATGATGACAGGAAGTTTGGAAAGGCATGGGCATACAGATGTCTGACGGTTCTATGAGAAAAAATATATTGTCGCCTTCCATACTGGCGGCGGATTTTTCCGTCCTGGGAGAGCAGATCAGGGAGGCGGAGGCGGCAGGCGCCGCGTATCTTCACATCGATGTGATGGACGGTGTGTTCGTGCCCTCGATCTCTTTTGGGATGCCTGTCGTGAAAAGCATACGCAGGATTACCGGGATGGTGTTTGACGTTCATCTCATGATCGTGGGGCCTGAGCGCTATATCAAGGAATTTGCGCAGTGCGGCGCGGACAGCATCACGTTTCATCTGGAGGCGGCGGAGGACGCCGAGGATCTGATTGAGCAGATTCACGGCCTGGGCTGCAGGGCGGGCATGTCGATCAAACCGCAGACGCCTGTGGAGGCGGTCAGGAAGTATCTGAAACATCTGGATATGCTGCTGGTGATGACGGTGGAACCCGGCTTCGGCGGCCAGCAGTATATACCGGAATCCACGGAGCGTATCCGACAGATCAGGCAGATGGCCGAGGAGCTGCGGACTGACCTGGATATTCAGGTGGACGGCGGCATCACCAGAGAGAATGTCCGTACGGTACTGGATGCCGGGGCCAATGTGATCGTTGCCGGCTCGGCCGTTTTTAAGGGCAATATCACGGAAAATATACACGCATTGACGGCGCAGTTCTAAGCTGCGCCGTCTTTCGTTGCCGGCTTCGCCGCTGATACACAATAATTTGTTGTAAAACGGCAAAAATAAGCACAAAGTGGATAAAGAGAACTTCGCGCACTGTAGTCGAATTAAACTGATAGTCAGATAGTTTTGTCTGCAAAAGCGAACGATATCTGTTGGTGCGGACTTCAGAGCATGTCAAAATGTACAATATAACTACACATTGCGTTTAATTTTCGGGATAAACAGCCAAAAAATCTGCTTGCCATTCTACGAAATATCAAATAGTATTGAAATAAGGAATGTTTTTTAATACTATGACTACAATGTCTATGCGTTGTAGAGATGCAGGAGGCAGATATGAAACTTGAAAATTTAACGGATTGTGAGCAGTTGGTAATGAAGACGGTTTGGGACGCTGCCGAAGAACTTAGTCTGATGGAGGTTATGCAGCGCGTAAACAGTAAGTACCATAAGAATTGGAAGCCTCAGACGGTATCCACTTTTCTGGCCAGACTGGTGCGAAAGGGCTATCTGAGACACTACCGACAGGGAAGGCTGTTTTTCTATCAGATTCTCGTTCCGTTGGAAGAGTACAAAGGCCAGTTGACCAGCGACTATGTGAATTTCTGGAATCACGACAATGCAGATGAGTTTCTCTGTGCGCTTGCGCAGGAAAGACCATTACGGCAAGATGAGATCGAAAGGATACAGACGCTGATCGATGGACTGGGCGAGTAATTTCTTTATCGTATTGTTGATCACAGATATCACGGGAACGATATTCTTTCTGGCAGGATGGTTACTTGGGAAAAGAACTAACAATGACGTCGCGTTTCTGCGGTTTCTCACCGACGCGGCGATCGCGGCATTCCTGCTTCCTTTCGTCTACACCGTTCTGTATCTCGCAAAACGAATCACAGTGATTACCATTATAAGCGATATCAATCTGTTTTACGGCACGCCCCTGACACTGAGACTGAGTGCGGTGTTGGGGCGGGCGTGGATCGGCCTTATCTTCGCGCTGCTGGCCTATCGCCTGATGCACCTGTTCCGCTGGCGCATGGTGTGCCGGGGCAATATTCCGGAGGAGGACGAGACGGTTCGGCGGATCTTCGACGAACTCTGCGGCGAGTTCGGGATTCAGGGCCGGGTTTCGCTGCACAGGAACGATTCCGTGGACATGCCGTGTATTACCTACTGCCACGGGTTTACGGTGATCCTGCCGCTGGTGGACTACACGGAGAAAGAGGCGGAAGTGGTGCTCTGCCACGAGCTGTGCCACTATCTGAACCGGGATCTGTTCCTGAAATCCGTTGGCGGCCTGATGACCCTGATCCATGTGTTCAATCCTGCGGTGCATATCCTGCTGCGGCAGGCGGATCGGATCTGTGAGATCTACTGTGACAGGGCGGCCTGCGGAAAAGGGGAGAAGCGGTTTACCAAGAGGGAATATTTTCAGGTGATTCTGGAGGCGCTGATCAACGACGGCAAGAAGAATCGGTACCAGCTGTTTACGCTGGTGGACGATAGATCAGATTATGAAAGGAGGGTGGAATACATGCGGGACTATCAGGTAAAAGGCGGATTGAAAAAGGGAACTGCCCTGGCGTTCGCGCTGTGCTTCCTGTGCGGCAGCAGTATGACGTCGTTCGCGGCGGGCGACGGCGTGGCCTCTGCCTACGGCGGTGTGGCCGCGGCGACCAGCGAGTGGTCTGTGCCCGATGTGGATACGGAGGAAGCGGACGCGCTGGCGGACGAGGCTGCCGCGCGGGCCATCGCGGAGGAGCAGGGATTTGACCCCGCCAGCGTGAAAGTGATGCGGGAGGGGATGACACAGTCGGACGACGGCCTGTGGAATATCAGGTGGATTATACCGCCGGGAGAGACTTACGTGACCACCGGTTTCAAGGAGCACGAGGGGGATCAGGTGATCGTGGTGGTGGCGGGGACGCCGGACGATATCCTCTTCCGCACCGGCATCAAGGATCCCGACGCGATTATGTGGTATTATGAGGACACCGACAAGATTGGTTTTAATTTTACTGTGGAAAAAGACGGCAGGCACTATTTCTTCGTGAAGAACATGGACGAGGAAAGGGATCTGGATGTCTCGGCGGCAATCGCCAAATAACATCGCTACATACTGGAGTTTCTGACGCTGTCTCCGGCAGATATCGGAGACGGTGACATGCTTCAGGTGTAAAAAGGGAAAAGCCGCGGTTGTGACGAGAAATCGCACGACCGCGGCTCTTTTTACGCGGGCAATGAGCAGGACTATTTAACCCGCCGGATGGAGTTGCGCAGCATCAGCAGTTCATAGTAATCCAGCAGAGCCTGTGTATTTTGCTTGTCGAGTTCCACCACTGTGTTGACGAAATCGCTGACGGTGTATTCGTCGGAGAGCTTATAGCTCAGTGTGTTGAGACTTGCCTTGTAGTTTGTGCGCTGCAGCAGATAGTCCGTGGAGACGTCGAAGTAGTCCGCCAGCCGTATCAGCGTGTTCAGGTCGGGCAGATGGACGCCTTTTTCGTAATTGGAGATGGTCGATACGGTCATGTTCAGATGATCTGCCACATCTCTCTGCAGGACACCCTTTTCCTTGCGCAGTTCTGTTAGCAATTTACCGAATTCCATAGCTTTCCCACCATTTGACAAATTTTTATCAATTTTAGAATGATTTGACAGGGAATAAAACAAAAGTATACAAAATATTTAAAACAGGAAAAGATCTGGCAGAAAATTCCATCTTACGTGAATTCAAAATCACGCGGCGTGAAATTTGGCGGCGCACTTGAAAACGGACGGGTCATGGGTTACTATGTGTTTATATCCATCAGACATGCAGTGCTTTTGAGAAGCGGAACGGAGGGAATATGGCAATTTATTGCGACCAGACGGGATATCTGCCCGCGGGCAGAAAGACGGCGGTGATGACGGCGGGACGGCGTTTCTTGCTCGTCAGGGAGACGGGCGAGACTGTTTTGGAGGGAAATGCGCGGGACCGCGGCGAGGACCGGGCTTCGGGCGACCATGTGTACGAGGCGGATTTCAGCGCGGTCAGGGAGGACGGCGTCTACTATGTGCAGAACGATGCGGGCGAGAAATCGCATCCTTTTCGGATCGGGCAGGGCGTCTACCGCGCACTGCAGAGAGATCTGACAAAAGCCCTGTACTATCAGCGCTGCGGCTGCGCGTTGGAGGAGAAGTATGCCGGGGCGTACACGCATCCGTGCTGTCATATGGAGGACGCGGTGCTGTGGGAGGACAGAAAGGTCACGAGAGAAGTGCGGGGCGGCTGGCATGATGCGGGTGACTACGGGCGCTATGTCTCTCCCGCGGCGGTGGCGGTCGGTCATCTGCTCTACGCTTATACGCTGTTCCCGGAGAGTTTCCGGGAGAGCCTTAACATACCTGAGTCCGGCAACGGCGTGCCGGATGTGCTGAACGAGTGCCGCTATGAACTGGAGTGGCTGCTCAAGATGCAGGATTCGGAGGGCGGCGCGTACCATAAACTGACGGCGGAGCGCCATGCGGATTTTATCATGCCGGAGGAAGATCGGGACCGCTTCTATCTGTTCCCGGTGTCCTCTATGGCGACGGCGGACTACGCGGCGGTGACGGCGCTGGCCTCCCGGGTGTATCGCGCTTACGACGGGGCGTTCGCGGACCGGCTGTTTCAGGCGGCGCAGCGCGCGTGGGCGTGGCTGGAGCGAAATCCGCAGTATGTCGGTTTCCGCAATCCGGCAGGCTGCAATACGGGCGAGTACGACGATGACTGCGATCTGGACGAGAGGCTCTGGGCCGCGGCGGAAATGCTGACGAGTACCGGCGAAGCGAAATATCAGGATAAGCTGACGGAGCTGCTCGGCGGGGATCTGTCCCTGACTGATTTCGGCTGGACGGACGTGTCGGGGTTCGCGGCGCTGGCGGTGCTGACGGACAGGGCGCGCCGGGCCTCCGCGGACAGTGTGGAGACGCTGCGGCGGGCGGTTCTCGCGGAGGCGGACCGGCTGGTAAGCCTGTCGCAGGCCTCCGGCTACGGCGTGGCGATGGAACCTGAGGACTACGTCTGGGGCAGCAATATGGTGGTGCTGAACCGCGCTATGCTGCTGGTGCTGGCGGCGCTTTTGACGGATGAGAACGCTAAATACGAGCAGGCGGCGCTGGCGCAGCTGCACTATCTGCTGGGCATGAATGCGGTGGACTACAGCTATGTGACGGGACACGGAGAGCACGCGTACAGCCATCCGCACAATCGTCCCACGGAGTGCGACGGTATCGAGGCGCCCATGCCCGGCTGGGTCAGCGGCGGCCCGTTCAAGACGCCGGCGGATGCGGTGGGGATCGAGCGGATTCCGGCTGGGACGCCGCCCATGAAGTGTTATCTGGATCACGCGATGTGCTATTCGCTGAATGAGATCACAATCTACTGGAATTCGCCCGCGGTGTTTGTGACGGCATATTTTAACCGGTGACCGGGCGAAGAAACCGCGGACGGAGCGGACTGCGGGAAGAATGGGGCGGACAGGATGAAGAAACTGGGAAGAAACGATCCCTGCTGGTGCGGCAGCGGAAGGAAGTATAAGACATGCCACATGGCGTTTGACGAGAAGATTGAACACTATGCGCTGCAGGGGCACATCGTCCCCGATCATGATATGCTCAAGACGCCGGAGCAGATTGAGGGTATCAGACAGAGCAGCAGGCTGAATATCGCGATTCTGGACGAGATAGAGCGGCAGATTCATATCGGCATGAGCACGGAGGAGATCGACGGGATTGTGCGGGAGATGACGGCGGATATGGGCGGTATCGCCGCTCCGCTTGACTATGAGGGGTTCCCGAAGAGTGTGTGCACTTCCCTCAACGAGGTGGTGTGCCACGGGATCCCGAGCAGCGAGTGTCTGCTTAAGGACGGCGACATCGTCAACGTGGACGTATCCACGATCTATCAGGGTTACTTCTCGGATTCCTCCCGCATGTTTATGCTGGGAGATGTGGCGCCGGAGACAAGACGTCTCGTACAGGTGGCGAGAGAGTGCATCGATGTGGGCCTGGCTCAGGTGAAGCCCTGGAATTTTCTGGGCGACATGGCGCAGGCGATCAACGATCACGCCAGGGCCAACGGCTACTCTGTCGTGCGGGAGATCGGCGGCCACGGTGTCGGGCTGGAATTTCATGAGGAACCTTTTGTCAGCTATGTGACGAGCGCCGGCACGGAGATGCTCATGGTGCCGGGCATGGTATTCACGATAGAGCCGATGGTGAACATGGGCAGGGCGGATATCGTGATCGACGACGACGACGGCTGGACGGTCACTACCGAGGACGGCAAGCCGTCGGCGCAGTGGGAAGTCACGGTGGCGGTGACGGAGGAGGGTTATGAGATTTTGACATATTGATAAAATTATTCCCCGGTTCAAGAGAGCTTTGTAAGGCATGAGGGCAGAATACATCGCATTTGGCGGCGTGTTCTGCCTTTTTTGCGCGCCCGGATTTGTGCATTATTCCGATATTGCGGTGCGGCTCAAAGTCTGCTATCTTATCTGTACAATCTTTGGACATCTGTTCAGCATATTTTATGCCGTGTCCGACGGGCACGATCCATGGCGGTTCGCCGACGATTTCCAAGCATTGAGTAACTGCAGGGCAGCAAAACGGCAGCAGCAGGCTTTTGCCCTGTGCAAAAAAGTGATGAGAGAAAGGAGAACGGGAAGACAATGAGAGAATTTATGGCAAGGTTGAGGGATCGTCTGAGTGAAAGATGGAACGATCCGGAACGGCAGGAGGACCGTCTGGCGGTGCTGATTGTCGGGGCGACGGCGGCGGTGGTGATCATCGCGCTGCTGATTGTTCTGTGGGGCTATCTGGCGCGGGGAAGCAGGCAGGAGACGGGAACAGGCGGGGATGTGTCGGGAAACGAACTGCAGACCGCTGTATATGAGGAGAAGATGCAGGAGTACATGGCGCAGAACGAGGGACAGGCAGCCCTGTGGCGGGAGTATGCTGCCAGAGTGGACAGGCTGAACGATGAGGTGGAGAAACTGCTTGAGGCGATGGCGCGGACGGAGCAGGGATTGTCGGAGACGATCGAGCAGTATCGGGACGGAGATATCCTGATACAGAAAGAACTGACTGCGGTCCACACCCAGGTTGACTCTGTCGTGCAGGAACTTAAGGAGACGCAGACGCAGCTGTATGATCTGACGGATATCGTGCAGCTGATGAACGAGGAGACGATACCGATGATCCTGGAGCAGATCACGCAGCTGGAGAGCAATATGGAGCAGGTGCAGACAAATATTGCCGAACTGTACACGAGGATCGAGGCGCTGGAGCAGGAAGATATCAAGCTGTGGGAGAGCATCGAAGATGTCAGGAATATTCTGGGGAATGTGGAGAATGTCGTCGAGGAGATGCATGTGCAGACATTGCGCTACCGCTATGACGAGGAGAACAGGACGCTCTATCTCGACCCGCATCAGAACTGAGCGGCGTGCCGGCGCCGCAGAGACGGGTGTTTCGGAGGAAGAAAGGTAGGCGCTGCCGCGCGGCGGGTAATTGACAATTGCCGCCATTTATTGTAGTCTTACGATATATGCCGACGTCCGCATATGCGCGTCCCGGCGCAGTCGGAAAGCGGGCGCTCCGGGAAAGGAGACCAGTCACAATGAGCAAGGGAAAGTATTATATCACAACAGCGATCGCATATACCTCCGGCACACCGCATGTCGGCAACAGTTACGAGATCGTGCTGGCGGACAGTATTGCCCGTTTCAAGAGAAAAGACGGCTACGACGTATACTTCCAGACAGGAACGGATGAACACGGCCAGAAGATCGAGCTGAAAGCGCAGGAGCAGGGCGTCACACCGAAGCAGTTTGTGGACGGTGTGGCCGGTGAGATCCGCCGTATCTGCGACGCGCTGAATACTTCATACGATAAATTTATACGGACGACGGACGATTATCATGAGCGGCAGGTCCAGAAGATTTTTAAGAGGCTGTATGACCAGGGCGACATTTACAAGGGCTATTACGAGGGGATGTACTGTACGCCCTGCGAGTCTTTCTGGACGGAGTCCCAGCTCGTGGACGGCAAGTGCCCCGACTGCGGCAGGGAAGTGAAACCTGCGAAAGAGGAAGCTTATTTCTTCAGGATGAGCAAATATGCGGACAGGCTGATCGAGCATATCAATACGCATCCGGAATTTATCCAGCCCGTCTCCCGCAAGAATGAGATGATGAACAATTTCCTGCTGCCGGGCTTACAGGATCTGTGCGTGTCCAGAACCTCCTATACCTGGGGGATTCCCGTGACGTTTGACGAAAAACATGTGATCTATGTCTGGATGGACGCGCTGACGAACTATATCACGGGGATCGGCTATGACGCTGACGGTGCAAGCGGCGAACAGTATCATAAATTCTGGCCGGCGGATCTGCATCTGATCGGCAAGGATATCATCCGTTTCCACACCATCTACTGGCCCATCTTCCTGATGGCGCTGGGCGAACCGCTGCCGAAGCAGGTGTTCGGCCATCCGTGGCTTCTGCAGGGCGACGGCAAGATGAGCAAGTCCAAGGGCAATGTGATCTATGCGGATGATCTGATTGACTTTTTCGGCGTAGACGCGGTGCGCTATTTCCTGCTGCACGAGATGCCTTTCGAGAACGACGGCGTGATCACATGGGAACTGATGGTGGAGCGCATGAATGCCGACCTGGCCAACACGCTGGGCAATCTGGTCAACAGGACCATCTCCATGAGCAACAAATACTTCAGCGGGCAGGTGGAAAACAGGCGCGTCGGCGTGGATGCGGGCGCGGAGGATGTGGATGCCGATCTGTTCCGGGCAGCGGCGGACACTTATGGGAGAGTGTCGAAGAAGATGGATGAACTGCGCGTGGCGGACGCGATCACGGAGATCTTCGCGCTGTTCAAGCGCTGCAACAAATATATCGACGAGACGATGCCCTGGGCGCTGGCGAAAGACGAGGCAAAGAGAGACAGGCTGGCGACGGTGCTGTACAATCTGCTGAACGGCATCCTGGTGGGCGCGTCGCTCTTAGAGCCCTATATGCCGGAGACGGCGGAGAAGATTTTGGCGCAGATCAACGCGGCACCTGTGGACTTTGCCGTGCTGGAGGAGTGCGCAAAGAGCGGAGACGCCGCGAGGGCGGCAGCGCTGTATCCGGATGCCAACAAAGTGACGGAGACGCCGGAGATTCTCTTTGCCCGTCAGGACTTAAAGGAGCTGATCGAGAAAGTGGACGCCATGTTTGAGGCGCGCAAGGCCGCGGCCGGTGCCTCCGCCGCGGATCAGGCCGCGGAGGAAGTGCCCGCGGATGTGATCGATATCGAGCCGAAAGCGGAGATCTCTTACGACGTCTTCGATCAGTGCCAGTTCCGGGTGGGCGAGATCATAGACTGCAGGGAAGTGCCGAAGTCCAAGAAACTGCTGTGTTCTCAGGTGCGCATCGGCTCAGAGGTCAGGCAGATTCTGTCCGGCATCAAGCAGCATTACCGCCCGGAGGAGATGGTCGGCAAGAAAGTGATGGTGCTTGTGAACCTGAAGCCCCGTGAGATTGCGGGTATGATGTCCGAGGGAATGCTTCTGTGCGCCGAGGACGCGGAGGGCAGGCTGGCGCTTGTGACGCCGGAGAGGGAGATGCCGTCCGGCGCGGAAATCTGCTGATCCGTATATATGTGGGATGACCGGCGGGAATTCGGCCTGACCGAATGGCGGAAGTTGTTGTGTAGAGGGAGAGGATGGGACGACGATGAAAAAAGAAGAGTTTTATTTTGATTCCAGGGACGGGGAGCACAGGCTTCATGCGATCAGATGGATTCCGGACGCCCCCAGGCCGGTCTGCATCGTGCAGATCGTACACGGCATGACGGAGTACGTGGATCGGTATGACGAGTTCGCGAGTTATCTGGCCGAGCGGGATATTCTGGTGGTAGGCGACGATCACCTCGGACACGGCAAGTCCGTGAGAGAGGGGGAGACTTACGGGTACTTCTGCAAAGATGATGCCGCCACGGTTCTGGTGCGTGACGAGCATCGACTGAAAAAGATGACGCAGGAGCAGTATGCCGGCGTCCCCTATATCATTCTGGGACACAGCATGGGCTCTTTCATTGTGCGCAACTACCTGACGAGGTACGGTTCGGGGGTGAACGGCGCGATCATTATGGGGACAGGTATGCTGTCAAAGCCGATGCTGTTCGCCGGCACCGCGCTTGCCATGATACAGGGCGCCGTCTTTGGCGATACTCATCCCTGCAGGTTTATTGAGAAAGTTTCTTTCGGCTCCTATGACAAGCCGATCCGCGCGAAAGGGGAATCCGGCAACTGGCTCTCCAAGAATGTGGAGTGCCTGATGAAGTACGCGGGTGATCCGCTGTGTACTTTCACATTTACCGCGAATGGCTATAAGACTCTGTTTAAGCTGATCTATCAGCTGTACGACGTCAAGCGGCTGAAGAAGATGCCGAAGAATCTGCCGGTGCTCTTTGCCTCCGGTGAGGATGATCCCGTGGGCAATTACGGCAGGGATGTAAAGCAGGTATATCGGTCTTTTCGGGAGCTCGGTATGGAGAATGTGCAGATGAAGCTGTATCCGAAAGACCGGCATGAGATACTGAATGAACTGGATCGGGCGGAGGTCTATGCTGATCTCTACCGCTGGATCCTGCAGAGGATCTGAAAGGATTGAGATGAGGAGACTCAGGAAGTTTGTCATGCTGCTTTTGCTGTGTATCTGCGGCGTGGCACTGATCAGGGTCCTGGCTTTCGGCGGCAGGGACAGCGTCGGACAGGGAGAGGAAAGCGAGGAGACGATCGTCGGCTGGGTGATCGGGCGCATAGAATCGGGGGAGATTGATCTGTCCGATGAGGCGGACGTCAGGCGGGCGATCGCTGAGGGCGAGCAGAAATTCGGTGTTGTCCTGGCGGAGGAGACGGAGGACAGGATCGTCGGATTCACGCAGACGCTCGATGCGGCCTCCACGGGCGCGGATGATTTCGCAAGGCAGGCGAAACAGATGTATGAGAAGTATGCCGCGGAGTTTGTGGAACAGGCCAATGACAAGATAAACGGGGCGTTCCGTGAGGCCGCCGAAGATGCGGCGCACGGTTTTGTGGAGAGCATCTTTTCGGAAGAGGACGAATGATACGGCTTTCTCTGACCATACTATGATGTAGTGATACTGCGTTACAGTATGGAAAGAGGAGGCTGTTTTTATGAAAATTGCTTTTTTCAGCACGAAACCCTACGACAGGATCTGGTTTGAGCCGCTGGCAAAAGAGTACGGATTTGAGATGCGCTTCTATGAGATGCCGTTTCAGGAGGATACGGTTCCGCTGGCGAGGGGATATGACGCGGTCTGTATCTTTGTCAACGACTGCGTGACGGCGCAGATGATCCGGCAGCTCTATGAGATGAAAGTTAAAGCGCTGCTCCTCAGGAGTGCCGGATTCAATCATGTGGACGTGAAAGCGGCCGAGGATAAGCTTTTGATCCTGCGGGTACCCAGCTATTCGCCGGAGGCGGTGGCGGAATTTGCCATGGGCATGGTCCTGACGGTGAACCGCCGCACGCATAAGGCATACAACCGGACGAGGGATTTCAATATGAGCCTGAACGGGCTGATGGGTGTGGATCTCTACCGGAAAACGGCGGGAATCGTAGGTACGGGCAGGATCGGGCAGGCGATGATACGCATCTGCAACGGCTTTGGCATGCGCGTGCTGGCTTACGATCCCTATCCGAATGAGAAGCTGGAGGCGGAATATGTGTCCCTGGAGGCGCTGCTGTCGTCGGCGGATCTGATCTCCCTGCACTGCCCGCTGACCTCCCAGACACGCCACATGATTAACAGACAGGCGATAGAGAACATGAAGCCGGGGGCATATCTGGTGAATACGTCCCGGGGCGGACTGATCGATACGGAGGCATTGATAGACGGCCTGGTGGCGGGCAGATTTGGCGGCGTGGGTCTGGATGTGTACGAGGAGGAAGAGGGCGTCTTCTATGAGGACCGGTCCGGCGAGATCATGCGTGATGAGAATCTGGCGCGTCTGACGACTTTCCCGAACGTGCTTGTCACCTCCCACATGGGCTTTTTCACGAGGGAGGCGATGCAGGCCATCGCCGAGGTAACGCTGGAGAATGCCTACGCGGTGGAGAACGGTCTGCCGCTCGTGAACAGGGTCGGCGCGGAGGCGGTCAAATAGCAGAAAAAGAATCACAAAATCCGTGTTTCCGGCAACCGATTCTTGAATGTTTGGCTCTGTCATGGTAAACTGAGACATAGGGGTTTACTTAAGGGAGGATAGCTATGAAGTACAAGGTTTTACTGACAGGGCACAATGATTCGGCAATCGACGATTTTTTTATGCAGATGAGCGACAACTTCGAGGTGGTGACGACTTCGACCCGTTTCGCGGATATCACGCGCCATATCACTTTTTATAAGCCGGATATCTTTGTATTTTGCATATACAATGAGACGAGGGAAGACCTGACGCAGATCGCGAATCTGAAATTCCGGCTGTCGAACAATAAGACGCCTCTCGTCATCATCGGCCTCAAGGAGGACTGTGACGAGTTCCTGCAGATCGCGACCAGCGCGCCGGATCTGATCCTGCACAGGCCGCTCTCGGTGGCGGTGATCCAGGAAAAGATTATCGCGCTTGTGAAAGACAACCGCTTTAAGAAAGCGGTGGACGAAAAAGCGGAGGAGCGCGCCGCCGCGGCATCGTCCGGCGCTGCCGCGCCGGGAGGGGGCGCACACTTCGATATCGACCGCAACAGTATCGATCAGCTGATGGACAGACTCGCGGCGCCGGGACCTGTGACGGGACCGATTCCGTCTGTGCCCGGCAGGCGCAAGCACGTTCTCGTGGTGGATGACAATGCCATGATGTTAAAGATGCTGAAAGAGCACCTGCATGATAAATATGATGTGGCGACCGCCGCCAGCGGCAGAGTTGCGCTGAAGTTCCTGGAGCGGAAGACCACGGACCTGATTCTGCTGGATTATGAGATGCCGGAGGAGAGCGGGGCGGCGGTTTTAGAGCAGCTTCGCGCCTCGGAGGCCACGAAAGACATACCGGTCATCTTCCTGACGGGAGTCACCGACACTAAGAAGATCAAGGAAGCGCTCTCGCTGAAGCCGCAGAACTATCTGTTAAAGCCGGTTGACAGGGAGAAACTGCTCGACACGATCGCCAAGGAGATCGGCTGATTTCGGCGGATACATAGAAAGAGGAATATCGTATGGACATCAATCGCGAAGTAACTTTGACGGATTTGATCGATGTGGAGACATTGCAGAAAATCCAGGACGGCTTCTCCAACATGACGGGCATGGCTTCCCTGACGACGGACGCGGAAGGCGCGCCCGTGACGGTCGGCTCCAATTTCTCCGATTTCTGCATGAAATATACGAGAACTTCCGACGTGGGCTGCGCACGGTGTGAACAGTGCGACAAGTGGGGCGCGAAAGCGGCCCTCAGGAAAGGGGAATCCATCGCTTACTTCTGCCACGCCGGTCTGGTGGATTTCGCCGCGCCGATCATGGCCGACGGCAATATGGTGGGCTGCTTTATCGGCGGGCAGGTGCTTACGGAAGCGCCGGATTTTGACAAGATGCGGGAGATCGCGGGGGAACTCGGCGTCGATCCCGACGCGTATGTGGAGGCCGCGGGCAGGGTCAGGGTCATCGATCAGGAGTCCATCGACAGGGCGGCGAAGTTTCTCTATACGATCGCGGATATTCTGTCCAACATGGCCTACAACAAATATCTTGTGCTGCAGTCCAACATCAAGATCGCGGCCAATCTGGAACTGGCGACCAAAGCCTATGAGGATCTTGAGAAATCCGAAAATATGAAATCCGATTTTCTGGCCAATATGAGCCATGAGATCAGGACGCCCATGAACGCTGTCATCGGCATGGCGGAGATGGCGCTCAGGGAGGATATGACGCCGGTCGCCAGAGATTATATCAATCAGATTAAAGAGGCGGGCAGGTCGTTGCTTACCATCATCAATGATATTCTGGATTTCTCCAAGATAGAGTCCGGCAAGATGGATATCACCGAGGTGGATTACGAGCCCATGTCCGTGGTGCATGACGTCTCCAATATCATTATGACGAGGCTGAAAGATAAAGACGTGGAGCTGATTCTGGATGTCGCGCCCAATGTGCCCCACAAGCTGTGGGGCGATAACATCAGGATCAAGCAGGTGCTCTTAAACCTGGCGAACAATGCGGCCAAATTCACCTCCGAGGGCAAAGTCACAATCCGCATGGAGTGCGACAAGATCAAGCCGGACGAAGTCAGTATGCACTTCTGTGTGGAGGATACCGGCATCGGCATCAGGAAAGAGGATATGGATAAGCTGTTCCAGTCTTTCCAGCAGGTGGACAGCAAGCGGAACCGCAACATCGAGGGTACGGGACTGGGACTTGCGATCTCCAAGAATCTGATGACGCTGATGAACGGTTCGATCTGGGTGGAGAGCGAGTATGAGAAAGGCAGCAAGTTCAGCTGCATTCTGCCGCAGCGGATCGTGGACGACACGCCGAGCATCGGGGTAAAGGAGCCGGAGTCCGCGATTATCGCAGGGCTTTTCTCCAATCCGTATGTGCGGGACGGCCTGTGCGAGGACGCGGCGAAGCTCGGCGTCAGGGATGTCAGGCTCATGACGGCCAAGGAGCTGGGGGAGTTTCCGAAAGATAAGAGGGTCTTTGTCTTCGTGGAACATCCGCTGTTCTCCGATATGGTGGAGAGCTGGGTTGTCGCGCATCCGGACGTTACGGCCGTGCTGCTGATCGATTTCGACAGCCGTGTGGAGTATGACATCCCGAATCTTCTCGTGGTCAAGAAGCCGCTCTTTGCGCTGAATCTGGCGATGATCCTGAACGGCGAGGAGTTGAAGTCCTCTTCGCAGGAGGAGGGAAGCGAGTTTGACTTCATCGCGCCGAGCGCCAAGATACTGATTGTGGACGACAATGCGGTGAACCTGACCGTGGCGGAGGGACTTCTCGAACCGCTCAGGATGCAGGTCGACACCGCGGACGGCGGCAAGGAGGCCATCGACAAAATTTCCGCGGAACACTATGACATTGTCTTCATGGATCACATGATGCCGGAGATAGACGGCGTGGAGGCGACGCATATCATCAGGCGTCTGCACCCGGAGTACGACGACGTGCCGATCATAGCGCTCACGGCGAACGCCGTGGAGGGAACGAAAGAGATGTTCTGCAGAGAGGGCATGAACGATTTCGTCGCCAAGCCCATCGAGCTGCGGATGCTGGCTGCCAAGGTGCGCCAGTGGCTGCCGGTTGAGAAGATCCAGAAAGATTACACCGGCACGACCGGCGGCGCGGGCGGCAAGAGCAGTAAACACAGCACGGATATTGAGGTTGGCGATCTGGATGTCAGGTTTGCGCTGGAATTTTTGGTCAGCGAGGATCTGTTCTGGAAAGTGCTGAAAGTATTCTACAACAGCATTGACAAGAAAGTGCAGCAGATCAAAGCGCTGGAAGAGCAGGAGGACTGGGTCAACTATACCGTGGAGGTGCATGGGCTGAAAAATTCCGCCAAGCAGATCGGGGCGATCTCGCTGTCCGAGAAAGCGGCGGCTTTGGAGAAAGCCGGCAATGCCAGGGATCTCGAGACGATCCGCAGAGATACCGATGCGATGCTGGAGCAGTACGCGGCATATGAGCCGGTGCTCGCCCCGTTCTGCCGGGAGGACGAGGATGCGGAGAAGAAAGAGCTTACCGCCGATGTGCTGAGCCGCTGCTTCGCGGATATGCGGGATGCTCTCGACAATCTGGACATGGATCAGATGGAGGCGGTCATCGATCATATGGGCGAGTACCATTATGAGAATTGGCAGCGGGAGTTGTTTGACCAGCTCAAGGAGGCGTCGGAGGAGATGGATGTCGATCGCTGCGACGCGATCTTAAGGAGCTGGGAGGAACAGATGCTCGCGGGTTAGCAGTACATAGTGTGAAAAATCACACCGATGTGCTGATTTTTCACACGAGAATTTGTGCCGAGCGTCACAAATTCCCCTGATGGCAGACGCGAATTTGAGATTCGCGTCGCCCCGTCGCGAAAACGCTCCGGAATGAGGATTAGCATGGATGATGAAGGAGCCGCGGGAAGTGGAGACGGTATTTCAGGTCAGAAGCGCATATCGCAACGAGTGGCAGGAGGCGATGGCTCTTGCGTGGAAGACATTCCTGCGCTTTGAGGCCGATGTCTATACGCCGGAGGGCGTAAAAAACTTTGAAAATTTTGTCACTGATTCCACCCTGTACCGTATGTTTATCATGGGGACGTACCAGCTGTTTGTCGCGGTCGAGGGAAGCAGGATTGTCGGGATGATTACGCTGCGGGACACCACGCATATCTCGCTGCTCTTTGTGGACGAGGCGTATCACAGGCGGGGGATCGGGCGCGCGCTCATACGGTATCTGGCCGATTATCTGGTGAGTGAAGTCGGGGCAGAGCGCATGACGGTAAGCGCGTCCCCTTACGGCGTCGGGTTCTACCACAAGATGGGATTTCGGGATCTCGGGCCGGAGAAGACCAAGGACGGCATTATTTTTACACCGATGGAATTTATATTATAGGACATGATAGGACGAGAGGTTGCTATGGAATATATTAAGAGTAAAGACATTTATCTGTTGATGCGCGACATACTGAAACTGATCCATCCCAGGCTGATGGAGCACGGCTCGAAAGTGGCTTATATGGTGTGCCTGATGCTGCGGGAAAAGGGGCGGTATGAGCTCTTCGAGCTGGCGGACATCTCCATGATCTGCACCATGCACGACATCGGCGCCTACATGACGGAGGCGGGCAAGATTAACGATATGCTGCGCTATGAGTCCAGAGACAGCATGGCGCACTCCATCTACGGCTATCTTTTCTTCAAGTATCTGTCACCGGTGCCGGATCTGTCCAGAGTCATCATGTACCACCACATGGACTACGAGCAGCTCAAGCAGGTGGATTACGAGTTCAAAAATGTCGCCGCCTATATCAATATCGCCGAGAAGATGGATATCTATTCGTCCTCTATGGGCAGCCAGTTTGATCTGCATATGTTCGAGCGGATGAGCGGGACGAAACTGTCCCCGGATGGCTTGTCCCTGTTCTATCAGGTGGCAAATAAGTATGAGATTTTCGATAAGATCAAGAGCGGAGAGTACAAGCAGCATCTCCAGGAGCTGGCGGAGTATATGATCTTCTCCAATGAGGACAAAAAGAAATTCCTGGAGATGCTGATGTACTGCCTGGGCTTCCGCAGCAAGGGCATGGTGATGGACAATATCACCACGGTCTGCGTCTGCGAGGAGCTGGCCGAGGAGATGATGCTGCCGCCGGTGGAGAAAGAGATCCTGTACTACGGAGCCCTGATCCATGATATCGGTATGCTGGCGATACCGCGGGAGATCATTGAGGCGTCCCGCAAGCTGGAGCCGGAGGAGGTCAAACTGCTCAGGACCCATGTGGACATCGCGGAGGAGGTCCTGAAGGACAAGATGCAGGCGGAAGTCTTCAATATCGCCCTGGCCCATCACGAGAGAGGGGATGGCAGCGGTTATCCGCGCCGTCTCAAAGATCTGCAGATGAACATGCCGCAGAAGATCTTACAGGTTGCGGATGTGGTGACGGCGCTTGTGAATCCGCGAAGCTACCGCAAGGACATGCCGAAAGAGAAAGTGATAGCGATTCTGAATGAGGAGGCCTCCAAGCACAAACTGAAAAAGTCGGTGGTCAGCACTTTTGTCAAGTCTTATGACAGGATTATGGAACATGTCAGACAGGAGGCGGCCGAGATCGTGAAGATGTACGATACGCTGAACATGCAGTACGAGCTGGTGAGCAAAAAATACAAGATTTAATTCGGCGGAATATACAAAATTTAATCACAGGATTTTTGTATTTTGCATAGCTTTTTATCTGATTTTGCGGTATAATGGATTGTATGTGTAGGAGTTGAGCTGGTATGGGTAAAATTTTTGATATGGACAGCCCGCTGATGCGGTTTCTGAACCGCATGGCGGATATGCTGATCCTGAACTTCCTGATGATCCTGTGCTGTATACCGGTCGTCACGATAGGAGCGGCCTGCACGGCAATGCACTATGTACTGCTGAAGATTGTGCGCGATGAGGAAGGTTATCTCGTCAGGGGGTTTTTTAAGGCGTTTGTCCGCAACTTCAGGCAGGCGACGATCGCGTGGCTTTTGATGCTTGTGGTGATAGCGGTTTACTGCGGAGACTGGCTGATCTTTAACTATTCGGGGGTAGAATTTCCGAAAGCGCTTGTGATAGCGGTAGTGGCGGTGGGCGCGATCGCGCTTTTGATCTCGCTGTATGTATTCCCGCTGCTTGCCAGATTCGAGAATAGCATCAAAAATACGTTTAAGAACGCGGCGATACTGGCCTTTGCGAATCTGCCGAAGACCTTGGGCATGGCATTTTTCTATGCGCTGCCGCTCATCATAGGGTACTTTTCGGCGTATTCCTATATTTTTATCTTTATGTTCGGCATCTCGCTTCCGGCGTTCGGGGCGGCATGGCTGTACAGCGGGATTTTTAAGAGGTTTGAGCCGGAATCGGAGACGGAGTCGGATCTTGATTTTTCTGTGAAGACAGAAGGGGAAGGGGAAATGGATGGAAGAGAGGAATAAGTCGGCGATCATCTCGTGGATCGTGCCGGCAATCATCTTTTTGCTGGTGGTCTTTGTGATGATGTTTAACTTTTCGACCAAGAGCAGCGCGGCGGCGGAGGACACGGTCTCGCGCAATCTGGTCAAATCCGTTCAGGCATATGCGGAGGATTTCCTCGACAGGCTGCAGGCATTGGGGAAGATCTCGGGGCCGTTCCGTGTGCTGTTGGAGCGGAACGCGGAGCTGGACGACGATAAGGCGGCCGATATCGCCGATATTCTGTATTCCTGCACGGAGGCTTACAAGGTAGTGCTCTGCGACGCGGAGGGTGTCGGTGTCGATCAGCTGGGACGTCAGGTGACGCTTGGAAGCGAGAAGTATTTTCAAAGTATTATCCAGTATGACGTGGCTTCCTGTGTCTATGCCGAGGGAGAGACGGGCAATTCCGAGGAGAAGCCGGCGGTCGTTGTGGCGGAGCCTGTGGCCGAGGGAGAGGAGACGAATTACCTGCTCCTGTACTACTCGATGGACAGATTCGCCAACCTGCTGTCGGAGTCCGAGTTTGATGCCACTGCGTTTATGGTGCTCATGGACGCGGACGGCAATATCATGGGCAAGTCCGGCTTTGACGCCAGCAATTTTCTGCAGGGAGACAATCTTTTCGACACGATTGAGCCGGAGAATGCGGAGGAGATACGCACGATCAAGAGCAGGATTGACAACAGTTCGCGCGGAACCACGAGCGTGACGGTCGGCGGCGAGGAGTGTACGCTGGTGTACGTGCCGCTCGGTGTCAACCAGTGGGAGATTGTCGTCGGCGTCAGTCAGGCTTACGTGGACAGACAGGTCGATCAGCAGTGGCGGGATGCCAAAAACATGATGATCTATCTGGTGGCGGCGATCTTCATCTTCATTTTCATGGTGATCGTCATCAATATCATCAGCAAGATACGGAGCAATGAGAATAAGAAAGAACTGGAGGACAAGGCAGATACGGATCTTTTGACCGGGCTGACCAACAAGCTGGCCACGGAACGCAAGATCAAAGAGTATATGGCCAAGCACCCGGATTCCCAGTCCATGCTGTTTGTGCTGGATGTGGATAACTTCAAGAAGATCAACGACACGATGGGCCACGCGTTCGGCGATGAGGTGCTGCGCTCCCTGGGACAGCAGATCACCGCGATCTTCCGCGCGTCGGATATTATCGGGCGCATCGGCGGCGATGAGTTTATGATCTTCTTAAAAGGGATCGGCGATGAGGAATCCGTCCGCAAGGAGGCCAGAAAGGTCGAGAATTTCTTCAAGAATTTCCAGGCCGGCGAGTATGTGAAATATGCCGCCACGGCAAGTATCGGCGTGGCGATCTTCCCGCAGGAGGGCAGTGATTTCGAGTCGCTGTACAAGGCCGCGGATCAGGGCCTGTATAAGGCGAAGAAGCGCGGCAAGAACCAGCTGGCTTTCTACCGCGACGAGTGGGGAGGGGCAGGCGCCCAGGAACAGAAGTAAATAGAGAAAGACCGGGACGGCGGAATTTCCGCCGTCTTTTTTATACAATAGGAAATTCTATTTTATGTAACAGGAAGCTTGACAAATACCCCATAGGGGTATATTATCGGAATGATAGAAAATACTCGGGGAGGGTATAGTGTGAAAAATCAGAAAGCAACGGATAGTGCACGGGATATGTGTGCATGCTGTCATCATAAGCATACGCCGCGCGGCGCAAAAGAGCAGCGGCAGCTGCAGAACCGCATCAACCGCATTATCGGACAGCTGAACGGTATCAAGGGCATGATAGACGACAACCGCTACTGCGGCGACATCCTGATGCAGATCGGCGCGGTGGAGAGCGCCCTGCAGAGTCTGGGCTATGTGGTTCTGCAGGATCATATGCAGACCTGCGTCGCCGAGGAAGTGAAGAAAGGCAACGAAGAGATCCTGACGGAGGCCATCGAACTGATCAAAAAATTGAAATAAAGGATATGGTGTGAGATGAAGACACAAAAATTTCAGGTGACGGGCATGACCTGCGCCGCGTGCAGCGCGCATGTGGAAAAAGCGGCATCCGGCGTGGCCGGTGTAAAGAGCGCGTCGGTGAACCTGTTGATGAACAGTATGCTGGTAGAGTATGATGAGCCGGCGACGCTGCCGGCGATCTGTGCGGCGGTGGAGGCGGCGGGATACGGGGCGTCTCCGGCTGCGGAGAACGGAGCAGGTGTCCGGGGAGCGGCCGCAGGCGCTGCGCTGGAGGACAGGGAGACGCCCAGAATACGGCGCAGGCTGATCGTATCTGTCTGCCTGCTGGTTCCGCTCATGTATGTGTCCATGGGACATCTCATGTGGGGCTGGCCCGTGCCGGAAGCTTTCGCGGCAGACCCGTGGGCGATTGCGCTGTACCAGCTGCTGCTGACGGGGCTTATTATGGTGATCAACCAGAAATTTTTTGTAAACGGTTTCCAGGGGCTGCTTCACGGGGCCCCCAATATGGATACTCTTGTGGCTCTGGGGAGCGGCGCGGCTTTCGCATACAGCACGGCGGTAATGTTCCGCATGGGCGCGTATTACAACGCCGGCGACGGAGAGATGGCGGCGCACTGCCTGCACGATATGTATTTCGAGTCGGCGGCGACGATTCTGACGCTCATCACGATCGGTAAGATGCTGGAGGCATACAGCAAGGGCAAGACGACGAACGCCATCAAAGGGCTGATGGATCTGGCGCCGAAAACGGCGCATGTGCTGCGGGACGGCAGGGAGATTACGGTTCCGGCCGAGGAGGTCGCGGCGGGGGAGATTTTCGTCGTCAGACCCGGAGAGAGTATCCCTGTGGACGGGGAAGTTCTGGAGGGCGAGAGCGCTGTGGACGAGTCGGCGCTGACGGGCGAGAGCCTTCCCGTGGACAAGAGCGCGGGAAGCCGCGTGAGCGCGGCGACAATCAATCAAAACGGCGTGCTCAACTGCCGCGCCGTGCGTGTCGGCAGGGACACCACACTGCAGCAGATTATCGATATGGTGGAGAATGCCGTGGCGACCAAAGCGCCCATTGCGCAGATTGCCGACAGAGTGTCGGCGGTATTCGTGCCGACGGTCATCGCGCTGGCGGCGGTTACGGGGCTCGTCTGGCTGGCGGCGGGCGCCGGTATCGGTAAGGCGCTGTCCTATGCCATCAGCGTGCTGGTGATCAGCTGTCCCTGTTCGCTGGGACTGGCGACGCCGGTGGCGATTATGGTGGGGAGCGGCATGGGAGCCAGGCACGGTATCCTGTTCAAAAACGCGGCGGCGCTGGAACAGGCCGGCAAGACGGATTTTGTGGTGCTGGATAAGACCGGAACGATCACGGAGGGCAGACCCAGAGTGACGAATCTGTGTCCGGCGGCGGGCGTGAGCGAGGAGGAGCTTCTTCGGATCGCTTTCGCGCTGGAGGTCAAGAGTGAACACCCGCTGGCCAGGGCGGTCTGCCGGCATGCCGAGGAGAAAGGGCTCTGTGCGGGGGATGCCGGCGGTTTCCGCGCGCTGCCCGGTTCCGGCGTGGAGGGAACGATAGACGGCAGACCGGCGCTTGGCGGCAACGCCAAGCTCTTTGCAGAAAGAGGGCTGCTTGCGCCGCAGGCGCGCACCGAGGGAGAACGGATGGCGGAGGAGGGCAGGACGCCGCTCTATTTCGCATGGGACGGCACTTATGTCGGTATGATTGCGGTGGCCGACGTGGTGAAGCCGGACAGCGCGCAGGCGATTAAGGAACTGCGCGGCATGGGTATACAGACGGTTATGCTGACCGGCGACAACCGGCGCACGGCCCAGGCTATCGGCAGGCAGGTGGAGCTTTCGCAGATCGTGTCGGATGTTCTGCCGAATGACAAGGAGGCGGTGATCCGCAGACTGTCGTCGTGCGGCAGAGTCGCCATGGTGGGCGACGGCATCAACGACGCCCCGGCGCTGACGCGGGCTGACGTGGGGATAGCGATCGGCGCCGGCGCCGACGTGGCGCTGGACGCCGCGGACATCGTCCTGATGAAGTCCGGCCTGAGCGATGTGACGGCGGCGATCAGACTTTCCAGACAGACTCTGCGCAATATCCGTGAGAATCTGTTCTGGGCATTTTTCTATAATTGTATCGGTATTCCGCTGGCAGCAGGCGCGCTTGTCCCGGCGGCGGGCATATCTTTGAGTCCGATGTTCGCGGCGGCGGCCATGAGCCTGTCCAGCTTCTGCGTCGTCACGAACGCGCTGCGGCTGAATCTTTTTTCCGTAGGCTCGGACAAAAAAGACAGAAAGAAGCGGGAGGCTGTCATGCCGGACCTGACGGACGGCTTAAACGATATAGAACAGCATAAAAACAATCTCACAACAAAAAAGGAGGAACATCAAATGGTTAAGACACTGGACATCGAGGGCATGATGTGCGCGCACTGCCAGGCGCACGTGCAGAAAGCGCTGGAGGGTGTGGCCGGCGTATCACAGGTGACGGTAAGTCTGGAGGAGAAAAAAGCGACCGTGACGGCGGACGACGCTGTGCAGGATCAGGCCCTGATCGACGCGGTGAAAGAGAGCGGCTACGAGGTGACGGCGTGCCGTGCCGGAGCATAAAACGGCTTTTGCACCGCGAGCCGCGGCATAGCGGCGGACTTTGGTAAATTTGTATAGGAAAACTTGCTTTTCTTCGTCAACTTGTCTATCGGACTGCAAAACAAACCGGAAACTGAGCAATTTCTACAATGGAATTTCAAATCTTTGTGGAATAATGGCATAGCGAAGAGCGGAAAAGTCCGATATACTTTTAGCAGAGTCAATTTTCAGTGGGAGTCACTGGAAGAAAAAAACAAACACAGGAGGCAATCATGGCAAGTTTATCTTTGAAAAATGTCTGCAAAGTTTATCCGAACGGCTTTGAGGCAGTAAAGGATTTCAACCTTGAAATCGCAGATCAGGAGTTTATCATTTTCGTAGGACCTTCAGGTTGCGGTAAGTCCACCACACTGCGTATGATCGCGGGTCTGGAGGACATCTCTTCCGGTGAGCTGAAGATCGGCGACAGAGTTGTAAACGACGTGGAGCCCAAGGACAGAGATATCGCGATGGTATTCCAGAACTACGCTCTGTATCCTCATATGTCGGTATATGACAATATGGCATTCGGCCTGAAGCTGAGAAAAGTGCCCAAGGACGAGATCGACAAGATGGTTAAAGAGGCAGCGAAGATCCTGGATCTGACCGCTCTGCTTGATCGTAAGCCGAAAGCTCTGTCCGGTGGTCAGAGACAGCGTGTTGCCATGGGCCGTGCGATCGTTCGTAATCCTAAGGTGTTCCTGATGGATGAGCCGCTTTCCAACCTGGATGCAAAGCTTCGTGTACAGATGCGTGTTGAGATTTCCAAGCTGCACCAGAGACTGGGCACGACGATCATCTATGTAACACATGACCAGACAGAGGCTATGACGCTGGGTACCAGAATCGTCGTTATGAAAGACGGCGTGATTCAGCAGGTAGATACGCCTCAGAATCTGTATCAGAAGCCGCAGAACCTGTTTGTAGCAGGATTCATGGGTTCTCCGCAGATGAACTTCCTTGACGCGGTTGTCGAGGCAAACGGCAGCAGCGCGAGCCTGAAAGTTGCGGGACAGTCCATCCCGCTGCCGGATGCAAAGGCGAAGAAGCTGATCGACGGCGGTTACGCAGGTAAGACCGTAACGTTCGGTATCCGTCCTGAGGATGTACATGACGCCAGCCAGTTCAGCGATGCGAAGTGCGTATTCGAGTCCACCATCAAGGTATACGAGCTGCTGGGCGCAGAGGTTTATCTGTACTTTGATCTGGCTGAGTTCCCGATCACGGCGAGAGTTGGTTCTCACACAACGGCAAGACCGGGCGATACAGTTAAGTTTGCTTTCGATGTTGATAAGATTCACGTATTCGACAAAGAGACAGAGCAGGTCATCACAAACTAGTCAGAATTTATTTGGAGGGAGATGCTCAGGCATCTCCCTTATCTTATGTAATACACTTATTTTGCAGAAGTGAGGTTACGGTATGATTTCAAGTCAGGTGATCAGAAGCAGCATTGAGGAACTGAAAGCGATCTCCAGGATCGATCTGATGGTATGGGATGCGGAGGGCAAAGCGGTGGCGGCCACACTGGAGAACGGTGAGATCACGCCGGCGCTGATCGAGGGTTTTGCCGAATCGCCGGCGGACAGTCAGGTGATGGGCGAACATCATCTGATGAAAGTGCTGGACGAGGAGGAGGTACTGTTTGTTCTGGATGCGGTGGGGGCGAGCGATGATGCCTACATGATAGGCCGGATCGCGGTCAGCCAGCTGCAGCAGCTGATCGTCGCGTACAAGGACAGATACGACCGCAACAATTTTTTTCAGAATCTGCTGTTGGATAATATGCTTCTCGTGGATATCTACAACAAAGCGAGGAAGCTGCGGATAGAGGCGTCGGCGCGCCGGGCGGTCTTCCTGATCGAGGCGGATAAGGAGAAAGACACCGTGACGACGGAACTGCTCAACGGCATGTTCTCCGCACAGGTGGGCGATTATATCACGGCTGTGGACGAGAGCAGCGTGATCCTGATCAAGGAGATCGGCGAGGACGAGGATTACACGAGGCTGGAGCAGGTGGCCAATACCATTGTGGACATGATGAATATGGAGGCTATGACGAATGTGCGTGTGGCTTACGGCACCATCGTGAACGAGTTAAAAGAAGTCTCCAAGTCATACAAAGAGGCGAAGATGGCGCTGGATGTGGGCAAGATTTTCTATGCGGAGAAGAAAGTCACCGCCTACAATACACTCGGCATCGGCAGGCTGATCTACCAGCTGCCGATCAATCTGTGCCGTATCTTTATCGAGGAAATCTTTGGCTCCAACGTGCCGAGCGAGTTGGACGAGGAGACCCTGACGACAATCAACAAGTTTTTCGAGAACAATCTGAACGTGTCGGAGACGTCCAGACAGCTCTATGTGCACCGCAATACGCTGGTCTATCGGATCGAGAAACTGGAAGCGAATACAGGGCTGGATATTCGGAGGTTTGAGGATGCGCTGACGTTCAAGATTGCGCTGATGGTCTTCAGCTATATGAAATATCTGGATTCTTTGGATTATTGAGAGAAGAGCAAAAGAATCATGGCAGGAGCCGGTTTTACGCCCAATGTCATCAACTTAAAGAAAAATTGAAAAAAATTATATGAGGTGTTTTTGCGTCTTTGATAAGTAGCGTTTTTCAATGTTTTTATTTTTTCACTTTCCAATGAGTGACTATCAGGCAAAAAGTTATTGACGGAAGTGTCAATCAGTGTTACGATATTTTATACAAAAAGGGTGTTACCGTAAAGCAACGGTTCGCCTTGATTAATGGTTACTCAAAAAAGCAACCTAACTTTGGCGGGCGCGGTTGCTTTTTTGATGTCTTTTATTTTTTCTGGTCTGTCGGATACTGATAATTGTCACGATGATACTGATCACCGTCACTACAATACCGACAAGCTCCAAAATCATATACAACACCAATAGTGCTTACCTTTCACGCTATTTTCCATATGTATCCCCTCCCTTGATACAGGAAGTTCTCAAAATGTACTCATTTTGGCAAAAGGCGAACCGCTACCGTTTAGGTAACACCCATAGATCTATTCTATCATAGTGACAGGGGTTTGCAAGATATAATAGCAAATAAACATGAAAAAATATGCGATTTTTGGAATGCGGTTTACTTATATGTTCCCATTTGCTGTCAATGCTTTCCTGGTTCTTTTTCATGCTGCATGATCGTCTGACAGATCAGGTATAACGCCTTTCCGTTGATCGATCTGCCGTCATATTCGGCAAGGTTCTTCAATTTCTCATGCGTTTCAGAGCCAATCCGTAATCCTAAATGCTTGTCTTTATTCATTGTTTTTCCATTGATCGAAAAGTTATATTTTCAATCTTTAATATTTCCACATAAAAAGCGAGATTCTGTTTTATGCACACAATGAGCCGGCATGGACACATTTTTGACCGGAGCTGCGCATATATATAGGTAGTGTACCGTCATACACGGCAAAGTGATGCGGGGAAAGGAGAGATATGTATCGGAGAGAGATCATATACATCGGACTGTACCGAGACGAAGAGAAAATCGGCAACGCAGGGTTCCTGAAAGCGGAGAGCGGGGAGCGGGAGTGCAGGCTGTACCTGAAAGTACAGAACATTCCGCCCGGTATAAGCGGCCGCTTTCCCGTGCGCCTGTACAGCGGTACAGACTGGAAAGAATTAAACGGCGTCAGCGTGCAGGATGGCGGCGGCTGTTGGGAGGAGAGGCTGTCCGATACGGTCAGGATGCCAATGCTGCAGATCAGACTGTCGGGAGGATACCGGCTGGAGGGCGGAAGCAGAACCGCGCCGGAACACAGCGCCGGGAGAAGCGAAAGAGAGGAGGAGGCTGAGGCGGTTATCGTCACGGAGGAACTTCTGCCAGAAGCGCCGCAGAAAGCAGCGCAGACGAGACGGGAGATGCCTGAGCACAGCTGCAAAGAGGACAAGTGGGAGCAGATTCTGGACAGCTATGAGCGGCTGCACCCGTACGGGGACGGGCGCGTCTGCGTAAAACTGGAGCCAAAAGATTTTGTGATTCTGCAGGGGAAATACCAGCATCTGGTCAACAACAGTTTTCTGCTGCACGGCTTCTACAACTATCGCTATGTCATTCTGGGGAAAGAGAAAGACGATTATTATCTGGGGGTGCCGGGCGTATTCTATGAGCGCGAGAAGATGGTCGCGCAGATGTTTGGCTTCGAGGCTTTCGAGTGTCCTGGTGGCGAGGTGAAGACAGGAGAATTCGGCTATTATCTTCGCACGGTGGAACTGTAGCCGGCTGCGGCCGTGCGTGCCGCCGCGCAGACAGACAAAAACCGTGCGCCTGCCGTCGAACTTGACCCATACACGTTACCTTTACAGTTGACTCCGCCAGGCACCCTTACGGCACATGGAAGATTCCGCTTAGTGCTGCTGTGTTCCCACCCTGACACGGTTCATGGATTTCCATTGCGCAAGACCCAAACTTCAACGCCACTTATAAAGGGCAGCTGCACAGGCTTATGCCCTCGGGCACGCATCACCCCCACTAGAGCGGATTGTGGGTACAGGACACCGCTAACGCCCCGGCTGCACGGTTTTATTAGTATACTGTTTTTTTCTCCGTTTGTCAATGGCGGCGGGGCGCACGCGATCCTTTGCACCCGCCGGCTACTGATCCGATCTGTTCGATCCGTTTTTTCTTCCTGCCCTCGGGACTGTTCTCATAGTCTATTCTTTCCTGTTCCTTATCCACAATCTCCATAGCTTCCTCCTCTGTTACGGCTGCAATATAAAAAGCGCTGTACAGTAATTCATTATACAGCGCATAGGAGGACGGTTTTGCCTGTTGTCAAAAAAACGGTTCAGGATGTCAAAAATCAGGCGTCTCCTTTCCGTTCAGCAGAAGACAGAACCGCGTCTTTGCCGTTTTCTGCCGGTCCGCGCTGATCGGCAGCGCCGTCCCATCCATCATGACTACCTCGGTGAAACCGATGCTTTTGATGTGGTCGAAGTTTACGAGAAAGGACTGGTGGATCCGAAGAAAGCGGCTGCTTTGCGGAGAGGGGAAACGCTTTTCCAGATCGTTCAGTTTCCCGTAAAACATATCCGTCTCCCCGTTTTCCGATCCCGTCCCGGTCATGTGGATATGGATTTGTCTGCCGCGGCTCTCGAAGTACGCGATTCTGTCATAGGGTATCTTGTGGACGGTCTTTTTGTAGGTGAAAGAAAAATATCCGGCCTTGCTCTGGATCCGTCTGCAGGCGGAGAGGAAAACCTCGCGGAAAGCCTCGCTCTCGATCGGTTTGGAGAGAAAACGGAAAGGCTCTGTGGAAAACAGTTCTTTCAGATATTCTTCATGGCCGGAGACATAGACGATCAGCATGGGAAGATCCTGTGACCGCAGCAGCTCGGCTGCGCGTATGCCGTCCATGCCGCCCATTTCAATATCCAGATAGATGATGTCAAAATATGCGTTCTGTTCGGTGATCGTCTCTGTGAGAGCGGCGCCGTCATAGAACGATTCGCAGCTTATCCCGACCTGAAGTTCGGCTGCGGTTTCCCGCAACAGCGTCTCGATGGATCGCACCGTTTCCCGGTCGTCGTCGCATATGGCAATGTGGATCATTCCGTGCTCCTCCCGTTTTTTATGCCGCCCGCCTCTGTGAGGATTCCGGCCGACGTCGATTCGGTTTTCCATTATATCGCCGATCTGTTTTTTTGGCAAGCCTTCGCTCGCCCGATTGCTTTTCCGCCCAAAAACAAGTATACTTTTGGAAGAAAAGAAAGAACGCCGGGCGAAAAGGAAACTGCCGGGGCGAACATAGGAGAACACACATGAAACTGATTCACTGCGCGGATCTGCACCTGGATTCCAGGATGAGCGCGAATCTGGACAAGGAAAAGGCGAAGGAGCGAAAAGGCGAGATTCTGCACACTTTTGAGCGGATGGTGGACTACGCCGCGCAGAACGGTGTCACCGCGATCCTGATCGCGGGGGATATGTTCGATACCCGAAGTATCTCCGCGACGGTCAGAAATACGGTGTTATACCAGATCGGCGGGCATCCGGAGATCACGTTCTATTATCTTAAAGGCAATCATGACAGCGACAATTTCCTCTCGGATCCGGAAGAGATACCGGACAATGTAAGGCTGTTCGGCCCGGCGTGGACCGCCTACGGCGAGGCGGGCGGAAAAGTTGTGATTTCGGGGATCGAACTCTCTGCGGAGAATGCCGGCTCGGCCTGCGTATCCTTGACTCTGGATGCCGGAAAATACAATATCGTCATGCTCCACGGGCAGGAATCGGAGGGGGCGTCGAAAGACAGGGCCGCGGTTATCAACCTGAAAGCCCTGCGCAACAAGGGAATCGACTATCTGGCCCTGGGACATATCCATGCCTATAAGAGAGAGAAGCTGGACGCGAGAGGGATTTACTGTTATCCTGGCTGTCTGGAGGGAAGAGGATTCGACGAGTGCGGCGCACACGGTTTTGTCCTGCTCGATGTGGACGAGGAGACGGGACGGTGTACGCAGGAATTTATTCCCTTTGCCGGACGGAAACTGTATACGGTGGAGGTTGATGCGACGGACTGCCGGACGACTGCCGAGATGAGCGCGAGGATGGATCAGGCGCTTCGGGAGGCAGGCTGCAGCGCTGACGGTCTGGTCAAGATCGTTCTGCGGGGTATGCTGGATGTGGCCTGCGAGAAAGATGTGCAGTATCTGCAGGCCAACCTGAGAAGCCGTTTTTACTATGGCAAGGTCTATGACGAGACGACGCTCAGGATAGATATTGAGGATTATCGGTACGATGAATCGCTGAAAGGCGAGTATGTCCGTCAGGTTATGGCGGACGACACTCTCCCGGACGAGGACAAAAAACTTATTATCCGCTACGGCCTGCAGGCGCTTGCCGGAGAGGAGGTGCAGTAATCCATGAAGCTTGTTTCCTGCCATATCGAGAATTTCGGGAAACTGCATGATTACTCCGCGGATTTTTCCGACGGCGCCAACATTCTCTGCGAAGAAAACGGCTGGGGCAAAAGCACTTTCGCCGCGTTTGTCAGGGCTATGTTCTATGGTCTGGAGGGAGAGCGCAAGCGGAGTATTGAGGAAAACGAGCGCAGGCGCTACAAGCCCTGGCAGGGCGGCGTGTTCGGCGGGCAGCTTGTCTTCGAGGCGAAAGGCAGGCGCTACCAAATTTCACGGATTTTTGGCGACAAGGAGGCCGGCGATGAGTTTGAACTCAGGGATGCGCTGACCAATCTGCCCTCGAAAGACTACACTGAGAGAATCGGCGAAGAACTTTTTCAGATCAACAGAGAGTCTTTCATGCGGACAGCATTTATCGCGCAGGGCGGGTGCGAGACGGCGGCCACCGACGACATCAACGCCAAGATCGGCAACCTGGCGGACAACGCCAACGATCTGAACAGTTATGACGCGGCGGCAGCGAGGCTGACGGAGATTCTGAATGCCCTGACGCCGAGCCGCGCGACGGGTTCTCTCGCCAGAAGAAAGGACGAGATTGCCGGATATGAACGGCTGGTGCGGGACGGACAGAGTATTGCGGACAGTATCCATACTTATCAGGCGTATCTGCAGAAAGAGGAGGCAGCCCGCGACGACCTGAAAGCACAGCTGCAGGAGGCCGGAAAAGAGCAGGCGCGGACAGCGAAATTACAGTCCGCCATGGGTGAGCGGTCGGCGTGGGAGCGGCTGAACAAGGAGGCCGTGGAGAAAAAGAAAGAGGCGGAGGGCAGCAGGGCAAAACTGCCCGGAGATGTCCCGGAACTCGCGGAGATCAGGCAGAAGATTCTCGTGTGCGGGGATATGGATAAAGCGCGCGAGAGAGTATCCCTGAACAGGCTGACAGAGCGTGAGGCAGAAGAGTTTGCGGCCCTGCGGACGGTGTTTGCGGACGGCGCTCCGGCAGATGAGGAACTGGATGTAAAGATCAGGAATGCCGCCAGGTGCAGGGAACTGGGACAGGAGATCAGGGACGGGCGGATGACGCCGGACGAGCAGGCGAGACTGGAGGAACTGGAACAGGCTTTCCGCGACGAGCCGGAGAGCGTGGCGGCGGTCGTCGCCAGATGGAACGAGAGGAACAACAGAAAGGCGGCGCTGCCGTCCAATCAGGCCGCGCTGACTGCCCTGCGGGCGTCTTTTGCGGCTCAGAGACAGCGGGAAAAGAAAGTTCTGCCGATGCTGCTGCTGGTTGTCGGGCTGGTTCTGCTTCTGCTGGGTGCGGCTGCGGCGGTTTTGTTTTCTCCGTCTATAGGGAGCGTGGGGGTTCCGGTCGCGGGCGCGGGCGGAATACTTGCGGCTGTGGCCGCGGTGAGCGTTCTGCCGGGGAAGCGCATGGCAGGGGGCAAGTCTTCCGAGCTGCCGCCGGAGATCGAGGATCTGGAGCGGACGATAGACGAGGACAGCGCTTATATTGCACAGGCGGATGCCGGGACGGCGGCATATCTGGCAAGGCACGGCAGGGAGTTTGAAGAGTATGCGGTGTCCGCGGCCCTGCAGGAGATTACGGCGGAATCTGTGGAATACCGTTCGCTCAGGCAGAGAGCCGGACGACAGGCAGACAGTGCGACGACGGCGGCATATGAGGCGCTGAGAGGGGATCTTATCACTTTTCTGGCCGCGTATGGAACGGCGCCCGCGGAGGAGCGTTTCGCGGACGAGCTGTATACGCTGAAAAATAAAGCGCTGCGATATCGGGCGCTCGAAGAGAAGAGGGAAAACCTGACAAAAGCCGAGGCGGAATATCGGCGCTATGCGCAGGAGATCCACTCTTTCCTCGAAAAGTACGGCTATGCGGCGGGGCGGGATGTCTACGCGCAGCTGTGCGACATACGGGATGGGACGGCCGGATATCTGGAGGCGGCAAGAGCGCAGGAAAAGGCCGAGACACAGCTGAAGCAGTTTGAGAACAGTCATGACATCGCGGTTCTGTCTGCGGCAGCGCAGGATGAGAATCTTCCCTCGCTGGAAGAGATTGATGCGAAGATCCGGCGGCTGACGGAGGAGACAGACGAGGCCAGGGATGCCATTGCCGGTTATCAGAAGACGCTGGCAGATCTGCAGGAGGCATACGATGAGTGGGAGGAAAACCGCCTCAGGCTGGAGGAACTGAAACAGTTTCAGGCTGCGGAGCAGAAGAAGTACGACGCCGTGCGTCTGGCTAGAAATAAGCTGACGCAGGCCAAGGAAGCGATGACGGCGAAATATGCCGCGCCGCTTCTGCGGGCTTTCGGCAGATATTATGGGATGATTTCGGGAGAGGCCGCGGACGCCTGGCACATGGATGCCAACACGACGGTGACGGTGGATGAACTGGGGAAACAGCGCAGCGTGGACACACTCAGTTCCGGCTACAGAGATCTGGCCGGCATCTGTCTGCGCCTGTCCCTGATCGACGCGATGTATCAGGCAGAGCCGCCGGTGCTGATCATGGACGACCCTTTTACCAATCTGGACGATGGGAAAGTCCGGGCGGCGAAACGCTTCCTCGAGGCGGCGGCGGAGCGCTATCAGGTGATTTATTTCACCTGCAGTCAGACGAGGGCCGGGCGCGTTGACGGATAGACATGACGGCGGGCGGTATGAAAATACCCGGACAAAGACAGGCAGGCGCTAGATCCGCGCCTGCCGTTTGATGGATTCGACGATCTGATCGCGAATCTCCTGACTCTCCAGAGAGACGGTCGCTTCCGCGGCGTCCGAAAGCGCCGGATTTTTCTCATAGAAACAGAATTGGATGGTATAATAATACTGTTTCATGCGGAGCCGATAGCCGTTGCCGATTGTGCGGTAGGTGAAAGACTGCGTGTCCGTCTGTATCTGCGAGACCTGGTCCAGTTTGAGCAGCAGCGGGTGGTCTGTTCCGTATGCAGATGACAGGAAATAGTCCTTTGCTGCGACCGCCTTTTCATAGGGATATGCGCTGTTCATATCGGTTTTGTACTGAATACATACAGCGTCCGCGGACATCAGCTGCAGCGCCATTTCTTCCCGCTGCTCGGGGCTTAACAGGACGGTCTGCTTTTTAAGGGCTTCCATGTAGCTTTCTGAGGAGGTCTTGTGGCCGAAGAAATGCAGGATCGGCAGCGCGATAAGCGCAGTCACCGCGCCGAAGACCGCTCCGCCCAGGGCAGATGTCAGCACATTTCGGATCTCTCCTCCACTGAACAGGTTGATCGCGCCGCTGACCAGAGCGAAGAGCGGCGGGCAGAGCAGCAGATATCTGCGATTGCGCCGCGCCGCGGCCTTTATCCTGTCGTCGTTCCACTGTCGTTCTTTGGCAAGCCAGCTTTCATATTGGTTCATTTCTTTTTCCTCCCTACTTTCTTTTGTATCTTCTCTCTCCTCTGTGTATGCAGTGAGATAAAAAAAGTGCTATACATACGATACAGCACTTTTGGGAGTATTTTTGTCATCTGTCAAAAAAACAGCGCGGGATGTAAAAATTATGGCAGGTACAGGATAACGCAGGCGCGGAAAACCGTATCGTCATAGGGCAGGTACAGCTCGCCGTTATACTTGGCCACGGCCTGCCGCACCGAGAGCAGACCGAAGCCGTGGCCGCCGCCCGGCTTGCTGCTTTTTAACGAGCCGTCGGACTTCTCTCGGAGCTTCCCCTCGTAAGGATTTTCCGTCAGGATGCGCAGCAGCCTTTTTTCCAGACGGATTTCCAGTCTGATCCGCCTTTCGTCTGCGGGAAGCCGGACGACCGCATCCAGCGCGTTGTCGAGGAGGTTGCCGAGAATCACGCACAGATCCGTTCCGTTTACGGGAAGCTCCGCGGGGACTTCCACGAGGCATGAAAGATCGGCGTTTACGGTTTTCGCCACGGAGTGTTTGTAGTTGATGAGGGCGTCCAGCGCCAGATTGCCGCTGTGGGATATTTCGTCCCGGTACAGCCTGTTCTCGTACAGCATTCCATCGATCTCCTGTCTGGCGTCGTCGTACTGCCCCTGCTCCAGCAGGGCGCCGAGAGCTGCGAGACGGTCGTTTAAGTCATGGCGCAGCATACGGGTCTGACGGTAGGCGGCTTCCCGCTCTTTTGCCTGTCTGTCGCACAGCTCGATGGTCTGCGCGTAGACGGCAGCCTGTTTTCCCGCCAGCGCATAGGAGGCCATACGCCCATAGACATCATAGACGGCGAAGTTCATGAGGATCATGAGGAACGTGACAAGGATAAAGGCGATATTGGAGCCGCCTGTCTGGGAACGGATATAGGTGTCGTAGATGACCCACACGGACACGGCGGGAAAGATAAACAGTTCCAGCCAATAGCGCAGCGGGAGAGGCATTTCTTCTTTTTTCGGACCGATCCTGCCGTAGATCTGAACACCCAGATACATGACGATCTGGCAGGCGGCGTCGCCCATCAGGAAGACGTCTTCTCCCCGCAGTATCAGAAGAATCACGCAGTTGACGAAGACCTCTACCGCCATATAGACGGTGAAGAAGATCAACGAGCGGAAAACGCAGGTCTTGAAGCTGTCCCTGTGGGCGAGCCTGCATAACAGGATGAGAAACAGGATATTTCCCGCAAGCGTGACTAACGGGTAAGGGGACTCCGCGCTGGTGACCGTCCAGAGACAGCACAGGTATATGCCCTGCGTGCCGTACCAGAGGATCGGCCGGCACTGCGGTTTGCCGAACAGGGTGATATAGGTGCAGACGATATGCACCATGGACAGCGCAAGAAGAAAGTTGGTCAGGAAAAGAAGCATGGCGGCAGTCCTCCTTTGTCGGTTAAGAGCTGATGTTTCTCATCTTATCATAAGTGCGGAGGGAAATCCAGAGGCGAGGCGGAAAAGGGGAGCAGCCGCCGGCAGCCGCTGCGGAAAATGACATCTTGAAACCTAATTTTTACCTGATAGAAAAATCAGGTTGTTTTTGGTGTATTATGTTGAGAAGGAAACTTAAGAAAGGCTTTATGCCGGAAAAAATTGTTTTTTCCATTCAAAATGATTACAAGCCGGCAAGGAAACGTGGATGAAGATCATGAAAAAATGGGGCTTCCGTTTTTTAATCGTTTTGGCAGCTTCCTTTCCGGCAGGCTGCGGTGAACGGGAGCAGCAGGCCGCTTCTGTATCTGAGGGAGTCTCTGTAGCTGAGGAAGTTTTTGTAGCTGAAGAAGCTGCCGCATCTGAAGAAGGAAAAGTCATATCGGACACGGATTCCTATACGCTCCTCACGGACGATCTGATTCGGTGGGATCAGGTCAAAGAGACAGAGACGGAAGACTACTATATCGTGGCGGTGCAGGAAGAAAACAAAGACGGGAAGATCGTGGAGTATCCGCAGATCGTTCCGAAAGAGGGAGCGGAGATCTTCTGCGGAACGGAACTGATCAATGCCCGGCTGGCGACGTCATATTGGCAGGACTATAATGTCCTGTACGCGGACCGGCACTATATCAGTCTGTGGCGCGGTGGCGAGATCGGGGAAGAGAGAACGTCTCTTTTTAATCTGCAATGTCAGAACGCGTATGCCAGGGATGATAACGATTACAGAGACGCGCCGTGGCCCTCCGGCGAGGTTCCGATCTCCCTCGACGTGATACTGGAAGAGATAGAAAAGGGAAACTGCCGTACCGATGAAGCCGGCTATGCGATCTATCGGGAAGACCCGGAAGCGTTTATCGGGAGCGTGCGCAGACAGTTTAAGGAGATCGAGGAGGGCGGCTACGAGGAGGCATACTGGACGCGCGAGGATTCGGATTACAGTAAAAAGGCATACAGAATGTATCTCAGAGAGGGTCGGGTCGGTTTCTACATCCATCCCATTGAAGTGTGGGAGGAGACGGAATCGAAACGCTTTTATCACTCATCGGAGCATCCGATAGACACAAGCCGCGATTTCCGGGTCGAAGTGCCGTATGACTGGAAGAAAGACGCCCCGGCGTACCATATGCCCTACGAGGTGTATGGAGAACTCTGTGAGAGCGAGACATACGGAACGTTCTATTATCCGCAGATCAGAGGGCTGGATGAAACGATAACGGCGTCTCTCAACGCGGCGATGAAAGAGGATATGCATGAAAATCTGGCCCATATGGATCTGGATGTATGGAATGAGAAAATGGTAGGGTACACTCCGCGCGGCGTGGAAGAATATTTTGCAGAGCTGCCGCCTGTCCTCAATCCGGAAGTGACATACAGGACAGAAAAATATTTGTGTATTCATCAGGATATATACGGTCCTATGCTGGAAAGGATCTGCATGACCGATGCGGCATGGAAACGCTACCATGTCTATGACCTGGAGACGGGGAAAAGCCTGAGGCTGGGCGACGTCATCCGCGTGGATGAGGCGTTTGTCACATGGCTCAAGCAGGAGAAGAAAGTGGACGCGAGACTTTCCGAGATCACAGGCTGGGAAGAGGAAATGGACAGCGTGAATGATCCGGCAGAGTGGATGAAGAAAGAGCTGGATGATTATCCGGCGGATCTTCTGCTGTCCGTATTGGAGGATGCGGAGTTCTGGATAAAGGAAGACAATCTGTTTATCAAAATCCCGCGCTATAATGTAGAGCTCTATGACGGCCTGGTGTATCTGGGAGGAGGAACCGGCCATCCGCCAATCCCTATTCTCTATGAGGTACGGATCGCGCTTGACGATCTGCAGGGATTTCTTCTTACAGAACCGTGGTAAGAGTAAATTTGACGTTTTTATAATAGAATAGATGAACTTGCTTCTGACAGGCTGAGGTGAGAAAGCATATGAAAAAAGTGATATTGTGGACGGGCATCGCGGCGTCGGCCGCAGCCCTGACGGCGGCGTGCCTGTTAAGCCCGATACAAAAGAAGTCATTGGTTGATCCTCTGCTGCGCCACAGCGAGAGCAATCCCTATTCCTCAGAGGTGCTTTCGGAATCGTATCTTCAGGATCTGTATGAGGCGAATCTGGGCGCGGACGCGGAGGAAATTCCGCTGATAGCAAACGAGGCGTGGGAGTATGCGAGACACTATGATCTGATCCTCCACGACGATCATCCGGCGTCCTCGGACTGGACGATCCGGCTGCTTGGGATGGAGGGCACGGATGCGCTGGCGCAGAGCGTCAATGCCTATCATGAGGAATTGTATCGGATGGGAAAAGCCCATTTGGAAGAGCGGCAGAAATGGGCGATCGAAAACAGCAGCGAGCTCAGTTGGACGGATTTTGGCGTTTATAACGGCGATCTGCTGACGAAGGCGGCTTATACATGGGGGAATATCGTTACGGTGGTCGATGTAATGGATCATTTTTCCTTTGGAGGCTTCCTGGAGCTGCCTGCCAACTTTAACAAGACGACGGGCGAACGCTACGAACTGTCCGATCTTTTCTGTACGCAGGATTATCAGGAGAGGCTGCTGCAGATCATGGCGGAAAAGTATGAAGATGGCGCCATGTGGGGCTCTCGTCTTTCAAGAAGCACAAGCTGGGAGGAAGGGTGGCCAATCTTTGGGATCACATACAGGGGGCTGCTGCTCAGCGAGGGTTTTCATGGATTCACCGCGTTAGTCGAATGGCGGGATATGAAAGATATCCTGTCGCCGGCATTTATCTCAGAGGTGCTCGTGTATGCGGATTGGGAGGATAACTTCTTTGCCGATGCCAATCAGAGGTATCTGAATCCGGAAATGGCGGATGTTGGGCCGGATACGGAGCTGCGGCAGGAGTGTGGCGTGGAAGCTTTGACGATTTTGGATACAGGATTGCAGTGGACGTCTTATCGGGACTTTGAGGAGACGGACCGACAGCAGTACAGAGTCATTGCCTCCGCAGACGATATTTACGAGTATGATAAATATGATGGCGATGATGCCGTCATACGGGCGATGTGCAGCTATCTGGCCTCCACGGGAACACAGGCGCAGAAGAAGACATGGCGGCTTCTGGAGCGCATGACTGATATCAGCGCGGACGGTCGGCTGGCAAGCGTCTGTTTTGCAGACGGAACGCAGCGAGTACATCTGCTGGTGAATACGGCGGAGCAGACGTACAGTGTTGTGGAGATCTGTCATGCGCAGGACGCGGTGGATACAGTAACAGGGGACTATGCGCTTGCGCCGGCGCTGGCCGCGGCTGAGGGCTGGCAGGAGACGGATGATACGCTTTCGGGCGACGGATTTTTTATCAATGCAGAGCAGGTGTACTATGACGAGTATGCGGAGCAGGACGCAGCGCGCGCGGTACAGACTTATGCGAAAGAACAGGGGATAGAGGAGGAAGAGTGGGAGCTGGTATACCTGTACAGTGTGAACCGCAGTCCCCGTGACCCGAAGCGTGGCACCCTCCATGTGTTCGTGCGTTCTCTATCCTCCGGCCGGCAACTGTATCTGCTGCTGCGCGGGCCGGCATACCAAAAGAACGAATGGCTGGTCATAGCCGATATACAAAGTGGAGACGCGGGAGCACATGAACTTCCGGATAGTTTCTATAACACTTCTGCACAATGGCATTCCTATGATGCGTGGCGGGCGCATGAAAGAGAGTTTACTTACCAGATCCGCAGCGACCAGACTTACAATCAGTATGATACGACCTACAGCTTCCAGTTGGTGTGCGCGCTGGAAGCGTATCTGACCAATACGGAAGCCGACAGGACGGCAGTCTGGGAGATCGATGATGAGAAGTTCATCGGTCAGGGAAGTCTGGCGGATGTATGGTATACAAGCGCTGACAGGCAGGTACACCTGGCGGTGGATATCGCTGACAGGATGTATGCGGAGATAGAGACATACCGGCAGTTCCCGACCAAAGAGAGCGGCCTGTCTGAAGCGCCGGAAGAGATTACGGTGGATATGGCTAACGGGGAAAGCTATGCAATCACAAAAGAAACGTTTGTGATCGACCATGACCACTTCCTGCCGGAGTATTCCACTGTGGACTATCCGATCATAAAATTTTCTGATGATGAGACAAATGACAGACTGGGCGAAAAAATCAATCGGCTATTCTATGAAACGGCAATGCTTCATTATGATGAGGAATTAGGGCAGGAAATCAATGCGGCATATGCCTGCAATTATGTTATAGCAAATGCGGATGATGATTCTGTCAGCATTTTGTATCGCAGCACGCAAGGCGCCGGAGGAGGTGCCGGCAATCAGGAGTATGCGGTTACCGTATCGCTGGCTGACGGGAGTGTGGTGTCCCTTGCGGATCTTGGGCGCGCGGATGACATGCTGCGCAGACTGGAGAACTACAGCGGAACGATTTATTATAGCTACTGTGAGCCGGACATATGGACGGAACATAAGGAGAAGTTTGTTAGAGAATGGCAGAAAGATGAGCATTCCCTTTTACACGGCTGGTATCTGCATGACGGCAGGCTCGGATTCATTTTTTGGTATCCCCTCGGCAATCGGCTCAATACCGCGTTTGAATTTGAACTGTTGTGAAAGCATACAGGGACGTTGATGATGGGAGCGCAAATGAAATATCGTTCATCTTTCTCTATAAATTTTGTTGCAATCCTATCGCGTTTATGCTATCATAACCGCAAACATATCTGGGAAGTCTGGCAGTTCTGACGGCATGTCTTATATTTCTGCTCTGAGAGACTTTCTTATATGCACACAAACAAAATACGCTGTAAAAAATGTATTATATCCACTAAATTTCCTTGTATTTTCTGTTATATCGTGCCATACTATACATGTATTAAATGATGGAGGTACATGTATGTATCGGATCGCGATGGAAAAACTGATGAAATGGAAAGAAAGTAAGCGCCGAAAGCCCTTGATTATCGAAGGCGCGCGTCAGGTCGGTAAAACCTGGCTGATGAAAGAATTTGGCAGACAGGCGTATGCGGACACAGTATATATTAATTTTGACGCTAATTCCAGAATGGCAGAGTTATTTGCCTCCGATCTGGATACTGACCGTCTGATCACAGGATTGGAGTTGTATGCGGGCCGCAAGATCGATCCTGACAATTTTTTGTTGATTTTTGATGAAGTGCAGGAAGTTCCGCGAGCGCTGGCATCTCTGAAATATTTTTACGAGAATGCGCCGCAGTATCATATTGTGTGTGCCGGTTCTCTGCTCGGCATTGCTATGCATCAAGGGACGTCTTTCCCCGTTGGCAAGGTGGATTTTCTGAAGCTTTATCCGCTTTCTTTCAAGGAGTTTTTGATGGCGGTCGGCAAGGAGCGTTTTGCCAAGTTGCTTGATGGACAAGATTTTCAGATGATCACAGGATTTAAGCAGACATATATCGACGCCTTGAAACACTACTACTTTATCGGCGGTATGCCGGAAGCGGTACAGAGCTTTGCGGAAAACAAAGATTTTAATGAAGTTCGTGAAATTCAAAAGAGGATACTTGCCGCGTATGAGCAGGATTTCTCCAAACATGCCCCGATAGAGATTGTTCCAAAGATCCGAATGGTATGGAACAGCATACTTTCCCAGCTTGCCAAAGAAAACAAAAAATTTATTTACGGACTTGTCCGTGAAGGCGCACGCGCGAAAGAATATGAAACGGCGATCATGTGGCTGAGCGACTGCGGCCTGATTCATAAGATCAGCCGCATCAATGCGGCCGGCATTCCTTTGAGGACATATGAAGACTTGAGGGCGTTTAAGCTGTTTATGGTGGACGTCGGGCTTCTGGGGTGTATGGCCGGACTGCGCCAGCGCACACTGCTGGATGGCAGCGAGTTTTTTACTGAGTTCAAAGGCGCCCTTACAGAGCAGTATGTCTGCCAGCAGCTAAAAACCATAGAGGACCTGGAAATCTACTATTACACCAACGACAGAGGCTCCTGCGAGATTGATTTTGTCGTTGGTACAGGGGAGCGGGTCGTTCCCGTTGAAGTAAAGGCGGAGATCAACCTGAAAGCCAAAAGCCTGAAAACCTATCGTGAAAAATTTTCACCTGAAATTTCTGTCCGCACATCTATGGCGGATTACAAAAAAGAAGAGGGATTGGTCAATCTGCCGTTATATGCGATAGACCGGATCGCTGAGATATCCATAAGTTAAAAGAGGAATTGGCGGAGGTGATTGATACTTCAAATCTTATAAAATATAATTTATTTTTATAAATGTAGTTAAGAAAGATTGTAAATTTGCATTATTCGTGCAAAATATTGCTTTTTTCGTGCAGATGGCATATACTATGAGCACTAGCAGGAAAGGAGATGATTGTATGGCTGGCACTACAACGAATATCAGTATCCGTATGGATACCGATCTCAAGGCACAGGCGGATGCCCTTTTTGCAGAGCTGGGCATGAACCTGTCCACTGCGTTTAACATTTTTGTCCGTCAGTCGCTCCGCGAGGGCCGAATTCCGTTTGATGTCTCCCTGAACACGCCCAACAAGGAAACGATTGCCGCCATGTTAGAAGCGGAAAGGATTGCAAAAGACCCGTCCGTGAAAGGCTACACCGATCTCGACGAGTTGTTTGCTGATCTGAAAAAATGAGAAAAACAAAGTACACCGTCAAACTCACTACGCAATTCAAAAAAGATTACAAGCTGGCAATGAAACGTGGATTAAGAATCAGCCTGTTGGAAGATGTTGTCGCTGCCTTGGCTATGGGCGAAGAGTTGCCGGACAAGAATAAAGACCATCCTTTGACCGGAAGCTGGGCAGGGCACAGGGAATGCCATATCCAGTCGGATTGGTTATTGGTCTACCGCATTGAGGACGATGTGCTGGTGCTGACATTGGCCCGCACCGGGACGCACAGCGATCTGTTTGGGAAATTCTTTTTTGAAGTGTCATATAAAGTCATAAATTTTCCGGCAAATATGACAAACGAAAAAATCGCTGAGAGCCGCTAAATTAAAGGCTTTCAGCAATCTTTTAACAAGCGGAGTTGGAGGGATTCGAACCCTCGTGCCCCGGAGGGCAAACGCATTTCGAGTGCGCCCCGTTATGACCACTTCGATACAACTCCGTACTCATAGATTATAATTTGTATTGACGAGAATGTCCACTGTTTTTCTTAAAACTTCTGCAATTTGGGAGAGAGTTCATTCATGACACGAGATGAAAAGTACATGAAAGAGGCTTTGAAACAGGCGCGGAAAGCCTATGAACTGGGAGAAGTGCCGATCGGCTGTGTGATTGTGTATGAGGATAAGATCATCGGGCGGGGATATAATCGGCGCAATACCGACAGGAATACGCTGGCTCATGCGGAGATCACAGCGATCAATAAGGCAAGTAAGAAGCTTCATGACTGGCGGCTGGAAGGATGTACGCTGTACGTTACGCTGGAACCGTGCCAGATGTGCGCGGGGGCGATCGTGCAGGCGCGGGTCACGGAGGTTGTCATGGGGAGTATGAACGCGAAAGCGGGCTGCGGCGGTTCGATCCTGAACATTCTGGAGATGCCGGAGTTCAACCATCAGGTACAGGTGCGCCGAGGGGTGCTCGCCGAGGAGTGTACCGAGATGCTGATGACTTTTTTTAAGGAGCTTCGCATCCGCAATAAGCGGGAAAAAGAACTGAAAAAGGCGAATAAGATGCAGTTGTGATACGGTTTGAAATAGTATATAATATTCGCGAAGACAATGAGCCGTGCAAATTGAGAATTAATATAAAAAAACAAAGCATAGGAGGAATGGCGATGAGGAGAATAGGTATGTTGACCAGTGGAGGCGACTGTCAGGCGCTTAATGCTGCGATGCGCGGTGTTGTGAAATGCCTGTCCTGCAGTGGAGAGGATGTTGAGATCTATGGATTCCTGGACGGCTACAAGGGATTGATCTACGGAGATTTCCGTATGCTGACAGGACATGATTTCGCAGGCATTCTGACGAAAGGCGGCACAATTCTTGGCAGTTCCAGAACGCCTTTCAAGCTGATGCGCGAGCCGGATGAAAACGGCCTCGACAAGGTAGAGGCGATGAAACAGAATTACTATAAACTGAAGCTCGACTGTATGGTGATCCTGGGTGGTAACGGCACGCACAAGACGGCAAATCTGCTGCGCGAGGAGGGGCTGAATGTCATCACACTCCCCAAGACGATTGACAACGATCTGTGGGGCACGGATATGACTTTCGGTTTCCAGAGCGCGGTCAATATCGCTACGGACTGCATCGACTGCATTCACACAACGGCTTCCTCGCATGGGCGTATCTTTATTGTTGAAGTCATGGGTCACAAGGTCGGCTGGCTGACGCTCAATGCCGGTATGGCAGGCGGTGCGGACATCATCCTGATTCCTGAGATTCCTTATGATATTGACAAGGTGATTGAAGCTATCGAGGGACGTGAAAAGAGAGGTTCCCGCTTTACGATTATGGCGGTGGCGGAGGGTGCGATCTCCAAGGAGGACGCAAAACTCTCGAAGAAAGAATACAAAGAAAAATTAAAGAATTATCCCTATCCGTCCGTCTCTTATGAGATTGCGGATCAGATTCAGAAAAAGTGCGGCAAGGAAGTGCGCGTGACTGTGCCGGGGCACACGCAGCGCGGCGGCAGCCCCTGCCCTTATGACCGCGTGTTCGCGACCAGGCTCGGCGCCGAGGCGGGCAAGTTGATTTTGCAGGGCGAGTACGGATTTATGGTAGGTTACAAGAACAGGGAGATTGTCAAAGTTCCTCTGGAAGAAGTGGCGGGTAAGCTGAAAATGGTATCGCCCGACGCCACCATCGTACAGGAGGCAAAAATGGTAGGCATCAGTTTCGGCGATTAGGGATTAGAACAATGTCTTATACAGCGCTTTATCGAAAATTCCGTCCGGACTGCTTTGAGGATGTCAAAGGGCAGGAACATATTGTCACTACGCTGCGCAATCAGATCAGGGCGGAGCGCGTCGGCCATGCCTATCTCTTCTGCGGTACGCGGGGGACGGGCAAGACGACGGTCGCGAAGATTTTTGCCAAGGCGGTGAACTGTGAAGATCCGAGAGACGGCAGCCCGTGCGGCGAATGCGCTTCCTGCCGGGCTATCGCCGCGGGTGCGAGCATGAATGTGATTGAGATCGACGCGGCGTCCAACAATGGTGTGGACAATATCAGAGAGATCGTCGAGGAAGTGGCGTACTCTCCCGCGGAGGGGAAATATAAGGTCTATATCATCGACGAGGTGCATATGCTGTCAATCGGCGCCTTCAATGCACTGTTAAAAACGCTGGAAGAGCCGCCGTCCTATGTGATTTTTATTCTGGCGACTACAGAAGTACACAAGATACCGATCACGATTCTGTCCCGCTGCCAGCGCTACGATTTCCGCAGAATCACGATTGATACGATTACGGCAAGACTGCAGGAACTGATGGAGACGGAACAGATTCAGGTCGAAGAGAAAGCGCTGCGGTATGTGGCGAAGACGGCGGATGGTTCCATGCGGGACGCCTTAAGCCTGCTGGATCAGTGTATTGCTTTTCATTTCGGACAGGAACTGACCTACGATAAAGTGCTTGATGTGCTTGGCGCGGTGGATACGGAGGTGTTTGGCAGACTGTTTCGCTATGTGCTGGCGAGGGACGTGTCCGGCTGTATTGAACTCCTCGAAGAGATCGTAATGCAGGGCAGGGAGCTTGGACAGTTCGTGACGGATTTTACCTGGTATCTGCGCAATCTGCTGCTGCTGAAATCTTCGGACAACGTGGAGGATGTGATTGACGTCTCCTCGGACAATCTGGTCAGGCTGCGGGAAGAGGCGGATATGGCGGAAGCGGACGCTGTGATGCGGTATATCCGTATTTTTTCAGAGCTGTCGGGACAAATCAGATATGCGACGCAGAAACGTATCCTGATTGAGATCGCGCTGATCAAATTGTGCCGGCCGGATATGGAGCGGGATTACGAGTCTGTGCTGGAGCGTGTTCGGGCAGTGGAAGAGAAACTGGAAAACGGAGTGGCTTTCGTGCCGACGGGCGGCGTGTCCGCCGGAGTGAATACGGGCGGCGCAGAGATTTCCCTGACACCGAAAAAAGAGCGTCCGCCGCTGCCTAAGGCGATACCGGAGGATGTGCAGGCGGTATTGGACAGATGGCAGACGGTTGTAGGGCGAGCTCCCATGCCGATGAAACAGTATATCAAAAATGCGGGTTTAAGTCTGGGCGGGGACAATAAGCTGATGCTCGTGGTCGAAGACGGGCTGGCATCTGATTATTTCCTGCGGCAGGAAGGACACAGGGAGCAGCTGGAGCAGCTGTTGTCGGAGACGGTAGGCAAAGAAATTGAAGTGACGATACAGAGTGTACCGGACAGAGAGGCATTTGTCCAGAATTATGCAGATCTGTCTCAGATGATACGCATGGATATTGAGATTGAGGATGAATAGAGAAAGGATATAAAAGGACATGGCAAAACGCGGTGGATTTCCGGGCGGTATGCCCGGCAACATGAACAATCTGATGAAGCAGGCACAGCGGATGCAGCGCCAGATGGAAGAAAGCCAGAAAGAGCTGGAGACGAAAGAGTTTGTGGCAAAAGCCGGAGGCGGTGCGGTGGAGGTGACCGTGACGGGCGGCAAGGAGATCACGAAAGTGAAGCTGTCTGCGGAAGTGGTCGATCCTGACGATATCGAGATGCTGGAAGATCTTATCATGGCTGCGGCCAATGAGGCGCTTCGCATGGCGGATGAGGCGAATGCAGAGGTTATGAATAAGATGACCGGCGGTCTGGGCGGAGGATTTCCGTTCTGATGGAGCTGTACAGCGGACATATCAATAAGCTGATAGAAGAACTGGCGGGTCTGCCCGGAATAGGCTCCAAGTCGGCGCAGAGGCTTGCTTTTCATCTGATCAATATGCCCCAGGCTCGTGTGGAGCGTCTGGCAAATGCCATTCTGGATGCCAAGGCGAACGTGCGTTACTGCAGGGAGTGCTATACGCTGACAGATCACGATATTTGTCCGGTCTGCGCCAATGCGAATCGTGATCACGGCACGATTATGGTGGTTGAGAATGCCAGAGATCTGGCTGCCTATGAGAAGACCGGCAAGTACGAGGGCGTCTATCATGTGCTTCACGGTGCAATATCGCCGATGCTGGGAATCGGGCCCAATGATATCAGATTGAAAGAATTGATGCAGCGCCTCGAGGGAGATGTGAACGAGGTTATCATTGCGACCAATTCCAGTCTGGAGGGTGAGACGACGGCGATGTATATCAGCAAACTGATCAAGCCTACAGGCATTAAAGTGACGCGAATTGCCAGCGGCGTGCCTGTGGGCGGAGACTTGGAATATATTGACGAAGTGACGCTGCTGCGCGCCCTGGAGGGCAGAGTGGAACTTTAAGGGAAAGAAAAAAAGATCACCGCGCGGATTCTCTGCGGTGTGGAACGAGGGAAACGGAGGAAGCTATGAGCGTAGTTAAAGAAAAATTTGGAACGACAAAAGACGGGAAAGACGTGTATGCGTACACGCTCTCCAATGCTAAAGGTATGGCGGCCAAGATCATCAATTACGGTGCCAATCTGGTGAGCCTGCTTGTGCCTGATGCGAACGGCCGCACGGAGGATGTGGTTCTGGGGTTCGACAGGCTGGAAGACTATTATGGCAACGGCAGTTTCTTTGGCGCGACGATCGGGCCGAGCGCAAACCGCATCGCAGGCGCAGCATTTGCGATAGACGGTAAAGAGTATCATATTGATGTGAACGACGGGCCCAACAATCTGCACAGTCATATGGAGGACGGTTATCACAAGCGCCTCTGGGATGCCGAGGAGGGAAAAGACAGCGTGACACTCACTCTGGAGGGGCGTGACGGTGAAATGGGCTTTCCGGGCAACAAGAAAATCACAATGATATACAGCTTGTCTGAGGACAATGGACTGAAATTAAGTTATCATGCGACTGCTGATGCCAATACGATCATCAATATAACGAACCATTCCTACTTTAATCTGTCAGGGCATAAGGCCGGGAAGATTGAGGATCATCAGTTAAAGCTGAACGCTTCTCACTATACGCCGGTGGTAGCGGGTTCAATTCCTACCGGAGAGATTGCGCCGGTAGCGGGAACGCCGATGGATTTTACGACGATGAAACCGATCGGACAAGACATCAACGCTGATTTTGAACAGTTGAAGCTGGGTAAAGGGTATGACCACAATTTTGTCATCGACGACGCAGACGGTACGCTGCGAGAGATTGCGGAGGCTTATGATCCGAAGAGCGGACGGCGCATGAAAGTCTTTACGGACTTGCCGGGCGTCCAGTTCTATGCAGGGAACTGTATCGGTGAGGAGCGTGGAAAAGAGGGAGCTCTGTACGGGCCGCGTGTGGGCTTTTGTCTGGAGACGCACTATTTTCCTGACAATATTCACCATCCGAACTTTCCGCAGGCTGTGTTCGGTCCGGGCAGGGATTATGATGCTGTGACGGTCTATCAGTTCCTGTGAACCCATGAGCGGTCGAGGTAAGAGACATGGATTTCCGAGTGCCATGTCTCTTTTTTATTTACCGCGATTTTTGCGATATTTTATCCGTTCCGGATGCTACAATAAGAACAGGCCCTGCGCCGCGGAATGGAGAGTAGTATGAAAAAGTCTTCGATTGTCATTCACAAGGGAGGAAAAGAGGAAAAGTACGAACTGTATATAGAGGATTACGTGATGTCTTTTCTAAAAGAGGAGACGGGGACCCTGGAACTTTCGGAATGCTATTTTTATGGTATGCGGGAGAATGAGGGTAGAAGATATATTTTATATGGAGCTTTGCGGGACAAGAATCTTCCCTATTTTGCCAGCTATACGCTGCTTGAGGAAGTGGGATGCCGCTTGACTCAGGCGGGGCCGGTGTTCTACGTGCGGGAAAAAGAAGGAACATATGAGCTCAAGGGCTATGCGATTTTTTACGAAGATAACCAGGAGATGCAGAATTATCTGATCGATCGCAGGAGAAAAGTCGAAAATGGCGGGAGCGGGCTGCCTGATCATGCGATGCGGCAGGCGGCAGGGCAGAAAAAGTCAGAGCGGGATGTAACTAAGGGCGCAGGGCGACACAGTGCCATATCCGCGCAGCTGTGCGTGGTGCTGATCGTTTTGGTCGCCATTGTCATCAATTCCGCCAACAGCTATGACAAGATGAATGATCTGAATCAATCTGCCACAGAGGTGTTCTTTGCGATGGAGAATCAGGAGGCAGACAAAGGCGCTTATACAGTAGATGAGACGGAAAGCCAATCGGATGAAGCGAAGATATTGGGAGGCGTGGAGCCGGCAGACGAGGAAAGAACTGAAAGGACAGCCGAGGAAGAGCGCGGGGATGTGGATGTAGAAGAAGAGGCAGGAAGCGGATCTTCGGAGGAACCGGAGGGGAATCTGCGGGATGCGGAGGAAACTGATGCGGCCAAACGGAGCGAAGCGGACGCTGGAGAAGAGATGCGGCGGGAGGAAGATGCCGCAGAGGAGAAAACTCTGCAGGATGATGCGGCAGACGAGACGAACGGCGGACAGGATGAACTGGAGGCGCTCTCCAGGAATGTGGCACGATATTATGAAGTGGAGAAAGGAGATACACTGTATACGATCAGTCGGAAGATATACGGAGATACCACTTATGTGCAGGAAATCTGTGAGCTGAATCAGATTACGGATCCCGACAAAATCCGCTATGGACAAAAAATAGTACTGCCTTGAAAAGGATTGTGGTATAATAACGAGGAAAGTGCCGATGGCGCTTGCGGCAATCGGCATTTGACGAGTATCTCCATCGAGACGGTAGTCGAGATGGTATAATGTTCGCGAAAGCAATGAGCCGTGCGAAGATGACGGATGACAAAATGGCTGCTTGCAGACAATTTTGTCAGACGGCAGATTCATAGGGCGAATGCCCGCGACCGAGTGAATCATAGATTCACGAGGGCGGCACGGTTATGACACCATAGATCCCGGCGATCAATTGAAACAGAGGAACAACGTATGGCGAACGTTAGGGAATACCTGAAAAAGAAAAAGGAAAGACAGACTAATGAAGTCAGGATCAGCTATCGGGAGAAGATAAAGAGCCATAAGTTTACGATCTTTTATCGCACGACTCTGGTGCTTGTGCTGATTGCAGCAATTATGGCAGCACTGTATTTCCAGTGGAAAAACAAAATCTATACGCAGATGACTGTCGTCTCATCCACCGAATTTCACACAATGCAGGATGCGAGTCTGCTTCCTTTCGCGGGATATCTGCTGACTTACAGTAAGGACGGCGCGGCCTGTACGGATACTAAGGGAGGAGCCGTGTGGAACCAGACGTTTGAGATGCAGAACCCGATGGTTGATATATGCGGAAACGTGGCGGCCATAGGCGACTACAATGGCAGAAATATATATATTATGGATACCAATGGCGCTATGGGAAGCATCACAACCAACAAACCGCTGCGGGATTTCTGCGTGGCGGCAAACGGCGTGGTGGCGGTAGTGCTGGACGATACGGATACTACATGGATCTACCTGTATGATTCGCAGGGTGATGAACTCGCATATTTTCGAACTACCATGAAAGACAGCGGCTACCCGGTCAGTGTAGCTATATCGCCAAACGCGCAGCTGGTATGTGTATCCTATCTCTATGTTGACAGCGGACAGATGAAGTCGAGCGTGGCCTTTTACAATTTCGGCGATGTCGGACAGAACAGCACCAACAATTATGTCAGTGGCTATGACTATTTGGACGCATTTGTGCCGATCGTGGGATTCCTGGATAATAAGTCGGTGTTTGCCGTTTCTGATGACAGGATTATGTTCTACAGCGGGGCGCAGAAACCGGTCAGCGTGGCAGAAAACCTGATCGACGACAGTGTGCAGAGTATTTTCTTTGGAGATGAATATATCGGACTGGTCTTTGTCAGTACGGAGGGTGACAGCAGATATCGCCTGGATGTATATCATGAGTCGGGAGAGTTCAGGCAGTCGATACCGTTTTCTATGGAATACAGCGATATTTTGTTTGGGGAAGATCAGATCGTTATTTATAATGAGTCGGAGTGCTGTATCTACAACGGCAGCGGAACGGAAAAGTACAGCGGGCAATTTGATAAAACGGCACTGCTGCTGATTCCGCAGGATAACGCGAGACAGTTTATGATCGTGACATCAGACTCCATCGATACAGTAGAACTGCAGTGATCAGTGATGTGCGGCGGCGGGCAGATTTTGGGGCGGAGAGTTGTGAGCTGAATGGCGAAGCTTATTTTTGTTTCTATTGTTTTTTTGTTATTTATATGGAGAATTCAGGCAGGGTATCGCAATGGAGTCATGAGAGAGGTCGTCAACATTTTGTCAGGAATTATTTCTATGGCAAGTGTGATGCTTCTCTTTTTTGCGATTTCCAGTTACAGGGAAAAGGCGATGAGTGTGTTTGCACTGTGCGTGGTCGGCCTGATAGCATTAGGCGTCGTGTTTAAGGTATGCAGGTTGATTTGCAGACCGCTCCTGGCGTTCGGGGATATTTCGGTGATAAGCGGTGTGAATAAAATATTTGGTGCAGCTATGGGGGCGGTCGAGGCACTCGCGCTCTCCTGTTTATTCTATTATATATATGAATATATACTGGATCATATCGGCATAGGCGTGTTGTGAGCCGGCGCTCTTGAGGATGCAGCGGCGGTTGAGTTATGAAAAGTCGATGATATAATGGCCATTGATATTTTGAGAGTTTTCAAACAAGTCCGAAAGCATATGGCATCATGGCACAGGGACAGTATCACCTCGGTGTACAGAATCCAAATTTGCTGTATTGACAAACAGGAAAAAAGAGTGCTAAAATAAAGGTCCACCGCCCCAAAGGGCAGAGGCCGTTTTTTGTCAGGAAGC
>CANPZI010000011.1 GCA_947588995.1 uncultured Lachnospiraceae bacterium
GTGGGTTTTGGTTTCGGGCATTTCCATTTTTCGGAACACGAAAAACTCCAATGCCCTCAACAGGCTAAAGCCCATACTATAAAACGCGAGGCGCGGACCATATGCCCGCGCCTCACCTCGTCGGCGCACAAAGCTAAGGCCCGCCGCCCGGCCCTGATTCCGGATGGCTCTGTCGAGCCGCTCCCCGGATTATTTGCCAAAAAGACTGCCAAACCACTCCTTGATCCTATCGATGATGCCCCCACCGGCGACAGCCTCCAGCAGATCATCGGACAGTTCGCCCTCTGAATCCCCTCCCACTTTCAACCGGTCGAGGAGTTCCTGCGCCTGCTCTGCGGTCACTTCCAGATCATACTCTTTCGCGGTGGCGATGATTTCTTCCACCGACTCGGCCTTTTGCAGTTTTGCCAGCAGTTCTGCCTGCATTTCTTCGCTCATATGGTTCCGCCTCCTTTCTCCACTTGATTTGCAAAAATTTCTCATTGCTTTTTTTCATTATACATCAACTCCCGTGAATCAGGCAACGGTAAATGAGCGGAAACACACTTTGCCGCCGTGCTCTCTTTTCTCCTGTAATACGCATAGAAACCGGCACAGATCAGCGCCGACAGCAGAGAGCCGAGCGGCGCGGCCCAGCCCATCGGGTAGAGACTGTCCGGCCATAGGGTGCTTGCGAGCCACGCGCCCGGAATGCGCACGAGCAGAATCGCCGCGATATTATGGATAAAGGAGATCATGGATTTCTGGTCGCCGCAAAAATAACCGCTGAAACAAAAGTGCACAGCCGCAAAGACACAGTCGAAAGCGTAGGACCTGAGGTAGGCGCTGCCCGCCGCAAGCACCGCCGCATCCTGCGTAAAAATGCCCACCAGCGTGTGCGGCAAAAACTGATTGTACAGGGCGCAGAGGCTGCCCCAGCCCACCGTGATCGCCAGCCCGTAGTACAGCGTCCGTCTCGCCCGTTCCGGCTTATCCGCACCCATATTCTGTGCCGTAATGGCAGAGATTGCAGACAGGAATGCCGAAGGCACGAGGAACATGAAGCCGATCAGCTTCTCCACAATTCCCACCGCCGCCGAGGCAATCAGGCCGCGGCTGTTGGCAATCACCGTGATCACGATGAAAGCGACCTGGATCAGGCCATCCTGCAGGGCGATGGGCGCACCTACCGCCAGCATCTGCAGGAGCACATCCCGGCCTGCGCGGATATCCTGCCTCCCGATGTGCAGTCCGAGATCCCGCACGCGCATCATCACAAGCGCCGCCGCCACACTCACCGCCTGCCCGCAGACTGTCCCCAGCGCCGCGCCCGCCGCGCCGAGCCCCAGGCCGCCGATGAAGACGAAATCCAGCGCGATATTGACGATGCAGGCGATCCCCACGAAGTACATGGGCCGTCTCGAGTCGCCCAATCCCCTGAAAATACTGCTGATCACATTATAGGCCGCGATGAACGGGATCCCCGCGAAACAGACGGCGAGATAGGTTCTCGTCTCCGCCACAGCCTCGGCAGGCGTCAGCATCACTTTGGTAATTATGCCCGTACACAGGAGAAGCAGCGCCGTAATCACGGCCGCAAAACACGCAAAAAAGACAATGGAGGTCCCCACTGTCTCCCGCACGGCCCGCTCGTCGTGCGCGCCCACGCTTCGCCCGATGCGCACTGTCGTTCCCATGGCAAACCCGACAATGACGACAGTCAGCATGTGCATCACCTGACTGCCGACAGACACCGCCGTAGTCGTCTCCGACCCGTTGTACAGGCCGACCACAAACAGATCCGCCAGCCCGTAGAAAGTCTGCATAAAGCAGGAGAACAAATAGGGCAAAGCAAAGAGGAGCAGGTTTTTGCCCACGCTCCCTTTTGTCAAATCGTTTTTTTCATTCATCTGTCCAAACTCTCTGTCGTCTTCTATCTCCCGAAATGTCCCGCCACCGTCTTAAGGTGCTCGATCACCGGGAGGTGCTGCGGGCACACGCGCTCGCACTGGCCGCAGGCGATACAGTCTCCCGCCCCGCCGAAGTCCTCCGTCAGGCGGTCGTAGTATGTGCCCTGAGGCGTCCAGCCTTTCTCCTTCACTTCCTGCCTGTCCGCATTGTAGAGCGAAAAATATTTCGGAATGGCGATCTTCTTCGGGCAGCCGTCCGTACAGTAGGAGCAGCCCGTGCAGGGGATGGCGATATTGCCGTTGATGATCGCAGCCGCCCGGCTGACAAGCGCCTGCTCCTGCTCGTTGAGCGGCTTAAACTCTTTCATGTAGCCGATATTGTCAAGAAGCTGTTCCATGCTGCTCATACCGCTTAGGACAATCTGCACATTGTCCAGGCTCGCCGCGAAGCGGATCGCCCAGGACGGAACCGACATCTGCGGCGCATAATCGCCGAACATCCGCTCCACCTCCGCGGGAACTTTTGCCAGCGTGCCGCCCTTGACCGGCTCCATGACGAACACCGGCACGCCGTGCTTTACCGCCGTCTCGTAACAGAGCCCCGACTGAATGCTCGGACTGCTCCAGTCGAGATAGTTGATCTGCAGCTGCACAAACTCCATCTCCGGATGATCCGTCAGCACCTGATCCAGAAAAGCGGCATCGTCGTGATAGGAGAAGCCGATGTGCCTCACCAGCCCCTGCCGCTTCTTCTCGGCAAGCCAGGCAAAACAGTCCAGCTCCGTAAAAATCTTATAGTGGTTGCGCCCGATATCGTGGAGCAGATAGTAATCGAAAAAGCCCGCGCCCGTCTTCCTTAACTGTTCGTTGAAAATTTTGTCCCTGTCCGCTTTTGTGCGGATGAACTCCACGTGCAGCTTCGTCGCCAGCGTAAAGCTGTCTCTGGAATGTCTGTCCACCAGACACTCTTTCGCCGCGTTCTCACTCCGGAAGCCGCAGTACATCCACGCCGTATCAAAATAGGTGAAACCGTTTGCCAGAAAGGCATCCACCATCCGCTTCGTCGTCTCCGTATCGATGCTTGCCGCGTCTTTCGCGTTGCGCAGCGGCAGACGCATCAGTCCGAACCCTAATTTCTTATCACCCATCACTTATATACCCTCCGTTTTGGCCGCCCGGCCTGCTTCGATTGTACCACATCTGTGCACCTGTCCGCAAGCCTGCCGCGCTCACCCCAGCGCCACGTCCAGAACCATCATGAGCACAAAGCCGAGTGCGACGCCGACTGTGCCGATATTGCTGTGTTCACCCGCCTGCGCTTCCGGGATCAGTTCCTCCACCACCACGTAGATCATCGCGCCCGCCGCGAACGCCAGAAGATAGGGCAGCGCAGTCACAATCCTGCTCGCAAGAAGAATCGTAACCGCCGCGCCGATCGGCTCCACGATGCCGGACAGCGCACCGTACACAAAAGCGCGCAGCCTGGGCGTTCCCTCACTGCGAAGCGGCATGGAGATGATCGCTCCCTCCGGAAAATTCTGGATCGCGATGCCCACAGCCAGCGCGAACGCGCCCGCCATCGTGATACCCGCATGGCCGTAGAGGGCCCCCGCGAAAGTTACCCCTACGGACATGCCCTCGGGAATATTGTGCAGTGTCACGGCGAGGACAAGCATAGTTGTTTTTTTTAAGGGGGCCTCAATGCCCTCCGGCTGTGCGCTTTCCAGATGCAGATGCGGGATCAGACTGTCCAGCACGAGCAGGAACGCCATGCCGCCGAGGAAACCGACCGCAGCCGGCAGCCAGGCCGTGCCGCCCTGCTCCCCGGACATGTCGATGGCGGGAATGAGCAGCGACCAGACCGAGGCCGCGATCATCACGCCGGCCGCAAATCCAAGAAGCATTTTTTCCAGCTTCCTGCTCATCTTGCCTCTCATGAAAAAAACCATCGCTGACCCAAGCGCCGTTCCCGCAAAGGGAACCAGAAGTCCAAGCGTCAACTCCATCCTGCCACCCCGTCTCTCTAAGTTTCTGCGCATGACTTACACCGCGCCATTGATAGTATATGCAGGCACAGACACTTTTTCCACAGGCAGATGCCCTCTCCCTGTCCGAACGCCGCAGACAGCCGGACAGTCTATAGGTCTGCCCGGCTTATCCCGCGAAATCGTCCCGCATCAGATCCGCTATCGTGATACTGTCGAAATATTCGTTCATCATGCCTGTGAATTTCTGCCACATCGGCAGCGTCCTGCACTCCGCCGTCCTGACACAGGGCTTCGGATCTCCCTCCAGACAGGCCACGGGGGCGAGATCTCCCTCCGTAAGCCTCAGGATCTCGCCCACGCTGTACCTGTCGGGCGTCCGTGTCAGGCGATAGCCGCCGCCCTTGCCGTGGACCCCCTCTATCATGTGATGTTTCGTCAGCACGGGAAGCAGTTTTTCCAGATATTTCAGAGAGATCGCCTGCCGTTCGGCCACATCTTTCATCGGGACGTACCCCTCCTCGCAGTGCTCCGCCAAATCGATCATGACGCGCAGGATATATCTGCCCCTTGTGGAAATGATCATACGTCATCCACTCCTTTCGCACACCGCGCCCTGCCGCACGCTATACGTCGCAGTGTCCGCAGCTTGCGCAGTCCGGGAACTGCGATTCGTCATAGGCGATGCCGTTCTTGTCATAATAGTCCTTGAGCGCCGCCTTGATCGCCTCCTCCGCCAGCACGGAACAGTGCAGCTTATGCGCCGGCAGGCCGTCCAACGCCTCCGCCACCGCCTTGTTGGTCAGTTCCATCGCCTCCGAAACGGGCTTGCCCTTGATCAGTTCCGTGGCCATGGAACTGGACGCGATGGCGCTGCCGCAGCCGAATGTCTCAAACTTGACATCGGTGATCGTGTCGTCGTCAATCTTCAGATAAATCTTCATGATATCCCCGCACTTGGCGTTTCCCACCTCGCCGACACCGTCGGCGTCCTCGATCACGCCCACATTTCTGGGATTGCGAAAATGATCCATTACCTTATCACTGTATAAAGCCATATCTGTCTGCCTCCGTTTCCATCATTGTCTTATGGTTTCTATTTGGGTTACCGGCCGTTCACTTCGTGACAAACTGTTGTTTACCGCTTGCGAGATCCCGCCATACCGGCGACATGCCCCGCAGATACTCCACCACGTTCCTGACAGCCTGAATCACATAATCGACCTCCTCCGCGGTCGTCTCCTCCGAGAGCGTCAGCCGCAGGGAGCCGTGCGCGATCTCGTGCGGTCTGCCGATCGCCAGAAGCACATGGCTCGGATCGAGGGAACCAGACGTGCAGGCAGAGCCGGAGGATGCATACACACCTTTGTCGTCGAGCAGCAGCAGCAGAGACTCTCCCTCGATGCCCTCAAAGCAGAAATTCACGTTTCCCGGCAATCTGTGCACCGCATCCCCGTTCAGAATGCCGTGCGGTATCTCAGCCAGACCTGCGATCAGTCTGTCGCGCAGGGCAGAGACTTTGGCCGCGTTCTCGTCGATGTGCGCGCACGCCTCCTCCAGCGCCGCCGCCATACCCATGATGGCGGGAATATTCTCCGTGCCCGCTCTCCTGCCCTGCTCCTGGGCACCGCCCTCAATCAGGTTCGTCAGGCGGATGCCCCGCTTCGCATAGAGGGCGCCGATTCCTTTCGGTCCGTGGAACTTGTGAGCCGAAAGCGAGAGCATATCAATGTTCTGCGCTTTGACGTCTATGTGCAGATGGCCTGCGGCCTGCACCGCGTCGGTGTGGAACAGCACGCCCCTCTCACGGCACACCGCGCCGATCTCCTCGATGGGCTGTATCGTCCCAATCTCATTGTTCGCATACATGACGGTCACGAGACAGGTATCCGGACGGATCGCATCGCTCACCTGCTTCGCCGTAATCAAACCGTTCTCGTGTACGTCGAGAAGTGTGATCTCGAACCCCTCTTTTTCCAGCCGCTTCAGCGTGTGCAGCACCGCGTGATGTTCAAATGCGGTGGAAATGATGTGTTTCTTTCCCTGTTTCTCTCCCAGATACGCGGCGGAAGTGATCGCGTGATTGTCCGCCTCGCTGCCGCCGGAGGTGAAGATAATCTCCCTCGTCTCGCATCCCAAGCATGCCGCTATTCGTTTCCTCGCATCCGCCAGCGCTTCATTCGCTCTCTGTCCCACCGAGTGCAGGCTGGACGGATTGCCGTAGATCTCCTCCATATACGGCAGCATGGCATCGATCGCCGTCCTGCTCATCTTAGTCGTCGCCGCGTTGTCAGCATATATTGTCATGGTACACCTCCATCTATCCATCTATCCATCCATTTACCCACCTACCTGGTAGGTAGGTAAATCATAGCACAGGATAGCCGCCTCTGTCAATACGACAGCCGCGGCTTTGTTTTATCCTTTCAGCTTTCCTTTCCGCAGACTTCAGATTTTCTGCTCCGTCCAGGGACGATGCAGGCTCTCCAGCCAGTAATCCCTGCGGCTCTCGTACCGCCCATTGATCCAGTCCGCCGCCTGTTCGACCCCCTCCGCCGTCAGCGGCACCTCAATGGACTCCTGCAGCTGCTTTGGCGTGTGCAGCAGATTGAGCGGCTCGGGCCATATCGTCACGCGTATCACATCTTCCTCGCCGTTTTTGCCCCGCTTCAGCATGTAGCGCATTCCCTCCATGCTGCCGGAATACTCTTCTTTTTTGATATAATTCAACGGATGAAATGTCTTCTTGTCCAGCATAGTCAAATCCTCTCTTCCATGACAGTGCGAATTCACGGCAAAAGCACGCCCTGTGCACCGGCGTCCACGTCTTTAGCTGTTCATCCCGCGCTAAACGCCCCACGTTTTCGCCATCTTGCGCCGCACGATAACGAAGCAGACCACATGCGCCAGGAACGTGATCAGCCAGCTTGCCGGGTAGGTCAGATAGAGCGAAGTCCGCGTATGAAAAGTCTCCATCCGGAAAAAGGTAAAGATCCAGATCAGCCGCAGACCGCAGGCGCCGATCAGGGACACAATCATCGGCATCACCGCATATCCCATGCCTCGCAGGGAGCCCACCATCACGTCCATCATGCCGCACAGCGCATAGGTGGAACAGATAATCCGCATACGGATCATGCCCGCGTCTATGACCTGCGCGCTGTTGGTGTACAGGGCAAGAAGCTGTCTGCCGCACAGCACCGCCAGATTGCCCAGCACCACCCCGACTGCCAGCACGCAGCCCTCCGCGATATACAGGATGCGGTTGACCCGCTCATACTTCGCCGCGCCGATATTCTGTCCGGTAAAAGAAATCGCCGCCTGATGGAAAGCGTTCATCGCCACATACACAAAGCCCTCGATATTCGCCGCCGCCGAGTTGCCCGCCACCGTGATCGCGCCGAAAGAGTTGACCGAGGACTGGATGATGACATTGGAAAACGAAAATACCATACCCTGAAAGCTCGCGGGCAGGCCGATCCGCAGTATTCTGCCGAACTTATCCCTGTCGATGCCAAGTGCGGACAGGCGCAGCCGGATGCTGCCCTCCGCCCTCATCATACACCGCACAATCAGAAAAGCCGAGACGCACTGGGAAATGACGGTGGCGATAGCCACACCCGCCACATCCAGCCTGCACACGATGACGAAGAAAAGATTCAGAATCACGTTGATGACGCCCGCCACCGAGAGATAGTACAGAGGCCTCTTGGTATCGCCTACGGCGCGCAGGATAGCGCTGCCGAAATTGTAGAGCATGGTCGCCGTCATGCCCAGAAAATAGATGCGCAGATAGAGCGCCGCCAGAGGCAGCACCTCCTCAGGCGTCTGCATCCAGGTCAGGATGCGTTTTGCGCCGATACAGCCGATGATGGTCAGCAGAATCCCGCTGTACACGCTGAGCAGCATCGCGGTATGCACCGTCTTTGAAGTCTCATCGTCCTTTTTCGCGCCCCGGTATCTGGCCACCAGCACGTTGGCGCCCACGGAAAGCCCCAGGAAAAAATTCGTCAGCAGATTGATTAACGAGGAGTTGGAACCCACTGCCGCCAGAGAATTGTCCCCCGCATATCTGCCCACCACAATAATATCCGCCGCGTTGAACAACAGCTGCAGGATACTAGAACACATGAGCGGCACTGCAAATACGAGCAGCTTGCTCAAAATCGGCCCGCTGCACATATCCATCTCATATTTTTGTCCTTTCGCTTTCCCCATCACTTCGCTCCTCCGCACCGCGCGGCCCGCACACCCAGACCGCCTATGATCCGCCCGCCTGACGCGGACAGAAAAAAGAATGAGAATACCGTATCGCTACGATATCCCCACCCATTGACAATCGGAGTGACAAGACTTGAACTTGCGGCCTCTACTTCCCTAAAGTAGCGCTCTACCACCTGAGCCACACCCCGACAGCAGTTATCATTATAACCAATTATCACAGAAAATGCAAGCCTATCTTTTGTCTTGTCACTGATGCTGGTCGATCAGCTCCTCAAACTGCTCCTGCGGGACAGGCCGTGAGAAATAGTACCCCTGCTGAATCTGGCAGCCTACTTTCTTCAGGTAATCGCTCTGCTCGGACGTCTCCACGCCCTCGCACAGAGACGTGATCTGCAGTTTCTTCGCCATATCCACCATACAGGAAATCACAATCTTATCGCTCTCCTGCAGATTGTTGTCCTTGAGAAAAACCTTATCCAGCTTGATGATATCAATCGGCAGCCTGCTCAGCAGATTTAAGGAGGAATAGCCCGACCCGAAATCGTCCATGGAAACCTTGGTTCCCATTTTATGTAAACCTTCAACCAGAGTAAGCGCTTTCTCGGTATTTTCCAGATAGATACTTTCCGTCAACTCAAACTCAATCAGTTCCGGAGACAGCTTATACTCGTCAAACAGCCCCCGCACATAGTCCAAAATCGTCATCTTGTTCAGGTGCAGGCGCGACACATTCAGGGAGATCGGCACTACTTTCTTACCGGCCGCAACCCGTTCCGAGAGGAAACGGAACACCTCGCGGTAGACATAGTAATCCACGTCCACGACCTGCCCGCTGCGCTCAATAAAAGGAATGAACTGATCCGGGTAGACGAACGTGCCGTCCGGCCTCTGCCAGCGGACAAGCGCCTCCGCACCGATCAGCTTCAGCGTCTCCGTCTCGATCTTCGGCTGATAATATACCTTAAATTCACGGTTGGCAATCGCCTTGGGAATCTGCGAGGTGATCTCCACTTCCCGCTTGATTCCCTCCATCATGCTGTTGTCAAAGAGGACGCAGCTGTCGTTCTCCAGCTCCTTGGCCACTTTGCGGGCCAGGTTCGCATTGGAGACTACCGTCTCCGCGTCGTGGCTCCGGCTGTTCTTGTCCACGGTACTGATGCCTGTACAGAACTGCAGGCGGCTGTTCAGATATTTTTCGCGGAAACGCACTTCCCGCTCCTGATTGATCTTGTTGATAAAATCGCGGAACATCTCGCTCGTCACTTCATCCGGCATCCAGTTCGCCGCGATAAAGTTATCGGAGTAGACTCTCGAGCAGCAGATCATGTAGGGATTGTCCGCCGTCATCTCCTGCACGAAGTCTTTCAGCAGGGCGTCGCCCACCTGATATCCGTAAGTATCGTTGATATACTTAAAATGCCGGATATCGGTATAGACGATCACGATGCGCCTCTCGCCCATGTCGTCTATCGCTTTCTGCAGTTTCTTTAAAAACACCTCGTACCTGTCCAGACCCGTCAGTGAATCCCGCATACCGCCCGGACCTCTCGACGAGGGATTTTCAATTTTGATGCGCCCCGCAAATAAATCGTCCATGTCTCACAACTCCATACTGCCGCTGCTTCTTATGCCTTGCCCGCACGCTCTTTTTCAATTTCTATATTTTACTATGCGCCGCACGCAGTGTCAACCGCGCGCCCGCAAAAATTTCGTAAATCATCTGTGTGCCAGAATCGCGCACAAAAATTCCCAGGTCCGCCGTACGGAGGCGATATCCAGACTTTCTTTCGCCGTGTGTACATCCGACATGTCCGGCCCCATGGAGACGCAGTCGAGTCCCGGCAGTCTGGCTGCCAGAATACCGCACTCCACACCGGCGTGAATGGCTTCCAGGACGGGTTTTTTGCCGTACATTTCCTCATAAACTTCGGCCGCCTGGTCCCGCAGCGGGGAATCTTTGCGGTACGCCCAGCCCGGATAAGGATTCCTGATCTCGGTCTTTGCGCCGAACCGCGACGCCGTCTCCTCCATCTGTCCGCAGAGCGCATCCCTCTCCCCGTCCACGGAACTCCTGACCGCATAGGACAGCGTAAGCTCCCCCTGACCCGTCGATACGATGCCCAGATTCAGCGAAGTCTCCACCAGGCCCGCAAGCTCACGGCTCATAGCCGTCACGCCGTTGGGCAGCTCGCACAGGCAGGCAAGTGCCCGCGCCGTGGACGCCGTATCATAACAGGACTCTCCCGCCTGCGCGCCGGACACCTCACACGACACGCTAAATCCTGCATCGCGGTCGCCAAGTTCCTCTCTGATCGCCCGCTCCTGTTCCCTGATGCAGGCGAGTGCCTTTTCTTCCATAGTTATGTCAACCAGAATGGCGGCCTCCGCTTCACGTGGGATCGCATTGTCCGCCACACCGCCGCGCATCTCTATCAGGCGCACGACAGTCTGTCCGCTCAATTCTTTCAGAATCCGCCCCAGAATACAGTTCGCGTTGCCTCTGCCCTTGTCGATCTCCATGCCGGAATGTCCGCCCAGCAGTCCGAAAACTCTCAGCGTCAGCCTGCGGACCGAGGAAAGAATCTCCGCCTCACGGCGCAGGGGCAGGCTCACCTCCATGCGCGCGCCGCCCGCGCAGCTCGTGATGATGACGCCCTCTTCTTCCTGATCGAGATTGATGAGTCGTCTGCCGCGCAGCACAGACAGATCGATCGCTTTGGCGCCCTGCATCCCTGTCTCCTCATCCACCGTCAGCACAACCTCCAGCCTGGGGTGGGCGATATCCTGCGCATCCAGAAGCGCCAGCGCATAGGCGACCGCGATCCCGTCGTCGCCGCCGAGGCTCGTCCCCTCGGCGCGGATCCTGCCGCCGTCTATACAGAGTTTCAGCGCTTCTCTCGTCATATCGACTGCGACGCCCGGATCCGTAACCGCCACCATATCCATGTGGCCCTGCAGGATCATCGTTTCCACATCCTCATATCCCGCCGCCGCATCCTTGACGATAATGATGTTGCCCAGTTCATCCTGCACGCAAAAAAGCCCTCTCTCCTCGGCAAACCGCCTCAGGTAGTCGCTGATCTGCCTGACATTGCCGGAGCCGTGCGGGATCTTCGTGATCTCCTCAAAATAGTGAAATACGCTCTCCGGTTTCAGGTTTTTCAACACACTCATGATTTTCCCACCTCATCCTCCATGTGATAAGCCATACAGCCATGCCGTTCCAGCACGACCGTAAGCGTCCCGCCGACAGACATTTTTTCACCGCTCCACAGTTCCATGAGACGCACTTTCCCGTCTGTCTCCAGATCGCTCATGGCCAGCGTATAGGTGCAGGGATTCTCCCCGATATTAAACAGGGCAAAATACTGGCCGCCGTCCGCGCACGACGCGGCCCAGAGGACCAGTTCCGTCCCCGCCGTCTCCCTGCGCCACACCTGATGCGCGTGCCGCGCTTTCCCGTGCATGTCGAGAATCCGGCTGTTTGTCAGCAGATCCTCCGTAAAACCATCCAGCTTCGTCAGTTCCGCACCGATCATCAGCGGCGAGCGGAAAATGCACCACAGCGTCATCATGGTTTCCTGTTCCTGTGGCGTAAAATGTGTTGCGTCCGCCGCGTCATAGTCCTGCCTGAGCGCTCCCACCGGCAGCATATCCGCATCCGCCCAGTGTCCCGCGCCGTTGTGGATCGACCACTTCTCGCACCGCTCGAACATCGCATAGAGCAGTTTCCAGTCATCCCAGAAATCGTCCGTAATGCGCCACATATCGGCCGTCTGCTTGTACAGCTCCGCTTTTTCCAGAAGTGCCGGCCCCGGCGATAAGCTCAATATCATCTCACGCCCGCAGTTTCTCAGCGCTTCGCTTAGCAGGACAAGCTCCGCCTCCTCGTGCGGCAGTTCTCTGGCGATATCGTCGCACTTGACAAAGTCCACGCCCCACGACGCATACAGCGCAAACAGACTCTCGTAATAGGCCTTTGCCCCCTCTTTCGACGGATCCACGCCGTACATGTCCGTGTTCCAGGCGCATATGCTGGCAGTCTTCGCGATATCGCGCGCCGACGCGCCGCTGCCCAGAATCGGCGTGCCGCGATGTACGGCCTGTCTGGGGATTCCCCGCATCATATGGATGCCGAATTTCAAGCCGAGCGAGTGTACATAGTCCGCAAGCGGCTTAAATCCCCTGCCGTCCGCCGCGGAGGGAAAGCGATTTGGCGCCGGGACAAGCCGCGAATACTCATCCATGCACAACTTTGCAAACGCGTGATACTCGTGTGTCGCGGCAGTGGGCTCATACCACTGGATATCCACAACGATATACTCCCAGCCGTATGGCCGCAAATGTTCTGCCATATACGCCGCATTTTTTCTGACGATCTCCTCCGTCACGGCCGCGCCGTAACAATCCCATGAATTCCAGCCCATCGGCGGTCTGTATCGTTCCATCTCTCCGCTCTCCTTTTCTAGTTTCACCCGTCATCGCGGCATTCGCCAAATTGACAAGCAGGCTTGTCAGCTTGGCTATTACCCGCGTAAAAAGAAAGGCCTCGCAAGCCGTGCCCCGGCTCGGGAAGCCTTTCTGTTGTACTCGTTACTTCAGATTGCTCTTCGCAATCTCCGCCAGCGTGGTGAATCCCGCGGCATCATTGACCGCCAGTTCCGCCAGCATCTTTCTGTTCATATCGACGCCGGCTGTCTTCAGGCCGTACATAAATTTACTGTAGGACAGGCCGTTCATTCTGGCCGCCGCGTTGATACGCGCGATCCATAGCTGCCTGAACTGGCGCTTTCTCTCTTTTCTGCCCGCGTAGGAAGACGTCAGCGCCCTCATCACGGACTGTTTCGCCACTCTATACTGTTTTGATCTTGCGCCTCTGTAGCCTTTCGCAAGCTTTAATACCCTGTTATGTTTTTTCTTGGCATTCATGCCGCCTTTGATTCTAGCCATGTCTGTTCCCTCCTAAATATAATAACCTATAAATACGGTAAAATCTTCTTCATATTCTTTACATTCGTCGGATCTGCAATCGCAGGCTTCCTGAGATTTCTCTTGGTCTTGGTCGTCTTTTTGGTCAAGATATGGCGTCTATAAGCTTTATTTCTCTTTAACTTACCCGTACCGGTCAGTTTAAAACGTTTTGCAGCCGCTCTGCTTGTCTTCATTTTTGGCATTTCACTATTCCTCCTGATCCATAAAATTTGCAGATATCCGTGTCGGATATCGGTTTATTTCAACTAAGCAGCTATCGCTTCTCAGCTAAAAACATCGTCATGCTCCGGCCTTCCACTTTCGGCGCTTTGTCCACGACCGCAATGTCCGCGAGTGCCTGCGCAAAGTCGTCCAGAATGTGCTTGCTGTTGTTCATGTGCGCCATCTCACGTCCTCTGAAACGAAGCGTAATCTTCACTCTGTCGCCCTTGCCGATAAATTTCCTCGCGGCGTTAATCTTCGTATTCAGATCGTTGGTGTCAATATTGGGGGAAAGACGGATCTCCTTGATCTCAACAGTCCTCTGTTTCTTCTTGGCTTCTTTCTCCTTGCGGGTCTGCTCATACCTGAATTTGCCGTAATCCACAATCTTGCAGACAGGCGGCTTCGCCGTCGGTGCGATCTTCACCAGATCGAGTCCTGCTTCCTCCGCCAGCTTCATTGCCTCTCTGGACGACATGATACCGAGCTGCTCGCCGTCCTCGCCGATCACGCGCACTTCCCTGTCTCTGATCTGTTCGTTGATGAATAATTCGCTAATGGCTTTTTCCCTCCATATTCTATACGCATAAAAAAAGCGGACAGCATATCTATCCGCTAACTCTTTCAGCACAGTCCCCGCCCGCCGCACGGCAGGAACAGACTGCAAATCCCGAATGATGAACGCTTGCGAACCCGATCGTTGCAAGGTGAGAGCGGATACTCTGCTTGGTTGTCATGTGCTCTCGCACACTCAGATACTATAACACAGGGAAAAGCGGCTGTCAACCATGAATTTCCCATACTGCGTCGCAAAAATTTCCTGCCGCGCTACAACAGCATGTCCCCAAAGATACTGCTGCCCATAAGCCCCGCCGTGCCGCCGTAAGCCGACAGCAGCGTAGCTCCCGCGCCGAGAGAGGAATTTAAGAGCGACGACGTATTCAGCCCCAAGCCTGTCAGTCCGCCGTAATACCCCGCCGAGAGCAGGTTCATCTGCGTCTGCATCTTCTGCTGGTTCTCATAGAGGGCCGTCAGCGCCGTGCCGACATCCTCCCACTCCGGATCGCTCTTCAGATGTTCCAGCGCCTCCTCGATTTTCATTGTCCCGGCCTCGGATCCGCTCTTGTCCGCCGTCAGCCTCTCCACAGCCTCCTCCAGCGTAGTCGGAAATTTCTCAACAGCCGCCGCCCGTCTGCTTTCAGCACTCTGCCCGGCCGCCGTAAGCCCTGCGGCTTCCGAGACGCCCGTCTGATTATTTACATCCCGCATACCGAGATCATTGATATACATGGAACTCCCTCCCGCATTGTCCTGTCGGTACATTGTGACAGCACAGTGCCACAGTGATATGAATTATTCTACTCCGACTGCGCCGTCTTGTCCATACTCCGGTAACGAATCCGCCGATATTTGTCACCAATCCGGCTATCTCACCTTGATGGTGGCCGCGCTCGCCTTATATTCCTCCATGCGGTCATACTCATCTGTCTGGGTATAGGTGATCATATAGCTTCGGTCGGCGTTGATGGCATATTCCAGCTGTGTGACGGCAAATCCCTCCGCCTCATAGCTGCACAGGATGCGGAATGCCGGATAACCGCTGATTTCCACGCTCTCGAAGCTCTCGACTTTCACATCGATCTCCTCCCCGTAGACCTCACTCAGCTCCGCCTCCGCCTGCTCCTCAAAAAGCTCCGCCGTCAGCAGCTGCAGAGAGACATCCCTGTCCATCACTTCATAGTAGATCATGGAAGCGTCGAGAGGATAGCGGTCGGTCACATACAGGCCCGGCGTCTCCTCCGACTCCTTAAAACCCTCCGGCAGGCCGAACACGCACCCTCTTGTGGCGCGCTCGATTTCCATGACCGACGTGTCCAGCTCATTTTCCTCCAAAAGTTCCGCCGTGAGCTGCTGCCTGGTCTCCTCATCCATGTCAATCTGCGCGTCAGCCGCTTCCCTCTGCGCCTCTGCAGCCGCGGTTTCTTCCGCCTCACTCTCCGCAGCCGCGTCCGTCTCTCCGGCCGCCTCAGTCCGCACGCTGCCGCCTGCAGTCTCCTCCGCATCGTCACCGCAGCCGGCAAGCAGCGCCGCCGTAACTCCCAGAGCCGCAAACAGTAGCGCCGCCCTTCTTCTTTCGTCTTTGCTGTGATATGTCCCTCGCAATTTATGTACTCCCGTCTCTGCATAATATAGTGATAAGCCCGCGCCGCGCGAACGCTCGGCGTCCGGCGCAGCCGCAGGCTCACTGCCGCCGCAGATTCCATCCGGCAGGACTTCCCGTCACGATTCCCGAAAGGTGCCGCACTCCGTCGCCTCACAGTTGTCCGCGCCAAGCCCCGTGATATCCACATGCTCCGCGTGGCACTTATAGTTACTATTATACACACATTTCACGGCTTCGCAATCAATACTGATCGTCCGGCAGGGATGCTCCAGCGAACTGACATAGGCGCCCTCCCTCTTTTCGGCAAAACTCTCACAGCACGTATCGCCGGAACAGTCGGCATGTTTGCCGCCCACCATGATATCTCCCTTACAGCAATACTTCTCCTGATTGTAAGAACAGTTTTCTACTCCGCATTTTAATTCCGCCATCATAACCTCCTGTTTTGCTGCATATGCGCGGCACCGCGCACACATCACACTGTGTTACCATGGTTATTATTGGCAGAATAGCCGGAGATTATACAGCGGCCCCGTTTTTTCCGGACAGACAGGCCCGCGGATCAGTCCGCCGACAGCTCGTAGAGATTGAACCAGTAGCGCTCCAGCAGACAGTCCGTCGGCTCACTCGCCCTGATTCCCTGAGCCTCCCACAGGGATACGATATCGTCCCGGCTGCCAAAGCTGCCGACGAACCACACTTTACGGCCCGCCGCAAGCCACTCCCCGATCCGTTCCGTATTCTCGTCAAGCGACTGTTTCTGTCCGCAGATCTCCTGGATCAACTCCTCCGGCTGCCCGTACCAGAGATAACTTTCATTGTTTACATAATATCCCAACACCATCTGCACCTGATCAAAGTTAAAGATCAGAATATCCTCCGGGCCGATCGCCGCGAGCGCCTCCCGCGTCTTCTCCATCTGCAGCGCCTTGTACTCCTCCTCGCCCATAAAGGCACGGTAATCGCGCAGCCCTACACAGAGTATCAGCGCGCAGAGGGCCGCAGCGCCGATCTTCCCTGCACGGCATCCGACAGTATCCGGGCCGGCGCCATCTCTCTGCGCCGCCATCTCAGCACCCTGCCCCTCTCTCTGCCACGACGCGTCATCCGTCTTCCGTCCCGGCCCTCCTCCGCGGGCCGCGTCTCCCTTCGCAGACACTTCTCCCGCCGCAAGCGCCCCCGCCGCCGCGGCAAAGGCCAGCCAGAAGCAGCCCATCGCAGGGATCATATAGCGATACACAAAGATCGGACGGAAGACGACCGACGCAATAATGCCGAACAGCGCCAATCCCGCAAGAACACCGACACCCGCGCACACGAACCCGGCATCTCCAACTCTTCCATCATGGTATAGTTTTTGCACAGAAGTGCCTATCAAAAGGGCAGACGCCAGAAACAGCACGACCGCAAGCACGACATTCACCGTCTCGTCGGCAAATGCGGGCTTCATCACAAACTTCACACAGCCGCCGAATGTCCGCCAGCTCACCGGCAGAATCCAGTAATTCTCATGCACCGCCGCAAGCTGCCCGAACAGCGAGACGAGCCACGGCGAATAACCCAGGAGCGACAGACCCGCCCACCAAAGCCAGCGCCTGATTCCCCGCCTGTCTCTCCGCAGGAAAAAGCAAAGCAGCCAGAGATAAATCATCACCACCGCCACACAGGCGAAATACTGCGTGTAGGCGGCGGCCAGTCCGCAGAGCACAAACGCCGCTCCGTGACGGCGTGATGAAGCCGCCGCGCGCCGCCCGCCACTTTCCCCACTCCCTGCCGTCTTCTCCGCTGCAGCCGCTTCCTCCACAGACACAGCGCGGACCGCCTCGTATGCGTGCAGGAAAGCCGCCGTCACAAACAGCAGCGCCCAGCTGTACATGCGCGCCTCCACCGTACAGGCGCTGAGCTGCGGCATGGAGAGCGTACAGAACAGAAAGAGTCCGCCCGTGAATATGCCGAAGCGCCTGCGGATCAGCGTGACGCTGTAGACAAGCAGGATAGCATACGGCAGCAGCGACACGAGCTTGGCGGCAGATGCCGCGTCCCGCGCGGGCGCTATAAGTTTACATAACTCTGTAAACATGCGCACAATACAGTAGTACAGCGGCGGATGCACATCTCGCGCCGTATACATGACAAGTTCCCCGTAAGAGTGTCCGGCCAGTCCCACGGTGAACAGTTCGTCATACCAGATATCATTGCCGGCACACAGCGACAGGCTCTTTAACAGCATCAGGACACTTATTCCGATCAGAAGATATCCGGCGATATCCCGTAAGGGCGGCAAAGTGCCGCCCCTTGTTTTACGCTCTGCATATTCCATCTTTTATCCACACCACTGCCGTATCAGCTCCGCGCTCCGGCACCTGCCTTTCCCCGCGGTGCCAACCGGCACAGGCAATCTCTTTACTGCTTCTCCTGCACTTCCTCTTTGCGGATCGCTTTCGTCCGTATCTCCTCGCAGATCTGATCGATAAATTCCTGCACCGGTTTTACGCCCTCATCGCCGGCGAAACGGCTCCTGACAGACACGGTCTTATCCTCGGCCTCCTGCTGCCCTACAACCAGCATATACGGAAGCTTATCCAGTCTCGCTTCCCTGATCTTAAAGCCGATCTTCTCGGAACGGTTGTCCACCGTCACGTCGATGTCATTCTTCGCCAGTTCTTTCCTGACTTCCTCCGCATACGCTTCATACTTCTCGGAGATCGGCAGGATGCGCACCTGCTCCGGGCACAGCCAGGTAGGAAACTTGCCCGCGTACTTCTCGATCAGCCAGGCCAGCGTCCTCTCATAGCAGCCCATCGATGTCCTGTGGATAATGTACGGGCGCACCTTGTCGCCGTTCTGATCGACATAGTACATATCGAACTGCTCGGCCAGAAGCGCATCCCACTGGATCGTGATCATGGTATCTTCCTTGCCGTAGACGTTCTTCGCGTTGATGTCCACTTTCGGCCCATAGAAAGCTGCCTCACCCACATCCTCCGTGAACGGAATGCCGAGTTCCAGAAGCATCTGTCGGATATGTCCCTCCGTCTCCTCCCAGATCTCAGGTTCGCCGATATATTTTTCCCTGTTGTTCGGATCCCATTTGGAGAGGTGATAGGTCACATCCTCCTCCACGCCGAGCACGGACAGGCAGTACTTCGCGTGCGCCAGACAATCTTTGAATTCCTGTACCATCTGGTCGGGGCGCACGATCAGATGCCCCTCGGAGATCGTGAACTGCCGCACTCTGGTCAGGCCGTGCATCTCTCCCGAATCCTCATTGCGGAACAGGGTGGATGTCTCGCCGTAGCGGATCGGCAGATCCCTGTAGGAGTGCTGTGTGTTCTTGTAACAGAAATACTGGAACGGACAGGTCATCGGCCGAAGCGCCAGCACCTCCTTGTCCTTCTCCTCGTCGCCCAGCACGAACATGCCTTCCTTGTAGTGGTCCCAGTGACCAGACATCTTGTACAGATCGCTCTTCGCCATCAGGGGCGTCTTGGTGCGGACATAGCCCCACTCCTTATCTTCCAGATCCTCGATCCAGCGCTGCATCTTCATGATCATCTTCGTACCCCTGGGCAGGAGTAACGGCAGGCCCTGACCGATCACATCCACTGTCGTGAAGAGCTGCATCTCGCGCCCCAGCTTGTTGTGGTCGCGCTTTTTGATGTCCTCCAGATGCGCCAGATACGCCTCCAGCTCCTCTTTCTTCTGAAACGCCGTGCCGTAGATACGCTGCAGCTGCGCCCGGTTGGAATCGCCGCGCCAGTACGCCATGGAGGAGGAAGTCAGCTTGTATGCCTTGATGTTCTTTGTGCTCATCAGATGCGGGCCCGCGCACAGATCCACGAAACCGCCCTGATCATAGAAAGAAATCTCCGCATCCTCCGGCAGATCCCGGATCAGTTCGACCTTGTAGGGTTCCTCCCTCTCCTCCATGAATTTGACCGCCTCCGCGCGCGGCAGGGTGAAACGCTTCAGTTCATGTCCCTCCTTGATGATCTTCTTCATCTCCGCCTCGATCCTATCCAGATCTTCCCTCGAAAAAGGCGCCGCGTCAAAGTCGTAATAAAAACCTTCGTCGATAGCCGGGCCGATCGTCACTTTGGCCTCCGGGAAAAGACGTTTCACCGCCTCCGCCATCACATGGGATGCCGTGTGTCTGACAACCCGCAGCCCCGCCGGATCATTGGCCGTCAGAATATTCAGGCTGCAGTCTCTATCGAGCACGGTGCGCAGATCTTTCACCTCACCGTCCACCTCCCCGGCGCAGGCCGCGCGGGCCAGGCCCTCCGACAGATCAGCGGCAATGTCATAGATGCGCATCGGCTGCGCATACTCTTTCACCGAACCGTCTTTCAATGTGATTTTCATAGTATGCTCCTTCCTTTCTTCTGATCTCTGTGACCCGCAAACGAGATGAAACCCGCTTTGCGGGCTGCACGCGTAAAAAAACCTCTGCACTATCGCTGTGATAATGCAGAGGACGTAAATCTACGCGGTTCCACCTCGCTTGTTCCGTGCGTCTGCCGGAACCTCTCATTCGACCGTAACGTGGTCAGCGGACCGGATTGGGGTCACTCGGGGGCCGTTTTCAAATGCTTCCCGCAAAAGCGCTTTCAGCACCGGGCGCTTCTCTCTGCTGCGTTTCACATCCTACTCTTCCCGTCAACGCGTTCACAATCATAGGATTCTCTCACCGGACGCACAACCGCCGCCCGGCTATATCCGTATTTTATGCCATAATGGCAGAAAAGTAAAGTGTCAATTTCAGGAAGCGTTCCTGCCGCAGCACTTCTTGTACTTTTTTCCGCTGCCGCAGGGACACGGATCATTGGGATAAACCTTCTTCTCCTTGCGAACCGTGGTAGACTGTTTCTGCTCTCTGTAGAGCTCTTTGCGCCTGCCCTCGTCGAAGATATCGTTCCACTCCTCCAGATTGTAGAGCCAGTCGGCACCGGCCGCCACCATGTTCTTATAGAGGAGCTCGTTGTCGAAATCGAGGCTCACTTTCGTGTCCTCCTCCATCTCCTCAATCGGATTGGGTTCTTTCAGACTGTCGTTAATACCGTCCAGAAATCCCGTCATCGTCATGATGTCCACGCCGAATTTCTCCGCCAGCTCTTTCACGGTACCTTTCACCGCCTTGTCCGGCGTCTTGAGAAGCGTCGCGTAGATCTCTTTTTCCTTTGCGAAATAATCCGACCACAGCCTCTGCAGATCTCCCTTGTTGGCCGTCTCGGAATATGCCATATCGCGCCACTGTTTTAATAAAGCCATCGTAACTACCACCTTTTGTTCTGTAATCTGCCGTGCCGGCTGTCCGACGCACACGCACAGCCATATGACGCCGCTAGAGCGCCGATACCTAAGTATATAACATTTTTCCCAAAAAGTAAATTTAAAAAATTTTGAATTTTTCGCCCTGCCCATGTATACTTTCCCGAAACCGGGCAACAATGATAACAGGCAAAAGAGAAAGAAATACTTATCCTCCCCTAATCGAGAACCCCCGTCGCTGCAAAGGCGCAGCTTCGGGGGTTCTTTTTTTCTCTCTCGGTTTTCACCTGCGGCACTGTCCTGCGCAAAAAACTTTAGATCAGTGACTCGTACAGCTTCGTGATATCCGCCACGCTCGTCTCTTTCGGGTTGCCCGGTCTGCAGGCGTCGTCATAAGCAGACTGCGCGAGGAACGGAATATCCTCTCTCTTCACAATCTCTTTCAGATCTTTCGGAATGCCCACGTCCTCGGACAGCTTGCGCACCGCGTCGATGGCCGCTTTTCTGTATTCTTCCTGACTCATGGCATCCACATTCTTCACACCCATGGCTCTCGCGATCTCACGGTATTTCTCGCCTGTCGCCTCCGCGTTGTATTCCATAACGGTCGGCAGGATGATCGCGTTCGCGATGCCGTGCGGCGTGTCATAGAGCGCGCCCAGCGGATGCGCCATGGAGTGCACGATACCGAGTCCCACGTTGGAAAATCCCATGCCCGCCACATACTGGCCGAGCGCCATATCCTCTCTTCCCTGAGGCGTGTTCGCCACCGCGTCGCGCAGAGAGCGCGAGATGATCTCAATCGCTTTCAGATGGAACATATCGGACAGTTCCCAGGCCCCTGCCGTAATATAACCCTCTATCGCATGGGTCAGCGCGTCCATACCCGTCGCGGCCGTCAGTCCTTTCGGCATGGAAGCCATCATCTCGGGATCGACAAAAGCCACAACCGGAATATCTTTCGGGTCAACGCACACCATCTTGCGATTCTTGGCCGCGTCGGTGATCACATAGTTGATCGTCACCTCTGCCGCCGTGCCCGCCGTGGTCGGCACCGCGAAGATCGGCACGGATTTATTCTTCGTGGGCGCCGCGCCCTCCAGGCTCACCACATCCGCAAAATCCGGATTGTTGATGATGATGCCGATGGCCTTGGCCGTATCCATGGAAGAACCGCCGCCGATCGCCACCAGATAGTCGGCGCCTGACTTCTTGTAAGCCTCCACGCCCGTCTGCACATTCTCGATCGTGGGATTGGGCTTGATGTTGGAATACAGCTCATAGGAAAGACCCGCGCCGTCCAGCACTTTCAGGACCTTATCCGTCACGCCGAATTTTACCAGATCGGGATCGGAGCAGACAAAAGCTTTCCGAAAGCCTCTGCCCTGCGCCTCCGCGGCGATCTCACGGATTGCCCCCGCTCCGTGATAGGAAGTTTCGTTCAATACAAATCTGTTTGCCATAGTACACTCTCCTTTACATTGCTATCGTTTTTTGCTCTCTCCATTATACCTAAAATCGCCCCGCCGGTAAAGCCCCGATGTGTCTGATTTTACAGTGATCACAGGCACTTTTTGATCTTCCCGATCATCTCTTCATACTCGGCATCGCTCAAGTACACCTTGTCCGGATTCATCTGGAACGTACCGCCCCACTCGTCCCCGTCCCGATACTTCGGCACGAGGTGCATGTGCAGGTGGCAGCCGGTGTCCCCGTATGCGCCGTAATTTAACTTGTCCGGCGAGAAAGCTTTGTGAATCGCCCGCGCCGCTCTCGTCACATCGGCGAAAAAACGATTCCGCTCCTCCTCGCTGATGTCCACGATCTCGCTGACATGATCCCTGTAGGCGACGATACATCTGCCCGGCTTGCTCTGCTCCTTAAAGAGGATCAACTGGCTCACGTCCAAATCACAGATCTTGATCCCAAATTTCGCCAGAAGTTCTCCGCCCTGGCAGTAACCGCAGTTTTCTCCTTTCATACCGCAATACCTCCTTATACAGACAGTGTACCATATCAGCAGGAAATCAAGCGCGAGCAAAGCGAGCATTTGATTTCACCTGATATGGTAACGACAGAATCTTTGAGTGCGCAGCACGGCGGCTGCGCAGCAGACGGATTCTGGAGTTTATTATACCATAATTCACAGCCTTTTCCTACCGTAATATTATGACTTTCTTTTCCGCAAAAAAATTACATGCGGCAGAGTTTTTCGCTCTTTTTCCGCATGCAATCACAAAGTGCCTGTTTTCGTTCGCCCTACGGCTCAATCACTTTCTTATACCTCGCCCGCTCCTCCAAAAGCTGACGGTACAGCGCTTCGTCCATCCCGCCGCTCTCTCCGCCCGCGCGGTACGCCTCGCTCTTAATGTCCGTCCACGTCTCAAAATCACATACGTAGACGGTCAGTGCGGAAATATCACGTCCATACGCGCCGAACTGGTCCGCCTTGACACCGCTTGTCAGCGGTCTGCCGTTCCTGTCCAGGACCGCGGCCCAGCCTGCCTCCTCAGGCGGACATAGGATGTGCACCGTCACCTCGCCCGGTGAAATCTCCACCGACTCCAGTCCCCAGCCTGCCGCGTCCGTCTCGTCGATGCGAAGTTCTGAAGTGCCCTCGCCGTTTTGCTTGATTTCGATAGGATCCGTGAACTTCCATCTGCCCGTAACCTTGTAATCTCCGCCCTCGACATAGCCCTTGAAGCCGATGATGGCAAGCTCCATCCGAAACTCCTCCGGGATCTCATACTGCTCAAACCAGTCGTCATAGTTTGCCTCCGTCACTTCGATGCCCTCGAAGCGCTCCCCACGAGCCGCGGCTTCTGCCTCTCCTTCCGCATATGCCTGATCGTACTTCCTGCTGTCCAGCCGGATGCTGTCGTAGTCAATCCGCATGATTCCCTCGAAAGTATGAGCATCCGCGAGCCTGCCCTCGATCTGCCATACGCCGTTTATCTGCTCATCCCCGGCGTCGCGGAAATCGTAGCGCTCCTCGGTCCACACTGTCAGAATCTGCCTGTGCGGTTCGGCCTGCATGGAAGCAAATGCCGGAAACGGCTCTTCACTCTCCACGCGCACACCGATCATAATCGACTGATTGGAGGCATAGTACTCTGAGAGGGTCACGGTAAGTCCCTGATCTTCGGCGCGGTATCGCGATGTGCCGTCCGAGGCTTCCCCCTGTCCCGCCTTTTTCCCTGTCGCGCCCGTCTTCTGCCCGTCCTCGTCCGCGGAATCGCCGCCTGCCGTCGGCTGCCCCGGCGCATCCTCATCCGCCGCATCGTCTCCGTTTATCTCCGCTGTCCGCTCCTCTCCCTCCAGAGGAACAATCTGCTCCTCTGGCACACCGCCGTAGATGAACCATCCCTGCAGTCTGCCGATCACACTGCCGACCACGGGAAGTTCCCGCGCCAGCGACGGATTTGCCACACAGAAGAGCAGTGCCAGCAGGAAGACTGCCGCCGCGGAGCCAAGACCCGCCGCTGTCCGCCGCCGGACCGTACTGGTCCTGCCGGCATACCCTCTGCCGCCTCTTCTGCCGCCATGCCCGCCTCTGCCTGCTCTGCCCCTGATCTCGTCGTAGGCATCCTGTATCTTCCTCTCGACCAGCGGATCCGCGGCCAAGTCTGCCCCCAGAATCTCTCTCAGCTCTGCATCCGTGTATCTTCTCTCCATCGTGGCTCCTTTCCTTTCTTTGCCCTGCTTCACGCGCCGCTTTATCGCGCCGCACGCTCTCCGTCTCTTTCGGTTTTCGTACTTTGCTTCCCGCGCAGTATGCCGCATCCGCATGCCTCTTTCTTCCAATCCGGCCGGCTTCCGCTCACAGCGTCCCCCGCAGCCGTTCCCTGCCCCGCCGCAGCCTGCTCTTTACCGTATTCTCACTGATTTTCAATATCTCCGCGATCTGTGAGACACTGTACTGCTCCCCATAGTAAAGCTGAAAGACCATGCGGCTCTCTTCCGGCAACGCCCGCAGCAGATCCAGAAACTCCAGATCGCTCTGCGCCTCCACACCCCGCGGTTCCCCCTCTGTGTATGCCGCGAAAGTTTCTTCGCTCATCTCCACGGGCTGCTGCTTTCTCCTCTGCCTGCAGACCGCCGCGCAGTTGTTGAGCAGAATGCGCACAAGCCATGTCCTGAAATACTCAGGTTTCCGCAGCGCATGAATATGTTCAAAGGCATCCAGAATGGTCTCCTGCAGGACGTCCGCCACATCCTCCTCGCTCTTCAGATAGGCGAAAGCGATGCGTTTCATACTCTCCTTATTGTCTTCCATGAGCCGGATAAACGCCTCCGCGTCCCCGCTCTTTGCTCTTCTGACCAGCTGTATCATGTTTTCCCCTGTTCCGGAGCGCCTCTGTACCATCTCTTTCGCCCCTTACACCTATTAGATGCGCGGCGCTCCCATTCGGTTGCCTGCAGCATAAAAAAATCGCACAAGAAAAACCTTAAGGATTCCTCTCCCTAAGGTTTTCTCATCATCTCTGCCGTCTGTATGGAGCTGCTCTAATCTCTGCCACACGTATGGAGCCGTTCTAACCTCTGTCGCCCGTATGCACGAAAGCCGCCGTCCACTCGGCCACGCGCCTGTCGCCGGCCTCACCGAAGCCGTGTCCCTCGCCCGGCAGGATATGCAGCACGGCATCCGGATAGAGTCTCGCCGCCTGCTCGCTGTAGGAGACGGGCACGACCTCATCGGCGCCACCGTGTACAATCAGCACGGGTTTGTCGAAACTCTCCGCCAGTTCCTCCCACTTCAGGTCATACAGCGTCTCTACATAGGCCCGCCCCAGCGTCAGATCCCAAAAGGGAATCTCTTCCGGAATATCCTCCGGACGCGGGAACTGTTTGATCCAGTCCGGCGCAATACAGAACGCCGGGTATTTTAAGATCAGCCCTCTGATCTGCGCCATGCGCTCTCCCGCGGCCATGGAGGACACCATGCCGCCCTGGCTGGAGCCAAACAGATAGATCTGCGTCTTGTCAACCCAATTTAAGAATCTCACCTCATCCAAGACAGCCAGCAAATCCTGCTTCTCGGTATACAGCGTCATCTGCGTGGTTGGAAAACCGCTCTTGTCCCGATTGCCGCCGCCGCAGAAGTTTAGGGCCGCCGCGCCGATGCCCTCCGCCGCCAGATATTCGCCCAGCCAGGCGTGATCCGAGGCATGGCCGTTATAGCCGTGGCTGATGATGACCATCGGACATTTGCCCTCTCTTTCCGGTCGGTAAAGCGCACAGTCCACTCTCCTGCCGTGATGCGGTATGATCATTGTCTCCATGCTGATTCCCTCCTTTGCCTCGAAACCTGCCGCTCTCATCTCTCCGCAACAGTTCAGCCTCTGCTGAAACTGTTACACTGATGCACACAAAACGCCCAGGAAATGCGGTATGGTGCCTGCTGCCCTACAGATACGTCACCTGTTTGTCCCTGTCAAATTCGTGAGGCTCTTTCGTCACCGCCTTGTGGCCGACCGCTATGGCGATCTCGTAACGATAACCTTTCGGGAATTTCAGCGCATCCGCAAAGTAGGCTTTCTTTTCCCCGGACAGCGCGTCCTTGACACAGCCGATGATCAGGCTGCCGAGCCCCATGCCCTCCGCCGCCAGCGCGATATTTTCCACCGCGATGCCCGCGTCCAGGCTGCTCCAGTAGTACTCCTCGTCCGCGCTTAAGAAGATCACCGTAGGTGCGCCGTAATAGAAGTTCTGCTGTGGAGCTTTGATGTCCCGCAGTCTGTTTTTCAGCTCCTCCAACTCTCCGAGAATCGGGGCATCTCCCTCCACCACGCTGAAATGGATCTCCTGCTTATTGGCCGCCGTGGGCGCCTGCAGACCGGCCAGAATCAGACTGTCCAGTTCTTCTTTTGTCAGCTTCTCGTCCGTGTAGCCTCTCGTGGAACTCCTCTTTTCGATTGTCTGTAATACTTCGTTCATGTTTTTTCCTCCTTTTTTTGTCTCTGCCGACACATCAACTATCATGACCGCCCAAAATGGCGGAAAACTTCCGGACAAATCCCGCCGAAGCGGACTGATCAGCCATGCCAGACCTGCCGCTTGCTGCAAATCTGCCTGCCGTTTTCCTCCGCCTCCCGCATGAGGATCGCCATGTAGGCATCCTGCAGCGCCTCCCGCAGGGGATAAGGTTCGTCCCCGCCCTCTCTTACATACGCCGCCATACGCCGCATGAGTATGGCCACTGCCGTCTCGTCCTGAGACAGGCCGCACAGACCAAAAGGCGGGCTGTAGAGGCTTGCTCCCTCGAAGACGGCATCCGTCACTTCCTCTATCCTGCACAGATTCGGATTGTCATATGCGCGCGCCACCGTGCGCGTCCCGATCTGCAGCTTCGACACCGCCGGCTCATTCTTACCGTCGAGATAATATACCGTATCGTCAATGATCTCCCCGCGGCGTCCCTGCAGCTTCAACGTATTTTTTCTGATCGGGGAGCGGTACTGCTCGGAGTCGAAATCGTACAGCGCCACTCCGCCGCCCGCGAACGTGAATGTCGCAACGGTCCGCTTCTTATCCGCGATTCTGCCGTCCCTGTATGAGTCGTAGCGCGTCAGCGTCTCCGCAGTCGGGAAAAGATAGGTCTTCGCCGACACCGTAAATTCCGTATCCGCCGTGATTCCCAGCATCGCCCGCATCAGGCTCGCCCCGTGATACTCGTGGGCGAGGGAGATATTCAGGCAGTCCGGCGCGCCGATCAGCCCCTGCCGTATCACGCCAAGCAGCGCGCTGTATGCGGGATACAGTCTGTACTGCTCCGCCACCGCCAGCCTGCCGCCCTGCTCGTGGATTTCCCACAGTCTGTCAAGCGTCGCGATATCCGACGCCGCCGGCGTCTCGCACAGCACAGGGATACCGCGGTGCAGCCACTCCAGACCGACCTCGGCAATAGCGTTCTTGCTGACCGCGATCACTGCGAAATCGGCACCTTGCGCCATGCACTCCTCTATGGCCGTCGTCGTCCGGATATGATGCTCCGCCGCCATCTTCCGCGCCTTTTCCTCTGTCCTGCAGTACATTGTGCAGAGCTCAAAGCGTTCCGGCAGCGCTTGAGCCACCCTGACATAGTAGAGGGAACGCCAGCCGGAACCTATGATGACAAACCTGATCTTATCCATGCCGTTCCTGCCCTCCGCCTATCTGCTCTCTTTCTTCCTCGCAAGCCACGCCTCAAACTGCCGCTCAAAAGCGAGTTCTTCCTGCGACCCGACAGCGGGAATTTCCACCATCCGTTTCTCCCAGGACGACAGATAGACGGCATTGCTGATTAACAGGCTCTTTCTTCCCTCCGTGCCCGGCGCGACACAGCTGCCTGTCCCCATGCACGCATCCGCGAAGCCCTGCAGCACTTTTTCATATGGTTTCTCTTCTTTTTCCGGCGTCAGTTCCGTCCAGGTTCCCCTGATCTTCTTAAAATAGTCGGTGGCATTCTTCCGGTAATCCGCCTCTCTGCCGCCCATCTCCTGCGCCAGTTCACCGATCCGCAGCTTCCCGCCCTCGCAGACGATCATGGCCTCCTCCAGCGATATCTCCAGACGGTTAATCCCCGGCGCATCCCCCGTGGAAGAGATGAACGTTCCCGTCGCGCCGTTTGCCCACTCGAGATAAACCGTCACGTCGTCTTCCACCTCGATGTCATGAAAATGTCCCTCCACGCAGAATCCCTGCACGCGGGCCGGCATACCGCAGATCCACTGCAGCAGGTCGAGATTGTGCGGGCACTGATTTAAGAGGATGCCGCCGCCGTCTTTCTCCCACGTGGCATGCCAGGAACTCGATGTATAATACTGCTGCGGTCTGTACCAGTCCGTGACGACCCAGTTCACCCTCTTTAACGCCCCGTACCTGCCGCTATGAACCAGTTCGTAAAGCTGCCTGTGGATCGGCAGCGTCCGCTGGTTGAAGACCATGCCGAACACCCGACCGGACCGGGCAGCCTCCTCCTCCATGACCCTGGCCTGTCTGCTGTACACGCCGGAGGGCTTATCGCACAGCACGTGCAGCCCGTTTCGGAAAGCTCTGACCGCCAGCTCCTCGTGGGCATAGTGCGGCGTCGCGATCACCACGGCGTCCAATGCCAGTTCTCCTTTTTCCACCGCGTCATAGAGCTCGTCCGCCGTCTCGTACACAGGAAGCCCCGCCTCGATGGCAGGCAGAAGCATCTCCCGATAGACACCCCGCACCCTCGTGATCGCGGCCAGTTCCATCCCGCGAATCGCGCCGCCTTGTATCATGGAAGCATACTTGCTCCCCATATTTCCCACACCGATCACCGCAATCTTCATACGCATCTCCTCATCTCCAAAGCGCATGCTCTGCCGACATCCCGGAAGCGCCGCTCGGATCTCGGCAGCATTTCCCTGTTCTCCGTTCTTCGCTGTCCGCTACCAGAATCATACCATATTCCCGCCCGCATAGGAAGATAAAATATCGCTGCGCGGAAAGTGCGCGGAAAGAACAAAGATTCATATTGACACTCCGGCGCCGGGACTTGTAATATAGGAAATGGACAACGAAAAGCGCCGTATCTCCTGCGGACGCTTCGGAATGGAGGATAACAGAATATGATGAAAATCACAGACGATATTCACTACATCGGCGTGAACGACCACGAGATCGACCTCTTCGAGGGACAGTATGTCGTAGAAAACGGCATGGCGTACAATTCTTACGTGATCATGGACGATAAGATCGCCGTCATGGACACGGTGGACGCTCACTTCCGCGAGGAGTGGCTGGAAAACCTGAAGCAGACGCTCGGCGGCCGCACCCCGGACTATCTGATCGTACAGCACATGGAGCCGGATCACTCCGCCAATATCGACGTCTTTGCAGAGACCTATCCGAATGCCCTCGTCGTGGCTTCCGCCGCGGCTTTCACCATGATGAAGCAGTTCTTCGGGACAGACTACGCCGACAGACGCATCATCGCCAAGGAGGGCGACACCCTCTCTCTCGGCACACACACGCTGCAGTTCGTCGCCGCGCCGATGGTACACTGGCCGGAAGTCATCGTCACCTACGACAGCCATGACAAGGTGCTGTTCTCGGCGGATGGTTTCGGCAAGTTCGGCGCTCTGGACGCAGACGAGGACTGGGCCTGCGAAGCGCGGCGCTACTATTTCGGCATCGTCGGCAAGTACGGCATGCAGGTGCAGAATCTGCTGAAAAAAGCCGCTGCTCTCGACATACAGACCATCTGTCCGCTGCACGGCCCTATCCTGACAGAGAACTTGGAATATTATGTAAACCTTTATCAGACCTGGTCCTCCTACGGCGTGGAATCCGAGGGCGTCATGATCGCCTACACTTCCGTCTACGGGCACACGAGAGAGGCCGTCGAACTGCTCGAAAAGAAGCTGACGGATATGGGCTGCCCGAAAGTGGTAGTGGCGGATCTCGCCCGCGAGGACATGGCCGAGTGTGTGGAGGATGCTTTCCGCTACGGCAGGCTGGTGCTCGCCACCACAACCTACAACACAGACATCTTCCCTTTCATGCGGGAATTTATCAGCGATCTGGTTGAGAGAAACTATCAGAACCGCACTGTCGCGCTGATTGAGAACGGCTCCTGGGCTCCCACTGCCGCCAAGGTCATGCGATCCAGACTGGAAGCCTGCAAAAACATCACCTTTGCGGAGACAACCGTACAGCTCAAGTCCGCCTTAAACGACGAAAGCCGCTCACAGATCGAAACGCTGGCCAGAGAACTGATGTCATAACGAGCCGGGAGCGCACAGTCTGCGCCCGGCATCATAGATGACATAAGTATATATTATGTAAACTATTATAGGCAGATACCTGCCATATGCAAAACCCCGCAGACGCCATCGGCATCCGCGGGGTTTTTCTTTCTCTATCTTTTGCTGTCCCGTCTCTACGTCTCCCCGTCTTCCAGCAGATAAATCTGCGTATAGATATTGTCATACAACAGTTTTCCCGTGCGATACCCCAGAAGCTTCCGCACTGTCTCCGCTGTCTCTTCCTCCGGATAGTAGATGTCCACATACAGAAGAAGTGGCGTTTTCCTGTCGCCATCTTGTACATATTGCGGATCAGCCGCCAGTATGTCCGGCAGCCCAGAAAGCTTCTCTGCCGGAAGCGGATAGGTCTTTTGCTGCTTCGCCAAAAAGAGACAGTTATTGATAACCAGATGATCCCCTTTTGTCACATAGATGCCCGGCACATCACGGTATTGCCTCTCTATAAGCTGCAGCGCATCTTCGTAGCCGGGATACAGATATTCCGGCAGATCATTCCCGCTTCGATAGGCAAACAGCCACATCACAAGATAGGCCGCCGTCAGAAGCAAGACGCCGATACAGGGCCGGATATGGCATATCTTGGACACAAGCCGCGAAACAGCGCCAAACAGCACGGCCAAAAGCAGCGCTGCAAATGGAAAGAGCAGAAACTGATAGCGGGTCACGACATCCGTGGATATTTTGGCTACCACCACGAAATAAGCGCCTGCGGACAAAGCGATAAAGCCGATATACCAACTTCTCGTATCCCATCCTGGCTTTTCCCTGACCGAGCATATCACGCCATAGCATACGCATACAACGGCAAACAACAATGTCCCCCACATCAACAGGCTGCTCCCGCCAAAAAGGGCATCCGCCGTCAATCCCGTATAGACAGCAAGCCTCTGGCACAGATCATCGAGATTTCCCGCCGCATTCGCCAGGGACGCTTTTCCCTTATCTCCCAGAAAGATATGGCGAAGCATCGCCGGAAAAATCAGTATGCCAGACCCTATCCCAAATATCATGGCAAGCGCATAGTGAAATGCCCGTCTCCACTCTCTGCGGCATACCCGGAAGCCCATATAGCAGACAGACAATAAAAAGGCAAAGATCAGAAAATAATACTGGGTCAGCATCCCTGCCGCAGTCACAAGCGCAAGCTGTACAAGTATCCAGCTTTCTTTCGTCTCCTCCTCTTCCATCACGCGATACAGCAGGAAAGCAAACACCACAGCAAAGAAGGTCAGCATCATATACATTCTGAGATAAAGCACACAGGAGAGCGCCCCTGCGCTCACACTATAGAGAAGCGGCGTCAGAAATCTCAGCATGCCCTCGCGACCGCAAAGCATACCACCCAGCCGATACAGCATCCAAAGCGTGGCCGCGAAGAAAAACAGGTTGATCGAAAGCCCGAACCACTTGGAAAATCTTCCCGGAAAAAAGGAACAAACCGTGTGCAGAATGCAGTAAAACAGCGGCGGATGGACGTCCTGTTCCTGATTTTCGTACACGACATCATAGGAGAATCTCTCATCCGCCGAAACCGTCAGATAGGACGCATAGAAAGACGGATCATGCCAATGTTCCAGATATCCGCTTTTTTCCTGCAAAAACGGTGTCTCCGTACTGTTTGACAATCCGTAAGACCAAAGTTCATCAATATAGAACCCCTCTTTTCTGCCACAAAAAACAACGGCAGGGCCCAACAGCAAAGCGCCCGTGATGAGAAATAAAAGCAAGGATTGACCGTGCCCCCCCCCTCATCCACATGGCGGCCTGCCGCCTCACACGGTTATACATGACACGCCATAAGCTGCCAAGCTTCCCTGCGGCAAAGACATGCTCTGCATGATGGTCAGCCGAGAATCTTCTGTACAAACTTCTTTCCTCCTTTTTCTTGCCGGCGCCTGTTCCGAAAGCGCGGATTCCGTACTACACGCCATCACTCCACGCCAAGTGCTTTCAGTTCCGCAGCCGCCTGCTCCCTTGTCCGGAAATGTATGGTGTGAATGCCGAATTTCTGCGCGGCGTCCAGATTAACCTGCGTGTCGTCCAGAAAGACGCACTCCTCCGGCGTCAGATGATATCTCTGAATCAAAAGTTCATAGATCTCCGGCATGGGCTTGATAACTTTCTCCCGATAAGACAGGATGCCGCCGTCCATATAGGGGATAAAATCCAGCGCAGCGGCGCAGTCTTTCTGCGCTTTCTCCGAGAAATTGGACAGATAAAGGACACGGTAGCCCCTGCTCTTCAGGCTTTGAATCCACGGAATCGCATAGTCATTGCGCTTCACCATCGTCCGCACATCGGCGAGCGTCCGGCGGATATCCGGCTCAATCTCCGGGTCAAGCCTGATAAATGCCTGCAGCGTCTCCTCCTCCGTCAGGATGCCCCTGTCGTACTCGTTCCATGCCGGGCTCTTGACCGTCGCCGCGGCCAGCCGCTCCACCATCGCCTCGTCGTAGCCGAAACCCGCATAGTGTTTTTTCCAGCTGAAATCCGCAAGCACATTGCCGATGTCAAAGATAATTGTAGTGATCATGGTGTCTGTTCCTCCCTCTCCGCCTTTATTAGTTTACATAACTTTTCCTTTCAATTGGTTTACATAATATAGCCAACCGCCATATTTTCGTCCACTTTCATCCCTAGTCAGCGTGCATATGATTTACATAACTATATTTTCATCAACTCCAGCAGATTTCTCGCTGCCGCGGACAGAGGATTCCTGTCGTCTGTCACGACGCAGAAATGCCGCTTCGGGATAATCACATTGAAGCGCAGTTCAAACAGTCTGCCATCCTCCAGATACTCTTTCGCAAAATCCCTGATCACGCAGCCGACTCCCAGATTGCGCAGGGCAAACTGCACGATCATATCGCTGGTGGCCAATTCAAACTCCGGTCGGACATCCACGCGGTTTTTACGCAGGAAAGCGTCGATATAGCTTCTCGTGCTCGTTGTACCCTCCAGAAAAATGATCGGCATCCGCTCCAGTTCCTGCAGGTCCAGCATGCGGTTTTTGTAGGGAATAAACCTGCGTCCCGCCACGAAGACATCCTCAATCTCGCGCACATTCACGGCGCGCAGCCCCTCCCTGCCGTCAAAAGGCGTACTGACGACCCCGAAGTCAATCTTATTCTCACGCAGGTTGCGCAGCGTCTCCGGCGTGGGTGCGTTGCTGACCGCCACCTTGATGTGCGGATATTTCTCGTGGAAGCGTTCCAGATAAGGCAGCAGATAAAACTGCAGCGTCATATCACTGGCGCCGATATGGATCTCTCCCAGTTCCAGATTCAGCATCTGCTCCAGTTTCTTTTCCCCCAGCTCGATCTGCTCATATCCCTTGGCCACATAGCGATAGAGGAGTTCTCCCTCCCCCGTCAGGCGCACGCCCCTGGACACTCTCCTGAAAAGTTTCGCGCCCAGCGCCGCCTCCAGCTGCCTGACAGACTGACTGACCGCAGGCTGGGAAATATGCAGCTGCCTGGCAGCGACGGTCAGGCTGCCCGCCCGCGCCACGTGGCAGAACACCCTGTAATATTCCATATTGGCAATCATCGCGTTTTCTCCGTTCCGACGGCACACAGCCGTCCCCTGTCTCCATTATACATGAACGCCGGAAAAAAGATAGTTTTTCTCCTATTGCCCTTTCTTTTTTCACAGGACTGTACTATAATGACAGTACGAAAAATTCCCACAAAACCAATCAATAAAGGAGTCTTATACCATGCGATCACGAAAAAGTGTGCTTCTGCGGACCTTTTTTGCATTTGCCTTATTTGCCGCCCTTATTTTGTCCGTCGGCGGCTTTCTGCCAGGCAATGCCATCTCTGCCGACGCCGCGCCCTCCCGGACCGGCAATACAACGGCTGCCGGTTCTGCCAGCGCCGCATCGGCGCGCACAAGCACTACCTCCGCGACGGAGACGCTCTATGTCCACTTCATCGACGTGGGCCAGGGCGACGCGACGCTGATCCTGTGCGGGGAGCACGCCATGCTCATCGACGCCGGGGACAACTCGAAAGGCACTGCCCTGCAGCTGTACCTGACCAAACAGGGCGTGAAGAAGCTGGACTATCTGGTGCTCACGCACCCGGACGCCGACCACATCGGCGGCGCGGATGTCGTCCTGACCAAATTTGACGTAGGTACCGTCTTTCTGTCGGACTATCCGGAGGATACCAAGACCTACCAGGATGTCCTGGATGCCCTGAAAGCAAAACATATGCGCAGCTCGATGCCGGAGCCCGGAGACTCCTATACGCTCGGGAGCGCGGCTTTCACGATCCTGGCGCCGCTTGAAGATTACGACAACGCCAACGACTCCTCCATCGCGCTGATGCTCCGTCACGGCGGCAGCAGTTTCCTCTTCACGGGCGACTGCGGGGAAGAAGCGGAGAAAGATCTGACCGCCAGCGGACAAAGTCTGTCTGCCGACGTGTATCAGGTCGGCCATCACGGGAGCCGCTACTCCTCTTCACAGGCTTTCATGAACGCCGTCTCACCAACCTGGGCCGTGATCAGCTGCGGAGAAGACAATTCTTACGGCCATCCCGCGGCCGAAGTGCTGAACCGTTTCCGCTCCATGGGCATCAAAGTCTTCCGCACGGACGAGCAGGGCAGCATCATCGCAGTCTCCGACGGCAAAGAGATCAGCTGGAGCTGCGCGCCCTCTCAGACCTGGAAAGCCGGTGAACCGACAAAATCATCCACGGACCAGCCGAAGAAGAGCACGGCAGCATCCGCCGTTTCCGGCTCGACGACAACACAGAGTGCATTTAGCGGAAGCGGCACATCCGCCGCGCAGCCTGCGCCCGCCGCAGAAGAAAATGACAAAGAAAAGACCGCCTCGGCCACGCAGACGCCCACTGGCGACAGCGCTTCCTCCGGCGGTCAGGCTTTCGCGACAGGCTCTTCGCCCGGCGCAGGTCTCTATATCGGCAACAAGAACAACGGCAAGCTGCATCTCTCCTCCTGCCACAAACTTCCCCTGGAGAAAAACCAGGCGGTCTTCAACACGCGCGAGGAAGCCGTGGCGGCAGGTTACGACGACCCATGCAAGCTCTGCAACCCATAGTCACCGATCTTATTTCTGCAGCGGGCTCCGGCGATAGATGATATCGCCTCTGCCCGGCCCGTTGGAAACCATCGTGATCGGATAACCGATCCGCTCCTCGATGAATTCCACATAACGGCGGCAGTTCTCCGGCAGTTCTTCGTAATTTTTGATCCCGCGGATATCGCATTTCCATCCCGGCAGCTTCTTCAGTACCGGCTTCGCCCTCTCCAGCTTCCAGGTGACAGGAAAATCCGTCGTCACCTCGCCATCGATCTCATATCCCACGCAGACCGGAATTTCGTCCAGATAGCCCAGCACATCCAGCACGGTGAACGCCACATCCGTCGTGCCCTGCAGGCGGCAGCCATATTGGGAAGCCACGCAGTCGAACCAGCCCATGCGCCTGGGCCGTCCCGTAGTCGCGCCGTACTCGCCGCCGTCGCCGCCGCGCCTGCGCAGCTCATCCGCCTCGTCTCCGAAAATCTCGGACACGAAAGCGCCTGCCCCCACCGCCGAGGAGTATGCCTTGCAGACTGTGATAATCTGTTTGATCTCGTGAGGCGGCAGCCCCGCGCCGATCGCGCCGTAGGCCGCCAGCGTGGAGGACGAAGTCACCATCGGATAGATGCCGTGATCCGGATCTTTCAGCGTGCCGAGCTGTCCCTCCAGCAGAACGGTCCTGCCCTCTTTCAGCGCCCTGTCCAGATAGGCGGAGACGTCGCACACATAGGGCTCAATCATCTTTCTGTAGCCGCACAGCGTCTCAAACAGCTCTTTCGTATCGATTAACGGCTTGTGGTACAGATGCTCCAAAAGCACATTCTTCGTCTCACAGACACGCTCCACTTTCTCTTTCAGGCGCTCCTCATCAAACAGCTCGCTCACCTGAAAACCGATCTTTGCGTACTTGTCCGAATAGAACGGCGCAATACCTGATTTCGTGGATCCAAAAGATTTGCCGCCGAGACGCTCCTCCTCGTACTGGTCGAACAGCACATGATAGGGCATCACGATCTGGCATCTGTCGGATACCAGAATCTTCGGCATCGGCACATTCCTGTCCGTGATCGACTTGATCTCATTCATCAGGATAGGAATATTGAGCGCCACCCCGTTGCCGATAATGCTCGTCGTATGGCTGTAGAACACGCCCGAAGGCAGCGTGTGCAGCGCAAACTTGCCATAGTTGTTGACGATCGTATGTCCGGCGTTGGCGCCGCCCTGGAAACGCACGATGATATCGGCTTTCTCGGCCAGCATATCCGTAATCTTGCCCTTTCCCTCATCGCCCCAGTTGGCGCCTACGACTGCCTTAACCATAGTAATATCCTCCTTCACATAACCTGTTATGCACACAGGAAAAGCGGGCTGTAAAAAACCCGCTCTCCGTTTCTTACTTTATGATTATAAACCATTCTTCATCATAAGTAAAATCAATATTTATTATGTGAGATATAATATCATCTTAGTTTATTCTGTACATGCGCCACAGCCGGGCCGCAGAAAGCAGATCATCACTGTCTGTAACGCAGCGCCCTCGTCGCGTTCAGGACGGCGATAATCATCACGCCCACATCCGCAAAGATCGCCCACCACATGCTGAGAGCTCCCACAGCGCCGAAAGCCAGACACAGGAATTTGACTGCCAGCGCGAAGACGATATTCTGTCGCACAATGCCCAGTGTCTTTCTGGAGATGCCGATAGCCGTCGCGATCTTTGCCGGATCGTCGTCCATCAGCACGATATCCGCCGCCTCGATCGCCGCATCCGAGCCCAGCGCGCCCATGGCAATCCCCAGATCCGCCCGGGACAGAACCGGCGCGTCGTTGATGCCGTCGCCCACGAAAGCCAGCTTCTCTTTCTTACCTTTCGACGCAAGGAGCGCCTCCACTTCGTTCACCTTATCCTCAGGCAGCAGTTCGCTCTTGACCGTATCGATCCCCAGCTCGTTTGCCACCGCCTCGGCCACGTTCTTCGCGTCTCCGGTCAACATCACGATATGCTTCACGCCGGCGGCTTTCATGCCGGCCACGGCCTCCTTCGCGCCCGGCTTGATCACGTCGGCAATCAGGATACAACCCGCATATCTGCCGTCGATCATCACGTGTACCTGCGTGCCGATCTCCCGCGGCGTCCGACAGGAGATGCCCAGCCGCTCCATCAGCTTCGCGTTACCCACAGCCGCGCTCCGCCCGTGTACCACTGCCGTCACGCCGTGACCGCCGATCTCCTCCACAGCAGACAGCGCAGAGGTGTCCACCGCTTTTCCATAAGCCTCTTTCAGGCTCTTGCTGATCGGGTGGCTGGAGTAGTGCTCCACATACGCCGCCGTCTCCAGCAGTTCTGCCTCCGTGAAGCCCTCCTCCGGCATCACCCTCGTCACTTCAAAGACACCCTTGGTGAGCGTGCCGGTCTTATCGCAGACCACATAGGCCGTCTCGCCCAGCGCTTCCAAATAGTTCGAGCCTTTCACCAGTATGCCCTGCGTGGAGGCGCCGCCGATGCCGCCGAAGAAGCTTAAGGGAATCGAGATGACCAGCGCACAGGGACAGCTGATCACCAGCGTCGTCAGGGCGCGGATCAGCCACTGCGACCAATGCGCGTCGTGTCCCGCGAGGAGGCTGCACACAGGCGGCAGCACCGCGAGCAGCAGGGCGCCGATACAGACCGCGGGCGTGTAGTATCTGGCAAACCGTGTGATGAAATTCTCCGAACGGGATTTCTTCATGCTGGAATTTTCCACCAGATCGAGTATCTTCGACACCGTGGATTCCCCGAAAGCCCTGGTAGTCCTGATCTGCAGCAGACCGGACAGATTGACGCAGCCGCTGATCACCTCATCACCGGGATTCACCTCTCGCGGAACGCTCTCGCCGGTCAGCGCACTCGTGTTGAGCGACGACGAACCGCTCACAATCACGCCGTCGATAGGCACTTTCTCGCCCGGCTGTACCGTGATGATGGTCCCCACGGCCACCTCGTCGGGGTCCACCTGCACCAGTTCGCCGTTCTGTTCTATGTTGGCATAGTCAGGACGGATATCCATCAGCGCCGCGATATTTTTGCGGCTTTTGCCCACCGCGTAACTCTGGAAAAGCTCGCCGATCTGGTAGAAGAGCATAACCGCCGTACCCTCTGTGTACTCCCCCAGCGCGATTGCCCCCACAGTGGCCACCGCCATCAGGAAGTTCTCGTCAAAGACTTCGCCGTGCACGATGCCGAGAATCGCTTTTTTCAGAATATCATAGCCGATGATGAGATACGGGATCATGAACAGGACAAACATAAGCCTTTCGTGCCAGACCTCCGGCATCCCGAAATCATACCTGCCGACCACGCTGCATACGATCAGCAATACGGCCGATATGATGATGCGCACCAACACTCTCTTCTGTTTCCGTGTCATAGTATTTTCCCCCTTGCCCGCTTTCCGCTTCTGTCTCTGACAGCCGGAGCCTTTTTCGCGTTTTTCTATCTTATGAACATTTGAACATATGTTGAATCATTTGTCAATACACTTTCCCTTTTTTCCTAAAATTTATGAAAGACGCGGCCATTACGCTGCGCCTTCCGCGCAAAGGAAGCGGCAGACCCATCCTGCGATGAATCTGCCGCTCATTTCCTTATTATGGTTATCCGTCAATACAGCGCGCCGGATTCTTCCGGGCTGTCCGCCGGCTCTTCTTCCCGCTCCGTCACTGCACGACGCCGGTACCGCTTCTCGTCCACACGATATTGCCCGCGATCATCTGGTCGATGTCCATACCGATGATCTGGGAAGCCCGCGATTTCGCCGCGGCCTCGTTGGCCGTACCCAGATTCTTGTAGATATCGTAAGAGGGCTTCTTGTTGCCGTTCAAGTCATAGAGCCCCATGTCTAAGTGACTTTCCATCTCATGCGCATCGTCCGTCTGCCGAAACAGCATGAACGCGTCTACGTCAGGCAGCGATCTCGCTTTCAGGTAACCGTAGACAATGGAGGCCTCCTGCTTGTCACTGCCGAACGCGGAAGTATAGCCGATCTCCGCCAGCGAGATGCTTCTCACCTCACCGTTCGGGTTTAAGAACTTGGACTGGTGCATATAGTTAATCAGGATATCAATGTTCTGCATCGTGATATAGGGCGTCGTGAGACCGCTCTGCACCCACACCGCCGGTCCGTTCCACGCATAGGGATCATACAGCGGGGAATTATAGGGATGATAGGAAAGGCCCCAGTCAATATTGCCCTCCCTGAGCATGTAGTAATTGAACTGATCCAGATACGCTTTCGCGAGGAAGCTGCCCGGATTTGATTTCCTGTTCCACTCCTGATCGATGGAGTTGTAAATCCGCAGGTTCGCGTTCTGACCTTTCATCTCATTGTAGAGGATGCGGAAAGCCTTGACGTACAGGTTCACGTTATAGTCCAGGGACGTCGAGTTGGTGTACCACCAGGATGTCCGCGCATTGACCTCGTTGCCGATGATCCAGTTATCCACCTTGCCGGCATAGCGCTGCGACAGGAACGCCCCCACCGCTTTCAGATGATTGACACCCGCGGCGTCGGATACGTTCAGCGCATAGCTCGGGCAGTCCGCTCCCCGCGCGTCAGGGTGTATCAGATCCTGCGCATAGGGTCCCTTGCCGCTGTTTAAGAGCGCCAGTGTCACCTGAATCCCGTACTTGTTGAAAGTCGTTACCATGGAATCAAAAGATTGGATCCTGCCGCCGTTAAAATAGTAGGTCTGTCCGTTGTAGGTAAACGGGATCGCGCCGCCCACAGAGGCATCGACGCAGATCTCGTCCATATCTATATTGTACACAATCTGCTGGATGCCAAGATCCTGCAGTTCCCCGTTTGAACACCTGGTCAGATCCGGGAGAATACCTTTGATTCCCGTGTCCCTGCGCGGCGCCGTATGCGTGGCAATCGCCTCCGGGTTGGTGATATAATGCTCATCGCTGACCTGCACCATCTGTCCGCCGCGCTTGACGGCAACCAGAAACTTGCGGCTTAAGTTGGAGTCCGCGCTGTTGTAGTTCAGCGGAAAAGATGCCGTCACGGAAGAACCGGCAGCCACCTCAGCGACCACCTGCCCTGTGGCGCCATCCTGATAAACCTCATCCGCATAGATGTAATACTTGCCGTCATCGCTGGCGGGAACACTGCCCGCACTCAGGCTGCACACCACATCAGAGCCGGAGATCGTACAGGAACTGATGGAGACGGGCCGTCCGTCTGCCCTCACCTCCAATGTATTGTCATCGGAAAGCGCCGCGCCGAACAGAAGCACCGCCGTGGCGGCCATCGTCGCAAACGCTGTTGTCAGCTTCTTCATCCTGCCTGTATTTTTTCTCATATTTCTTCGATTCCTCTCGCTTTTTTCTCTGGGCTTAATTATATCCGCAAAAGACAGACTTGGCAAGAACGAATGTCAAATCTTAAGGTTTTCTGCCGAAAATTTCACACAGCGCCGGATGGCTACGCGGGATTCACGTGTACCATGATGTGTTTGACTTTCGGAAAATCACGCTCAATGGCATCGTGCACGCTCTCCGCGACACCGTGTGCCTCAATCAGCTTCTTCTCCCCGTCCACCCGGATCTCGATGTCCACATAAATCTTGTTTGCAAAAACTCTGGTGTGCAGAAGATCAACGCCCAGAACGTCTCTCTGCGCCATGGCACATGCCCGAAGCTGTTCCTCCACCTCGTCGTCACAGGCCTTGTCCACCATCTTGTCCACCGCGTCGAGGAAAATATCATAAGCCGCTTTCTCAATAAAAATACAGATCAGCAGGCTGGCCGCGGGATCCAGGATCGGAAAACCCATCCTCGCCCCCGCGATACCTGCCAATGCGCCGACGGAAGACAACGCGTCGGAGCGGTGATGCCATGCGTCCGCCATGAGCGCGCCGGAATCCAGTTTCTTCGCATAGTATCTCGTATACCAGTACATGCCCTCCTTAACCGCGATGGACACGGCGGCGGCGATCAGCGCCAGTACACCCGGCACGGCAAGCTGCGCGTCCCGCCCCAGAATCTTGGAAGCGGCGGAATAGCCGATCCCCAGACCCGTGACGGCCAGGATCGTCGCCAGCACAATCGACGCCGCGCACTCCAGCCGTTCATGCCCGTAGGGATGCTCCCTGTCCGAAGCCTTGCTCGCTATCCTGATACCGACGATCACCACAATCGTGCTGAAGACGTCTGAGGCGGAGTGGACCGCGTCGGAGATCATCGCTCCCGAACGGGCAATCAGCCCTGCCAGAAGTTTGAAAATCGTGAGAATCAGATTCGCCGCGATGCTGGTTTTCGACGCCCGCATTGCCGTCCGCTCATAGTCCGGATTCTCTTTTTGTGCCGATACGCCGCCCGGCTCCGCACTCTGCATTCCTTTCGTGTGTCTCATGGAAATGTTCCTCCCCGTACTTCGCATTCCGTCAGTCGTTCGGAATAAGCAGCACCTGACCGATGCGCAGGATATCGCTTGTCAGCCCGTTCAGCCGCCTGATCGCATCCACCGTGGTGCCAAATCGCTGCGCCAGCTGCCAGAGCGTATCGCCGGAACGCACCGTGTACTCAAAATAACCGTAATTCTCCGGCGTCGGTATCTTCAATACCTGCCCGATATACAGCGTATCCCCGGATAAACCGTTCAGCCGCCTGATTGCGTCCACCGTAGTATGAAACTGCTGCGCCAGACGCCACAGCGTGTCGCCGGAACGCACCGTATACTCGAAATAGCCAGCATCGCTTATGCCCGGCAGACTGCCGCGGATAGCCAGATAGACGTCATACAGCGCCTGCCAGGTGGCTCTCCCGACGATGCCATCCGCACTGAGTCCACGCATATTCTGAAACGCAGTCACCGCCTGCCTTGTCGAGCTGCCGAAGACTCCGTCCTGCCGAACCCCCGGAACAGTCGGATAGAACTGTGCGATCACGCTCAGCAGATACTGCAGCGTCAGGACATCGTTGCCGCCGGAGCCAAGGCGCAGCACCGTGTCCGGCGGGACGGTGCCGATCCCCAGCCTGGCGCCCTCGCTGTCCAGTTCTGCCAGTCTGGCCACCGCCGTATAGACCTGAGATATTTTGTACCATGTTGACTTACCGACAATACCGTCAGCCGTCAGCCCGAAGACACGCTGAAACGCTTTCACCGCGGCCTCCGTGCTGTCGCCGAATACGCCGGATGTGTCCGTGATTGCCGGAATTGCCGGATAATTCCTGCGTATCCGGTTCAGATCGTTCTGGACATTCTGCACGTCCAGCCCTGCGCTGCCCCGCTTAAGCGGCGTACCCGGATAGGAGGAGAGCGCGCTCGTCACCGCCTGCGCCTCCGCAATCACCACGTCGATCGGATAGTAGGCGCGCAGTATCTGCAGAGGCGTGAGTCCTCTCTGCGCCAGCGTCACCGTACCCCACTGAGACAGCCCGGCGCACGTCACGGTTGTGCCATTGCAGAAAGAAGTAAAATAAGGGGCATACAGTCCCGGCCGCGTCACATACTCGTCGAAAATCTCATCGACGATCACACTGACGGACTCATAGACCGGACCGCCGTACACATACGCCTGATCATAGGCGGTGCTGGAAGTGATGTCAAAATCATAGCCCTGACTTCTGTACCACTCCGTAAAGATACGGTTCAAGGCAAACGTGACAATCGCGTAGATATTGGCTCTGAGCGCCGCCTCCGGCCAGGTGGGATAGATCTCGCTGCTGGCCGCGTTCTTCACATAATCCGTGAAAGGCACCCGCACATTGGCGGCATAGGCGGCGGGACTGCCCAGATGCACCGTGACCGCGGTCGGAATCACTACCTGCCGCAGCACATAGGGTTCCACGTCGAGCCCTTCCTGCCCGCGTACCTCTTTCCCCGCGACAGCCGGTCCCTCAAGCGTGATGCTCTGCGTCTCCCCGCCCGGTGTCCGCTCCCGGTCCGGCAGGAGAGTCATCGGCAGGACAGCCGTCTCCCCTTCATAGACCGGCACTTTCTCCACATAGAGTGTCTGAAATCCCGCCGCCTGTGCCAGCACGCCATAACTCACATACGGATCACCCGCATAATTCGGATCGAACGACAGCCCCGCCTCTTTCGTCTCCAGCGAAACCCGCGGCGTCTCCCCGCTCTCATCCGTCGTAAGCCCATACACCCTGTTTCCCTGATCGTCCAGAACCGTGACCTGCACATTCTCAAGCGGCACAGCGCCGTCGGCAATTCTTGTCTGTATCATCAGATATCCGATAGCCATAGAGGTAAAATTCTCCTTTAACGAGACAGTCTATGGTTTATTATATGAGCGTGCAGGAAATATTCTCCCGGCACTGTCGTCGGCGGAAAAAGGCCGGCTTTTCTGCGGCTGCCGCCCTCTCTGTCCTCCTCACGTCGCCCGTCTGCGGATCATCTGATTCAATTCACTGTATATACTGCGGCTCACCGGAATTCTGCTGCCGTTTCTCAACTCAATATAAGCGCGGCTGACACGCCGGATCTTGTCCAGACTGACGATGTAGGCGCGATGGCACCTGATGAAATTTTCACCGTTCAACTGTGCCTCCAGCGCCGCAAGGCTGTCCGCGCACTCGATCTGAAACGTATGCCCTCTCTGTGGGCAAAACTCAACAAGGCAGCCGTCTCCCTGCGCTCTGACAAACATAATTCTGTCCGCTGTCAGTTCCAGAGTATTCCCGTGCGTCCTCACAGTCAGCACTTCTCTTTGTCTTTCCCGCTGCAAGACCCTGTCCATGCACCGGAACAATTTCTCTCTGCCGACGGATTTCTGTGTGTGATCCGTCTTCTCCTCTGTGTCCTCCGCGAATCCCGCCGTGAAGATAATCGCCAGGGCCGCATGCTTTCTTCTGGCGAATCTCGTCAGTTCCTTTTTCTCCGCATCCTCCAGCCGGACATCAATCAGCAGCGCATCGACATCCGTCTCTTCTTTCCACATTGACCGAAAATTCTCTGTGCCGGAGAACGTGGTGAGCGCCAGCGGAATATTTCTCTCTCTTCCCCATGCCTTGACATATCGCCTCAAGAGTTCCGCATGGTTCTCGTCTCCTTCAATCATTGCAAGTTTCATCTTTTGTCACCATGTCAAGCATATTTATCTTTCGTTAGACAGTACAAGTTTTCGCATCATTTGGATCGTTTCAGAAAAATAACCTGCGCCAGAGACCTCCTACACGCTGATCTCCGCTTTCACGCCCAGCAGTTCTCTGTTCTCCGCGAGGATGGGATCAACCACTTCCCGGAGGAATCTGTCTACCTGCAGAGGCGCGCGTCCCACATATCCGGCGGGATCCATCGTCTTCTGCAGTTCCTCCGCGCTCAGATTGAAAGCGGGATCCTGTGCGATCAACTCCAGCAGATCGTTCTCCCTGCCGTCCCGCTTCACATGCGCACCGGCTTCCATGGAGAGCTCCCTGATCTTCTCATGCAGCTCCTGCCGGTTTCCGCCCGCCTTGACAGCGTCCATCATGATATTCTCTGTCGCCATAAAAGGCAGCTCGCTCATGAGATGTTTGGTAATCACCTTGTCATACACCACCAGGCCGTCCACCACGTTCAGACACAGGTCGAGAATACCGTCCACCGCCAGAAAAGCCTCCGGAATCGAGAGTCTCTTATTGGCCGAGTCGTCCAGCGTCCGCTCAAACCACTGGGTCGCCGAAGTGATGGCGGGATTCAGGGCGTCAATCATCACATAGCGGGACAGGGAGGCAATGCGCTCGCTGCGCATCGGGTTCCTCTTGTAGGCCATCGCCGAGGAGCCGATCTGGCTCTTTTCGAAAGGCTCCTCCACCTCTTTCAGATGCTGCAGCAGCCGGATGTCATTGGACATCTTGTGCGCCGACGCCGCAATGCCTGCCAGTACGTTGCACACTCTGGTGTCCACCTTGCGGGAATAGGTCTGCCCGGACACGGGATAACACTTTTCAAACCCCATTTTCTGCGCGATCATAGGATCGATTCTGTCAATCTTCTCCTGATCCCCCTCGAAGAGTTCGAGGAAAGATGCCTGCGTTCCCGTGGTTCCCTTGGAGCCTAACAGCTTCATGGTGGAGAGCACATAATCAAGATCCTCCAGATCGAGACAGAACTCCTGCGCCCACAGCGTCGCCCGCTTGCCGACCGTGGTGGGCTGCGCAGGCTGGAAGTGGGTGAAAGCCAGCGTGGGCAGATCCTTATACTCTCCGGCGAACTTCGCCAGTTCGGCAATCACATTCACCAGTTTTTTCTTCACCAGCCTGAGCGCTTCCCGCATAATGATGATGTCGGTGTTATCGCCCACATAGCAGGAGGTTGCGCCCAGATGAATGATGCCTGCCGCCTTGGGACACTGTCTGCCGTAGGCGTAGACATGGCTCATCACATCGTGGCGCACTTCTTTCTCACGCGCTTTCGCCACATCATAGTTGATATCCTCCGCATGGGCTTTCAGCTCGTCGATCTGCTCCTGTGTGATGACGGGCTCACCGTTCTGGCTTAAGCCCAGCTCCATCTCCGTCTCCGCCAGGGCGATCCACAGTTTCCTCCAGGTCCTGAATTTCATATCCTGCGAGAAGATGTACTGCATCTCCTTACTCGCGTAGCGCTCCGATAGGGGGCTTACGTATCTGTCTGTGCTCATGGTTTGTCTCCTTTTCTATGGTTGGTTTTCATGGTATGCGGTCTTATCAGTCTTATCTTCCGACGCGGCAGCGTTGTTTCTGCGTCGGCGCGCTTGCGCTCCGATCAGAGCGTAGCAGCACTAAACTCGACAAAACCTCGTTAAGTGCTGACGCTCTTTTAGGGGCTCCTTTAGAAAGCAACGCTGTCCGTTCCGCGATAAGCGCTCAGCTCGCAATTTCATTGCTCGCTGTCCGTTGCACTCCCAAAGTCCTCTTCGCACAAAGCTTTATGCAGGCATAGCTTTGCGCGCCGCGGACTTTTGTCGCGCTTATCGCTCATAATCCCCTCTGATATCCTCTTCCGGCGGCTCCATCGGATAGCTGCCCGTAAAGCACCCTCTGCAAATGCCGAGGCCGCCGGCGATCTCGTGCAGCCGCTCCAGCTTCAGATACGCCAGCGAATCCGCACCGATAATCTCACAGATCTCATCCACGGAACGGTTGTAAGCGATCAGCTGTTCCCTCGCCGGCACATCCGTGCCGAAATAGCAGGGCCACAGAAACGGCGGCGAGCTGACGCGCATATGCACTTCTTTCGCCCCGGCCTCGCGCAGCATCCTGACGATACGGTCCGAGGTGGTTCCCCTGACGATGGAGTCGTCGATCATGATAATGCGCTTGCCGCGCACGGCTTCCCTGATGGCATTTAGTTTGACCTGCACGCTGCTCTCGCGGCTCTTCTGTCCGGGCTTGATGAAAGTCCGCCCTACATAAGTGTTTTTGACAAAAGCCTGTCCGTACGGGATGCCGGACTGCATGGAGTAACCCAGCGCGGCGCAGTTGCCCGACTCCGGCACGCCCACCACCAGATCTGCCTCCACCGGCGAGTCCATGGCCAGAAACCGCCCCGCCTTAATGCGGGACTCATAGACGCTGACGCCGTCGATATGGCTGTCCGGTCTGGCGAAATAGATATACTCAAACACGCATCTGGCATGTTCCTCTTTGGCAAGACACATACTCCGGTCCGACTCGATCCCTTTTTCCGGCGAAATGGTGACGATCTCGCCGGGCTCCACGTCCCGCACGAATTTCGCGCCGATGGTGTCCAGCGCGCAGGTCTCCGACGCGAGGATATAGGCGTTGTCGCGTCTGCCGATGCAGAGCGGCCTGAAGCCGTAGGGATCTCTGGCGCCGATCAGCTTGCGGGGCGACATCACGATCAGGGAATAGGCGCCCTTGATCTTCTTCATCGCGCGGCCCACCGCCTCCTCCACGGTTTTGCTGTTGAGCCGTTCTCTGGCGATGTGATAGGCTATGACCTCTGAGTCAATCGTCGTCTGAAAGATCGCGCCGGTGTATTCCAGCTCGTGCCGCAGTTTCGCCGCGTTGATCAGGTTGCCGTTGTGCGCCAGCGCCAGCGTGCCTTTTACATAGTTGAGCACCAGCGGCTGGGCGTTTTCCCTGGTGCTGCTGCCCGCCGTAGAGTAGCGCACATGTCCCACGCCGATGTCCCCTTTCAGCTTTTGCAGTGTATCAGGTGTAAATGTCTCATTGAGCAGCCCCATCTCCTTGCTGCTCAAGACCTTGCCTTTCGGCCCCGCCGTGTCGCTGACCGCGATGCCGCAGCTCTCCTGTCCTCTGTGCTGCAGGGCGAAGAGTCCGTAGTAGATCGTGGATGCCACGTCCCTCCCGTCAAAATCATAGATGCCGAATACGCCGCACTCCTCGCCCGGTTTGTCTGTCTGTTCCCTCTCCGTGTTCATACCGAACCCTCTCTTCCGATTTTTTTCCACACCGTACACACGCTATCCCTTAGCGAATTTCTTTTCGTACTCCTCCACAGTGGCCATAATTTCCTTGGCATACTGCGGATACTTATCCACCAGCGCCTTGATCTCTTTTTGGGAACCGCCGGCCACCACTTCCCTGTTATAATCCATCCTGCGGCGCAGCGACTGCCTGCGGATGATCAGATTGTGACGTATCTCCACCATCTCTTTCGGATCGAGGATCGCCTCCGTCTGGTGCAGCCAGATCGCGGGATCCTTGATCTGATAACGCTTCAGCATCTGCAGCAGTTCCTGCTGGTTGTAGTCCAGCTCCAGTTCGGCGCGGCGGAACTTTTCCCGTTCCTCTTTCTCGATCTGGTAGTTCTCCCACAGATCCATCAGCTCTCCCGCGCTGGAGACGCCGTATTTCAGATAGAGATAATCGAGCAGGTTCGTGTTGTTGACATAGCGGATCTTCACCTTATTCTGCAGCAGGATAATCTTGTTGATGCCGTTCTCGACCCGCCGCAGCTCCCGCCTGGCTTCGAGATGCCTGACATAGACAATCGTGATCGTAAACGCCGCTGCTCCCGCTGTGATGAGATAGCCCATTCTGGTATCCATCTCCAGGAAAAACTGCAGAAACAAAAGCAGCAGAATACACAGGCCCAGCGCCGCCACGCAGATGACCGCCATGCCTCTCGTGTCCGCGATCACGCCCATGACCTCGCTTTTGCGATACAGATATGCGTGTTTTTCGCCCTCCAGACGGCTTAGATCCTGACGGATCAGTTCCTGATATTCCTCTGTCTCCGTCAGCTTCCGATATCCCTCCTCCACATCGTCTGCGATGCGCTCAATCTGCTGATATTTCTCGTCCGTGATGCGGTGCGGCCGCTCCATGAAATCCGTCTTGCTGTCCTGCAGGAGCGATACCCGCTTCGCGCACTCCTTGAGCTGTTCGCTCTCCTCGGGCGGCAGCGCCTCAATCTCCTCCATATCTTTCAGATAGGAGGTCACCATGTCGTACTCGAACGTCAGATTTTCCAGCTCTCTGGTCGCGTCCGCCATCCGCTCCAGACAGTTTTTGACATAATCGTCCCTCTGCTCTTTATTGTGATAGTCGATCTGGTGAACAACCTCTTCGGCCTCCCACTCCTCGTCAAACTCCTCGTCCGCCTCTCGCCTTAAAAGCTTATCTCTTATTTTCTGAAACCAGCCCATCTTCTTCTCCGTTCCGTGCCGCGCCTGTCTCAATGATACATCTTACGGTAGGCATCTTTCAATCCCGTTGTCAGTTTTTCAATCTCCTGATAATATTCCGCACTCACGCCGGCTGTGCCGTTTCCCTCTTCCCGCAGCACCCGGAACGTAAAGAGCATACGGTTCTCTTCCGACCCCTCAAACTGCCCGCCCGCCTGTTCCATCAGCCGTTCCACTCTCAGAGAGAGATCGTGATACTCCGGATGTTCCGCAATGTAGTCGATATATTCCCTGTCGTCGTACTGCATACGCAGAGCGGCCAGATACATCTCCAGGCTTTCCCCGTCCTCCTCCGCCTCGTACGACTGCATAAAATACTCCGCCGCACGCGCAAACATGAACAGTCCGGCGCACGCCACGCCCATATTGTACAGGACCCGCGCCCTGAGCGGGCGCTCCGTGTCCGGAAGCTGCCCCAGCAGGGCGCGATACTGCGCAAGAGCCGTCTGGTACTTGCCGCCTGAGAGCATATAGTCCGCTTTCGCCTTGCCGCGCTCATAAGGGCTTAAGCCCACATTTTCCCGAATCAGGCTCTCCGTCCTCGCGATTGTCTCCGCCGGATACAGATTCACATACTCCAGGATGGTCCCCGCGAACGAGGCGGGGGAAGCATTCTGGTCGATCAGCGTATACAGCGCGGTCGCCAGGCGGTCCAGTCCGCACGCCTCGTCCAGCCACTCCGCCAGAGCCCGCTGCATAATATCTCCGTCCAGCAGTTCCGCTTTCTCCACCAACAGATAACAGAGTTCTTCCACGGAATATAGGTTTACATAAAATTTTTCCATCCGATACGGAACCTCGGCATAACTGCCCGTCCCCAGTATGATTCTCCCCATCCGCCAGCTTTATCCTCCGTATTACAGCTCCAAACACTCTTCCCAGACCTGACCGGACGCCGGAAAGAACTCGCCAAAGCCCAGGTCAGTCACAACGGCCCGCACCGTTTCCGGTCCGCTCATGGACATCTCGAGGCGGTATCTGGTATAGGGCGCTCCATCCGCCTCCTGCCCGGCGAGCCGCATCGACTTTCTCTCTATGTCTTTGCCGTTCAGCGGGGTGATGACAAACGTAAGCTCCCTGTCTTCCGCCAGAAGAAATTCACATTCTTTCGCCGCCTCATACCAGTTCTCCCCCGCGTCCAGGAGGGCATAGTAGGACTCTTTCCCCTGTCGGAGCACATTCATGCCGATGTTGGCTTTCAGCTTGTCTCTGCCGAGGAAGACGTACTTCTTCCCCGTCTCGCTAGGCGCAAATTTCTCCTGCAGGCCGTAACATGCCCCTTTGCTGAAAAGATTATTCCCCTGAAAAACTCTCCTATTATGGCACAGAAATTGCAAGGATTCCTTATTCCATTCAGATTTGAATCCGTCTCCCAGCAGATAGGCGGAGGACACGATCCTGCCCTCGCACAGTTTTCTGAGGATACCCAGAAAAGTCCTGTCCGCCTGCCGGTACACCTCCTGCCCGGCCTGTTCTTCCTCTGCCCCGCCGGAAAGCTCCGGCATCTCATAATCCTGCTCCCCGATCAGCACGACGATCGGCGTCGTGCGCTTGTTGCACTCCATCCGCCAGGTGCGAAGCCGCCTGCCGGCGTACTCGCAGGCGAGCACCTGATACATCCACAGTTCCGGCGGCTGGTGCAGCATAAAATAATAAAAGCTTTCCGTGTGGCTCTGGAAACAGATGCGGTTCGTCTTCAGTCCCAGATTGGCTGCCGCGCGCGACAATACCTCCACCATCCTGTCATCCGGCTCATCCACCGTGAACATGATGGCGTCAATCTTGTCCGCCGTGGCGACAAAACTCATGATGCTCATGCTGCGCCTGAGAAAAAGCGTTAAGAGTGCGACCGGATCATAGGATTCCCCATCCAGCTCGATCATGTCGCCTCCGCGCGCCAGCGACACCAGGCGTCCTACCGGGAACATGCCCTCCTCGTCAGCGTTCTTCACGGCGTCCCTGCCGTAAAACCATTGATTGACGCCGGCACGTTTACATAACATGGTCGGTATGTTGTACTGCTTCGTCCCCGCCACGGCTGCGACCGTATCTACATCCTCTTTCCCGTAGAGGCAATAACTGATCTGCGAGTAGTCGTCCCCCAGATCATACCCAACCAGCACGCTTCCCGTATGCAGTTTCTCTTTTTCTTTCCTCTCCAAGAACATACCGTCTCCTAGCGCATCCGAAATATGGTCTTCACCATATGCTCCGTCCTGTAATATTCCAGCAGGAGATTGTCCACCGTATCATAGTCATGCAGCGTCATGCCGATCATGATATCGTTGAGCATGGTAAAGCGGCTCTCGAAATTATCCTGCTCTATGTCGCTCTTGTTGATCGCGCCGCTCCCCGCCAGCTGCTCGCCGTTCTCCGACTCCTCGGTAATATAATACTGCAGCCTCTCACCAAAAAACAGGATGAACTCCTTGACGCAGATTCCCTCGTACATATCCCGCATCACTTCCCTGCAGTACTCGTTCTGTTCACCCTCATTGCGCTGAATCACATAGTGAATGACGGCACTGCCGCCGGGCTTGACGCGATGTTCGATGATCGTCTTGTCCCGATACTCATCCATCTGCGGAAGATAACTCAGATATTCCCTGTAAACCGGCAGCACAATCCCGTCGGCTGTCAGGTCGCGCAGGAATTCGCAGCAGACCCGCTTTATCGTATCGTCCTGCTCTTCTCTGTTCTCCGCATAATACTGCAGAAAAGCAATCCGGCACACCGGCTGCAGCCGCGCCAGGTCGCCGCTAAGCTGCATAACACAGCGAAAGATGTACGGCTCTATAATCTGCCCGCCAATCACATAGTCATAACAGCACCGGGTCACAAAAGCAGCGCGCAGCGCCTCGCTGCCGCCATACTCACAGTAGGATCTGAAAATTTCCATTTTCTCCCCGACATGCGCGCCCGTATAGAGCATCTGTCCGATCATGCGCTCGCTCAAAAGATGCGTATCCATACCGAAATTGTCCGCAATCTTCCAGATATCCCGCATCTCTCTCATGCTGCCGTGAAAAAAACGGATCAGATAGCGGAGAATGTTCTCGTCATATTTCCCTTTCCCAACCGTGTAATGAAGAATCGCAGTCAAAACCGGATCCTCCTCTTCCCTTTCCTCATCCAGCAGCCTGCTGCACATCCTGGCTAACATCTTGGCATCCACGCCGTACGGCCCGTAACGGCGCACCCACTCGTATGCCTCTCTGTACATGCCCCGCACAATCATATAGCGGACGATCTCTCCGCGGTCCCCGGCAGCCGTCTCCTCCGGCTTCAGTTCCAGAAGATAGTCGTCCAGCTCCCGCATCCTGTCCCGGTCATAGTAGAAACGTACCAGCATCATGCGTATTTCGCGCCGCACGCTCTCCTCGATCCGGTCACATGTCGAGAGGAAAAGGAAAAGATCCACATTGTCTTCCTGCACGGCAAAGGCGTCGCGGTAAGCGAAGCAGGTATAGACGGCATAGCCCAGATTCCCCCGCGCAAAAATCGAGAGCATGGGGGCTAACTTCTCCGGGCCGAGCAACATCTCCGTCCGGCTCTCCACACTGACCGCGTACCGGTTGCCTGTCCCGTCACCCAGCAGAATACTGCACTCCGAACTGAAGACAGGAAACTGCGCCCGGCCGGCGGCAACAGGATACACCCGTTCTCCCTCCACATACGGATAGACCGGGATTGCCTCTTTGATCTGCCCGGATTCCACATGAAGTTCACGCATAAAGATCAGGGTGACAAGCTTTTCGGCAATCGTCTCATCGATCATGGACCGCGTGATCAGACTGCGGTACAGATAAGCCAGATCTTTGTTGATTCTTCCCCGCGATAACTGCTCCGCCGTAAAACGTTCTATGTCGGACATATAGTTTACATAAATATCCGGCACTTCCTCTCTGTGCCGATAGACATAGGCATACAGGTATGCGGTGACTTCATAGTTCAGATCACTCTGATAGGCGAAATACATCAATATGGTTTTCGGCAGGGTAATATCGCCGCGCCTGGGCAGCGACATCATATAGTGCTCATACAGCCTGGTAACCCGCAGGTTCTGCTCCACGCCCGCACGGTACCACTCAAAATAGGCTTCGCCATAGCGCCCTCCCCGGATGAGCAGCGTGCAGATCGCATGGAGAATATCGTTCTGCGGCCGCTTCTCATAGCAGCCCGTCAGAATATGAAATATCCCCTGCGAATAATTCTTCTGCTTCTGCGCCAGATAGACGATCTGCAAAACGATCTCCTCTTTCATGAGATCATTTTTGAGCGCATAGAGGAGAATCTGCTGTTCAAAGGCATCCAGCGCAAGAAGCATCGCCGGATTTGCGGCAAGCAGATGCCACGCCTCCAGATAGATGACCGGAGAAGTACAGCCGCAGCGAAACAGTTCCTCTAAAAGTTCCCATCTGCGCGCCGGGTTCCCGGTATACTCCTCTGACAGATACATTAACAGCCATGCGATGCGCCAGTTTCCCCTGTTGCGCTCATAGACTTCCCTGACTTCAGCCGCCGCATCTTCCACATAGCGGTAGTCCTTGCTGTAGAGCGTCGTGAGATACAGATAATAGCACCACAGCTCCTGCTCTTCCTGCTGCCGCATCAATACCTGTTCCTGCTGTCTCTCAATCAGCCACTTTGCCTCATTGTACCGCTCCTCCGTCAGCAGAATCTGCGCCCTAAAAAGCTGCCATGCGATATTCCTGTCGTCGATCTCCGTCAGACGGTCCAGAATCTGATTCGTCTCCGTCATCCAGGTCTTCGTGCTGATCTTTTTCAGACGGAACGACTGGTAGAGTTCCATCATCCGCACCGTGAGCTGCCCTGTCTCCCGGCGCAGCGCGAGCCTCCGCTTCGCGGCCCTGTGAACAGCCACAGTGACCGGGATGCGCATCCGGCCCCCTTGCCCGATCAGCATAATGCAGCCGTAGTTATTACCCGCGTGAAGCTTCTCGCAATCCACATAATAGTAGAGCCGGTAAATATTGCCCAGAAAAGAGGCATCCGTCGCAAGGTTCTCCTCCACGCGCAGGAAATCCCCTTCCGTCTCAATCCGCAGACGGGTGTATCCCCAGCCGTTCCTGTTGATTACCAGCGCATAGCGGGTTGTCTCCGCGGGATCCTCTATTCTGATCTCCGTCTCCTCCGGCAGATACTCCACCGGCTTCTTCTTGTTGATCGCGAGCAGAAATTCCTCCACATTGTGCTCGTTGCCCCTGACGGCGGACAAGCCCTTGTACACAGCGTAGTGCTGTCTGTCGTTTCCCGCAAAAAGCGTCCTGAATGACTCTGAATAGAAGAGCCTGACCGCCTCGTCCCAATTGCTCTTCGCGAGATTCGTAAAGTGAAACAGATTGCGGATGCCGCCCATGTCAGACGTGACAAGTTCCTCCCTGATCGTCACGGCAAACGGGATATAGTATTCTCCCTGATTGGAGATAATGTTGAACGCGCCTTTCACCTCTTCGCCTGCTTCCAGGCTTCCCGCGTCAAACCGATACCGAATCTCGCCCTGATTTCCGTCAAAAGACTTCGTCAGGCACTCCATGCGCAGGTCCGTGGAGACGACATAGCCCTCCACCTCGCATCCCTCACGCCCGAAGAGCATAAAAGAGCCCTCTGCCGCCGCACCGACATTCAGAGTCAGTTCGACGCGCGGGCAGGAAAATTCCAAAAAACCGCCGCCGGCATTAAATTTTCCATTTAAAATATCCTCGACCGCCTGCCTCACAAGCCCTCGTCTGCCTTTCTACATAGTTATTAAAATTATACCATTTCATTGGCAGTGAACGCAACCTTGATTTCGCCGGAATAAAGTGGCAGATCCGGCCGCCCCGCATACCCTAATAGAGAGAAAGCACTGTGAGGTCACACATGGAAAGTGAGATTCTAAGCAGCACGCAGGCCAAAGAGCCCGCACAGGGCGGGCTTCGGGTCAATGTCACCGCCGACATCGGACTACTTCCCATCCCAAACGCCAACATAACCATATCCTACACCGGTGAGCCGGACAGTACCGTCGGCATACTGACGACGGACATCTCCGGACAGACGGAAACCGTCCCCTTAAGCACACCGCCTCTCGATTACAGCCTGACGCCCAACTCTCCCATGCCCTATGCGGAGTATACGCTGCATGTCAGCGCCCCGGGCTATGAGCCTGTCACCATATCGGGTGTGGAAGTCCTGCCCGGCGTGACGGCCCTGCAGACCGTCCGGCTGACTCCCGCAGAGTCGGAGGCCGGGGACAGTGAAATCGTCGCCATTCCCGATCACACACTCTACGGCGACTACCCGCCCAAGATCCCGGAAGAAGAGCTCAAACCCATAGAGGAATCCGGCGAGATCGTCTTAAGCCGCGTCGTGATCCCCGAGTACATCGTCGTCCACGACGGCGCGCCCGCAGACTCCGCCGCGTCAAACTATTACGTCCGCTACAGCGACTACATCAAAAATGTTGTCTCCTCGGAAATCTACGCCACATGGCCGGAAAGCGCCATCTACGCCAACACGCTTGCCATCATGTCTTTCACTCTGAACCGCGTATACACGGAGTGGTACCGAAACAAGGGCTATAACTTCACGATCACCTCCTCCACCGCTTACGACCAGAAGTGGGTATACGGCAGGAACATCTACGACAACATCGACAGACTGGTAGACAGTATCTTTGCCAACTATCTGTCCCGCCCCGGCGTACGCCAGCCCGTCTTTACCTCTTACTGCGACGGCAGAAACGTGACGTGTAATGGTCTCAGCCAGTGGGGCTCCAAATATCTGGGCGACGAAGGCTACACGCCCGTCGAGATTCTGCGCTACTACTATGGCAGCGATATGTATATCAACACGGCTTCCGCTATCTCCGGCGTCCCCGCTTCCTGGCCCGGCTACAACCTGAATATCGGCGCTTCCGGCGGCAAGGTGATGCAGATTCAGGAGCAGCTCAACCGTATCGCGCAGAATTATCCAGCCATACCGAAAATAGCCGCGGACGGCATCTATGGCCCGAAGACCGCGGAATCCGTCCGCGCTTTCCAGGGCATCTTCAATCTGCCCCAGAGCGGCATCACAGACTACCCCACCTGGTATAAAATCTCCGAGATCTACGTGGGCGTCAGCCGTATCGCGGAACCGGGCTGACGCGGCGCGGACAGAATCCGCCACAGGAAAAGACCGGCATTCCCACATACGGGCAAAATGCCGGTCTTTTTAACTCATAAATCCCTAAATAATCGGACGGACAAGTAATATTCCCCTGGAAAAATCAACAGAGTTGTTGGTTTTATTCTGCCAGGAGGATGAATAGCATGGAAAATATTTTATGCAGCAATCACAAAAGCACTAATTGATACTTTTTATTGACGCGCACTGTAAATTTGTGTACTATGGTATTGGAGGCAACTTACTGATGAATCCTCATTACAACCAAAACTACACACGTGCAGAAATTGACGCTGTTCTCGCCAGGATCAAATCCTGCATCGCACAAAACAAATACACGATTTCTCTGAATGAGAACCGCCAGGAAAACATAGACTTTATCAATGCATATAACCTGCGCAGCGACAAGCAGAAATCCATATTGATGCAGATTGAGACGGAAGATTTCTGCCACTCCCTGCGAAATACCAGGATCGGCTATGAATATGAAATTCTGTATGTTTTTGTTCCGCAGATACAGCTTTTTAATGCAGACGGGAAACAAGAAACTGTCGATGTCTATACCAAATTCAATGTGATTGATCTCCCTCGCGGAAGCAGGGTCGTTGTCATCTCATTTCACAAGAGAAACAAACCCATAGAATATCTATTTCGCTGACCGGAGAGAAAGGAGAGGACGCTATGAGCAAAGAAAAAGTGTTTTGTGAAGAATGCCGAAATGACGTGAACTACATTGAGACTTCCGTTCCGATGACCGGCACCATCAAAGCCAAAACCTACCATTATCATGGAAAAGAAGCGCATTGTGCAGACTGTGGTGCTTTGCTTTTTATTCCAAGCCTGTCGGATTACAATCTGCGGGCACTTTATGATGTATTCCGCAAAGAAAACGACATTATCCCCATTGAAAAAATACGGGAAATACCCAAAAAATACGCCATCGGGAAAAGGCCTCTTTCCCTGCTGCTCGGCTGGGGAGAACAGACTTTTTCCAGATATGCCGACGGCGACATACCAACCAGGCAATACTCTGACATCCTTTTGCGCATATACAGCGAACCGGCATTCTATTATGAACTTCTGGAAACAAATAAGGGAAATTTAAAGTCCGCGCTCGCCTATGAAAAAAGCCTCCGCGCTGTCACCGCCCTGCTGGGCGCTCATCCGTCCACAGGCAGCAAGATCGATACCGTGATTCAATATCTGCTCTGTCAATGCGGAGACATCACTCCCCTTGCGCTTCAGAAAGCGTTGTACTATATTCAGGGATTTTACTACGCTTTTTACCATACTTTTCTTTTTTCGGAAGACTGTCAGGCCGGAATACATGGTCCTGTCTACAGCGACATATACTGTCGCTACAGGGATTACCGGTTTGATCCGGAAAGCAAAAGGATCGACTTTGACATTTCCGTATTCTCTTCCGGCGAAAAAACAGTCTGTGACAGCGTAATCAACCATATCTGCTGTTACAGCAGCAAAATACTGGAACGTTTTACTCACAATGAAGCCCCTTGGCTCACCGCCCGCGGTGATCTTCCCATCACCGCAGCGTCCGACCGAATCATCGACAAGGCTCTTATTGGCGATTATTTCGGTACGGTAAAAATAAAATACAATATGCTGGATCCCTGCGACATCAAAGCATATGCGCAGGATATGTTTCTTTGTCTCTGATGAATGTTGGATGACAGTGAAAGAGGCAGCCGCACAGGCTGCCTCTTTCCGCTTATGAGATTTCACGATTGTTTTACTTTTAGTTTACATAACTTATTCATGCTACTTCGTCAGCATCATCATGATGTCGTTGCTCCTGGCGACGAACTTGGTCATCGCCTCCGGCTCCAGCGGAGCCTGCTGCAGGAGCGCCAGATCATAGAGCTGCTCGCAGATCATCTTCACGTTGTCGCCGTCCTGATGCTCCAGCACGTACTGTACCAGCGGATGGTTTGCATTCAGGATCAGCGTCTCGCCCTCCTTGCCGAACATCCCCATATCCATGCCGTTCATGGAATACATCTTCATCATATCCTGCATCCTGCGGGACTCCTCGGCCAGCGTGATCATGGAGGCGATCTTCTTGTTCTTCAGCTTCTCCACTTTCACCTTGATGGCATCTTTCTTCAGAACTTTCTTCATCAGCTTGGCGACGGCCTCCGCCTGCTCTTCCATCTCTTTCTCGGCTTTCTTGGAGGTCTTGGCTTTGAAGACATCCGTCAGGTCTGCGTCGATTCTCTGGAACTTGATGCCCTCATTCTTGGCCTCCAGCTGGGAGACAAAAGGCTGGTCGATATTGTGTGTGAGTACGACCGCGTCCATCTTGGCAGCCTTGAACATATTGATATACTGGCTCTGCTGCTTCTCGTCCGTCACATAGTAAATGATTTTCTCTTTCTTCTCCTCAGGCGTCTCTCCGCCATCCTCATCCGTCTCATCGGCTGCGCTTTCGCCCTCGTCCACGACCTCGGCCTCCACTTTCTCGCCGTTTTCATCGGTGGCGTTTTCGCCCTCCCCGACTTCGTCGGGATCGATCTTATTGACCTCCAGGCACTCAGGCAGCGTCATGTACTCGCCGTCCAGATTTTTGAAGAGGATATAGTCCGTCATCTTCTCGCAGAATTTGTCGTCTTTCAGGCAGCCGAACTTGATGAACGGGCTGATGTCGTCCCAGTATTTCTGGTACTCTTCTTTCTCGGTCTTGCACATACCCGAGAGTTTGTCCGCGACTTTCTTCGTGATGTATTCGCTGATTTTCTGCACAAAACCGTCGTTCTGCAGCGCGCTTCTGGACACGTTGAGCGGCAGGTCGGGGCAGTCGATCACACCTTTTAACAGGAGCAGAAACTCCGGGATGACTTCCTTGATATTGTCCGCGATGAACACCTGATTGTTGTACAGCTTGATCGTCCCTTCGATAGACTCATATTCCATGTTGATTTTCGGGAAGTACAGGATGCCTTTCATGTTAAAAGGATAATCCATATTCAGGTGGATCCAGAACAGCGGCTCCTTGTAATCCTGGAACACCTTGCGGTAAAACTCCAGATACTCCTCTCTCGTGCACTCATTGGGATGCTTCGTCCAGAGAGGCTGTGTCTCGTTCAGCAGTTCCGGCCGTTTCTTGATCTTAAGCCTCTGCTCGTCCTCCTCTTTCTCTTTCTTGATCTCCTCTACAACCTCGTCCGTGTCCAGCTTCTCACTCGCATTGATGGTCTGCGTGTCCGTGCTGTTCGCCTTGGACAGATAAATCTCCGTGGGCATGAAAGAGCAGTATTTCTTGATGACTTCTTTCGCCTTATACTCGTTGCAGAACTCCAGACAGTCCTCATTGATGAACAGCGTGATCTCTGTGCCGACTTCGGTCCGCGTCCCCTCCTCCATATCGAACTCCGTGCCGCCGTCACACTCCCAGTGTACCGCCTGCGCGCCGCTCTGGTAGGAGAGCGTGTCGATATGCACCGCATCCGCCACCATGAAAGCGGAGTAGAAGCCCAGTCCGAAATGACCGATGATCTGATCCTCGTTCGCCTTATCCTTGTACTTCTCGATGAAATCCGTGGCGCCGGAAAAAGCGATCTGATTGATGTACTCCTCCACCTCGTCCGCCGTCATACCGATACCGTTATCGATAAATTTCAGAGTTTTCTCCTCGGGATTCACGATCACCTGAATCTTCGCCTTGTAGTCGTCCGGCAGTGCGTACTCGCCCATCATATCCAGTTTCTTCAGCTTGGTGATCGCGTCGCACCCGTTGGAGATCAGCTCACGGAAGAAAATGTCATGATCCGAGTAGAGCCATTTCTTGATAATCGGAAAAATATTGTCGCTGTTGATCGACAGATTGCCATGTTTTGCCGCCATAATGTCACGTCCTTTTCTCTGTTATACTTGTTGTCGGCCACAGAAAATCTTTTCTGCCGCCCGCCGCTAATAGATAGTTTAAGCCCGCGTTTTTCAGAAGTCAAGACAAAATTAGCACTCATTTGCAATGAGTGCTAATAGTTGCCGTTTGATTCAGCTTTTACGCGGCTTTCCGCAATTCTAAACTTTTTCTAAACTGTATTCTAATCGGAGCCGGCATCCGGAAAATAGGCGGCATACACGTCGAAGAAATCCATCGTCTTCACATTCTCGTTATGAATGAAAGCAACATCGTCCCACAGCTCTCTGTTCAGGTTCCTGGTGAGCGTCTCCACATAGGCGTCATATTCCTGCCCGAACGCCTCGGCCCGCCTTTCGTCCACAATCTTGACTTTGTTGGCATCCGTCTCCTCTTTGTCGAATGTGTTGAGACACTTGATAATATGGTAGCCGTACTCCGTCTCCACCACATCGCTGATCTCATCCTTGCCGAGATTAAAAGCCGCCGTCTCGAAAGCCTCGTCCATCTCTCCCTTGCCGAAAGAATAAGTGCTCTTCTCATCCTCGCTGTAGCGCCTGATCAGCTCGTCGAAGTCCTCCCCCTCCCTGGCCATCTCAAGCACCTCGCAGGCTTGCCTGTACGCCTCTTCCTTCGCGTGTTCCGTGTACTCTATCTTCTTGCCGGTTCCGTCCGTCGCGTATGTCTTGAACAGAATGTGCTGTACGGTGATCGTCCGCGCCTCGTCGTCGCTGATCTCCGGATTGATATCCTTGATGGTATATCGGTAGACTTTCTCCGCCAGCGCAAACTCGGCATAAAGATTCCGAATCGTCTCCTCCGTCACGCCCATAAGCTCCCTCTCCGTGTCGTTGAGCGAGCCATAATAGGTCTGCGCCGCGTTTTCCACCTGCGCGTTCTCCTCCTCATCGAGTTCCACCGCATACTGCTCCGCCATCAGGTTCATGGTCTTGATGCGCGCGATCTGCGCCAGCGCAATGTCCTTTACGTTCTGCTCCAGCGTCACGCCGTTCACGCTCGTCTCCCAGATCTCCGGACCGTACACGCTCTCATAGCGGTTCTGCATGTTGGTCAGATACACCATGATCTCCGGCAGGCTGCATCTGCTCGTCTCGATCCGGAATACCTCATCTTTTTCAAAACCGGTGGTCAGCACCACTTTCGTGCCGATACCTGACCCCTGCGCACAGCCGCACAGCATACCCAGTAAAAGTACGGCGGACGCAAACGCGCCCGCCAGTTTTCTGCATCTGTCACCCAGCATAAATCACCTGTTCTTTCCTGACATTTCTATTTGATCACCTGAATCCAGCCCTCAGGCGCCTCGATACGACCCATCTGAATCCCGGTCAGCGTGTCGTACAGCTTCTTCGTGATCGGCCCCATCTCGTTCATACCGCTGGGGAAAGTAATCTCCTTTCCGTGATCCACGATCTTGCCCACCGGCGAGATAACCGCCGCCGTACCGCACAGGCCGCACTCCGCGAACTCTTTCACTTCCTCAAAAGGAACGACGCGCTCCTCCACCTCCAGGCCGAGATAGTCTTTCGCGACCACCATCAGGGAACGCCTCGTGATGGAGGGCAGAATGCTGTCGGACTTAGGCGTCACCACCTTGTTGTCCTTCGTCACAAACAGGAAATTGGCACCGCCCGTCTCCTCCACATTGGTCCTCGTCGCCGCGTCCAGATACATATTCTCGTCATAGCCTTCCTCGTGCGCCGTCACGATGGCATGCAGGCTCATGGCATAGTTCAGGCCGGCCTTGATGTGTCCTGTGCCGTGCGGCGCGGCTCTGTCGAAATCGCTCACCTTGAGAGTAAGCGGCTTGACACCGCCCTTGAAGTAAGGGCCGACCGGCGTGGTAAACACGCGGAACTGATACTCATCCGCCGGCTTGACGCCGATGACGGAAGAACTGCCGAACATATACGGCCGGATGTAGAGCGTCGCGCCGGAACCGTAAGGCGGCACATAAGCCTCATTGGCCGCGACGGTGTCAATCACCGCCTGCACGAAACGGTCCTTGGGGAACACCGGCATCTCCAGTCTCTTACAGCTGTCCTCCATGCGCTGTGCATTTAAGTCCGGACGGAAAGTCACAATGCGTCCGTCCTGCGTCGTGTAGGCTTTCATGCCCTCGAAACAGGTCTGCGCATACTGGAACACGCCGGCGCATTCGTTGATCTGCACATTTGCATCCGCTATGAGTTTTCCCTCATCCCATGCCCCGTTCTTATAGTTTGCCACAAATCTCTTGTCCGTCTCCTGATAGCCGAAGCCGAGATTCGCCCAGTCAATGTTTTTCTTTTCCATCTCTAATACCCCTTCTTCCTCAAAGTATCGTATTTCTTTTTCTATCTTATACCTTTGCCTTCAAAAGTCAAGGCACACTTTATCACAGCACCGCGTTGACAACCTCCAGCGCCACGTCATAGGCATAATCTTTCACCGCTTTTTCACACAGGCGCAGCATCTTCTTGTCAGATTCCGGGCGGTCGTAGCGCTTCAGTTCTTTCAGTTTCTCATTCACGCTGTCCCCGTCGAAATCGTCCAGCCTGCCCGCCAGCTCTCTGAGCGCTTTCTTCCACTCGTCCTCCGTGATCCTTACTTTTTTCTCATCTTTCGGTTCCGCGCTGTTTTTGGCTGTCTTGCTCTCACTGTCCAGATAGGCTTTCAGATCCTTGCGCATACTCTTCATCAGGTTAAAAAGAATCGGTGAGCGCACCTCCACGTCCTCGAGCTGCCCCGCCTTGCTCATCTTCTCCAGTTCAAAAGCCTCGTCGGCCAGATCATCCGCGCCTACATTTCTGGCGTTGCCTTTCAGAGAATGCACGATGATCGCGTAGCCGGGCATATCCCGTTTCTTTAAGAAGCCTCGCAGCGCCTCCTCTTTCTCCTCCAGAATCAGGTGGAAATCCTGCAGCACTTTGCCGTAGAGCGCCATATCGTTGCCCATGTATTTTAAGCCGTTGCGGATATTGAAGCCGATGCCGCTCAGTTTGCTCTCCAGCAGGCTGATCTCGTTCTCATTGTCCGCCTCCGCATCTTCCGTACCTTTCTCTTTCGTCAGATAGACCACATTGGAGGGCAGATACTTGATCAGCATAGTCTCGAATTTTTCCGCGTCGATGGGTTTCGTCAGGTAATCCTGAAACCCCTCGTTCAGATAAAACTCCCTGGCGCCCGTCACCGCATTGGCCGTCAGGGCGATCACCGGCGTATCCACGGACGGATTTCCCTCCAGTTTTTTGATCGCGTGCAGCGTCTCCACACCGTCCATCACGGGCATCATATGATCCAGGCAGATGACGTGATACGTCTTGCGCTTCAGAAGTTCCAGACACTCCTCACCGCTGTTCGCCACGTCTACCTGCAGTCTCGTCTCCTTGAGCAGCCCCTGCGCCACCGCCAGATTCATGGCGTTGTCGTCAACCACCAGCACGCGGCCCATGGGCGCGATGAATTTCTGCTTGTAATTTTTGACGCTGTGCAGGCTCTCGTTATATTTTTTCTCAAAGTCGCCGAGCGGCGTCTCCTCCACAACTTTCTGCACGATCTTAAAGGAAAAGACTGAGCCTTTGCCGAACGTGCTCTCCACCTCCAGCTTACCGCCCATCATTTCCACAAGCCTGTTGGTGATCGCCAGACCCAGCCCCGTCCTGTCGTTCTTGCCTCTGGTGACCGTATCCATGCGCTGAAAAGCGCCGAACAGCTTGGAGATGTCTTTCTCGCGGATGCCGATGCCGGTATCTTTCACCGCAAAGTCGATCTCAATCTCATCGCCCGCAAGCCTGTTCCATCCCAGGTGCAGCGTCACTTTACCGCGGTCGGTATACTTGACGGCATTGGAGAGCAGATTGTTCAGAATCTGCCGCAGATGGATCTCATCGCCGGACAGCTTGTAGGGAACGTCCTTGGCGATATCCAATTCCAGATCCAGCTTTTTCTTGCGCAGCGGAATCGAAACGCCGTTGACCAGATCATTTAACAGTGAACTGACGTCGTAGATGCCGTCCGACAATTTCATCTGTCCGGCCTCAAGCTTTGTGAAATCCAGAATATCGCTGACCAGCGTGAGCAGGACGCTGCCGGCCTGCCTGATGTCCATCGCGTATTCCTTGATCGCCTCCTCCTGACTCTCGCGCAGAATCAGCTCGTTCAGACCCAGGATCGTGTTGATGGGCGTTCGCAGCTCGTGAGACATATTCGCCAGAAAGAGATCTCTGGTATGCTCCGCCTGCTCCATGGCGGCGATCATCTCCTTTGAGGTTTGTTTCTCCCGTTTTGCCTCTTCCCCTTTTTTCTCTTGGCTCATTCTTCTTTCCCTGCAAGACGCCCGTGCCGAAGCGTCTCCCCCTTCTTTCCCTTCTCTTTCCTGCCGCCGTCTCCCCTGTGGCGCAGGATTATTTTTTTCTCTCATACTTCACGAACGTATAGGCGAGGTCAAAGTATGTCTGCTCGTCGCTTACGGCCGTAACCTCCCACTCCCCATTCTCATCCAGATTCGGGAAATAGGCATCCGCCTCATATGCGTGATCGATCTTCGTCACGTGCGCCGTATCGCAGTAGGGCAGCATCATGCGGTAGACGCTCTCGCCGCCGATGATATAGACATCCTCGCTCGGATACCGTTTCAATTCTTCCAGCAGTTCCTCCTGACTGTGTACGACGACGGCATCCTTGACACGGTAATCCGGATTGGTTGACATAATAATATTCGTTCGATTTTTGAGCGGCTGTTTCTGCGGAAACGTCTCCAGCGTCTTCCTGCCCAGCACGACCACTTTGCCCGTCGTCTCCTGCCGGAACAGCTTATGATCGGCCGGAATGCTGACAAGCAGGCTGTTCTTACAGCCGATCGCCCAGTTGTTATCCACCGCAACGATAAGATTCATCTCTGATACTCCTGTGTCATATGGTTAGACTCGCAAGCACGCGCTACCGCGCTTCCCCGCCTGCTTCACAGGCGGCTTGCTCGTTAACGGCGCACGAAAAACAAATGCCGCTTCGCGTCGCTTGTTTTTCGTTTGCGCCTGTTAGACCGCAATCGGGATATTCTCGATCTGCGGACCGGTCACATAGTTTTCCACTTTGACGTCGTCTCTGGTAAACTCGTAAAAATCTTTCACATCGGGATTCAGCCAAAATGCCGGCGCGTCGTAGGACGGCCGTTCAATCAGTTCCCTGATGATCGGGATGTGCCTGTCATAGATGTGCGCGTCGGCGATCACATGCACCAGCTCGCCGGCCTCCATGCCGCACACCTGCGCCAGCATATGCATTAACACCGCATACTGCACCACGTTCCAGTTATTGGCTGCCAGCACATCCTGCGAGCGCTGATTCAGCACCGCATTGAGCGTCAGCTTATCGTGTCCTTTTTTCTGGGTGACGTTGAACGTCATGCTGTAGGCGCACGGATAGAGATTCATCTCGTGCAGATCCTGATGGACGTACATATTGGTCATGATGCGCCGGCTGAAAGGGTTGTTCTTCAGATCGTAGATCACGCGGTCCACCTGATCCATCATCCCCTCTCTGTACTGATGCTTTACCCGCATCTGGTAGCCGTACGCCTTGCCGATAGAGCCGTCCTCGTCCGCCCATTCATCCCAGATATGGCTGTGCAGGTCGTGGATATTGTTGGACTTCTGCTGCCAGATCCAGAGCATCTCGTCGGTGGCGCTCTTTAGGGCCGTCCGTCTGAGCGTCATGATCGGGAATTCTTTCGAGAGATCATAACGGTTGACCACCCCGAATTTTTTCACCGTGTAGGCGGGCGTCCCGTCCGGCCAGTGCGGCCTGACTTTCTCCCCCTCCGTGCTCGTGCCGTTCTCCAGAATATCGCGGCACATCTCTATGAAAATCTTGTCAGCCAGACTCATCGTTCTATCCTCTTACTCTGTGTCACGGACACTAATTCCGATCCCACTTGTCGCACAGCGCGTTGATCTGATCCGCAAACTTCGCCAGATCCTTGTTTGCGCCCTCCTCGTTCTTGTGGATAACGGCGATAAGCCGCTGTCCGCTGGCGAGCAGTCTCGCGAAGACGTCGGATACGCCCCGCGCCTTTTTCTTCACCGGAATCGGCTCCGCCTCATAGAGGAAACGGCCGGCCGCCAGGTCAAAGCGCGTGCCGCTGTATGGCGCGTAAGCTTTGAATCCATGCTCTACCCGCAGGCATTCCGTGAACAGTTTGCACACACTGTCCTCACCGTGTACCACAAACACCTTGCGCGGCTTCTCCCTGAAGCTCCCAATCCACTCCAGCAGACCGTTTTTGTCCGCGTGGCCGCTCATGCCGACCAGCTTCGCGATCTGCGCGCGGATCTCGATCGGCTCCCCGAAAAGCTTCACTTCTTTGGCGCCCTCCACAATGGCTCTGCCGAGCGTCCCCACCGCCTGATAACCGACGAACAGGATGGTACACTCCGGCCGCCAGAGATTGTGCTTCAGATGATGCCTGATGCGCCCCGCCTCGCACATGCCGGACGCCGAGATGATGACTTTCGGCTCATTGTCAAAGTTGATCTCTTTCGACTCGTCGCTGGTAATCGCCAGCCGAAGCCCCGGAAACGCGATCGGGTTGATCCCCTGCCTGACAAGCTCCATCGCCGCCTCGTCGAAACACTCGTACTCGTTTTTCTGAAAGATGCCGGTGGCCTCCACCGCCAGCGGACTGTCCACATAGACCGGAAAATCCTCGTGGCCTCTCACCAGTCTGTCCGCCTTGATCTGGCGCAGGAAATACAGCAGTTCCTGCGTTCTGCCCACCGCAAAGGACGGGATCACCACATTGCCGCCCCGGTCGAAAGTGGTCTGCAGAATCTTCACAAGCTCCCCGATATAATCCAGCCTGTCGGCCCCGTGCAGCCTGTCCCCATAGGTGGACTCCATCACCACATAATCGGCCTCCGCCGTCGGTTTGGGATCCTTGATCAGCGGCTGATTCACATTGCCGATATCGCCGGAGAATACGATTTTCTTCGTGACGCCGCCCTCCGTCGCCCACACCTCGATGCTGGAGGAGCCGAGCAGATGCCCGATATCCGTAAACCGTATCCTCACGCCGTCGCAGACGTCGATCTCTTTCTCATAGTCACAGGGAACCAGACGCCTGATTGTTCCGTCTGCGTCCTCCATCGTATAGATCGGCTCGGTGACGGATACGCCCGCGCTCCGTTTCGCCTTGCGGTTCTTCCACTCCGCCTCCTGCATCTGAATATGCGCGCAGTCTCTGAGCATGATGCTGCACAGATCGCAGGTAGCCGCCGTCGCGTAGATGCTGCCCCGGAAACCTCTCGCATACAAAAGCGGCAGAAGCCCGGAGTGATCGATATGCGCATGCGTCAGAAAGACATAATCAATCAGCGCAGCGTCTACAGGCAGTTCGCTGTTTTCAAAGACATTGGCGCCCTGCTCCATACCGTAATCAACCAGTATATTTTTGTCCCCGACCCGGAGATAATGGCAGCTGCCCGTCACCTCGTGGTCGGCCCCGATAAACATAAGTTCCATAAGAATCCTCCACTTATTTATCATACCACCTTTTGCATAAAGCGTAAATAAATTTCGGCAACTTGCGGCTGATTTTCCATACTATAACCATAGAATCCTGCCCGCACAGAGGTGATCTGCCGTGACCGGTACCATTTCCGCGCTGTTTCTCTTTCTGACCGCCGTGTCCGTCGATTCCTTGACCGCCGGCCTGACCTACGGAACCCAGAGAGTGCGCGTCAAACTTCCCTCTCTTTTGATTCTGGCATGCGTGCCCGCTGTTTTTATCGCCGCCGCGAACCGCATCGGCTCCTGTATCTTTCTCCTGATTCCGAAAACCGTTCTCCCGCCCGCCTCTTTTTTCCTGCTGCTGCTCCTGGGTCTGAGCAGGCTGGCCGAGAGCCTGCTTCGGGCGATAGTGCGGAAGAACCCCGGTTTCACCAGACAGCGGAGCTGCCGTTTCAGACAGTTCAACATTATCTTCACCGTCTACCTGTCGCCGGAGGACGCCAACCGCACGGATCCGCAGGTACTCAGCCCGAAAGAGGCTTTGCTTCTCTCGCTCGCCCTCTCTCTGGACAGCGTCCTTGCAGGGATGGCTTTCACCACAGTATCCTTTTCCTCCGCCCTCCTATTTTGGGCAGCCGCCCTCTTCAATCTGCTGCTTTTTGGCACGGGGTACGGCTGCGGTTTCCTGCTCTGCAGAACTCTGCACGCGGATCTGTCCTGGCTCAGCGGCCTGTGCCTGCTCCTGCTGGCATTTCAGAATCTGTGGTGATACGCTATGCGCCGCACCCGTGGCTGTCTCCGTCCCCGCCGGCTTTTGAGTCTTTGGCGGAGTCCATGCGCCGTTTCGGGCCAACCGCCGCCAGCAGTTCATGAACGATCAGCGGCACGGCGGACAGCGCAAGCAGCTGTACCCATTCCGTCAGGCCAAGCCGCACCGTGCCGAACAGGCCGATGAGCGGACTAAACTCCGTCACGGCCGCCTGCAGGGCGAGGCCGATGAGAAACGCGCCGATCATGTAAGGATTATTTCTGTGGTTCATCCGAAATACCGAGCGGTTCACATCCCGCATCCCGACCGCATGAAAGAGCTGGCTGATGCCCAGCACGGTAAAGGCATGCGTCTGCGCCCGTGCCAGCACCGAGGAGATCCGCAGTCCTTCGAGTACATTATGTAAACTTATTGGCAGCCGTTGCGCCACAATCCAGTCGTAAGGCACTTTCAGAAATGCCGCCAGGCTCACACCGCCGATCACCAGCCCGTAACAGAGTACGCACCACAGTCCGCCTTTCGCAAAAAGAGACTCGTCTTTTCTTCTGGGCGGCTCCCGCATCAGCTCTTCGCCGTCATTGTCGTCCACGCCCAGAGCCAGCGCCGGCAGCGAATCCGTGATCAGGTTGATCCACAGGATAAAGCTGGCCTTGAGCGGACTCGGCAGTCCCGCCACGATGGTGACGAGCATCGTCATGATCTCTCCCAGATTGGACGAGAGCAGAAAAAGCACCGACTTCCTGATATTCTCGTAGATACCGCGCCCTTCTCTGATCGCCGTGCGGATGGTGGCAAAATTATCGTCCATCAGTACGAAATCCGCCGCGCCCCGCGCCACATCCGTGCCGTTTAAGCCCATGGCGATACCGATATCCGCCGCCTGCAGGGAGGGGGCGTCATTGACTCCGTCCCCCGTCATCGCCACCGTCCTGCCCAGCGTCCGATACCCCTCCACAATCCGCACCTTATGCTCCGGCGTCACGCGGGCGAACACTTTCCACTCCTCCAGTTTCTGCAGAAAATGATGATCCTTGACCCGATCCAGTTCCCGCCCCGTGACGCACTGTTCCGGCCGCTCCGCGATACCCAGTTCCCTGGCAATGGCATATGCCGTGTCCGGGTGATCCCCCGTAATCATCACCGTGGAGACGCCGGCATTGCGAAAATCCTCCACAGCCTCTATGGCCTCAGGCCTGACGGGATCCTGCATACTGACAAGGCCCAGAAAGACCATGTCTCTCTCCCGCATACCGCCCTCCGGCTCCATGGCCAGCGCCATCACGCGCCTGCCCTCGCCCATCAGCCGCTTCTGCACCGAGACGGCATTTTCCCGCTCCGTCTGCGGCATGTCGCACACCCTGCCGTCTCTGAGCATACGGCTGCAATTCTCCAAAACCCGCTCCGCCGCTCCCTTGGTGTAGGAGACGACACCGCCCTCCTCCCTGTGTACGGTAGTCATCATCTTGCGTGTCGAGTCAAATCCCAGCTCCGCCACGCGCGGATGCGCGGCGCGGCTCGCCCTGATATCCGCCCCGCACGCTTCCGCCAGGGCCAGAAGCGCCAGCTCCGTCGGATCGCCGACTTTTTCCCCGTTCTCCGGAACGCCGTCGTTACACAGCATACAGGCCGCGAGGAACCGCTCCGCAGACATAGCGTGCGTCGGCGCGGCGGCAGCCTCATTCGGCACTTTCGCAGCCGCAGAGAGCTCTGCAAAGTTTTCCCTCCCGAACAGCCTGCCGTCCAGATAACACTCCGTCACCGTCATCTTATTCTGCGTCAGGGTACCGGTCTTGTCCGAGCAGACCACCTCGACGGCACCCAGCGTCTCCACGGAGGAGAGTCTGCGGACAATGGTATTCGCCCGCACCATGCGAGATACGCTCAAGGCAAGCACGATGGTCACAATCGCCGGCAGCCCCTCCGGCACCGCCGCCACCGCCAGAGAGACGGAAGTCAGGAGCATCTCTCCCACGTCGCGCTTCTGCAGCAGAGCCGTCACAAAGAGAAAAACACAGATGCCGACTGCCAGGAAACTGAGCGCCCTGCCGAGTTCTCCCAGCCTGATCTGCAGGGGCGTCAGCTTCTCACGGCTTACATGCAGCATGTCCGCGATATGCCCGATGCGCGTGTCCATCCCCGTCGCCGTCACCACGCCCCGTCCCCGTCCTCTGGTCATATAGGTGGACATGTAGGCCATGTTCCTGTCGCTGTTGTCCCCCGCCGCATCCGCAAGATAATCCGCGTCTTTCTCCACCGGCACAGACTCTCCTGTAAGGGCAGACTCTTCCACGTAAACCCCGTTTGTTTCAATCAGTCTGACATCCGCCGGAATCATATTCCCCGCTTCGAGAAGTACAATATCACCCTGCACCAGCTCCTCCGCAGGGATCCTGACGCGCAGCCCGTCGCGCAGTACATGCGCCTGCGGGGCGGAGATCTTCTTAAGCGCCTCCATCGCCCTGTCCGCTTTGCCCTCCTGAATGATCCCCACAGCCGCATTCAGCACCACCACCGTGACGATGATCAGCGCGTCGCCGAACTCCCGAAGCATCATGGAGATCGCCATGGCGACCGCCAGAATCAGGATCAGCGGATCGTTAAGCTGCTCTATGATCATCCGGCCGACGCCTTTCTTCTCCTGCTCTTTCAGCCTGTTCGCACCGTACTTCGTCCTGCGCTCCAACGCCTCCCTGCGCCCGAGCCCTCTCTCCCTGTCCGTCCCGAGGATGCGCAGCGTCTCCGCCGCCGTCTTCATCTCATACATGCCTGCCCCTCCATTCCCGGCGCGTCTTGTACACGCGCTTTGTAAGGTATATGCAGAGGCTGTCCCATTTATGCAGGACCCGCGCCCGGACAGGAAATGTGCCGCCGGCTTTTTGACAGTTTCAGCAGACTGTTTACGGAAATTTTATATGGATGGAAAAAGGAGCCTCCGTACTCAGAAGCTCCTCAGTTTATCCGTGCCGTCGTCCACCGTATTCTCTATGCTTTTGATCACCACATAGTAGCCGACATCCTTATTGACCTCCACGTAGACTCTGTCGCCCGCCTTGTGCCCCATGAGCGCCTTGCCCAGCGGCGACTCCGTGCTGATCAATCCTTCCAGAGAATTGCCGCGGACCGTCGTCACCAGCTTGCACTTCTCCGTCGTCTTATCCTCCTCATAGCAGATCTCCACGGTGTTGTTCAGCCCCACCTCGTCCTCCGCGGACTCGTCGGACACGATCACCGCCGTCTTGATCATACGTTCCAGATAGCGTATCCTGCTCTCGTTCTGATTCTTAAATTTCTTGGCCGCATGGTACTCGAAATTCTCGCTCAGATCGCCGTGGGCTCTGGCTGACTTCACGTCCTCCAGCGCCTGCTTGCGCACGACGAGTTTCCGATACTCGATCTCCTCCTCCATCCGCTCGATATCTTTCTGTGTCAGTTCGTTGTTCATAATAATCCTCATTCCGCAGCTTTTTTCGCTTCAGGCTTTACTCAGCATTATAACACTTTGCGCGCGTATGTCCAGTCCGATCTGTTGACGTGCGCAGGATTCGGTCGTACAATAAATACAATTTATCCACACGGAAAGGCGCACCCATGGACACCATACTCATCGTGGAAGACGACCGCGCGCTGGCGCAGGGACTGGCCCGCGCTCTCACAACCGATCAAATACAGACGCAGACCTGTTTCTCTGTCCGGGAAGCCGAGAGACGGCTTGCCGCAGACCGCTGTGACCTCGTGATACTGGATGTCAATCTGCCCGACGGAAACGGCTTCGACCTGCTGCGGACAATCCGTCAGGACCAAAACAATCCCTGCGGCGTCATCATGCTGACCGCAAACGACCTGGAAACCGATATCGTCGCAGGCTTGGAAGAGGGCGCGGACGACTATGTCACCAAGCCTTTCAGCCTGGCCGTCCTGCGCGCCAGAGTCGGCGCCCAGCTCCGCAAAAGACGGGAAAAGCCTGCTGCCGGCCATCCGTACAGAAGCGGCGGCTACGTCTTTGATTTTGAACACATGGAATTTACCAAGGACGGCGAACCCGTCGCACTCAGCAAAACAGAGCAGAAACTGCTGCGCATCCTCGTGGGAAATCCCGGCATCACCCTGAGCCGCGACAGGCTGCTGGACGCTGTCTGGACAGACGGCGCCGCTTTCGTAGACGAAAACGCCCTCTCCGTCACCGTAAAGCGCCTGCGGGACAAGCTGGATGCCGCAGACCGCATCAAAACCGTGTACGGCCTCGGCTACGTGTGGGAAGCGGAGGCATAGAAAAGATGAAAACTATGTCCCTCCCCGACAACATTGCGCTTTTCGCCACGGCCGCCCTGCTGCTTATCGCCGTGACAGTCCTCATCTGCGCGGCACTGCAGCGCACACAGACCAGGCGGCTGTACAGAAAGCTGAACCGTATGCTGGACAGTGCCATTGACGGCACGCTCCGCACGGAGACATTCGACGAGTCCCTGCACTCCGCGCTGGAAAACAGGTTTCACGACTACCTGACCGCCTCCGAGACATCCGCGGAACGTGTCAGCGAGGAGCGCGCCCGCATCAAGGAAATGATCTCCGACATCTCCCACCAGACCAAAACGCCCATCTCCAACATCCTGCTCTACACCGAACTGCTGTCGGAACAGGAACTGTCCGGGGAGGGCCAGGACTATGTGCGCGCCCTGACTACCCAGACAATGAAGCTGCGCTTTCTCATCGAATCCCTGGTTAAAATGTCACGTCTGGAAAGCGGCGTCTTCGTCCTCTCGCCGCGCCCGGGATCCCTCGCGCCCATGTTCGACAAGCTGCAGGCTCAGTTCGCCCTTCCTGCGGAGAACAAGGGACTTTCCCTCACTTTCGAGCCGCCGGACATCACAGCCGTCTTCGACGAAAAATGGACGGCGGAAGCCGTCGGCAACCTGCTCGACAACGCCGTCAAATACACTCTGCGTGGAGGCATCACCGTGCGCGCCGTCCGCTACGAAATGTTCTGCCGTATCGACGTCGCTGACACGGGCCGGGGCATCCCCGAGGAGGAGCAACCCCGCGTCTTCTCCCGCTTCCACCGCTCTCCGGACGTCCATGACGAGGAAGGACTCGGCATCGGCCTCTACCTCGCCCGTGAGATTATCTCCAGAGAGAACGGCTATATCAAGATCAGTTCCACGCCGGGCGAAGGAAGCGTCTTCTCGGTCTATCTCCCGGCGGACCGGCGCTGAGAGAAGCTCCGTGTTCCGGGCTGCCGCCATGGCAGCGGACAGATCCGTTCTGACATAGATTTTGAAATCGAAAAAGCCCTGCTTTCGCAGAGCTTTTCCTGACATCTATATCTATATTCTAATTCTTCTCGATCAGCTTGCCGCCTCTCTTGGATACAACATCAAAGATAACGGCTGCCAGAAGCACAAGTCCTTTAACCACTTTCTGCATATTCTGGTCTACGCCCATCAGCGACATGCCAAGATTGATGACGCCCATCAGGACCGCACCGACGATAACACCGGGAACCGTGCCGATTCCGCCATATGCGGAAGCGCCGCCGATGAAGCAGGAGGCGATCGCATCCATCTCGTAGTTCTGACCGTATGTAGGCTGCGCCGATGTCAGTCTGGCAATCGTGACCATGCCGGCCAGTGCGGAAAGGAATCCCATGTTCAGGTATGCCAGGAAGTATACTTTATTTGTGTTGATACCGGACAGCTTGGTGGCTTTCTCGTTACCGCCCACCGCATAGAAGTATCGGCCTATCGTGGTGTTGGAGGTAATATAAGAATACACAAGTATCACGATCATGACCCAGATCAGCACACTCGGTATGCCCTTATGCTGTGCCAGCCTGACCGTAAAGGCAAGGATGACCGCACTGATCAAAACAGTCTTAACAATCATTCCCACAGGCTTCTCCAGTTCATATCCTTTTTTCTTCTTATTAAGCCTTCCGATGATCTGTGACGCGATAAAGATCAGCATGACAATGACGCCTGCCACGATACAGGTCATGTTGATCCCGCCGCCGCCAAGCACATCGGGTATGTAACAGTTCGCGCCGCCGCCGAACAGATTGACAAAGGTCGTGCAGTTCTGAATGGAAACCGTCATGCCATCCAGAACAACATTGCTCAATCCCCTGAATATCAGCATGCCCGCCAATGTTACAATGAAAGGGGGAATTCTGACAAACGCGATCCAGAATCCCTGCCATGCACCGATAGCGATACCGATCAGAAGCATAATCAAAATGGCAAGCGCCATATTCATACCTTTATTGACCATAAGTACCGCGCCGATGGCGCCGACAAAACACACAACGCTGCCGACCGACAGATCGATGTTACCGCCGGTCAGGATACATAACAGCATACCGGTTGCCAGAATAAAAACATATGCATTCTGCGAGATCAGACTGCTGACATTCATCGGCAGAAGGATTGCGCCGTTCGTCCGCCACGCAAAGAATGCCGTGATCAGGACCAGCATAAGAATCATCGTATATTTTTTTACTATATCTAATGTTTTTGCCTTATTCATACTTCCTTACGCTCCTTTACTACTGGATTTTAAAATGCATGACATGATGATCTCCTGCGTTGCCTCGCTGCCGTCAAGCTCGCCCACGATCCTGCCTTCATTCATGACATAGATCCTGTCGCACATACCGAGGATCTCCGGCAATTCCGAAGAGATCATGATAACCGTCTTTCCCTCAGCTACCAGTTGATTGATAATGCAGTAGATCTCATACTTGGCGCCTACATCAATACCTCTTGTCGGCTCATCCAGAATCAGCACATCAGGGTCAGCAAACATCCACTTTGCCAGCAGGACTTTCTGCTGATTGCCGCCGCTCAAGTTGCCGACATTCTGCTCGACAGTGGGGCACTTGGTTTTAAGCTTTTCTTTATATTCTACTGCCACACTGTACTCTTTATCCTTATCGATAATACTGTGACTGCTCACACCGTCCAGATTCGCCAGCGTCGTATTGATCTTAATGGGATTGCTTAAGATCAGCCCGTTGCCCTTGCGGTCCTCCGTCACATATGCCAGCTTGTGTCTGATGGCGTCATGCACTGAATTTAAGTGAACTTCCTCACCGTTGATACAGAGTTTTCCGCTGATATTGGTTCCGTAACTCTTGCCGAACACACTCATGGCAAGTTCTGTGCGCCCCGCACCCATCAGGCCCGAGATTCCCACTACTTCACCTTTGCGGGCATTGATACTGACGCCGTCCACCACTTTCCGTTCCGAATACAGCGGATGATATACACTCCAATCCTTGATCTCCAGATTGATATCACCGATATGCTTCTCCCGTTTCGGGAAACGGTCCGACAGTTCACGGCCGACCATACCTTTGATGATACGTGCTTCCGAAATATCGTCTGTTTTTTTATCCAGCGTCTCTATCGTTGACCCGTCACGGATCACGGTGATCTTATCCGCCACATAAGAGATCTCGTTTAATTTATGGGAGATAATAATGGAAGTCATGCCCTGTTTCTTAAATTTGAGAAGCAGATCCAGAAGCGCCTTGGAATCCGTCTCATTCAGAGATGCCGTAGGTTCGTCTAAGATAAGAAGCTTCGCGTTTTTGGCAAGCGCCTTGGCGATCTCCACAAGCTGCTGTTTTCCTACACCTATATCTTTAATCAATGTCTGGGGCGTCTCCTGTAGGCCTACCGTCTTTAACAGCTCGCCCGCACGACCAAAGGTTTCATTCCAGTCTAATTTATATTTGCGTCCTCTCTCGTTACCCAGAAACATATTTTCACCGATCGTCATATAAGGAATCAGCGCCAGTTCCTGATGAATGATCACGATTCCTTTCTCTTCACTGTCCTTGATCTGATTGAATCTGCATACCTCGCCGTTATAGATGATGTCGCCCGTATAGGTCCCATAAGGATATATGCCGCTCAGCACATTCATCAACGTAGATTTGCCGGCGCCGTTCTCGCCTACCAGAGCGTGGATTTCGCCCTCCTCCACTTTCAGATTCACATTGTCAAGCGCCTTAACACCGGGGAAAGTCTTGGTAATATTTTTCATTTCCAGTAAAACTTTTGCCAATTGTATCCCTCCCAATCACTATACATTCAGATTTCCTATCCTTCAGGATATCGATCCTTTTGAAAACCGGCAGGCGAATATACCGCCTGCCGTATATTTACTTCTCTTCTCATCAGCTGCCAGGCAGCTTTATGAGTTAAATTGCGAAGCGAATTTACCCATATTACTGTAAATCGCTCTCTGCATAGTAACCGGAGTCTACCAGCAGCTCTTTGTAATTGTTGACATCCGCGAATACGGGCTCACACAGATAGGAAGGAACAACACCCTTGCCATTATCATATGTCTCGGTATCGTTGACCGGAGCCTCGCCGCCCTTCATGATCGCGTCAACCATCTCTACAACCTTGGAAGCAAGAGTACGTGTATCCTTAAAGATCGACATGGACTGTTTGCCTGCGATCATGTTCTTAACGTTGGCGATATCGCAGTCCTGACCCGTAATGATCGGCCAGTCGCCTGTGTAGTTGGCTTCCAGAGAGTTCTCAACGCCAAGCGCTGTAGAATCGTTGGAGCAAAGAACAGCGTCCAGCTTCGTACCGTCCGCATAGTTAGCGGAAATGATGGCATCCATTCTCGCCTGCGCCGTCTCTGTAGACCAGTTAGCGGTTGCAACCGTTTCAAAATCGGTCTGTCCGGATTTAACTACCAGTTTGCCGGCATCGATGTACGGCTGAAGAACATCCATAGCGCCGCCGAAGAAATATCTTGCATTATTGTCGCCGGGATCGCCTGTTACAAGCTCAATGTTAAAAGGACCCGCCGCATTGTCGAGATCAAGCTGGTCTCTGATGTACTCGCCCTGTTTCGTGCCTACCATGTAGTTATCGAACGTAGCATAGTAGGAAACCGCATCAGAGTTCATGATCAGACGGTCATAAGCGATAACCGGAATCTCTTTTTCCTTAGCCTGCTCAAGAACCGTACCGAGAGAATCACCGTCGATGGATGCGATAACGAGAAGCTGGCACCCGGAGTTGATCATATTCTCAATCTGGGAAACCTGGGTAGCGATATCGTTCGCCGCATACTGAAGGTCTACTTCGTAACCTGCCGCTTCTAGCTCAGCCTGCATATTCGAGCCGTCCTGGTTCCATCTCTGCAGATCTTTGGTAGGCATCGCCACGCCTACTTTACCGCCGCCTGCCGCGGTCGTATCCGCTGCTGCCATGTCATCCGCCGCCGTGTCATCCGCCGCCGTATCTGCCGCCGCCGTATCTGCCGCCGCCGTGTTATCCGTTGTCGGTTCAGCCGCGCTGTCTGTCCCGGCAGAGGAACCGCCGCCGCAGCCTGCTAACAGGGTCGCGGTCATTGCCGTTGCCATGAGCATACATAACAATTTCTTCTTCATGTTTTTCCTCCCTTAATTTGTGAGATTTTATTGGTTTCTGCCACAGATGCGGTAAAAGCCTGCACCTGTCACAAGTTCAATCTATCACAAATTGAATAGGAATAACTTGCGATTTTCTGTAGATTTTCATGTCGTTACCTGTACATGAGAAGAAAGGATTAGCACAAATTTGTCAAAATGCGGCCGATGTAACGCAAAAAAGTCCTATTGCTGCTTCATGATATATCCCAAATATCCTACTGCGGCATTTTTTCCGGCGCATTCAGATACACATCCTCTTTCAGATGGAAACCGCTTCCGATAATGACTTCGTCAATATTGTCGCGGTTGACGCTTATAGGTTCCAATCCAATATAGGGTGTCTCATAGCTGCCGTTCTCGAGCATCGTAACATCAGATGCGCTCAGTTCTTCTCCTCTGGCAAGGGCGACGGACGCCTGCGCGGCTTTGGTGGCAAGGCGCTCTACCGGCTTATACACCGTCATGACCTGCGTGCCTTCCACAATGCGCTGACACGCCGCCAGGTCGGCATCCTGCCCGACCACGAGAATATCACCCGCCATCCGGTTCTCCGCCAGCGCGCGTATGGTCTGCGTGGCAAGATCGTCGTTGCCGCACATGATGGCATCTATATCCTTAAGCTCTGTGCTGTGATCATATATGTACGCCGCCGCCAGCTCTGCACGCCATCCTTCCGCATGCGCGCTGTCCACGATCGTGACATCGTTGTCCCGCATCACCCTGCGGAAAGCATCCTCCACAAGAGGAACATTGCTGTCTGTGGGAGAACCGCCCAGCATAAGCACATTGCCGCCCGAGATGCCCGCATCGACGAGCGCCTGTCCCATCATGGTTCCCACCATGGAATTATCAAAGGAAATATACAGATCGATTCCCGCGTCCTTGATCAGACGGTCATAGGCGACGATCCTGATTCCTTCTTCCTCAGCCTTTTTCACAGATTCCCTAAGCGCATCGGAATCGATACAGACGATGACAATCACATCCATGCCTTTCTGTATGAAATAGTCGATCTGCTTCTTCTGCTCTTCGATATCTCCGTTGGCATTCTGCACATTGACTTCCGCGCCCAGCTCCTTGGCCACCGAGACAAACACATCCCTGTCTCGCTGCCACCTCTCAATGACGAAAGAGTCAAAGCTCATGCCGATCTGGATCTTATCGTCCTCTTCTCTTTTCTCCGTGCTTCCGGTTTCCGTCTGTCCGCAAGCCATACAGCAGACCAGAAGCGTTACGGCAAGGACCGCGCCGATACACCTTTTCATCATCGCGGCTCCACGCCCCCTTCCGCCTTGTATTCCGTAGGCGTAACACCCACGTTTTTCTTGAACGACCGGCTGAAATAATTGGGGTCCGCATATCCTACCATAGAGCAGATTTCTTTCATGGAACACTCCGTAGTGGACAACAGCTCTTTCGCCTTTTCCATGCGGACGCCGGTCAGGTACTCCACGAATCCCTCCCCCGTTTCTTCTTTAAAGATTTTGCTGAAATAATAGGGGCTTATATTGACCCGGCGCGATACGTCGTCAAGCGAAATGTCTTTGCTGTAATTATCCCGGATGTATTCCTTCGCCGCCTCCACCTGACTGACAGACTTCTCGGAGACCTTGTGCAGGACGTTCTGACAAGCCTCGCTCACTTTCAGGACAAACCACTTCCGAAGCGTCTCCGCATCGGCAGCGTTCATCACTTCCGGAAGATACTCGTTTCGCGTGTTAAACTCGTAAGTCATACCGCCGTTCTCATAGGCGATATGCTCTGCCCAGAGGACAAATTCAAGCACTTTTAAGCGGATAGCCATCCGGCTGTCGGGATTGTTATCCACCATCCAGTCAAAAAATTCCCCTGCCGTCAGCATGGCGCGGTTCAGTTCCCCGTTCTTCACTTCCTCAAACAGGCGCTTTTCCAGATGGATCGGATAATCCCCTCCGTATTCGCAGTGGATCGGCAGGTCATCCGCGTGCGCTACGCTTCCGGTAGTGTGCAAGAGCGCGTTAAGCGCTTCCGAATAGGAATTTTTCACTTCTTTCATCCGCCTGATAGAGCCGATGCCGATACGGAAATTGATATCGGTCTTCCTGCGAAGCTCCCGGACCATCGCCCTCGACTTTTCAATCAATTCTATCCTTTTGTTGTAATCCATGGACTCCTCACTGCAGGGAACCAGCACGGCGATCTTGTTCGCCATGACCGATCCCGCAATGCAGCCCGAAAAACCTTCTTTTAGCGCCTCCCGCACCTCCTGTTCATGCCGGCTGATGCGAACGCTGCTTCCCACCGCATTGGTCAGATGGCTCCCCTCCTGAGCCTCGCCGCATACCACGGCCGCCATATACGCATACTCCTGCTCGATACCCAGCAGTTCCCTGTAGCTGTCGATGTCTCCGGTAAAATGCTCCTGCAGGAGAATATCGTATATCAGCCCGCTCTCTATGATCGGCGCCACCGTCTCCAGCTTCTCACGGATCAAAAGATCGTTGCTGCGTTTCTCGCGTTCTTTGTCGATCTGCGCTATCGCCTTTCGGATCGCGGCCACGATCCTCGTCTTCTCCATAGGCTTTGTGATATATTCCAGCACACCCAGCCTGATGGCTTCTTTGGCATAGTCAAACTTGTCATAAGCCGACATCACGATAAACACGACATTCTGATTGGTCGCCCGTATCTCTTTCATGGCTTCGATACCGTTAATGCCGGGCATTTGAATATCCATGATCGCGATATCCGGCCGATAATTCTCCGCCAGCTCGATCACGCTCCTGCCAGTCTTGGCATACTCTACCATGCACTCACTGCCAAATTCTTTCTCGATAATAAATTTGAGCGAGTCGATGACGATCCCCTCATCGTCCGCCAACATGATCCTGTACATACCCTGTCTCCATTCCGGAATCCATTCCTCACTGTTCTTCCACGCCGTCCGCTCTGCGGTCTGCACCGCCGCCGGCTGTCTGCCTGATACGGATCAGCACTTCTGTGCCCTGTCCTGTTCCTTCGCTGTTGATCGCCACCGCGTCTTCATCCCCCGTATACAGCCGCATACGCGATATCACGTTGTCCATGCCGATCCCGTTGGATCCGGCGGCCATGCCGCTCTCTCTGTAGGTACCGTTCATCACCCGGTCGATCGTCTCCCGGCTCATGCCGACACCGTTGTCTTTAATGCTAATGCAGATACCCCCCCCCACAAAACCAGCGTTTACGGCATTTTCTCCCGCCGCGCCGCGCTCCCGGTAAACGCACAGTCTGATCACGCCGTCGCCTTCCATCTCACGAATGCCGTGATTGACACAGTTCTCCACGATCGGCTGCAGGATCATACCCGGCATCTGTGTCTGCATAAGGGCTTCATCCACATTTTTCTCATAATGGATATCGCCCGCAAAGCGCACATTCAGGATATAGATGTAGGAATCCACCATCTCGATCTCCTCGGCAAGAGAGACATTCTCTTCGCTTTTTTTCATGTTATAGCGGTAAAACTGCGCGATCTTCTGGACATATTCATACGTTCTGTCGGCGCCCTCCATCATGGCAAGCTGGGCGCCCGCGTTCAGCGTGTTAAAAAGGAAATGCGGGTTGATCTGCGCCTGCAGATATTTCAGCCTCGCATCCTTCAGATGGGTTTCCATCAGCAGTTCTTTCTCCTTAAGTTTCCGCTCCGCCTCCATATTGTCCCTGATCTGTTCAATGTATCTTCCTATGCTGGCGACCATGGAATTGAAAGCCTGTGTCACGATCCCGACTTCGTCCGTCGATTCAGGCTCCCGAAGTTCGATGTCAAAATTGCCTCTGGCAATTTCATCTGCGGAGCCCGCAAGCCTTTTTAACGGTCTGATAACCGTGCCCGTAAAACTGATGATAATACCTACATTGCCAACCATCACAGCAGTCATAACAACCATGGACACCAGTTCAAACAGCCTGAATCGTCTGAGCAGCTCCATATACTGCGTCGAATTGTTTTTAAACTGTTCGCTGTTTAAGGCGGATATGTAGGCGCTGATATAGTCGTACATCTGTGTTGTGGATTCATATCTGATCCTGTATTTTTCCACATTCCGGCCGCGCTTTGCCTCAATCGTCTGTCCCGCCGTCTCCAGATACCGTTCCGACATATGCCTGATGTTGCGTTCCATTCTTCCGAAAGCAGAACCCGTCACCCGATCCTCCAGTTCCCGCACCATCTCCGAAAAAACCTGCTCGCTCCGGTAATAATCCTCCAGAGAGTCTGTGGTCTTTGCGCTCAGATACGCCGTCATATTATCCTGCATCTTCGTCAGCGCATCCGACAGCTCGTTCAGATGCAGATTATCCTGATAGACCGCATCCAACTGGGACGACATGCTGTTGATACCCGCCAATAACGCCAGATTGACACACAGCATGAAAAGGTTCGTCACGATATAGATCGCGCTGATCTTAAACTGGAGGGAACCGTCGCGTAATCTACTCATCCGCACTTTCCTCCTCGTTATCATCAAGATATTCTGCCACGTTATTCTTGTTGATCACCGTGACATCCGCCGTAAAATACTGGCTCGTGTAGCCCAGATCATGATACTCCTGAAGCGCCTCTATGCAGTAACCGCCCATCTGTTCGGTATCGATCACCGCCGTCGCGTATATGACATTCCTGTCGATCGCGTTGGCGATCGTATCGGACAAAAAATATCCCAGAATATTAACGTCGCCTACCATATTATAGTCTACTACAGCCTGATAAACGCATGTCGTGCTCAGTTCGTCCAGACAGATGATGATATCCGGCACGTTTTCTTCCATAAAGATGTCACGGATCGACTCCTCCACAGAGAAATCATTGGTATCATCGATGGAGATAGGGATAAATTCCAGTTCAATGTCCGTGGACTTCTCGTTCTCCATCGTTTCCTGGATGCCGGAGTAGAGGATATTCTGATCCACATCGCTGGCATAAGCGTTGACCAGCACGGCTATCTTCACTTTTCCTCCGATCGCTCTGGCAGAATCGAGAAACTGCACCGCACCGTCCTCCCTGCCACTGCTCAGACGGCGTTCGGCACTATCCTTATTTCCGATGATATCTGCGAGCAGATACAGCCCCATTTTGCCATACTCACGGCCAAGATTATAGCTGCCCACACCGACAAAACTGCATCTGCTGCTGTGCGTATTATCCCCGTAGAGCGTTACCACGGGTATGCCCTGCGCCGATGCCTCGTCAATAAGCGCGGCGATCTCTTCTCCCTCGTCCGCCGTCACAATAATTCCGTCTACCCCGGAAGCAATCGCGATGCGCATCAGATCCTCTTTACTGTATTCCCGAGACAGATTCCCGCCCAGCCAGTCCACATACACGTTGTTCTCCAGGCCGCGCGCGTACGCCCCCTGGTACACCGACGTCCAGAAAGAAGATTTGTAATCATCTGTGATCATTACATAATATCTGTCATAAACCGTGTCATCCGCGGTATCTGCGCTTTTGCCATAACCGTTATAGAAACGGACCACCGCGGCGCCCATGCCGGCAGTCAGAGCCAGACATGCCACGGTGATCACCAGCGGCAGAATATACGATCTGTGCACCGTCCTTGTTCTTTCCTCACCGGTCTGAGCCGTTTTTCTCTTCTTATTCAAACCGCCGTATCCCTTCCCTGTACCGCAGCATCTGCAACACGCACTATCCTATCATTTATCTTTCCTGTACCAGCCAAAGTCGTTCCGCGCGTTTGGAATTTCTTCTTTCGCGCAATATATGGATATATTTTAACACATTATCGTTGCACTTTCAATCGCGCCCTGTTTTTCGATTTATCAGGCGTGTTTGTATACTTTTCCCGAAAACAAGCCATCATTCAGCCAGTCTTCATAATATCTCCTCCGCCGTCTGCGCATCTATGATCACCTGAACCGCCCGCTGTGTCTCCTCTGATTCCTCAATCCCTTTTATGATCCAGACCGGCTTGACATCATAGGTTCCCATGCCGGACGACAGATCGACATAATAGTACAATTCCGCGCCGGTCATTTCATATGTCGAGTTCCCGGACATCTGCGCGCACTTATCTGCGGCAGCCCGGGCGATGGCATCTATGGGGAGCAGCGTTATCCCTGTCTTTTCCTCCGAAATGTCAAACACCTTTTCAATTTCCAGATACTCTATCCCGTTTTGCGACACAAACGCCTGCACCGGCGCGTTCGCGTCCGCTGCGTCCGAAAAAATTCCAGCGTATACATGGTAAAGCGGAAGTCCTCTGTATGTTTCGTTGATGCAGAAATAATACCCTTCGTCCGCGGCCGACCAGGCTTCCTTGTAGCGCGCATGATCAATATTGCCGTCCATACTTTCATGATATTCCCGCGACTGCATCCCTGCATAATCCAGAGCATACCCCGTATAGTCATATTCGGATTCCATGTCAATCTTCGTCAGGGCGTCGCTCACGATCTGAAACGCAGCTTCGCGGTCCATAAAAGCCAGCTGCGCCTCCTGGGAATATAGGTCTGCATTGTACCGCTCATCTTCCTCATCCAATACAAACGCGCTTCGTATGTATGGCATCAGTGTCCTCTTCATATAGCTCATCTGACTGGAAAGCGGCCCGTATGACAATGTTGTCTCTTCCGGGGTTACATACGTCCCCGTTTTGACTTCTTTCCCATACTCGTCTTTCTCTTCATACTCGTATGTTTCATAGGTATCGTTACCGCTGAACAACAGTGCAAAAGCTTTCCCCGCATCCACCTTTTTCATCCGGGCTTTCGCGGTGACAGGAGGCTCTTCTGTCAGATCCGCATCAACCGTGATATCCATGTCAAATCTGACGTTCTCTACGGCATTTTCATAACGCTCCGGGAAAGATACATCGACAGGCAGAGCATTCTGAACGTCCGCGTTTTCGGCTCTCTCTATGCTTTCTGTCGGCTCCATGCTTTCGATTATTTCCACACTTCCGGTTGTTTCCACACTCTGCATATTATCCTGCGCATTTTCTTTGTCCCCGCAGCCCGCCAAGACAAACAGCGGTGCCGCCATGCACAGCCCCATCGTGATCACTTTTCTTCTTCCCTTTTGTGTTTTCTTTGTTCTCTTCATTTCAAATCCTCCTCGCTGTATTTTTTGACGTCGCTGCATCCTTGTACAACCGACGGTATCTCACATTATCCCTGTTTCTGCCGCAATTTCAACCGTTCTCGCACGAAACGACATTCCCCGCCCCTTTTTGGTCATTTTGCAAATATTCGTCTCACTTTTTGCATATGCCGCTTTCTGTCCCAAAATCTGTCAAAAAATGTCGTTTCGCGCAGTTCGCTACCTTTCCCAGCGCAAGTGTTATATAATATTTTTAAAAATAGCAATAAGCAAACCGCAATGGTATGCGTGTGAAAAATCGCGCTGATGTACTGATTTTCACGAAAACGCTTTGGAATGGAGAATAACATGCGAATCCTGATCTGCGACGACGATCCCCTGATGATCGAACAGCTGAAAGAATACTGCAAAGATTTTTTTGAGAAGATCCATGTGAAATGTCCGGAGCTGTCCTGTTTCTCTGACGGGGAGTCTTTACTGGCTGACGAAGGCGACAAGGATATCCTGTTCCTTGATATAGAAATGCCCGGCATGAACGGCATCTACGTGGGAAACGAACTGAAAAGAACAAACGACAGCATTATCATTTTTGTTGTGACTTCCTATTCCGAATATCTCGATGAAGCCATGCGTTTTCAGGTATTCCGCTATCTGTCAAAGCCTGTGGATAAGCAGCGTTTCTTCCGGAATATGAAAGACGCCGTGGAACTGTACAATACCATGACAATCAAAATTCCGATTGAGACGAAGCAGGGTGTACACACGCTGCCCGCCTCCGCCGTCATCGCCATAGAAGCGCAGGCAAGAAAAGTGACCGTACATACAACCTTGGGCGATTTTGCATCCGTCCACAATATGCAGTACTGGCTGAAGCTGCTCCCGAAAAACTGTTTTTTCCAGACGCACCGCAGCTTCATCGTCAACTTTGAACATGTCACGGATTTTGACCGCAATCTTATCCATATGGCTGACGGTCAGATCCGCGCCTATCTGACCAAAAGAAAATACAGCGCTTTTAAAGAAGCCTACCTTCTTTATCTGGAAAGTACGAGGTAAACCGAATGAGCAACGGCGTATGTTATCTTTTTGCTTTTATGATAGAGGCAGTGATACTGTGGCTGTATTCCTCTAACCTTTTTACTGCCCGGCGCAGACCGCAGACACAATTCGCGGCGCTTTTCCTTTGTTATCTGATGATGTTTGCCGTATCGCTGCTGGAACATACATGGCTGAATATGACGCTGTATCTTGTCATGAATTTTCTTTTCCTGCTTACCATGTATGACCTCAAATGGTATACAGCGTTGTTTCATTCTTCTTTTATTGCCGCCATTATGGAAATGTGCGAATTGACAGTATACAGCGCGATGGAGCGTTTCTCGCCTCATTTTCTTGCGGGGACCGAACAGTTTCAGAATATGATCATCTTTATCCTTTTCAGCAAAATGATCTTCTTCACCATTATCTATATTCTGATCCATCTGCTGAAAGGACAGCAGACCTGCGATCAGCAGCATAACAAATCCGTTCTGCTTCTGATCTTCATTCCCATAACCTCCAGCCTGATCATGCTTACCCTGGTCAGCGTCAGTGATACATTCCTGCTTTCTCCCCTTTTGGAAGGAATGATTACGCTAATCGCCTTTTGCTTACTGATCAGCAACCTGCTTGTATTTGGCATCAACCAGTACAACCTGAAGAAAAGCATGGAATTTACACAGATGCAGTTACTGCTCCAAAAGGAGTCCAGCGCTGCCGAATATTATGAAATGCTTCGTCAGCAGAATGAAAGCCAGCGCATTCTGATCCACGATATCAAGAAACACCTGCACTCCATTGATATGCTGAACCGACAGCAAGAGCATGACAAAATTGACGCATATCTGCATCAGCTGATTCGTTCTTCCGACCTGAAAGAATCCGCGCGACTGTGCGAACACGAGATGCTGAATTCCATTTTGTGCCGCTATATGCGGCAATGCGCTGACAGCCACATCGCTTTTCACACCGATATCCGAAGCGGAACGACGGATTTTATCGCCGACAATGATCTCACCTCATTATTCTGTAATCTGCTCGACAATGCCGTGAAAGCGGCCAAAGACATTCCGGAAGCATTTATTGAGGTCAGCACAGGAAGAAAAGAAAAAACGCCGTTTACCGTTCTGACAGTCATCAACTCCTGCCGGACAGATCCTTTCACAGAGGAAAGCGGTAATCCGACGATCATGATACCCCCTCCCAGCCATAATCACGGTTTCGGGCTGAAAAGCATCCGCCGGATCGTCGCCAAATACAATGGGGATATGCAGATATACTACAATGCCGAAACGCTGACGTTCCATGCGATCATTACGCTGAAGCGGCAGGGATAATATATCAACTTTTATTTTTCCAGTTCCTGTATCAGCTTTGGGTCTGAAATAAGAGAAGCGCTGTTTTACGATCAAAGATTTTTACGATCTTGATTGTATCTGTCGGCTTGTGCTGTTCCTTCTTCTTTTGTATCAGACGTTCAAATTTTTCCGTTTTTGAGCTGCAAGGAACTAACCAGTACAGATTTGTACGGCTGTCCTTATAAGCGAAATAATGAGGACGTTTTGTATGTTCATAATTGATTTTCAAATAAGGATCCTGAACCTTTGCAAAAAAATCATCAGATACAAAATACAGGCTTCCCGTTAAAATCTCCATGAGCGGCTTTTCTCCTTGTAAAATTTAAGCCCCTTGCTCTGGGCAAGAGGCTTAAAAACTTTTCCACGGTCTATTTGTTATTCGCATAACCGGGAGCGAACCACGTTTTCACGGTCTGTTTGTTTTCCGCATGACCGGGAACGGACTACTTTTCAAGACAGTTTCCTGTCGGTTGTTATTATTATACGCAAGCCCTGCTAATATGTCAATCCCGGATAATTTTGCATCAGACACTCAAAATTTTCTTCAAATAATTTTCTCTCGGAAACTATTGCGGTTATGTTCAAGTTTAACGTGGGCGTTTTTGCAATTTTGTCAAAATCGCACACGTTAAAAGCATGAACAGAATATCATCTGAGTGAAATTTATCTAATTCCTTATCTGTGATACCATATATGCAGCATATTCGCTGGCATTATTTTCGTCCCATTCTGTTTCTTTATCAGATAAATATTCATCCAGCGCCTGTACGATCAAAGTATGATACTTTTCAGGGACATCCGGAACAGCTTCCTTTACTACAACCAACAAATCAATATCGCTTTTTTTCTCATTATAGCATCCCATAACGGCAGAACCATGAAGATAAATCCCAACCAGATTATCTCCCAATATTTTTTTGCTTTGCGTGACAAAACTTTTTAAAATCATTTTCTCAACTTTCCTTACCATCAAACCAAACGCAAAAGAAAATACACTGGTTTTATGATATACCAAAATACGCAAATTGAAAATACCCGGAATCAATACAGGCATTAACAAAGCAGAAACATTTGTGATATAATAAAAGAAATACAAAATCGGTCTGTGAGTGATAGAAAATGCTTAAAATAGCCGTTTGCGACGATAATGAAGAACATATTTCCGCCCTGCGCAGTATGCTTGACGAATGGTCTGCGCATAAGCCGTTTGCCGTGATCATTTACGAATATCAGAGTGCGGAAAGTTTTCTTTTTTCCTATCCGGACAAGCCTTGTGATATGCTTCTTCTTGATATCGAAATGAAACATTTAAGCGGTATGGAATTGGCAAAAAAACTGCGCGAAAACGGGGATATGCTTCCGATCATTTTTATATCGGGATATTCCGACTACATTGTCGAGGGGTATGATGTGGAAGCGCTCCACTATCTTCTTAAACCGATAGAAGAAGAAAAACTCTTTGAAGTTCTGGACAGATATACCAAAAAGCGCGATTCTCAAAATGATATTGTGCTTTCCTGCGGTGATAACAATATCCGTGTTGATTCGGAAAACATCCGTTACTGCGAAGCGAGAGGGAAGAAAACAGAAGTGCATATGCCGGGCGGAAATGTCCTGATCTGTCATACGGGAATCCATGATCTGCAAAAAATTCTCGGGGAAAATTTCATGTTCTGCCACCGCTCTTATCTGGTGAATTTGCGCTTTATCAAAAGCATTTCAAAAACAGAAATTGAAATTGACGGCGGGGAAAATCTTCCTCTGTCAAGACGGCTCTACAAAGAAGTAAATGAAAGGTTTATTGCATTTTACACACAAGGAGAACATCAATGAATATCTTTATCATCATATTTTCCGCAATTCTTATGGCAATCATTTTATGTATAGCATTTATGCTTTTCCGAAGAATCTTATACAATATGATTGACCGCCGAATAGAACGTTTCCAAAGCGAACTTATTGAAAAGCAAGTCCGCGAAATCGAAAATATGTACCGTCAGGTACGGGGTTGGCGGCATGATTACCGAAACCATATACAGAATATGAAAATTCAGCTTGCCGATGGAAATTACGGCAAACTGAATGAATATCTGGATTCGCTTGCCTGTGACCTTGACACCGTCGATACCGTCATAAAAACAGGAAATGTTATGGCAGACGCTATTTTAAACAGCAAACTTGCGGCGGCAGGAAAACTAAATGTCCGTCTGCATGTAAAAGCCAATATCCCCGAACATCTTAACATGACCGATGTGGAACTGTGTTCGGTGCTGGGAAATATGCTTGATAACGCTATTGAAGCCTGCGCGGCACTTCCCGAAAGCGAACGTTTTATGCGTGTTTATATCGGCAGATTAAAAGAGCATCTTTATGTTTCGGTGCAAAATTCCGCCGGGAAAGTACGCTGGGAAAAAGGCACATATATTTCCACAAAAAGCGATTCCAGAGAACACGGATACGGGCTTTTCCGCATTGACAGAATCGCAAAAAAATACGGCGGATATGTGAACCGCCAGAATGAAGAAGGCGTTTTCGCCGCCGAAATTATGATCCCTTTGACAGCATCATGACCATTCGTTCCTTATTTTGACCTTTCGTTCCGAAATACGTACGAAAGGTCTTTTTGTGGTATCATAAAAAAAGAGGTGATATTATGGTAAAAGTCACAAAATGGGACGAGACAAAAAAGAAAGCCGATCGGGCAAATTACAAAGCGGAAATAAAAGCCTTGAAATACGGCATCGTAAATAACGTTATGTTCGTTATGAAAGAACTTTTCAAATTCGATAAATTAATGTTTTTATGTATTTTTCTGTTCGCTTTCGGGTATTATTTCAGCAATCTTTTGTCGGTATATATCAACAAATATGTGGTAGAATTTGCCGCCGCAGGATTTGGTGCAAGACAGCTGCTTTTCATCTGTCTCGGAATTTTGTCGGGGATGACTGTAAGCTCATTCATTGCCGAAAGCGCGGGAAATTATAAGGGATTTATCGGCTTTAGAAAATTTAACGATCATCTTTGCGGAAAAATTATGAAGAAAACACTTACCACCGATTATGAAAACTGCGAAAGCTCGGACAAAGCCGATAAGCTAAACAAAGCGGTCAATGCGTTAAGTGTGGCGGCAATCAATACGCCGGTAAATGTGCGCGGAAGTATACGTCACATTCTGGAATGTTTCACCTATTCGGCGATACTTTCGGTACTGGATATACGCCTTGTGCCGGTGATAGTGATTCCTGCCGCTTTAGGATATTTCTGCGAACGTCACAAAATGCTTTGGGTCTGGAATATGTCAGATTTCTGGCAGAAGTCTGAACGGCAGATAAATTATATTGACAAAATAAGCGGCGATTTCCAGAACGCAAAAGATACCCGTATTTATCATATGCAAAGCTGGTTCAACCAGGCGTGGAAACGTTCCGCAGACGAGCGTCTTAAATGGTATACCGAGCAGGACGCATGGGAATTTCGTCACAATATTTTCGGCTCAATTGCGGCATTTATCGGTGATCTTGCGGCGTATATCTATGTGATATATCTTGTTATGGCAGGAAATATCGGCGCAGGAGATTTTGTGCTGTATTTTCATTCCATCATGCGGCTTTCCACTGCGGTAAAGGATTGGTTAAATAATTTTTCAGGCTATCAGTGGATTTCCAACAATGTAAATTATATTCGTGAATATCTTGAAATGCCGGATAAAACAAATCGCGGCACATGGAAAAACTTTCCCTGTGAAAAAATTCCCGACGGAAAATGCGAAATTGAATTTAAACATGTAAGCTATAAATATTCCGGCGCGGAAAATTTTACCATAAAAAATCTTTCATTTACCCTCTGCAAAGGCGAAAAACTTGCTCTTGTGGGACTGAACGGCGCAGGAAAAACAACCATTGTAAAACTTATGTGCGGACTTTATGACCCCACAGAGGGAGAAATTTTTTTGAATGGCATAAACGTTAAAAATTTCAACCGTAAGGAATATTTCAAATTGTTTTCCGCGGTATTTCAGGATATTTTCCCTATTGCCGCAAGTGTTTCGGAAAATGTTGCGGGAAGTACAAAGATCAACAAAGATAAACTTTTTGACTGTATGAAAAAAGCGGGAATTTATGAGAAAATAAGCAGTCTTCCCGAAAAGGAAAATACAAAATTAGTTCGTGGGATTTATGAGGATTCCATTGAATTATCAGGCGGCGAAACGCAAAAACTTGCACTGGCAAAAGCGCTTTACAAAAATGCCTCCGTGCTTCTTTTAGACGAGCCTACTGCCGCTCTTGACCCCATCGCCGAACAGGAAATGTATATGAATTATCTTGATTTCGCAAAGGAAAAATCCTGCGTTTTTATTTCTCACAGACTGGCTTCAACGCGGTTCTGCGACAGAATCATGCTGCTGGAAAACGGTGAGATCGCCGAGCTTGGGACACATGCCGAGCTTATGCAAAAAGGCGGTAAATACGCCGAATTGTTTCATATCCAGAGCAGTTATTACAACGATGAAAATGTGGATAAGGAGGCGGCCTGTTTATGAAAAAGAAAAACGCAGACGATATGACATTTAAAGAAAAAATAATTATCTTAAAACGGTGTATTAAATTCATAAATACTGCGGACAGAGGAATAATTTTACGAAATATTTTATCCATATTGCCTGATATAATAAGCAAATTTTCGGGAATTTTTCTTGCTTCTCTCGTAACAGACGGCGTGGTGAACGCAAAGCCCGTAAGGGAACTTATTTTCTTCGCGGTTATCATTTGCGGGATAAATTTAATTGTTTCTCTGATGCGGAATATGATAAATGCAAAATATAACCGTCATAGTTTTCTTTACAACGAAAATACAAAAAGAAAGATCACCGAAAAGATTTTAAGTATTGATTATGTAAAAGCGGAAGATCCCGAAATATTAAATTCCGCGCAGGCGGCTAATAGTTATCTGAAAGGAAGTAATGTCAGCATTTTGGGCGTATACGAAAACATTGAAGGAGTGCTGCGCGGGGTTATTACAGTGATAACCGGAATTATCCTGATCGCTCCCGCCGTATTTTCAAAGTCGGAAAGCACGGACGGATTTATGGGATTTATATGTTCACCATGGGGAGCATTAGCGGTGTTTCTGATAATTATTCCTATTATTCTATTCAGATCCAAATTTGTTGATTCGGAAGCGTCAAAAATAGTGGGAAAAGTTTTTGGTGATAAAGAACTTCTTCAGGCGGACAGGACACAGGGTTATTTCAGTAATTATGCTCTCAGCAATTACCGAAGCGGAAAAGAGGTAAGAATTTATGATGAAAGCAGCCTTGTTCTCGGAAAATATAATGAAAGCGCAAAAATATATCACAGGAAATGGACAAACTGTTGTTGGAAAATTATTTTAAAGAACGGCGAAAACATTTTAACGACCTTTTTGATAAATATTCTGCTGTACGGTTTCACGGTGGCAAGAGCTGTCAGCGGAGCTATGACGGTTGGAGAAATAGTGGGATTTGTTATGTATTTCAATCAGATAAATCAGGGAATAACCAACATTTCAGATCATTTTTCGCAAATGCTTATAGCTGCGCCTTTCTGCAAAAAAGTATTTGATTTTCTGGAAATTCCCGATGAAAAATATAAGGGAACTTTGCCCACCGAAAAACGTGACGACAACGAGTATGAATTTGCGTTTTCCCACGTTTATTTTAAATATCCCGGCACGGAAAATTATGTGCTGAAAGATATCAATATAAAATGGAAAATCGGCGAAAAAATGGCTCTTGTGGGACAAAACGGCTGTGGAAAATCCACACTTGTCAAGCTGCTTTGCAGACTTTACGATCCTACCGAGGGAATTATTACGCTCAACGGCATCGACATAAAAAAATACAAATACGAAGATTATATGGCGTTATTTTCCGTTGTATTTCAGGATTCAAAAATATTTTCTTTTTCCATGGCGGAAAACGTTGCCGCCGCTACCGAGTATGACAGCGCACAAGTCACTGACTGCGTTATCCGCGTAGGTCTTGACGAACGCTTAAAAGCAATGGCACAAGGTATTGAAACAATTATGTATAAAGATTTTGACGAAACCGGCGTTGAAATTTCCGGAGGGGAAATGCAGAAACTATGCCTTGCAAGAGCCGTTTATAAAGGCGCACCGTTTATTGTTCTGGACGAACCTGCCGCCGCTCTTGATCCTGTTTCCGAATATGACATTTACACGAAATTCAACGGGATCGTGGGAACGCGCACGGCGATCTATATTTCTCACAGACTCTCGTCCTGTCGTTTCTGCGATGAAATTACCGTTATGAACAACGGGGAAATCGTAGAACGCGGTTCACACAAAACGCTTCTGGCGAAAGACGGATATTACACGAATTTGTGGAATGCGCAGGCGAAATATTATCAAACAATGATTCCCGCAAAATATTCTCTGTGATTCGCGCAGATATGCCTGCGCGCTAATCGCTGACATCACTGTCCAAGATTGCGATAAACTCATACGCCGCGTACTGCTCTTTCATGCGCCTTATCATGTCCTCCTCGATTTTAGCCTTGTTCTCCGCCTTGAAATCAATGATCAGATCAAAGGATACCAGTTTTTTCTCCGTATCTACATAGAAGCCATGCAGCTGCAGGACTTCCGGATATTCCTGAACAAGAGCGGTCAACGCTTTTTTCATATCGGCAAAAACCTCCTCTACCGTATTGGAGGCATAGATGCCGACCGTCAGGATAATTCCAAATTCCCGATATACCTCTTCCGTGATCTGCCTGGTCAATCCGTGGATCTCTCTCGCCGTCATATCGTCCGGCAATTCAATATGCACGGAACCGATCAGCCGCTCCGGTCCGTATTGGTGCAGGAAGAGATCATATGCCCCCAATACTGCCGGATTTTGGCAGATAAAGTCTTTTAACTCTGTGGACAGCCGGCTGTCCACCCTCGTCCCGATAATATTGCCGAGGCTTTCCAGCAGGATTTCTATTCCTGCTTTCAGAATAAAGACAGCGATCACAACGCCGAGGATTCCCTCAATGCTGACCGAAAATGCCATACTGACAACAGCCGCCGCGAGCGTAGAAAGGGAAATAAACGCATCCATCACCGAGTCCGTGCCGGAAGCGGTCAGCGACTCCGAATGATACGTTTTTCCTGCCGCTTTGCTGTATCGGCCGAATATCAGCTTAACGGCCGCCGCGACCGCTATGATGACCAGCGATACCACAGAATAATTCGCCGCTTCCGGGTGGAGCATCTTGTCAAAAGATTCCCGAAAAGCCGCAAATCCGGCCAGCAAAATGATGCCCGCCACGGTGACGGAAGTGATATATTCGATCTTCCCATAGCCGTACGGATGCTTTTTATCCGGCGTCCTGGCGGCAAGCTTCGTCCCGATGATAGTCACGACTGACGACAGGGCGTCTGTCAGGTTATTGACACCGTCCAGAATGATCGCTATGGAACGGCTCAAAACACCCACCGTCAATTTGAACGCCACCAGCACGGTATTGACCAAGATGCCGATCATGCTTATTTTTACGATCTCTTTTTCCCGATTCATCTTCCTTCACTCCCGCTATGCCGTTTGCGCCGCATCATAGAAGACCTAATCCTGCTTCTATGTGATTATTGCAGCAAGGATTCACACATGAAAGATTTGACTTTTTCCCCATCCGTATAACCTTTGTCATAAAGCCGTTTCATATCTGCCGGGTCACGGGACAGCGTACTGACGCCGCAGGTGTCATCCGGCGCGACGATCAGCGCTTTCCCCTGTCTTGCGTATTCCTGTGCCAGCGCAACTTCCTCATTGTATCGCTTCGCTCTCTGCCGCAGCTTTTCGGCAGCATTGGGATATCTTTTACGGATTCCGGCAGCCAGCTTCTCATCCTTTTCCGAGGTCCGCAGGATGTTCTCCGGCTTCGTCAGCAATACGACGACACGCTCGCATCCCAAAGCAAACGCTTTTTCCACCGGTACGGGATCACCCAGCGCTCCATCGTAATAGGGCGTTCCCTGAATAAAGTATGGCTTGCAGACAAATGGGATCGACGAGGACGCTTTAAATACGCTGTAATCATCCTGCCGAATATCCCCTTTATCAAAATATTTTGCTTCTCCTGTCACGGCGTCTGCCGCCACAACCATAAATTCCATCGGATTGTCTCTCAGGGCTGCGTAATGAAGAGGATTTTCACCGTCGTGATTGCTGAGTGTGCCATAGACATAGTCCATGTCAATAAAAGAGCCTTTTCGTATGTAATTTCCTACACTCGCATACTGCTTTCTGAGACCGTATTCCGTATAAAAAGTATAGTTGCGTCCCCTTTGCCCGGCGATAAAGGAGGCAAGATTCGCGCTCCCCGCCGATATGCCGATTCCAAGATCAAATCGAATATTCTGATCCAGACAGTAGTCCAGCACGCCGCAGGCATAAATCCCCCGGAATCCGCCTCCTACATCGATAATGCCGGTTTTCATAGCACACCACTTCCTTCACTTGATCAATTTTAAATAAATCCTAAACATTTGCAAAAGAGACAGAACCAACACGATTCTGTCTCATTGTACGAATTTTCAATTATTTTGTTGTATCCAACGCTGCAGGATAAACTGCCAGTTCATTCCGTCCTGCATCACGCGCAGAATGGTAACCTTTTTCTTCTGTTCATCTATCACATAAAACAGTAGATATGTATCGGCTGATTTCAGGCGGATTTCAAATGATCCAAAATATATTTCTTTATATCTTTTACATCTTGTTTTCCGCTCTCAGCAATCTCTACATGGTACTGACCTTTCATATGCATCCTTAGATCCTGTCTATTTCCTCCCATGCTTCCTCTATGGTCTGTGTCCGTCCCTGCTCCATTTCATCTATTGCTTCATCCAG
>CANPZI010000012.1 GCA_947588995.1 uncultured Lachnospiraceae bacterium
AAGAAAGCAGGTCTAAGATCATTTTTCTTTAGGAACAATCTTTTTCATGTCAACTGACAATTCGTTTACTTCATCTAAACTTCAGGTAATATTTGTAAGAAGAGCGATAATCTATTATAATAGAGATAAGTTAAAGGAGAGGGTACTATGAATAAAAAACTGACGACTGTTGTTTTATTATCAGGATCTTCTGTCGCGGCGATGCACGCGATCAATCGGGTACATGCGTCCCTTTGCACTGCCAAGAGTCTTCTGAACAATTCCGAAAACCGCTACTATGAGTGGCGTTTTGGCAAAGTGAGATATCAGAAAAAGGGAAACGGCAGCCCGCTGCTCTTCATCCATGATCTGACGCTGGGAAGTTCCAACTATGAATATCACCGGCTGATCAACAATCTGACTGAAAAACATGAAATCTATTCCATGGATCTGCTCGGCTATGGCCTGTCAGACAAGCCCTCGATGACTTATACGGGAAATCTGTACGAACAGCTTGTCAGCGACTTCATCATGAATGTCATTAAAAGAAAAACATCTGTAGTTGTATCGGGGGAATCCGTACCGTTTGTGCTGGCGGCCTGCCACAATAACCCTGACTGCATGAACAGGATCATCTGCATCAATCCGCAAAACCTGTATCTGCAGAACCAGATTCCGTCCAATCAGACCAAGCTGATGAAGCTCTGCCTCGAAGTGCCCGTGCTGGGGACATTTGTCTATCATGTGCTTGCCAACAAGACCATGCTTGAAAAAAATTTTCAGAACCAATACTTCTGTGATCCGGAGGAAATCAGGGAAAACTATATCGCAAACTATCTGGAAGCCGCGCACGCCGGCGGCTACAACGCCAAGTATGCCTTTGCGAGTTATGTCGGAAAATATATGAATCTGCACATTCTGCGTGAACTGAAAGAGATCGACAACAGTATTCTGATGATCGGCGGGGAGAAAGAGCCGGATATCCACACAACCATTGAAAATTATAAATACTACAATCCGGCCATCGAGGAAGTCTATATCCCCGACACGAAACATCTGCCGCAGATCGAAGCGCCGGATGAGATATTGGAACAGATCAGGATCTTCCTCGGAGAATAGAGACAGCGCCCCATAAATAAGGGCGCGCCAAATCGTCTCCAATTTTATAAAAGAGCCACCGCCCGGTCAAATATCTGACCGCTGCGATGGCCTTTTCTTTTGTCTTGTACAAACATTCAAATTTTATCAGATCGTAAAATCATATCTGCCGCCGCTCTCCGGCATTTTCTCCGGCTTAACGGCATCCCAGTCGATCCCGTTCATCTTCTTAAGAAGCTCCTCTAAGCTGTCCGCCTCCACCTCGGCGCGCTTTGTGTCCGGCCTGTTCTCGGCATACCTGTCAATCTCTTTCTCCGCTTTCTTCTCCTCTTCTCTTCTCTCGGAGCGCTTATTCTCAAGGCGCTCCCGCTGCTTCGCACTTGATTTTTCCAGTTCCGCGAAGAAAGAAGTCGTACCGTCGTCGTTGAAGACGATGCCTACCTTGCTGATCTCTGCTCCGTTTCTCTTCTGGCCGAACTGCTCGCAGATCTGCTTGGACATATCTACGGCATGTTCCATAGACTGCAGCTTCTCTTTGGCATAATCCGCGTCGTTCGCCATCTTTTCCAGTTCTTCATTGGAGAAGATGATCGAAAACTCCTTACTGCCGCTCTTTGCCAGCCCTTTCAGGTCGTCGCCGCTGTTGCCGACGAAGAAATCATAATCGCCGTACTGCTTCCGCAGATTTTTCAGAAAATCCTGTGCCTTTGCCGAAAGCCTGGACTCATTCGACCCGAATGTATGATTGACACCATCGGAAGAAATGGTACCGTCCTTTAGACCTTTTTTGATCTTATCCTCCCATTTTGACATAAAACGTAATCTGGAATAGCTGCCCGGACTTAAACTGTCCTGCTCTTTCAGTTTACTGTACTGTGCATATGCTTCCGGATCATATTTTTCCATCAGCTTTTCCATATCTGCCACTTCACAGGATTTGTTGGTGGTATCCCTGAGATCTTCCAGAGTTCTCGGCTTAAAAGTCCGCCCCTTGATCGAGGGTTTTGGCATGCCGTAAGCATTCTGATAACCGCCAGATGTGATATCCATACCCATAATTCGTCCTCCTTTGACTAAAGTAAATTATTTCATAATTTACTTGTAAATTATTTCATAATCTACTTTTCTGCAACTCCGTTTGCCATAGTGTATGCTTTATTATCATATCGACATCTTGTCAGGAAATATTAACCTCACGCCAACATTCTTTTTCTCCTTTTTCAGAATAAAATACACAGGCGGTAAGATGTCCGAAAATATATTCAAAAATCTCTATGTGCAGCGTTTTCATCAGCTCTCTGTAACTACGATCCGACAGAGCCGGAAATATTGCGTGGGTCTTTGACTCCTCATAGATCATATCATGTATCCGTTCTTTCCACCGGTCTATAGACGGACAGAAAGCGGGACGGCTTTTCATATTAGGTTCGCGCAGATAGAGATCAAAGGTAAGATATTCACGGTAAATCGATATCATGCGCTCAGTTGAGGGATCTTGTCTTACACGACGGCAGGAAAGGTCATCTTCTGCACCGAAAGTGATCCGGCTGATCCCGCATTCCAGAAGTGTCTCGTACTTTTGCACCCGTGACAATCGAATCCCGAACAGTCCGTGTTTCTCATACCACGCGGCAATATATTCATACATATCAAAAGGCGTCTCAAAATATCCGCACAGATATTTCAGCGATGTCCGAAACTGCCCGCTGTTATAATAGATCTCAAGCACTTCCTCAATCTGCTTCAAATGGCAGACTGCTTCATAGGAAAGCCATTTGGTAAAGAGCACTTCATAAGGCGGGAGAGCACTATACTGTAATCCGTACTCCTGTGCGTGAAGTTCCATAGCGGAACCTTTCAACACTTTCAGAAAGCCCAGCTGGAGCTGGTGAGGGTACAAATCATACACGTCATTAAAAGATCGCCTGAAAGAATCCATGTCTTCATAGGGAAGTCCGGCGATCAGATCGAGATGTACATGAATGTTATCCTTTTTTAAGATTCTTGTGACCGCAGCGGCAACTTTACCAAAATCCATCCTGCGGTTGATCTCGCGTATGGTCCGTTCATTGGTAGACTGCACGCCGATCTCCAACTGCACCGCGCCGGAGCGCATCGATTCCAATACGGTCAGATAATCTTCGTCCAGCAGATCCGCGGCCATCTCAAAATGAAAATTGGTCACGCCGTTGTCATGTTCCAGAATATGCTTCAGGATCGGAAGGGCATGTTCTTTCCTGCAGTTAAAGGTGCGGTCAACAAATTTTACTTGAGGGACTTTTCTCTCCAAGAAAAAATCCAGTTCCCGGCACACGCGCTCCACGGAACGGAAATCCATCGTTTTATCAATAGAGGAGAGGCAGTAACTGCAGGAAAAGGGACAGCCGCGGCTGCTCTCATAATAGATGATACGATGTTCATCTTCCTGCACATCTTCATACCAAAAGGGAATCTCATCAAGCGAAAGTCTATGTTCATGATTTCCGTCAAGGACTGCGGGAAGTTCGTCAGATGCATTCGCAGCATAAGAAGCTGCCAGACGCCGGAACACGCTTTCCCCCGGCCCCGTCATGATACCGCGGAGCTGCCACTTCCGTATCGTCTCCTCAGCATTGTAGGTGATTTCGGGGCCGCCCGCCCAGATATCTGCATCGGGCAGCACTTTGTGCAGATCGAAGATAATGCTGTCAATCAGCCGATAATTCCAGATATAACAGGAAAAAGCAACGACATCAGGAGCTTTCTTATAGATTTCCTGCAGAATATAAGCGGGCTGTTGGTTGATCGTAAATTCAACGATATCGACAAGTGAGCCGTATTCGCTCGCACACGCTTTCAGAGAAAAGACTGCTGGATTGGAATGTATATACTTTGCATTGATCGCCACAAGTAATATTTTCATACCGGACCCTTTACTGCAACGGCTTTCTGCCCGCCGTTCCCGCTTTTCGGGGATATTTTGCGGGCGTTGTGCTCACTTTTGCGATCGTCACCAGACTGCGGTAAATGTCAGCATCGGGAAGTGTAAAGGAAATCTGTTCTGCCGCCCCGCCGCCTAAGATGCGGATCGCATTCTCGGCTTCTCTCATCTCTTCCGCCGCTTTTTCCGATTTATAGGCGATAAAGCTGCCGCCCACTTTCACATAGGGAAGACAATATTCCGACAGAACGGCCAGATTGGCCACCGCCCGCGACACACACAGATCATACTGTTCCCGAAGCTGTCCCGGCACGGCATAATCCTCCGCACGCCCGTGAATCGCCTCGATTTTTTCCAGTTCTAACTCAGCGATCACTTCACGGAGAAAATCAACCCTTTTATTGAGAGAATCCAAGAGCGTAACGCGCAGATCCGGAAAGGCAATCTTCAGGGGAATCCCCGGAAAACCAGCCCCTGTGCCGACATCGATCAATGTAAGTTCCGGATGGTCAGAGGAAGAGCCGGACTCCTGCCGGCGGCCGGACAAATCTATGGCTTTCACCAGAGAGAGACTGTCAATAAAATGTTTCTTGCAGACTTCCTCAAAATCCGTAATTGCCGTAAGATTGACAGATTCGTTGCGCGCAATCATCATCTCATAGTATACAACAAATTGTTGTATCTGTTTTTCAGACAAGGTGATGTGAAACGCATCAAGATCTTTCTGAAACTGCTGCAGATCACATTGTTTCTGATAATCGAAACCCATTTTTACCCTCATTTCAGAATGTTTATATGGCAGGATTGAAGTAAATTCCAGCTGATTACTCTTTGCTGCCATTACTCTCTTGCCTGCCGTACTTCTCCAAATACACCAGCAGTACCGAGATATCCGCGGGTGAAACGCCGGAAATCCGGGATGCCTGTCCCACCGACACGGGCCGGTAAGCGATCAGTTTCTGTCTCGCCTCCAGGCGCAGGGATGCCACATCGTTATAATCAATATCCGGCGGAATGCGTTTTCGCTCCATTTTCTTAAACTGCTCGACCTGACGCTGCTGCCTGACGAGATATCCCTCATATTTAATTTCAATCTCCACCTGTTCGATCACATCGGCAGGAAGCGGCTTGCGATCCCGGTCAATTTCGGAGAGTATTTCATAGGAAAGTTCCGGCCTGCACATAAGATCCGCCAGACTCATACCCGTTTTCAGTTCCGCGCTGCCGTGAGAGATCAGGAAATCCTGATTTTCTCTCGCCGCACCGACAATCGTATGTTTCAGACGCGTGATCTCATCCTCGATCAGCTCTTTTTTGTGAAGCGTGGCTTCATAGACTTCCCTGGACACAAGCCCTGTCCGGCAGCCGATCTCACGCAGCCGCAGATCAGCGTTATCCTGTCTGAGTAACAGCCGGTACTCCGCCCGGGAAGTCATCATACGATACGGCTCCAGACTTTTCTTTGTCACCAGATCATCAATCAATACGCCGATATACGCCTGAGATCTGTCCAGAATAACAGGTTCTCTTCCCAGAATCATCATGGCCGCATTGATGCCGGCGATCAATCCCTGTGCGGCAGCTTCCTCGTAACCGCTGCTGCCGTTAAACTGTCCGCCGCTGAACAGACCCGCAATATCCTTAAATTCCAGAGACGGATAGAGCTGTCTGGCATCGATACAGTCATATTCGATGGCATAGGCGTTCCGCACAATCCTGCAGTTTTCCAGCCCCGGCACAGTGCGGTACATGGCGATCTGCACATCCTCCGGCAGGGAGGAAGACATACCTCCCACATACATCTCATTCGTGTGCAGTCCTTCAGGTTCGATAAAAACCTGATGCCTGTCCTTGTCCGCAAATTTTACTACTTTATCCTCAATGGAGGGACAGTATCTTGGTCCCGTCCCCTCTATGATACCCGCATAGATCGGGGAGCGGTCAAGGTTTGCCCTGATGATCTCATGGGTCTTCTCATTCGTGTAAGTCAGCCAGCACGACACCTGATCGATCTGCACATCTTCAGGATCGGTAGAAAAAGAGAAAGGAACTACTCTCTCATCCCCGAATTGTTCCTCCATCCTGCTGTAATCGATTGTCCTGCCATCCATCCTGGCGGGCGTACCTGTCTTAAATCTCCGAAGTTCGATGCCGAGACTTCGCAGGGAATCCGACAGATGATTGGCGGCCTGCAGTCCGTTCGGTCCGGTGTAGGTGATCGCTTCCCCGCACAGACATCTGGCTTTCAGATAAGTGCCCGTACACAGAATCACTGCCTTACATTCATAGACAGCGCCCGTATAGGTTTTGACGCCGACAATTCTCTTTGTCGCCGTGCAATTTTCCGGTTTGTTTTCACAGGACTCTGTCAGAAGCTCACACACCTCGGCCTGTCTGATCGTCAGATGCTCCTGATTCTCCAGAACTTTACGCATCTGTCTCGAATATTCCGCCTTGTCTGCCTGCGCGCGCAGAGAGTGAACCGCGGGACCCTTGGACTTGTTTAACATTTTGGACTGAATAAAAGTCTTGTCGATATTTTTGCCCATCTCGCCGCCGAGCGCATCGATCTCGCGCACAAGGTGACCCTTTGAAGTGCCGCCCACGTTCGGATTGCAGGGCATCAAAGCGATACTGTCCACACTGACCGTAAAGATTACCGTATCAAGACCAAGCCGCGCGCACGCCAGCGCAGCCTCGCAGCCCGCGTGTCCGGCGCCGACCACACACACGTCCGTCTGAATTTTATTCTGCAGCATAGTTTACCTTTCCGTATTTTCCGTTCTGTTAATCATCATACAATACTTCCGTCTTCTTAAATCATTTTCACTCTACTTGCCCATACAGAATTTACCGAAAATCTCATTCACCAGATCTTCGCCGACTTCCTCACCGATGATTCTGCCAAGAGAGGCATAGGCGCTCATCATATCAATGGTATAGAAATCTTCCGGCATCCGATTCTCTATGCTCTGCCTGACCTGCATCAGACTTTCATGCGCCTCCTGAAGCGCTTCCTTGTGACGGGCATTTGTGATATAGACTTCGTCGTTATAGGCAATATCCCCGCGGAAGAAGATTTCTCTGACGGTATCAAGAAATAAGTCGATGCCCATCTTGTCTTTCGTGGAAGTTTTAATGATGGTATTGACGTTCAAGTCCTTGATGCCGGACAAAAAAGAGCGAATCATATCCTGCGACACAACGGCAGAGAGATCCGATTTGTTCAGAAGCACAATCGTATTTTTTTCCTTGATCATCTCCAGGATCTTTTTGTCATTTTCGTCAAAAGGGACGGAAGAATCGATGACATACAAAACCAGATCGGCTTCCGAGACGGCTTTCGCCGCCCGCTCCACACCGATCTTCTCCACCACGTCTTTTGTGGAGCGAATGCCCGCAGTATCCAGAATGCGAAACAGAATACCGCCGATGTTTACCGTCTCCTCCAGAATATCTCTTGTTGTGCCGGCGACGTCCGTGACGATTGCTCTCTCCTCCCCGACCAGCACATTCAGAAGAGAAGATTTTCCAGCGTTGGGTTTTCCGACAATCACCGTGTTTATTCCCTCAGTCAGTATCCTGCCGTCGTCCGCGGAATGAATCAAACGTTGAATCTGTCTGTCGATTTTTTCTATTTTCCTGAGAAGCATTTCGTCATAGCCCTCTGATTCCAGGTCGAAATGTTCCGGATCATCCAACGCGGCTTCAATAAAAGCAATTTCATGTATAAGATCCGCTCTGATCTCTTTTACTGTGTCGGAGACGGAACCTTTTAACTGCCTGACGGAAGATTTCAGGGCAAATTCATTCTTTGCGTGAATGATATCCATAACCGCTTCCGCCTCGGACAGATCAATCCTGCCGTTTAAGAAAGCGCGCTTTGTGAATTCCCCTGGCTCAGCAGCTCTCGCGCCGGATCTGATCACCAGGTCAAGAATCTTTCTCATCATCAGAATACCGCCGTGACAGTTGATCTCAACGGTGTCCTCCGCAGTATAGCTTTTCGGCGCTTTCATGACGGAAAGCATGACTTCATCTATGACAGAACCATCTTCCTCCACGATAAAACCATAGTGGATCGTGTGAGAATCATATTGCTTTAAGGCTTTCTCTCCTCTGGCATTTCTGTATATCCTATCCGCAACCGGAATTGCCTCGTCACCGCTGATTCGCACGATCCCGATGCCGGAATCGGATACGGCCGTCGCAATCGCCGCGATCGTCTCTCTCTTTTCAGCATACATATAAACACCTCTGATGATGAAAAAGTCCCGCAAGCCGTAAAATGACTTACAGGACTTTATCCTACCCTTGCTTCTCAGCTTCTCTCATACTTCTTCAAAACCACAACGACATGGCGGAACGGTTCTTCCCCTTCGCTGTGCGTCGTGACATACTTATCATTCTGAAGCGCGGAGTGAATGATTCTTCTCTCATAAGGATTCATAGGTTCCAAAGATACGGGCCGCTTTGTTCTCTTTACCTTATAGGAAATATTTTTAGCCAGATTTTCAAGCGTCTCTTTTCTTCTCTGACGATAATTCTCCGTATCTACCTTGACTCTGATATAATTTTCAACATCCTTGTTGACAACGAGAGAGACAAGATACTGAAGCGAATCAAGCGTCTGTCCTCTCTTGCCGATCAGAACGCCCATATCATCGCCGTTTAAGTCGATATCCATGGCATTCTCCGCTTCGTCATACTTGACATTGACAACGACAGTCATTCCCATAGCGGCAAACACATCTTTCAGAAAATCTCTGGCCGTGTCCTCCACGGAATTTTTCACTTTCGCCTTGATCACGGCAGGTTTGGAACCAATACCAAAAAGTCCCGAAGAACCCTCGTTTACCACTTCATATTCCAGTTTATCGCTCGTGACACCCAGCTTCTGACATGCTTCCGTAATCGCGTCGCTGACTGTCTTTGCGGACACCTCTATCATTTCCATAACCGTTCCTCCATTCTGTTATTTATTGTTTTTTTCGTTATACTGCTTCACCATATTCGCCTTGGACATCATGCTTCCCGGTTTGGCATTTTTGTTGTAATATTCCGTAGACTTTCTGACTGCCTCTTCTCTCTCCTCCTGCGTCATATTCGGTTTGGACTGCGCTTTCGGAATACCGCTCACGTTCTTGGTATTCATATTGGCATAAGCCGCCATCTGCTGTGCCTTGATACCGGCCTTTTCCATCTTCTTCTTGGCTTTTCCTTCATTCTTTTTGATGATTTCATCCAGATCCATCTTATCAATATGCTTATTGATCACAACCTGCTGAATACTTCTCACCACAGAACCGGCTACCCAGTACAGACCCATACCCGCGGGAAGCGTGTAGCAGAAAATGGCAGACATGATCGGCATCATCATATTCATGGTCTTCATGGACTGCATCATGGCATTCTGCTGATCGCTTGCATTCCTGTTGTTCTGTTCCGTATCCTGCTGCGGCATCAGCTTGACATTGATCCACTGTGTCACCGCGGACAGGACGGGGATTGACAGAGCCGCAATCACGAGCAGAAAGGAACGGGAAGCGATAGCCTCTTTCATCACATAGGAAGGAGAGTTGCCGATATTCAGTCCCAGAAAGCTGTTGTACTGATCGAGCAGGGAAAGCGTGTGGTCCACATCTGCCGACAGAGACGGAAATTTATCTTTGATGCTGAGCCATTCCGCGGTCGACGCCTTATTGAGCACGTCGATAAACGTATTCTGTACATAAGAGGTTACGCCGCTTGTAAAAGACTCATTTGTAAACTGCCTGGCATACATGCGTGCCTGTGAAAAAGTCTGCACAAAGTCGGCGCTTCCCGCCTGTGCGATCAAATTGTCTACCAGAGGAAAAAAAGCTTCCTTAATCTTTGTCACATAGGCAGGCATACTGTAGATGACACGATACAGGGCAAACAAAATCGGCATCTGAATCAACAGCTGCACACAGCTGCCGGAAGGAGACACGCCGTACTTTGCATAGACCGCTTTCGTCTCCATATTCATAGCCATCATGGATTCATTGTCATTCTTGCCTTTATACTTTGCCTGAATCGCCTGCAGCTCCGGATTCATTTTGACGGACAGCTTGGAAAATTTCTGCTGCTTAATCGTCAGGGGCATCAGCAGAAGATAAATGACAATTGTAAATAAAATAATGGAAAGACCGATATTCGGAATGCCTATCTTGTCCAGCAAAACGAATATACCTTCCATAATATAACCCAGAATCCTGGCAATAGGACCCACAATCCTGCCGGAATACTGAGTCAGTAGAATATCTGTCACTAAGACTACCTCCTTAAACTTATATCCTGTCTTTACGGAACAGGATCATAACCGCCTTTTGAAAAAGGATTACATCTGCATATCCTCCACAAAGCCATAAGACCGCCCTTGAAAGCGCCATATTTTTCGACCGCTTCCAGTCCATACTCCGAACAGGTCGGAAAATAAGGACACTTTGTACGCTTCATCGGAGAGATATACTTTCTGTAACATTTAATCAGAAAAATCAATAATTTTTTCATATCAATTTCTAATTGTCCTCATCATAGAAATAAATCTTAATCATATGATGAAGCTTTGAAAGATGTAACAGCGCGCGCTCAATCTCCGCGTATCCGGCCGAAGCGGCGCTCTTTCTCGCAACGACTACTATATCTAAACCACTATTAAATATATTTTCATGTAGCCGGTAACTCTCTCTCACCAGCCTGGCGAACTTGTGTCTCACAACACTGTTGCCCACCTTTTTGCTGGCGGAAATTCCCAGTCTGTTTACGTTCATGTTGTTTTTCCACACATACATTACCAGATACTTATCGGCAAAACTTCTGCCGTTCTCATAAACATTCCGGAAATCGCTGTTCTTCTTCAGGGACTCTGAAAATAGCATTTTCAAACGCACCTTTCCGTAGAGAAAAATAGACCACAAAAATGCGGTCTATGCTGATAATCTCTTTCTTCCCTTTGCGCGTCTTGCCTTGAGCACTTTTCTTCCGCCCGCGGTACTCATTCTCTTTCTGAATCCGTGTACTTTGGATCTCTGCCTTTTCTTAGGCTGAAAAGTCATTTTCATATCGATGCACCTCCTTCTGCAAACCTTACATATATATAAGGTAGATATTTTACTGTCATATTAGGAAAAACAACATGTTGATTATATATAATTTGCGAAGAAACGTCAAGTAAAACCGTACATTTTTTCTATCCACTTTACATAAATATATCCACAAAATGTGCATAAGATGTGAATAACTTGAAATTCATCTGTTAATAACTTTATTTTTCCCATAAAAACAGATAAGAAAAAGCGTTGATAATCATTTTTAAAGTTATACACAAGGGTTTCACAGATGATAAAAAATATGTAAACCTGTTGATAAAAATGAATCTATATATGTGGACAACTATCATTTGAATTTTTGAGATATTTATATTATTATATATGGTAGGATATTTTCGATGTGGTATATCTGCATGGAAAGACAGCGCAATGTTATTTATTGTATGAGGTTTCGATATGGATACAATCAAGGAAAACTGGGATTTAATCAAACAGACGCTGCGGAAAGAATATGAGCTCTCCGATATCTCTTATTCTACCTGGATCGAGCCTCTCAATTTTCACGAAGTTAAGGATAACGTAGTCACAATCATGATTCCGTCTGACCAGGCACATGCCCTGAATTATATTTCTTCCAAATATAAGATTTTTTTTCAGGTGACCATCGCGGAGATGATGAATCATACCTACGATATTGACTTTATCCTGGAATCCGATGCCATAAATGAGTCTTCAAGCGACGTTCTTCCGTCCAAAAAGACTATTTACAATATCAACTATGAGAACGCAAACTTAAATCCTAAATATAAATTTGACACTTTTGTGGTGGGAAGCAACAACAGATTCGCACACTCCGCCTGTCTGGCAGTGGCGGAATCTCCCGGAAATGTATATAATCCTCTCTATATATACGGAGGGGCCGGTCTGGGCAAAACGCACCTGATCCACTCCATAGGCCACTTTATTTTGGGACAGAACCCGAATATGAAAATCCTGTACGTCACTTCAGAAGCTTTTACCAACGAAGTGATTGACAGCATCAGAAGCGGCGATGCCAAGAAAATGAGCAAATTCCGCGAAAAATACAGAAATGTGGATGTCCTCATGATCGACGATATCCAATTTATCATCGGTAAGGAGAGTACCCAGGAAGAATTCTTCCACACTTTCAATACGCTGCACGCGGCAGGCAAACAGGTTATCTTATCCTCCGATAAACCGCCGAAAGACATGGATACGCTGGAAGAACGAATCCGTTCCCGGTTTGAATGGGGACTGGTGGCCGATATTCAGCCGCCTGACTATGAGACAAGAATGGCAATTCTCAGAAAAAACGCAGACATATATAATAAGAAGATAGACGATGAAGTTTTCCAGTATATTGCCAACAATATCAAATCCAACATCAGAGAGCTGGAGGGGGCTTTCAACAAAATCATCGCTTTCTCAAAATTGAATAAAGTGGATATCAACATGGCTTACGCGGAGGAAGCGCTGAAAGATGTGATCTATCCAAATCAGCCGAAAGTAGTTACTCCCTCTCTCATCATAGAAGTGGTGGCGGAACATTTCGGCGTCAATCCGCAGGATATCACTTCCCAGAAGAGAAATTCCGAGTTTGTGCTGCCCAGACAGATTGTGATGTATCTGTGCAGAAATATCATTGGCATGTCTCTCGCGGATATCGCCAAACTCCTCGGCAAAAAAGATCACACGACAGTTATCCACGGTATCAAAAAGATAACCTCAGAAGTTGAGACAGATGAAGAGATAAAAAATAAAATAGATATCATCAGAAAGAAAATTAATCCCTCCTGATATCCACAGAAATTTCTGAGGTATTTGAAGTTTTTCACAACTTAATCGTTTTCATTTTCATTGAAAAATAGTATAATAGATAAGGTTATACACATATCAACACCTATTATGATTAAGATTACGAAATACTTTATCAATAATATACCTCGCGGCGGTCAAAAAATCATTCACGGATAAGAAAGGAAGTTATACACGAATGAAAATCATATGCACGAAATCAAATCTTTTAAGTGGTGTACAGACAGTATCCAAAGCTGTTCCGAGCAAGACGACCATGTCTATTCTGGAATGTATTCTGGTTGACACGAGAAACGGAGAAATTAAACTGACGGCAAACGACATGGAACTGGGCATAGAGACGGTGATAGACGGTGAGATTGTCGAAAAGGGTATGATTGCACTCGATGCAAAGATATTCTTTGAGATTGTCAGAAAGCTTCCCGACAATGATATCACGATCACAACAAATGATTCTTATATGACGACGATTACCTGTGAAAAGGCCAAGTTCAATATTATCGGAAAATCAGGAGAAGATTTTTCTTTTCTGCCTGAGATTGAAAGAAATGACAGTATTATAATATCGCAGTTTACCCTGAAAGAGGTTGTGAGGCAGACGATCTTCTCCATTGCGGACAATGACAATAACAGGCTGATGACGGGAGAACTCTTTGAGATCAACAATGATATTTTGAGGGTGGTGTCTCTGGACGGGCATCGTATTTCCATCAGAAAGATTGCTCTCAAGAATTTTTACGCGGACAAGAAAGTCATTGTGCCGGGTAAAACGCTCAGTGAAGTGAGCAAGATTGTCTCCGGCGATATGGACAAAGATGTCAATATTTACTTTACGGACAGACATATTCTGTTTGAGTTTGACAGGACAATCGTCGTATCAAGGCTGATCGAAGGAGAATATTTCAATATCAACCAGATGCTCTCCAGCGATTATGAGACGAAAGTGAAAATTAACAAAAAAGAACTTCTCGACTGTATCGACAGAGCGACTCTTTTGGTAAAAGAGGGAGATAAAAAACCGATTATTATCAATATCACGGACGGTTCCATGGAACTTAAGATGAACTCTACGGTGGGAAGTATGGATGAAGAGATCGATATCGCCAAGGAAGGCAAGGACTTGATGATTGGTTTTAATCCCAAATTTTTGATCGATTCTCTCCGTGTGATCGACGATGAAGAAGTTGATCTGTATATGGTAAATCCGAAAGCTCCCTGCTTTATCAGAAACGCGGAGGAATCTTATATCTATGTGATTCTTCCGGTGAACTTCACGACGGTGAGCTGAGCATAACAATGAAAAATATGGAAATAATCAGGATTAGAGATGATTATATTAAACTTGGCCAGGTCTTGAAACTGGCCGGGCTGGTCGATTCCGGCGTAGATGCCAAAATAGAGATACAGGAAGGCTTCGTCAAGGTGAACGGTGAAGTGGAACTGCAGCGCGGCAGAAAGATACATGTCGGAGATATCATAGAATTTGACGGAAAACTGGTTAAGGTAGAAAACTGATGATTATAAAATCATTGGAGTTGGCTGATTTCAGAAATTACGACTCTCTACATATCGATTTCAGCAGCGGCACCAATATTCTGTACGGAGATAATGCGCAGGGCAAGACAAACATCCTGGAAGCAATCTATCTGTCCGCTACCACGAAATCTCATAAGGGAAGTAAAGATAAAGATATCGTAAATTTCCACAAAGAGGAATCCCATATCAGAACTTATCTTGAAAAAGAAGATGTCGAGATCAGGGTGGATATGCATCTTCGCAAGAATAAGTCAAAGGGAATTGCGATAGACGGACAGAAAATCAAAAAAGCGGCGGAGTTATTAGGTTTGCTGAATGTAGTTTTCTTTTCTCCTGAGGACCTGAGTATTATCAAGAACGGTCCGGCAGAGAGAAGAAGATTTGCGGATATGGAATTATGCCAGCTGGATCAGTTTTATCTCTATAATCTGAATCACTATAACAGGATTGTAAATCAGCGCAACAAGCTTCTCAAAGATATGTATTTTAATCCGTCTCTCAGGGATACGTTGACAATCTGGGATTCTCAGTTGATCTCTTTTGGGAGTAAAATTATTGAGAGAAGAAAGCTCTTTGCGGAACAGTTAAATGAGATTATTCTGGATATTCACAAAAAATTGTCGGGCGGAAAAGAAGAGCTTGTGATCTGTTATGAACCTGATGTTCTGATCGAAGATTATGAGAAGAGTCTTTTGGAAAATCAGGAGAGAGATATCAAGTTAAAACAGACTGCGACAGGTCCTCACAGAGATGATTTTTCTTTTATTGTAAACGGTATTGATATTCGGAAATTCGGCTCTCAGGGGCAGCAGCGCACGGCTGCGTTATCCTTGAAGTTGTCGGAGATTGAGCTGGTCAGAAAAATGACGAAAGACAATCCCGTGCTTCTTCTGGATGACGTGCTGTCGGAACTTGACAGCAGCAGGCAGAATTATCTGCTGAGCACAATCGGCGACATCCAGACAATCATCACCTGTACAGGTCTGGACGAATTTGTAAATAACAGGTTTGAGATTGACCGGGTTTTTCATATTGAGAACGGAAAAATAGTTGACAGAGATATTTAGGTCCTTAGGAAAGGCATGGTGGACAGATGGCTAACGAATACAGTGCGGATCAGATTCAGATATTGGAGGGTCTTGAGGCGGTAAGAAAAAGACCCGGTATGTATATCGGCAGTACTTCTCTGAGAGGTCTTCATCATCTGGTATATGAGATCGTTGATAATTCTGTGGATGAAGCGCTTGCAGGTTTCTGTAATACGATTCATGTGACGATCAATCAGGACAATTCCATAACCGTGGAAGATAACGGCAGAGGAATTCCTGTAGGTATCAATCATAAAGCCGGTATTCCCGCCGTGGAAGTTGTCTTTACGATTCTTCACGCCGGCGGCAAATTCGGCGGCGGCGGATATAAAGTGTCCGGTGGACTGCATGGCGTGGGCGCATCCGTCGTCAACGCTCTGTCCGACTGGCTGGAAGTAGAGATTTTTACCGAAGGCAAAGTATATCAACAGCGCTATGAGAGAGGACATGTATGTTATTCCCTGAAAGTGGTGGGGGAATGCGAGGCGGATAAGACCGGCACAAGAGTTCATTTTCTGCCGGATTCCACGATCTTTGAAGATACTGTGTTCGATTATGACACGTTAAAGACAAGACTTCGCGAGACGGCTTTTCTCACAAAAGGATTAAAAATTATTCTGGAAGATGCCAGAGAAGGTATCGAACAGAAGAGAGAGTTTCACTATGAGGGCGGTATCAAAGAGTTTGTCACCTATCTGAATAAAAGTAAAGAAGCGCTCTACAGTGATGTGATGTATTTTGAAGGTATGAAAAACGGCATCTATGTGGAAGTGGCGCTGCAGCACAACGATTCCTACAATGAGAGTGTGTACAGCTTCGTCAACAATATCAACACACCGGAAGGCGGCACGCATCTGGTAGGTTTCAGGAATGCCCTGACGAAAACGTTTAACGATTATGCCCGCAGCAACAAGCTGCTCAAAGACAGCGAGGCAAATCTGTCCGGCGAGGATATCAGAGAGGGTCTTACGGCAATTATCAGTGTCAAGATCGAAGATCCGCAGTTCGAGGGACAGACGAAACAGAAGCTTGGCAATTCCGATGCCAGAGGAGCGGTGGACAGCGTAGTCAGCGAACAGCTTACTTACTTCCTGGAGCAGAATCCCGCTGTCGCCAAGACAATCTGCGAGAAATCCATTTTGGCTCAGCGCGCCAGGGAGGCGGCCAGAAAAGCGAGAGATTTGACCCGCCGTAAGACGGCTCTTGAGGGAAGTTCTCTTCCGGGTAAACTGGCTGACTGCTCCGATAAGGATCCGAAAAATTGCGAGATTTATATCGTGGAGGGAGATTCCGCGGGGGGATCCGCCAAGAAAGCCAGGAGCCGTGCGACGCAGGCTATTCTTCCTCTGCGCGGCAAGATCTTGAATGTGGAGAAAGCGAGACTGGACAAAATCTACGGCAATGCCGAGATTAAGGCGATGATCACCGCTTTCGGAACCGGTATTCACGAGGATTTTGATATCACGAAGCTGCGTTATGACAAAATCATCATTATGACGGATGCCGATGTAGATGGCGCGCATATCGCGACATTGATGCTCACTTTCATTTACCGGTTCATGCCGGAGCTGATTAAACAGGGCCATGTCTATCTGGCGAAACCGCCTCTCTACAAACTGGAGAAAAACAGACAGGTGTGGTATGCCTACAGTGGTGAGGAACTGGACAGTATCCTTGCGGAAGTCGGCCGTGACCAGAATAATAAGATTCAGCGCTACAAAGGTCTGGGAGAGATGGATGCGGAGCAGCTGTGGGAGACGACGATGGATCCGGAGAAGAGAGTGCTCCTGCGCGTCAATATCAATGAAGAGGAAGAATCGGAAGTCGACCTGACATTTAATACATTGATGGGCGACAAGGTAGAGCCGAGACGTATCTTCATTGAAGAAAATGCGAAGTTTGTCAAGAATCTTGATATTTGATGAAAAACACTCCGAGACGGGGATAAGTGTGAAAAATCACATGAATTGGATGATTTTTCGGGATGAGGATGAATAATGGACGACAAAATATTCGACAAGATTGAGGAAGTAGATCTTAAGAAAAAAATGGAAGACTCTTACATCGATTATGCCATGAGCGTTATCGCTGCCCGCGCGCTGCCCGATGTGAGAGACGGCCTGAAGCCTGTGCAGAGACGTGTCCTGTATTCCATGATTGAGTTGAACAACGGCCCGGACAAGCCGCACAGGAAGAGCGCCCGTATTGTCGGCGATACGATGGGTAAATATCACCCTCACGGTGACAGCTCAATCTACGGCGCTTTGGTCAACATGGCGCAGGAGTGGTCTACCAGATACCCGCTGGTGGACGGTCACGGCAATTTTGGCTCCGAGGACGGCGACGGCGCTGCGGCGATGCGTTACACGGAGGCGAGACTGAGCAAGATCTCGATGGAACTTCTCGCCGATATCAACAAAGATACAGTGGATTTCGTCCCAAACTTCGACGACACGGAGAAAGAACCTGTCGTACTGCCGAGCCGTTATCCGAATCTGCTGGTAAACGGCACTTCCGGTATCGCCGTCGGCATGGCGACCAATATCCCGCCCCACAATCTGCGCGAGGTGACAAACGCCGTAGTCAAGATTATTGACAACAGGGTGAATGAGAACAGACAGACTGATATCGATGAGATATTAAATATCGTCAAGGCGCCGGATTTTCCGACCGGCGGCATTATCCTCGGAACGAGAGGCGCGGAGGAGGCTTACCGCACGGGACGCGGCAAGGTGCGCGTGCGCGCCGTGACTGATATCGAGACGCTGCCGAACGGCAAGACGCAGATTATTGTCACGGAACTTCCCTATATGGTAAACAAGGCGAACCTGATTCTCAAGATCGCCGATCTGGTGAAAATGAAAAAGATTGACGGCATCACGGATCTTCGCGATGAGACAAACCGAGAGGGTACGCGCATTGTCATCGAACTGCGCAGAGATGCCAACGCCAATGTCATCCTGAACCAGCTCTACAAACACACGCAGATGCAGGATTCTTTCGGCGTGATCATGCTGGCGCTCGTCAATAACGAACCTAAGGTAATGAATCTCCTCGACATGCTCACCTACTATCTGCAGCATCAGGAGGAGGTCGTCACCAGAAGAACAAAGTATGATCTGAACAAGGCCGAGGAGAGAGATCACATCTTACAGGGTCTGCTCATCGCGCTGGATCATATCGATGAAGTGATACAGATTATCAGAAACAGCCAGACGACCCAGATCGCAAAAGAAAGATTGATGGAGCGTTTCGAGCTGTCCGACGCACAGTCACAGGCCATCGTAGATATGCGTCTGCGCGCGCTGACAGGTCTGGAGCGGGAGAAGATCGAGAATGAACATAAAGAACTGGTGGCGAAGATCGCTGAGTTGAAAGCGATTCTGGCAGATGAGAAACTGTTGCTTGGCGTCATCAAAGAAGAACTTCTGATGATTGCCGAAAAATACGGCGACGACAGGAGAAGCCAGATCGGTTTCGACGTTTACGACATCAACATGGAAGATCTGATACCGAGGGAAAATACCGTGATCGCCATGACCAGCCTCGGCTATGTGAAGCGTATGACCGTGGACAATTTCAAGGCACAGAACCGCGGCGGCAAGGGTATCAAAGGAATGCAGACGATCGAGGAGGACTATATCGAGGATCTGCTGATGACGACGACGCATCACTACCTGATGTTCTTCACGAACCTGGGGCGCGTGTACCGGCTGAAAGCTTATGAGATACCGGAGTCGAGCCGTACATCGAGAGGTATTGCCATCGTCAATATCCTGCAGCTGAGTCCCGGTGAGAAGATCTCCGCCATGATTCCGATCAAGGAATATGAGGAAGATAAAAATCTCTTCATGGTGACAAAGAAAGGCATCGTCAAGAAAACTTCCGTTATGGAGTACAACAATGTGCGTAAGAACGGTCTGATCGCTATCAATCTCCGCGAGGACGATGAGTTGATTGAAGTAAAGACAACCTCCAACGAGACAGAAATCTTCCTGGTGACGAAGCTGGGTATGTGCATCCGCTTCAAAGAGACGGATGTCCGTCCTACGGGACGTGCCTCGATGGGCGTGATCGGCATGAATCTGTCCGACGGGGATGAGATCGTCGGTATGCAGCTCGACCACCAGGGCGATTCCCTGCTGATCGTGTCCGAGAACGGTCTCGGCAAACGCACTTATCTGCATGAATTTACGGTGCAGAAGCGCGGCGGCAAGGGCGTGAAGTGCTATAAGATCACGGAAAAAACCGGTGATGTGGTCGGCGTCAAGGCAGTCAACGATGACCATGAGATTATGATGATCACAACAGAGGGAATTATCATACAGCTACGCATGGAAGATATCTCCACACTCGGCAGAATCACATCCGGCGTCAAGATGATCAATCTGGACAATAATGTAAAAGTTGCGAAGATCGCCAAGGTTCGCGAGAAGATCAGTGACGGTAATCAGGAATTTGAGAATATCGAAGATGCGATGGAAGATATTCCCGAGGGCGAGAAATACAATCTTCCCGATGACGACGGCAAGGAAGTGACGCTGCCGAAAGAGGAGGATGAGTAGCAGACCTTGTTTGGCTGCGCCGCCTATCTATGAGCAGAGATCAAGATTTGCCCTTGCGGGCTCAGACAGTTGATCTCTGCTCATACTATGCTCGCAAAACTACGGAAATCTGCCAAATGTCTGCTTGTGAGAACTGCCACCGAAAAGAATATTGTTCAATCAAATTGATTAGATTTTGGTATTTCATTCTAAGTTGGAGTAAAGATATTGACATTGGACTCTTGACAATACCGTTTAGAAGTGGTATAAAAATCTTATCAATAGCGCGAGATTAAATCTTGTATAAATGATAGGAGGTTATGGTATGGGGATTTATGATTTCAAAATCAAAGCGCAGGACGGCAGCGAAGTTGCCCTGTCGGATTATCAGGGAAAGGTGCTGCTGATCGTCAACACGGCGACCGGCTGCGGATTTACGCCGCAGTACGACGAACTGCAGGATCTATATGAACTGCACCAGAAAGACGGGCTCGAAATCCTGGATTTTCCCTGCAACCAGTTTGCCGGACAGGCGCCGGGCAGCGACGAGGAGATCCACAGCTTCTGCACCGGGCGTTACGGCATCACTTTTCCGCAGTTCGCCAAGATCGACGTCAACGGGGAAAATGCGATTCCGCTTTACAAATATCTCACAGAGAATACTACGTTTGGAGGGTTTAGCGGCCCGATGGGATTGATGTTGAAGGGTGTCGTCAAGAAGATGGACAAGGATTACAAAAACAACGGCAATATCAAGTGGAATTTTACGAAATTCCTGATTGACAGAAACGGTGAGATTGTCGCCCGCTTCGAGCCGACCGAATCGCTTGATACGGTTAAAGAGAAAGTAGAGGAGATTTTGTAATTTTTTTGCAGACAAGGAGGAAGTTTCATATGAATATAGCAGTGCGGTACTATTCAAGAGGCGGCAACACGGCGAAGATTGCAAAGGCGATCGCGGAGGCTGTCGGCGTGGAGGCAAAAACGGTGTCTGAGCCGTTGAGCGGGGATGTGGATATCCTGTTTCTCGGCAGCGCGCCCTATGCTTTCGATGTTGACGACGAGGTAAAGAAATTTATCCAAGGCATTGAGGTATCTGTCGGTAAGGTCGTGAATTTCAGTACTTCCGCCGCCGTCAAATCCACCCGCAAATATGTGGAGAAACTGTTTGCGGAGAAAAAGATTCCCGTCGCCGAAGAAGAGTTTTCCTGCAGGGGCGCTTTTGCGATGCTCCACAAAGGCAAACCGGATGAGAGCGATCAAAAGGCTGCCGCTGACTTTGCCAGGAAAGTTATATCATAGGGAGAAACGAGTGTGATGGCGGATCAATTCGATTCTCTGAAACTGAAAAACCAGATCTGTTTTCCTCTCTATGCCTGTGCAAAAGAGATTGTGAAAGCGTATAAGCCCTATCTGGACGAACTTGATCTCACCTACACGCAGTATATCACCATGATGGTGATGTGGGAACATAAGGAATTGCGGGTAAAAGAGGTCGGCAGATACTTGTATCTCGATTCCAGCACGCTGACACCGCTTTTGAAGCGTCTGGAGGAAAAGGGATATGTGGCGAGACGCCGCTCGACGGAGGATGAGCGGGACCTGATTGTTTCTGTCACGGAGCGCGGTGAAGCGCTGCGCGAAAGGGCGCTGACCGTGCCGGAGCGCCTTGCGGCCTGTGTGAAGATCGAGCCCGAGAAAGCGCAGACACTCTATGAGATTCTGTATGAACTGCTTGATAAGCTGGGTGCGGGAGACGGAACATAATTTCTTTTTTTGTTGTGACGGCAGACCGACGCACAATACAAGCGGGAAATTATTTTTCCTTTTTTATTGTGACGGCAGAGCGGATTATGGTAAGAGAAAATAATAATTGAGGGAGCACTATGTTTCATCTGGCAGTTATGGGGGATATTCACGGCAATCATATCGCGTTGGAGACTTGTATTCGTCACGCGCTCGCACAAGGCGCGGACGAATTTCTTTTTCTGGGGGATTATATCAGCGACTGTCCTTATCCGCAGAGAACCATGCGGGTGATCTACGAGATGCGGCGGCGCTTTCCCTGTCATTTTATCCGCGGAAACCGGGAAGACTATATGCTGCGGCACAAGGCGAACCCCGCGGAGCGGTGGACATACTCTTCCGCCAGCGGCAATCTGCGCTACACCTATGAGAATCTGACGGACGAAGACTTGGATTTCTACGCGGGGCTGGAGATTCAGGGTGTCTACGCGCGGGAGGGATATCCGTCTTTCCGCTACTGCCACGGCTCGCTGGCCTCTTCCAGTGAACTGCTGATCCCGGAAAATGAGAAAACGCCGCAGCACATGGCCGCGCTGGATACGACACTGCTTGTCAGCGGGCATACGCATATCCAGGAGAGCAGGAAATATGGAGAGAAAAAACTCATCCATCCCGGCGCAGTCGGACTTCCGTGGTATCACGGCGGCAGGACACAGTATATGATGCTGCACGGCACAGCGCAGGGCTGGGAGGAAGAATTTTTTCAGCTTCCCTATGACGTGGAGGCGGTAAAGAGGGAGTTCGAGGCATCAGGTATCTATGAGAAAGCACACTTCTGGGCCAGACTCGCCGTGCACACGCTGGAGACGGGGGACGACTATTCCACGCCCTGCCTGCAGCTTGCCATGAAGCTGTGCGAGGAGGCAGAGGGGAGTGTCGGCTGGCCGGATATCGATGAGCGGTACTGGCAGCAGGCGGCGGAGAGGTTCGGGATTTTTGCCTGATATGCGGATCACTATATTGTACCGGTATGGATGATGGGACTTCCCGAAATCGCCTGATTACGCGGCATGCAACCTGTACTTTACATGAAAAAACCGAAAAGCAACAGAAAATGTATAGCCTTTACCTGTGTGCGCGGCTATGATAAAAGCATCATTTGACTGCGCGGGAAAGTGAGAACACAGAAAAAAGGAGAGCAATATGTCCGCATATAATATGGCGTCATCTCTGTGGTGTACCTAAAATATGCGGACATAAGACAGAAAAGGCAAAAGGAGGCTATCATATCGTGAGTTTAGGGGAGAATCTGCAGTTTTTGCGGAAAAAAGAAAATATCACACAGGAGCAGTTCGCGGAGCGGCTGGAAGTGTCCCGCCAGTCCGTCTCCAAGTGGGAGTCGGATACCGCCTATCCAGAGATGGAAAAGATCCTGCAGATGTGCGAGTTGTTCCACGTCAGCATGGATGATCTGGTGCGGAACGACGTGAGCGCGCTCTATGTGGAGGATTCGACAGAATATGAGGCGCACATGAACAGTTACAGCAGGATGATCACGGCAGGCGTGGGGCTGATCCTGTTCGGACTGAGCATGATGTTCTTTCTGGAGGGGCTGAACGCCAGATTTCTCTGGTTTTGGGAGGAGTATTATGACGACGTCCTAGGGAAGTCTATCAGAGAGGGGCGGGAAGGCATCTTTGCGTTTGTACTTTTGATTTTCGTGGCGGTGGCAGTCGCTCTGTTTATCGTGGCGGGTTTACGGCACGGCAATTTCTGGGAGGAGCATCCGTATCTGCCGCAGTTGTACCGCAGGGAAGAGATAAAGGCATTCCGAAACCGCTTTACCGCAATGATCGCGGCAGGCGTTACCTTGATTCTGATCGACGTCATCATTAATGTGGGTTTGGGCTCTTTTTTCCCGGGGATAGATGACAGCCCTGCCGGAGAAAACCTGATGGCTGCTTTCTTCTTCCTGCTGCTTACCGTGGCGGTTTCTCTGTTCGTCTATGCGGGCACACAGAGTGCAAAGTACGATATCGATCACTGGAACGTGATGCACGACAAGACCTCGGAGGCCTACAGGAAAGATAAGCTGACAGGCATGTTGTGTGGCTGCATCATGATCGTCGCCACCGGCATCTATCTGATTGAGGGATTTTGTTTCGGAGAGTGGGGAATCGGTGCGGCGGTCACCTATTCCGTGGGCGGGCTGCTGTGCGGGATCGCGGCGATTGTCGTAGACCACTGTAACTTAGATAAAGAGAAGAAAAAAAGTGAGGAAAAAGACGCGGCCGGGGAGACGGAGAGCGTGGAGGAGAAGTAGAGAATCTGATGTGCGATTAACTCACACGATGCGTTGCACTCAGGGGCTATGGCAGCATAGCCCCTGTCGTATTTGACAGAATTATATGGTTTTCAGAAAAAACGGAATTTGCTTGACGCATCACCGATTTGCGGCTAAAATAGAGGCAAACCCAAAATTAGCCGCAATTCATGATAAGGTGGTGTCTTATGGAATATATCAGTCGTCACATGGAGAACCGTATTCTGGAATTGAGTCAATCTTATTCCGCGATTTTGCTTACCGGCCCCAGACAGGCCGGTAAGACGACCATGCTGCGGGAGCTGATGAAAAAAGAGAACAACGAGCGGCAGTATGTGACGCTGGACGATTTGACGGAGCGCGATATGGCGAAGAACGATCCGGAAATGTTTCTGCAGCTTCACAGGCCGCCTGTGCTGATTGACGAAGTACAATATGCGCCGGAATTGTTTACCTATGTCAAGATTCACATTGACCGTTACCACAATCCCGGTGATTTTTGGATGACCGGTTCACAGATTTTTCGGTTGATGCGGGGCGTGCAGGAATCTCTGGCCGGACGTGTGGCGCTGCTTCATATGTCGCCGTTGTCGCAGCGGGAGATCACAGGTGCGCCATGCGTACCGTTTACGACAGATTTGGAACATTTTCTCGCCGAACAGCGGCAGATTAGGCCGGTCAGTACGCCGGAGTTGTTTGCCAGATTGTGGCGGGGTTCGATGCCGGAACTTGTCAGCGGGCGGATATCGGATCGCAATATCTTTTATTCGTCCTATCTTTCCACTTATATAGAACGGGATGTCCGGGAGCTTTCCGGCACCGTGGATGCGCTGAAATTCAACCGTTTCGTCACAGCGGCTGCCGCCCGCTGCGCGCAGCTTCTGAACTATAAGGCAATGGCCGACGACGCGGATATCGACATACAGACGGCGAAAGCGTGGCTCAATATCCTGGAAACGCTGGGAATTGTTTTTCTGCTGCATCCTTATTCCAATAACGTGTTGAAGCGTACCGTCAAGACACCGAAGCTGTACTTTTATGATACGGGACTGGTTTGTTATCTGACCCGATGGTCCTCGCCGGAAGTAGCGGAGAGCGGTGCCATGAACGGTGCGCTGTTAGAGAATTTTGCCGTGTCAGAAATGATGAAAGGCTATCAGAATGCGGGGCTTGAACCGTATCTCTATTTTTACCGAGACCGTGATGCCAAGGAGATTGACCTTATTCTGGAGGGCGACGGCAAACTCTGCCCGTTGGAGATCAAGAAGACGGCCACGCCGGATAAGCGGCTGATCCGAGTTTTTGACGTCATTGACAGAGCCCCGCTTCAAATCGGAACGGGCGCGATCCTCTGTATGGCGGAAAAATTCAGCGCCTTTGACAGAGAGCATTTGATTGTTCCGATCTGGATGATATAAATGGTTTTCGGCCCTATTTCAAATCCTTTACGGCCTGTGCAATATCCGCATCGATACAGACAGACCGCTCTGCGATTTCTGTCGGGCAGACAGCTTCACCGTAGTTGATACACGCATACATTGCCCGCGGATTTTCCGCCGTCATGCGCCAGAACGGATATTTGATGATGGCCGGGGTATTGTAGCTATTGCGCACCACTTTATGTAATTAAAGTTCATTGATCTGCTGTTCTAGCACCTTGATACCGTACATAACAGAATCAAAAGACGGGATATCGCCGTATAACATATCCTTCATTACATTATAATCTGCGGTCAGCGCATTCAGCCGGGACTCCGGCGGCGTTAGCTTTAGGGTGCCGGGAACAGCCTCGGCATATTTGGCCCATGCCCTCGGATAGAATTTCATTTTGAAATTCACCACCTTTTTCAGCAGGTCAAGCTTGGCAAAAGCAATGTCCTTTACGGGCGTCTGTGCCATGCGGTACAGGTCATAATAATGTCTGGAATACCGGCTTGGCATTGCCAGACGTTCCGGCCGATTGGCCTCATGGTGAAGGATCGTGGCCTTTTCCCAAAACGTCCGCTCCGGTGTCACAGTCAGAACCTGCGTAGACGGCTGCCCGAAAACAGCCGGGTATTGCTCGGCGGCATAGGGCGTGATTTCTGCGGTCGTAGTCGGCGTCCATGCGGCCAGTGCGCCAATCTCCAAACGGATCACCTGCAGCGTGGCCTGATTCGTGAACAGTTTGGGATAAGCAAAAATGACGGTTTGTTTTTCTTCTCCATCCATGTAGATGTTGGCCTCGCGGCCGATTGCTTCAGATAACCCTTCTTTGATGACAGGGCAGAAAGTTTCCGCCAGAAAGACCTCCGCACGGGCATTGGCCTCTTTATTGAAGACGTCTTGCTTCGTGTTAGAGCGTTTCTTCCAGGGCTCGTCTTTGTCATACCCTAACACCCGCCAGTCCAGAATCAGGTCGATGTCCTCAGAAAATCGGCTGATCAGATGAAAGGCTTTTGAGAGGCTGGTGCCACCCTTAAAGGTAATCGCCTCTTTCCAGGGCGAACAGTGAAACAGGTAATCCAGAGTAAAGCACACCCAAAAATCCTTTTCCACAATGGCGTCATTCATACCCATCTTATCGGCCGCATTCCTGAACAACTCCAATCGGTCATTATCAGGAAGTTTCGCTGTATTTCTCATTTTCTTTTCACACCTCCGCAAATTTGGCGTATTGTATCATAGACCCAGTCCGTGCTTTCTGCCGCTTCGATCAGCATGGCTGCTTTATCGTCCTCACTTAACCGTGAACGGAGAACCCTGATCGTCTTGGAAGTGACATTTTCCTTTCCCAAGGTTTTCAATGCCTGAATGACAAGGATCGTCATGTAGGAAAGCCCTGTGATCTCCTTATTGGTTCGGTGTTTGAACTCCAGTTTTGTGTTGTTCCAGCGATACGTCTTATAAGGACCGTCACTGATGTAGGACCACACTGCCGTGACCTGCGTGGACAAGCCTAACAAATTTAAAGCAGTATTGCCGCAAGGAGCAATCGTCCAATGATAGCTTCGTGCCAATGCCTTTGCGACAGCATCAGGATCCACCGCAACGTATTCATTCAAGAGCCTGCTGAATTTTGGCTTTTCAAAAATCCCATTTAAGATCCGCCGCAGACTTCCATTTTGAACGAGTCGATATAAAGCAGATCGCACGGTGCCTGTATCCGCAATGTCTGCAAAATCAGAAGCAATAAAAAGAGTTCCATCTTCTGCAGTTAAAACACGCTTCCGAATCTCCTGCATATATCCTTTTGCCATTGTCCTGCGCCTCCTTTGTAACGAATATTATATAATATTCGTTGCATTTTTTCAAGTAACCCAAAGAATATCATTTCTGTTGTTTTCTAAAAAGTTCTCTACTATACACAGGACGAAGTCCTTTTATTTTTAGAAACGCATAAAACAATAGTCATAGCATCTGTTTTGTGTGAATTAAAAAACGTTATAATCCAAGGTAAATATTACCTTAATCACTGATAAAATCATGTCCCGAATTTTATATAAAATTCGGGACAATTCACCTACCTTGCCCAAACAAGGTCTTATGTTTGCAACGAATTTTATGTATTTTCCGTTGCATTTTACTTTCAGTAGAGAGATTCTGATATTACAACCCATCCGGACAGTCTGCTTCATCAAGCAATGCGCTTACGACCTCCCCAATATCCGCATCGATACAGACAGACCGCTCTGCGATTTCTGTCGGGCAGACAGCTTCACCGTAGTTGATACACGCATACATTGCCCGCGGATTTTCCGCCGTCATGCGCCAAAACGGATATTTGATGATGGCCGGCGTATTGTAACCGACGCCCAGCTCCAAAAACAGGATACGTTTATTTTCCCGTGTATGCAGAAAATTCTCATAGCGTTCGGCCGCACGGTGCCAGCCCTCATCTTCCACAAATTTGTCATCGGCGCGGAGATTCATTGTCATTGGCCTGCCGCAATGCGGACAGCGCGGAATAAGCCCGGACGAAACCGCCATCCCGGGAACATTTCCCTGCGGCAGGAAGAGCGTCCCGTCCCCGCCGACAGTATATCCCTGCGCCTGAATCATGGTGAAAATACAGTCTGCATTGTTATATGTTTCCTGACGGCACGGTTCGGAACACTGGAACAGTCCATAATCCCCCTGCGTGTAAAAAAGACGGTTTTCGTCAAATCCGGTTTTCAGAAAGCAGTGATCGACATTTGTCGTGATTACAAAATAATCTTTGCCTTTGACCAGTGTCAGCAGATCGTCATAGACTGGCTTCGGCGCATCCATATAGCGGTTGATAAAAATATATCGGCTCCAGTAAGCCCAAAACTCCCTGGGCTCAGAAAACGGATAAAAGCCGCCGGAATACATATCACGGAAACCGTATTTATCGGCGAAGTCTGAGAAATAGCGTTCAAATCGCTCTCCGGTGTAGGTAAATCCCGCTGATGTGGACAGTCCGGCGCCCGCGCCGACCACAACGGCATCCGCTGTGTCCAGTGCTTTCCGCAGCCACTTTATATGATCCGAGTAATTTCCGGTAGATTCGCTCATCGGTAGCCTTGAAAACATTGAATATCACCTCCGTGTCGCCTCTGTGCTGCCGCACGGTGCCCACGGCAATTTAATCTTTATTTTTTTCTGTTCGGGTTTTACTCAATCTTCTCAAAATCCTCCGGCCCGTGCTTGCAGAGCGGGCACACGAAGTCGGCGGGAAGTTCCTCGCCCTCATAGACATAGCCGCAGATCTTGCAGCGCCAGCCTTTCTTTGGCGCGTCGGCGTTGTCCTGCGGTTTCGGCTTTACGTTGGCGTGATAGTAGGCGTAGGTCATGGGCGCGTCGTTTGAGAGCACATCGGCATCCACCACCTCGGCGATGAACATGATGTGTGTTCCCACATCGATGGTATTTACCACTTTGCAGTCCAGATATGCGGTTGTGTTTTCTTTCAGATAGGGAAGTTCCTGTTTCGTCAGGCCAAAAGGTACGCCAACGAATTTATCCGTGTCCCGGCCGCTCTGGAAGCCGAAGTGCCGGAACAGGGAAAAAGGCGCTTTTTCGGAGAGAATCGAAACCGAGACGATGCCGGATTCTTTGATCAGGTCACAGGTCAGATTCTGCTTGTTGACTGTCATGGCGACCTGCAGGGGATTGCTGGTGATCTGCGTCACCGTGTTGATGATGCAGCCGTTCATCTTGGCGCCCGCCTTGGAAGCGGCTACATACAGTCCGTAGGACAACTGAAAGATAGCTTTTTGATTCATGGAAGATTCCTTTCCGCCTGTGGGCTTTTTCTTTATATCATACCGCCTTGTCGCTGAAAATAAAAGGGGTTTCTGACTTTTGTTATTCGGGAAGTACATTCCGCTTCACACTGATATAGGCGACAACCGTATAAACCAGATATATCAGGAAAAACAATCCCAAAGAAACTGTCAGGATCACCGCAGGACTGTTACCTCCCGTCAGAGTTCCCGGTTCTACGAGGTGGCACATATTCAGAATAATCGGAACTGCGATCAGCACCGGAGGAACGACCGGCATGATATAATAAATCGCAAGCTGCCAGAACAGCGCCCGCCTCATTTCCGAACGATCCATGCCCAGCTTGCAAAGCAGTGCAAACTGGCGGTGATAGTGTCCGCTTTCGCTGAGCTGCTGGACCGTCAGAATCGTTGCCGCGGTCATGGCGAGCGTCAAGGCCAGATAGAAAAACGGGAAAACTGTCATTGCGGACCATGCGGCAGTGTCAGCAACATTTACGTCTCTGGAATACAAAAGGTCCCATCCACTGACGGCGCTTTGGACGCCATCTACGGTTCGTTCAGAGAGGGACAGCTGAAGCGTCTCCATCTGCTCCGGCGTAATGCTGTACTCGGTCATAGCCGCCACACAAAAGCGCAGCACCGGGCGATTCGCACAGAGGGCGTCCGGAATCACCAGGAGGACTTGATGGCCGTTACCGTTCCAGAGATTCTGTGCAAACTGTTCTGTATAGATCTGGCCGGGAGACAGGGTCTTCCCGTCTATCGTAAGAGTTTTTCCCCATTGCCGCAGTGCTTCTTCCAGATACGGCATACAGTGGATGATATAGTGGTCCGGTGTCCATTCCGCCGCCGGCAGTCCCAGCATATCCCGCAAGGCGGCGTAATCACTGTATGCCATGAATACCATGCCGTTATAATCGTGTTCATAGCTGTATCGGTAATAGCCGGCGGTGTTCTCCAAATAGGCAGTCATGGACTCGTCAACGCCTTGGTAGAGCCTGTACTGCCGGTATGCGGCCAGCGGGAGTTGTGCGGCCATATTTTCCCGGCATAAATCCGTATGGCTCTCCTGATCGGAAACAAAGAGCAAATCAAAAGCATTCCGCTCCAGCCGCCCCTGAAAAATGCTGTTGAATACCATGCCGCTTCCCTCCGTGAGCAGGGTGGCGGTAAAGAGCAGGGAAACCGTCGCCATAACGATCCCCATTGTCGCCAGCTTGCCGGTCAGTGTGCGGAAGATGATCAGATTCTGCCCACGGTATTTTCGTTCCGGATTACGCTCAAAATATGCCGGAACGCCGGAGGAAAAGCTGATAAAGAAACCGTAGATGAACACGATGATACATCCGGCGCCGATGACACCAATCAGCAGGGTTAGCGCTGCCATCGAAAGAAGCGTCCCCGCCGCGCCAAACGCGATGGAGGCAGCAAACAGGGTCCTGCGTGTTTTGCTTTTTTTCACAAGCTCCGTCTCATTTTGCCGTTCAAAGTAAATGAGGTCATAGATTCTCATATGACGGATTTTCTTCCGGCTCCTGATAAGCGCGAAAAGATAGATGGCGGCAAAATAAAGCAGCGTCAGCCCGATGGCTTCCGGCGAAAAATCATAGCGAAAGGCATACGGTGTGCTGAACATGGTCAGCAGAATGGCGCGGAGCGCCTGATAAACCAGATTGCCCAGCGGAATGCCAAACAGCAGTGCGACACTGCCCACCGACAGGTTCTCCAGGAAGAACAGGCGGGCCACCTGTCTGTTTTCAAGCCCGATGAGCAGATAGATTCCCAGTTCCCGGCTGCGGCGGGAGAGCATAAATCCGGTCATGTATGACACCAGCCAGCCGATGATGAAAATGACCGCAATACTGGCAAGCACAATCGTAAATGTCATGTTATCCATCAAGCCGGACAGGTCATGAATTTCTCTGGAAACTGCCAGAGAGTTGAAAGCATAGAGCAGCGCACACGCCATCACAATCGTGACGAAGTAAATCAGATAATCATCGGTCTGCCGCTTGGCATTGCGCAGGGAGAGTTTAGATAACGTCACTGATATCACCTCCCAGTGCGGCCAGCACATCCAATATTTCGTGATAGAATTCGCTGCGGCTGCGCCCGCCCCGGAGCAATTCGTTGAACAGGCGTCCGTCTTTCAAAAAAAGAATTCGTTTGGCATAGCTGGCGCTGTATGCGTCATGCGTCACCATGAGGATGGTGGTGTGCATATCCCGGTTCATCTGCGTCATGATTTCCAGCAGATTTTTGGACGCTCTGGAATCCAGCGCCCCGGTCGGTTCATCCGCCAGCAGGAGGGACTGGCCGGCGACGATGGCTCTGGCGCAGGCGGCGCGCTGTTTCTGTCCGCCGGAAACCTGATAGGGGAATTTGGCAAGAATATCAGCAATGCCAAGTTTTCCGGCTGTTTCTTTCACCCTATCCTGCACTGTATTCGCATCTGTGTGATTGAGAGACAGCGCCAGACCTATGTTTTCCTCAATCGTCAGGGTGTCCAGCAGATTAAAATCCTGAAATACAAATCCCAGCCGTTCGCGGCGAAAGCGCGCCAGTTCGCCGGCGGGAAGCTTTGCAACGCTTTCTCCGTTCAGCAGAATATCTCCGGCACTTACGGTGTCGATGGTGGCAATGCAGTTCAATAAGGTTGTCTTCCCGCTGCCCGATGCGCCCATGATGGTGATAAATTCTCCGTCTTCCACCGTAAAGCTCACCCGGTCAAGCGCCTTTGTAACATTATTTTTGCTTCCATAGTATTTCTCAATGTTCTGTACCTGCAGCATGAAGCTTCCTCCTTCCGACGGTACTATGGTACAGCAAAAAAAGCGGTGTTAGTATCGGGTTGATATGGTTTTTCCTTACATTTTTGTAAGGTTTTCTTTGACTGGGAATGTGAGTGTCGCGCAGGTCCATGCCCCCTCTTTTGAAGTCATGCGGATGTCCAGCGCCAAAAAGCCGGAGAGTTTTTTGCACAGGTACAGTCCCATTCCTGTGGAGCCGCCCCGCGACCTGCCGTTTGACCCGGTGAAGCCCCGGTCAAAGATCCGGGGCAGCTCATGAGCCGGAATGCCGATGCCATTATCCTGAATGATAAGCTGGACCTGTTTCCCGAGCGGCTTGGCGGAAATGGTGATGACAGGGTCTGTGCCCCGATAACGGGCGGAATTCTGGAGCAGCTGGCCCAGGATAAAAACAACCCATATTTTGTCGGTATAGACTTGATAATCCAGATTTTGAGTTTCGATGCGGACGCCGTTTTGTATCAGTAAAGTTCGATGGTTTTCTATCGCCTGAAAAACAATCTCGGACAGAGCGGCCTGCCGGATTACACAGTCGCGGTCCGGGGTTTCCGTGCGGGCGTAGAACAGGGCGCGCTCGATATGGGCTTCGATACGTGCCAGCTCATAGTCCATTTTTCTCCGTATATTTCCATCCAGCTGACGGCAGAGCAGGCGGGCGGCGGTGAGAGGCGCTTTGATTTCATGCACCCAGCTCTCTACATATTCCCGATACTCCCTCTGCGCCGATTCCGCATCAGATACCGCACTGATCATCGCCTGGCCCGCGCGGCGCGTCAGGTCAAAAAGACGGCGTTCATAAATCCCGCCGGATGAAGAGATGCATTCAGTAAACAGGTATTTTTGCTCCAGATTCTCCAGAATGCTTTCCAGTTCCGCGATACGGGAGCGCTGACGCAGGAAATCAACCGTCTGCACCACAGAACCAATCAGCAGTAAGAACAGAAGCAGGATCACAATGACGCCGTCCTGCGTTCCGGTCGCGGCGAGAAAAAGAGCCGCCGCTCCGGTACCGGCCAGCCAGAGCATGATCCTGCCGATTTTGTCGGAGAGAAATTCGCGGAATGTCATAGCTGATACCCCATTCCGCGGCGCGTCCTGATGATGTCGGGCAGCCCCAGCGCTGCCAGTTTTCCACGGATGCGCGTCATGTTTACGCTGAGCGTGTTGTCGTCAATATAAATTTGGTTGTCCCACAGCGTGTCGATCAGATCGGCGCGGGAAACGATCTTTCCGGCATTTTTCATCAGACAGTCCAAAATCTGCATCTCGTTTCGCGTCAGTTCCACCGTTTTTTCTGCAAACATCAGCGTCCCATTCAGAACATTCAGGCGAAGACCTGCCGCTTCCAATATACCCGTTCTTTCTGCCGTGTCATCGCTCCGGCGCAGTGCGGCTTTAATTCTGGCGAGCAGGACAGGAACGCTGTAGGGTTTCGTGATGTAATCGTCACCGCCCAAACTCAGCGCCCGCACTTCATCTGTCCCGGCGTCCCGGCTTGTGACAAAAATGATCGGGGCGGAAATTGTCCTGCGCAGGGCCGTACAAAGAGAGAAACCATCCTGCCCGGGCAGATTGATGTCTAAGAGAATCAGGCTGGGACATATCTGTTTTGCCTGTTCCGGTATGTTTCTAAAGTCTGTGACAGGAAACGGATGATACATCTCATTTTCCAATAATAGGGACAGTTCGGACCGAATTTCCGGATCATCCTCGACAATCATGATTTTGTATGTCGCCATCATTTTTTCTCCCTGCCGCTGGCTGGTCAACAGTTTCCCGGCGCTTGCCTCACAGCACCTTGATCCCTCCCTGTTTGCGGATGGAGAGCACATGGCACGCGCCTTCCCCAAGGATATTTTCAATAAATGCCTTATAGCCCGCAACGGCCTCTTCTTTGACAAAAGCCTGGATCGTTCCCGCAAAACCGCCGCCGTGCACGCGGCAGACGCCGTTGTCTTTCAGGTAATATTCGCTGAGCATCAGCGTGGCGGGGACAGGCTGTGTCTGCTCGTATTTGTTGGAGTAGACGTTCTGCAGATATTTATAGGAGGAATTGCCCGATTCCCGGATCACTTCCAGAAAATCCGCGAAGCGTTTTTCTTTCAGTGCGGCCGATGCGCGGCTGACGCGCTCTACCTCTGTCAGGTAGTGGAAGGCGCGGAGGAGGCTGCGGTCGCCCACCTTGCCGTAGAGCTTTGGCAGGGCGGTAATCAGTTCGTCGAGGGTGATTTCCTGCAGATATTCCTTGCCGAAGAAGGCGCAGACTTCTTTCATCTCCGCAGGGATCGCGGCGTAGTCGTCCGTCAGGTTGGCGTGAGAGCCTTTCGTGTCCACGATGCACAGGCGGTAGCCCTCCGCGGTGATGTCGAAGTTGATCTTCGTGACGACAGGCTTTGCAGGATCGGCGAAGTCGATATGTACGAAATCGCCTACGCTGCACGCAATCTGATCCATCAGGCCGCTGGGCTTGCCGAAGTAGACATTCTCCGCGTATTGGCCGATAATCGCGATGTCTATGGGGGAGACGTTCATGTCGTTGTACAGTCCGGACAGGATCGTGCCAATGATGGATTCCAGCGCGGCGGAGGAGGAGAGGCCGGAGCCGCTCAAGACGTCGCTGGTGACATAAGCCTTAAAAGCACCCGTCTTATAGTTGTGGTCCTGCATTCCTTTGATGACGCCTTTTAGCAGAGCCGTGGTCGTGCCTTTGGCTTCCTCGGTGATCTCCAGATCATTGACAGGAAAGCGGATCGGGTCGTAGCCCTCGGACACAAATTCTATCGTATCGTTATCCGCCATACCGACGACGGCTATGGCATCCAGGTTGATGGAGGCCGCCAGCACCGTGCCGTGCTGATGATCCGTGTGGTTGCCGCAGATTTCGGTTCTGCCGGGCGCGCTGTAGATCTCCACATCTCCTGCGCCAAAGAGTTCCTCATATTTTGCGACGGCTTTTCGATATCTGCCACGCTGCGCGGTGAGAACATCTGCCTCGCTGCCGTAGATCTCTTTTAATTTTGCGTCAAATGTCCCGTCTGCGATTTGTTTTTGTAAAGTTTGGGAAGAAATCATAAAAACCTCCGATATTCGATAAGACAAAATTGATTGCAACACCTCTATTTTATCTGATTTTTGGGAAAACATAAAGAGGGTAAGGGAAATTTTTGGTTATCCTGACGGGTTCATCCTAATCGGAGAGAGGACGGTGTTTTACCTGTCGACATGCAGAGCTCCTCTTTTCATGGATGGAAACTTATGCTAAAATAAAAATTGTGCTTAAAGATAAGATATTGCGCCATAGGCAGGTTTCGCAGGCGGCAGCTGATAAGGGGGGGGGAAAGGGCAGTGCAGAAAGATGTGAAGTATGATAACAAGAATAAAAAAAGCTGGCTGATTGGTAAAAGCCGGCGGGAACTTTTTGGCATAGCGACGGTGCTTGTGTTGATCTCACATTCCGGTCCCAGTAATTGGGCCGGATACCCGAGATTTCTGGTGAAATTAAGTACCTTGAGCAGCATTGGCGTGGATGTATTTCTGTTGTTGTCGGGAATGGGGTTGTATTATTCCATGAAAAAGTGCGGCGACGATGTGATGACGTTTTACAGGCATAGGATACGGCGTATCATCCCCTCCTTTTTGTTAATAACCGGCATATTATATGGGTTTATGGTTTTGAATCATCAACTTTCTTTTGGCAGTTATTTACTGCATATAAGCACTCTGTATTGGTGGACGGGGGGGCACGCTGGAATGGTATGTTTCATTTATCATGCTGTGTTATCTCATCTATCCCATTCTCTATAGAATTTTAAATGGCAGACATGGCGTCAAAATAATTATATGTATTATAGGGATATGGGCAATATTGGAGATGTATTTCTTTTCCAGGTTTCCGGTTGTCCTTATGCGGTATGAAGGCGGATTTACAAGACTATATATTTTCCTGATAGGGACGATTGTAGGAAAAAGAGAATATGAGGGCAAAGGCTACCGGCTATGGAATGTTTTTGCGTATGCGGCGTTGTTTGTGCTTATCAGAGCAGCACTTATTGTTTATGTAGATCCACAGGGTGATTTGTATACCATCCTCCATCATGTATCATATGTTCCGGGGGCGTTATTCATTGCGGGGACCTTTCCGCCGCTCAGAAGTATGATACCCGGCAATCCCGTCAGGCGCGCATTGGAAGTGTTGGGAGATGTGTCGTTGGAAGTATATCTGGTTCATGGCATATACGCGGGAATATACAGGACATTCCCCATATATCAGCGATATGACTCTCCGGGAGCGTATCTGCTGTTTGTGGCATTGCCGTCGGTATTCGTGGTGTTGTTGGTAAAATATGGCTGTATCTATTTACGAAAAAGAAAAAAGATTCGTTCGGCATGAGGTTTTAGATGAGAAAACAGATAGACGGACAGACCGCCGCGTCATAGGGGTATTCGTATGAATATACAATCCGACAGAAAAACATATAAGGCCGGAGAGCTGTTAAAACGCTTTCTCCCCTATTACAAAAAGTATCTGCACATTGTGTTGATCGACTTATTCTGCGCGGGACTGACGACGATCTGTGAGCTGGTGCTGCCGATGATCATCCGCTATATCACCAACACCGGCATGAACGATCTGGCGTCTCTCACCGTGGCGGTGATCCTGCGGCTGGGTGTGCTGTATTTGTGTCTGCGCATCATAGACACGCTGGCGAATTTCTACATGGCGTACACCGGCCATGTGATGGGCACGCGCATCGAGACGGATATGCGGCGCGACGCTTATGCCCATCTGCAGAAACTGTCGGATACATATTACAACAATACCAAAGTCGGGCAGATCATGGGGCGGATCACCAATGATCTGTTCGATGTGACGGAATTCTCTCATCACTGCCCGGAGGAGTTTTTTATCGCGGGGATCAAGGCGCTTATTTCCTTTATCATTCTGGCGAGGATCAGTCTTGCCCTGACACTGATTCTCTTTGCGGTTGTGCCGGTGATGGCGGTGACCTGCATCATCATCAATCTGCGGATGCGCGAGGCGTTCCGCAGGCAGCGCGTTCAGATCGGCGAACTGAACGCCCGCATCGAGGACAGTCTTCTGGGGCAGAAGGTCGTGAAAGCGTTCACGAACGAGGAGAAAGAGAAAGAAAAGTTCGAGAAAGACAATCAGGACTTTTTTCATATTAAAAAAGAGACGTATAAGTTCATGGCATTCTTCCAGACTACGACGAGAGCATTCGATGGTCTGATGTATCTTGTCCTGTTGGTGGCGGGCGGGATTTTTATGATACGGAGAAAGATCATGCCGGGTGATCTGGTGGCCTATGTGATGTATGTGAATACGCTGATTGCCACGATCCGCAGGATTATCGAATTCGCGGAGCAGTTTCAGCGCGGTATGACGGGGATTGAACGGTTCGTGCAGATCATGGACAGCGATATCGAGATTTTTGACGAGCCGGATGCCGTGCCCTGCGTGAATCCGCGCGGCGACATCGAGTTTTGCCATGTGAGTTTCGAGTATCCCGATGATCACAACGCGGTGTTCCGCGGGCTGAACTTACGGATCCGCCAGGGAGAGAAAGTCGCCATCGTAGGTCCCTCCGGCGGCGGCAAGACGACGCTGTGCAATCTGATTCCGCGTTTCTACGACATCAATGAGGGCGAGATTCTGCTGGACGGTGAGAATATCAGGCATTATACGCTAAAAAGTCTACGGCAGAATATCGGTATGGTACAGCAGGATGTATATCTGTTTTCCGGCACAGTATATGAGAATATTGCATACGGTAAAGAAAATGTGACGAGGGAAGAAGTGATACAGGCGGCAAAACAGGCCGGCGCGCACGAGTTTATCACCGGGCTTAAGGACGGTTACGATACTTATGTGGGAGAGCGCGGTGTGAAGCTGTCCGGCGGGCAGAAGCAGAGAATCAGCATCGCGCGGGTCTTTCTGAAAAATCCGCCTATCCTGATTATGGATGAGGCGACTTCCGCACTGGACAATGAGAGCGAGTTTCAGGTGGCGCGGTCGCTTGCTGCGCTGGCGCAGGGGAGGACGACGATTACGATCGCGCACAGATTGTCCAGTATCCGCAATTCGGACAGGATTCTGGTGCTGACCGAGGACGGTATCGCGGAGGAGGGCACGCACGAGACGCTGCTGGCGCAGGGCGGCATCTACCATAAGTTCTATGTGACGGCTAATGAATTAAAATAAAGAAAGAAGCGATGAATATGAAGTTTCAGAGTGTGGAAGAAAAGAGAATCTATATGACCGAACAGCCCGTGGAAAAGCTGGTGTGCCGGCTGGCGGTTCCCACGATCATGAGTATGCTGGTGACGTCTTTCTACAATATGGCGGACACTTTCTTTGTGGGAAAACTGAATACGCAGTCCACGGCGGCAGTGGGTGTCGTATTCTCGCTGATGGCGATCCTGCAGGCGGTGGGTTTCTTCTTCGGCCACGGTTCGGGCAACTATATCTCCAGACAGCTCGGCGCGGGCAATACGGAGGAGGCGGAGAAGATGTCCGCCGTGGGCTTTTTTTCTTCTTTCTGCGCAGGCGTTGTCATCATGGTGGTGTGCCTCCTGTGCATCAGACCGCTCGCCTATGCGTTGGGCTCCACGCCGACGATTCTGCCATACACGGTTTCCTACCTCAGAATTATTCTGCTCGGCGCGCCGGCGATGACGGCGTCGCTGGTACTCAACAACCAGATGCGGTTTCAGGGGAGCGCGTTCTATGCGATGATCGGTATCGTGTCCGGCGCGGTCATCAACATCGCCCTTGACCCGTTCCTGATCTTCACTTGCGGCATGGGTGTCGCGGGCGCGGCGTTAGCCACCACGGTCAGCCAGTATCTGAGCTTTTGTTTTCTGCTGATTATGGTCAGAAAGGGCGGCAATATTCAGATCCGCTTCCGCAACTTTAAGCCCAGCCTGCATTTCTATCAGGAGATTATCAGAGGCGGGAGTCCGTCGCTGTTCAGACAGGGTCTTGCCAGTGTGGCGACAATCTGCCTGAATCACGCGGCGGGTGTATACGGAGATGCCGCCATCGCGGGTATGTCCATCGTGAACCGCATCATGATGTTTGCCAACTCCGCGCTGATCGGATTCGGGCAGGGATTTCAGCCTGTGTGCGGCTTTAACTATGGAGCCGGTAAATATAAGAGGGTGCTTGACGCGTTTTGGTTCTGTGTGCGGATGTCTCTGGTCGTTCTGCTGGGGCTGGCAGTGCTCGTCTATGTCTTTGCGCCGGAGCTCGTCACGGTATTCAGAAAGGACGATCCGGAGGTTATCGCGGTGGGGACGGCAGCGCTGCGCTATACGGTCATCGCGTTCCCTTTAAGTTCATGGATGGTGATGTGCAACATGATGCTGCAGTCTATCGGCAAGGGTCTGAAAGCATCCATCGTGGCCTCCGCCAGACAGGGGATCTTCTTCCTGCCGCTGATTGCGATCCTGCCGTATTTCTTCGGACTGACGGGCGTGGAGATCTGTCAGGCCGTGTCGGATGTCTGTGCGCTCTCCGTGTCGATTCCCATTGGCGCCAGCGTGATCCGCGAGATGCGCGCGGCGGACAGCGGAGACTGACCCCGCGGTCCGTCACAGAGGAGCAAAAGGGCCATACCCCGCAGATTACTGCGGGGTATTTTTCTGTGATATTGCGGGAGATTGCTCGAGATATCTGCCTGCGGTATAGACAGAGAAATTAAAGCTTCGCAGGTGCATATCTGCGCACAGGGCGTCTGTCTTGTCATAGTAGCGCTGCAGCCAGCGCAATTCTTCGGTGACATCCTGATTTTCATACCGCGCCGCATCATCCAAAATCCGAAGCGTAACCGCGATGTCACCCTCACCGATCGTCTCCGTGCGCAGATAGGGATTCGTCCGTTCGTTCAACAGGATCGGCGCGGCATCTGCGGACAGTCCGCAGAGATATCGCTTGCTGTCAAAGATATCGTAGTCATCCAGATCTTCCCAATGTGCCGGGTTCAGGTTATATTTCGCGATCCAATAGTCGGGATGGGCGAAAGACAGGCCGATGTAAAAGACGGTCACGACAGCCATACTGTAGGTAAAAAGCGGGAAACCGTTCCTGTAGATGAACACGGTAACGCCTGCCATGAGAAAGAAGATAACTGCCAGCGCCCAGAGGACAAAGATCCGCAGGAACGTGAGATTGTAGCGGTCGATATACATGAGCATCCGCAGGGCGCTTGAGAGAATCATAATATAAGTACAGCCGCTGATCACCGTCAGAATAACCTTGAGCACAATATTTTCCCGGAAGAGGTACAGACAGAGCAGCACGATCAGCAGATTTAAGATACATACCGCAAGCAGCTGAAAGAAACCCTCCCTCGCATAGGCAGAGTAGGAATAACCCTCCGGGAGCTGCATTTTCCGCAGGAAAAGGTACAGAATCTGGACAACGCTGAATGCCAGATAGAGGATGGAGAGCGCCGCCGTGACGATAATGGCGCTGATCGGTTCCAGGGTGCGCATGTCACGGACATCCTCTTTGATATTCTTGCGGGCGAGCGCGGCGCAGACCGCGTAGGAGGCGAAGAATACCGCGACGGTCATAAAGCAGATGCCGACGATCGTGGCAAAATCAATATTGCCAAACATGTCAAGGAGCAGTTCGCTGAACACGGAGTCCGCGCTGGCGAGTAACAGCGTCACGATAAAAAGAACGGGAATTGTGACGGCGACACCCGCGAGTGCGGGCAGAAAATAGCTCTTTTTTCCCTTTTTGGCCTGTTTTTGGGCATCAAAATAAGAAGTCATGTCGTCAAAGGGACGCAAAAGGCAGGAAAAGGCAGTCCCGATTGTGGCAAAAAGCGCGCTGAGATACTTCGGGAAATTCCAGTTTTGGTCCGCATAGACCGTGTGGATCATCAGGCAGAAAGCCAGCAGGAAGATACCGCACTTATTCATCGAAAGTAACGGTCCCGAGGCGGTGAGACAATTTGAGACGCCGAGCAGGACGATGCTGACGATATAGAAGATGCTGTTTTTTTTGCAGGGAACCCCGAACTTTTTCATAGAGCAGAAGAAATAGCAGAGGGTTCCTGCGACGAAAAAAGGGTAGGTGATTCCCGATGCGTTCTTATACAGGCAAAAGGTGTAAAAGAGCGCGTAGAGGAGGCTGCCGATGCCGAAGAACGGGAAGTCGCTCTTCATTTTTTTTGTAAAAAGGCTCTCTTCCGGTTTTGCCGTCTGTGCGGAGACCGGCATCTGCTGTGGCAGAGGACCGGGAACGGGAGTATTCGGATATATATTTGGGTTGTTTGGATAAGGGTTGTTGAGATTGCCTGTGGTCATGATAAACTCCTTTCTGCCGTAAGTCTTCACGGCTGCGGGGCATCGTCGTCTGTCCCCACGTTTTCTTCCTCGCCCTCCACATATTCCAGAATATCGCCGGGCTGACATTCCAGAGCCTTGCAGATCTCGTTCAATGTGGAGAGACGGAGCGCTTTTGCCTTGTTATTCTTCAGGATGGAGAGATTCGCAAGGGTAATGTCGATTTCGCCTGCCAGTTCGGTCAGTCCTTTCTTGCGCATCGCCATCATAACGTCCAGATTGATAATGATTGCCATGTGTGCCTCCTCGTCAGATTGTCAGATCGTTTTCCAGCTTGTAGGCGACCGCCTTGTCGAACACGCCAGCGAGCACCTTGCTGAACAGACCCGCGATCACAAATACCAGTATGATGATGAACACGGCGGGTGTCATGTAGATGAACAGCCGGCAAGCCGTGATCACTGCGATAAAGAAGCTGTAGATACTCATCCGCTCAAGGCATGTGACATTCTCCCGCACAAAACAGTCCCCCGCGATCACGGTGGAGAACATCCTGCGGAGTTCCCGTATGATCAGGATCGCGAAAATGCCCGACAGGAAGAAAATCACACAGAGAGAATAATAATTGTTCGCGAAGTAGGAATTGTACCTGCCGTAGAAGCCGATGCTCGCGGGAAGCGTCAGCGTCACGAGGATTCCGCCGAAAAACATTACATCAAGTAAGAATTTGGTAAACAGCGTCAATCTGTCTTTCATAGATACCATCCTTTCTGCATTCCGGGGCGCAGAATGTATCTGCCCGCCTGATAAGCATACCATAGCACAGCGGAAAATGAATGTCAATAAAAATTTATCGAATTTCAATAAATAATTATTTTGGCGCGATAAGATAAGGGGGGAGGATTTACTTTAGAACGGCATGAAAAGACATATCTTGGCGGACCGGCGCGGAGAAGTCCGGCACAGAGCCGTCTTCCGTCACCCAGCCCTCAAAGTCGGCATAGGACAGAACCGGCGTCGGCAGTTTAGGCAGGGTCTCTCCCTGAAAGACGGTGAAGACATCATATAGTACTTCATTGACATAAAGGCTTATCTGGTGTGTCGGACGCTCATCGATCCAGACCTGATCCAGAAAATCTTTGCGGGCAATGATATAGTCTGAGAGAAAGGCCAGAGATTCCTCCAGAGATTTTCCGCCGTCGTTTTTCCTGTATTGTTCCTGCCAGCGGAGCCTGTCCATCTGTGCGGAGGCAGCGGTGGTTTCGGCAAGTTCCGGCAGGGTCTGCTTGGCGAGACGTGTCAGATAGGAGCTGATTTCGCGTGCGTAGCAGTCTGTGACGAGCGCGTGGAAGTCCGGTTTCTCATAGAGGGCGGAAAACCACGAAGAAGCGTCCTGATGTGCCGCCAGCCTGGTGAGGGTGTCCGGCCTGTCAGACAGGTAGCCCAGATAGGCGGGCGTGTTGCCGAAGCTCACGTCATAGTCCCAGACCGGGCCGGCGCACAGCCTGCCGTCTGCCGCGTCACTGTCTTTATAAAAAAAGGAACTGGCTACGCCGCCGTCGTAGTTGGCGGTGACTTCTTCCAGCAGATATTTGCGCGCAAAAGAATCCGCGTCGATCAGCTCCGTATAGCGGCGGCCCGTGGATAGATCGACGCCGTCCGGCGAGAGAATCGCATTCTCCGCGCTCTGCACGTAATCGCTGATGTAGGCCAGCTGTTTTTCGGAAGCGCAGGAGGGAGAGCGCAGGATGAAGCATTCTCCGGCAGCGGTGAGGAAATAACTGTCATTGTCCTGGACTTCTCTCAGGAAGCGGTCTTCAAAATCCCGCTCGATCAGATAGCCGCCGGTGATGTCCGTGGGATCGTTGGGGATGTCCGCGGCCTTGCCCGTCTCCGTCTGCACGAACCCATAAACGCTCAAATCCTGGTGGGTATTGACGTTCCTTGTGGCCGTTTCCAGATCGGTGATGTCGAGACGGTTTTCCTTTACTTCTACTTTTTCCGTCACATAGTAATTGCCCGCGTAGGAACCGTTCAGGTACAGATCGATGAAGACGCCGTCGTCTGACTGTGCCAGTCCCAGATGTTGTGCCAGATCGCGCGCGAGGGCATTGCGCAGAAGTGTGGGATCGGCGGCATTGGCGAGCAGAATCCAGGTTTTGCCCTCCTCCATGCCAAGCAGGGGAACCGCGTCTGCGAATTTGATTTGATAGGGTTTTTTGTCGAATTCCAGATAAGATTTGTTTCCCCGGCTTTTGATATATTCTAATGGCTGATACAGGCTGACTTCGCCGTCCGCGGTGAGTACGGTGAGCGTAGCCGGTTCCCGATATTCTTTGTCATGGTCTATAGTCTCAAATGTTTCGGATGTAGTGTCGATAAAGACGGCGGGGAGATGCGCGGAACAGAGGCGGACGACGGGAATCCCGTCGATCTCCTCCGGCAGATCGTCGGCAAGCGTCATATCGCTGCGGCAGGCAGCAGGCAGAAAAGCGTAATAGGAACCGCCCTGCCGCCACAGGGCGACGGGATGTCCGGCTACATTGACAACAGGGCCGTCCTGCCGCATGCGGCCGGCGGCATATTCCTGAAAGGAAGTGGGGGGGGGTACATTGATCTTCCGGGCGTCGTCGTATCGGACAAGACTGTTTCCCAGAAGCAGGAGAATCAGAGCAGCGAATAATATAAAAATAAAGCGGAGATTGCGCGTTCTTTTCATCATGGTATTTCGGAGGCAGGTCTGTGCAGGCTTCACGGATTGATATTGACAGGTTTATTATAGTACAGGGATCGAATGTTTGCAAACCGCAGATCCCGCGGAGAGTAACCGGCTGGCCGAAGCTAATTTCTGGACAAGCATATACGAAGCAAGTATAATATTACATAATCGGCGGGCGTGATAAGCGAATACCTGCATTATGTATTTTCGCATTATGCGGAAAAGAACGGAGAACGTATGGAACAAAAAGAGAAAAAGCAGTGGATCTTTTTGGGCGCTGCGGCGATTGGATTATTGCTTACCTATGCTGCGCTGATGGTAACGCGGGGAACTTTTGTAGATCAGCTGACTTACAGCGAGAGTATTTTTGCGGATTTTTGGTCTCATATAGACAGATTGATGCGCGGTGGAAATATCTATGGGGCTGATGCCGATGCGGTCTTTCCTCCGCTTGCGTATCTATTTCTCAAAATATTTGCCTGCCCGCTCCAATACAAAGCCAATGCCGGACAAAATGCCGCGGAAATATCGATTACGGGTTTTGGCATTTTGACGATAGCCATGTATCTGCTTCTGTTTGGTTATCTCTTCTGCATTGCTGTCCGTATGCTTTCCCGGGATCATGCAAAAGAGAGAGTCTCCACAATGGTTTCAGGCGTTTTGCTGTTTTCTTATGCCGTTTGGGGGTTTGCGTTTGAGCGTGGGAATCTGACAATGTACGCGATGCTGTTTTTGATGTTTGGCATGGCGCTGCGAAACTCATCCAGCCGGGTGCTGAGAGAACTTTCCCTTCTTTGTGTCGCCATATCGGCCGGATTTAAGCTGTATCCTGCGCTGTTCGGTTTTTTGTGGCTGGCAGAGCGCCGCTATAAGGAAGCGGTCAGACTGGTTATCTACGGGCTGCTGATGTTTCTGCTGCCGTTTCTTTTTGTGGGCGGCTTTTCCGATTATCTGCAGACTTTTCAGTTGTATTTGGATAAGAGAATCTATTCCCACGCTTCTGTGTGGGGACTCGTCATGAATCATTTTCCGGGCATGGCTGAAAGCCATAAGAGATTTCTTTGCGAGGGCATTGTGCTTCTGATTGTTTTATGGGCGTTATTTGCCCTGTTTACCGATGGCGTCAACTGGAAAACCATAACGCTTCTGACGGCTACCCAGACAGTGATTATTCCCGAACAGTATGTATACACATATGTGTTTATTGCCATTCCGCTGGTCTTATTCCTCGACGAAAACGTGAAATCTCAGTGGGAATATATTTATGCGGTGCTGTTTGCCGCCTTGTTTACGCTGCCCCCTGTTGTCAGCAGGGGCGGGCGAGGCAGGCAGATGTGTTTTATCTGGGTGGTTATTCTGATACTCGTCTCGATCGATGAGATATATACTCTCGCGGCGCGCCGCCGCTCCCGTTATTCCAAAAACAGGCCCACAGGACAGTGGTCAGAACCGAATACGTTCGTGTAGATCACCGCGTCCCGCAGTCTGTCCCGCAGACATGCCGATACGAGAAAATAGTCGATACGCCATCCACTGTTGTTCTCTCTGGCGTGAAAACGGTAGGACCACCAGGAGTAGATATTTTCCAGATTCGGATAGAAATACCGGAACGTATCAATGAATCCCGCGTCTGTCAGGGCAGTAAATTTTGCGCGTTCCTCGTCGGTAAAACCGGCGTTTTTGTGGTTGCTCCTGGGATTTTTCAGGTCGATTTCCCGATGCGCCACATTCAGGTCGCCGCAGAAGACGACGGGTTTTGTCTCCTCCAGTTTCTTCAGATAGGCCCGGAAGTCGTCCTCCCATCTCATGCGGTAGTCCAGCCTCGTCAGGCCGTCCTGGGAGTTGGGCGTGTAGACCGTGATCATATAAAAATCCGAGTATTCCAGCGTGATGACGCGACCCTCGTGGTCATGTTCCTCAACGCCGATGCCGCAGGATACGCTGAGAGGTTCCTTTTTGGTGAAGATCGCGGTGCCGGAGTAACCTTTTTTCTCCGCGTAATTCCAGTATTGATGATAGCCGGACAGTTCCAGGTCGATCTGGCCCGCCTGCAGCTTCGTCTCCTGCAGACAGAAGATATCCGCGTCCGCCTCCCTGAAGAAATCCATAAAGCCCTTGCCCACGCAGGCGCGGAGGCCGTTTACATTCCATGAAATCAGTTTCATTGCTACACTCCTTGTGTCAGTATGCGGATGCCTGATCGGTCATGTCGTCTCCGAAATCTCCGATTCACCCGATCGCGTCTCCATTATATTACAGAATGTCTTTCTTCGCAAATCTTAAGAATGTTTAGAGAATTTTTCCAGAATGAAATGATACGCTGAAATACGGACAGACAATACTTTTCCGAAAAAGTCCCGGTGGAAAACCGCGGGGCGGAGAACATAGGTGTATGGGCAGCGGCGGAAGAAATGTGCGTTCGAGAAAGCAGCAGGCACAGCAGAGAAGAAAAAACCGAGTAAAGAGAAAAATATTTCAGTTGTCAGTCGTTTTGATTATCGCGATACTCCTGTTGTGTGTCGGGAATATCTACGCCCGCATAGCCGAGCTGCAGAGAGAGCTAAAACGGCTGGAGGATCAGGTGCGCGGCGCGGAAAAGACCTATGCGCGGGAAGCGGAAGCGTTATCGGATGACAGTCGGACGGGTTATGCGGACAGTATCGCGGCCGCGGCTGTGGGTGAACCTGTGGAGCGCAGCGAGGAGGAGGTGCTCGCAAGACTTGACGAGCTGGGAGCGGACGATCCCGTCATAGCGGATATCCGGCAGCACTGTGAAGATTATCCGGAAGAACTGCTGGCCGCACTGGCAAACAATCCGGAGATGAGAGATTTTGCCGCGGGTTATCACAGCGGAAAGGAAAACAGTTCCGGGGCGCTGACCGAGGCAGAGGCGGAACAGGAATTTCCGCTTTTTCTGCAGTGGGATCCCAGATGGGGTTATCGGTCTTACGGAGGAAGCTGCATTGGTCTGGCGGGCTGCGGGCCGACCTGTCTGTCTATGGCGCTTTTCTACCTGACGAGAGACAGTGCGCTCACGCCCGCCAAGATCGCTGATTACAGTATGGAGAACGGTTATTATATGGAGGGAACGGGCACGGCGTGGGCGCTGATGGAGGATGTGCCGAAGCAGTACGGACTCAGTGTTGCGAAACTGAGCACGCGGGCGGAAGAACTGATTGCGGCGCTGGATCACGGCGGCGTCATCGTATGTTCCGTTGGCAGAGGAGACTTCACGACGCAGGGCCATTATATCGTCATCTACGGTTACGAGAGCGACGGCTTTCTGGTAAACGATCCGAACTGTGTGGCGAGAAGCCGCAAGTGGGCATTCAGTACACTCAAATCGCAGATCAAGAATATCTGGGCGTATCTGCCGTCATAAATCCCTTAAAATACCGCCATGTCCTCTGATATTTCTCATAGTCTGCCGGCGTGCCCCAGCCTACATAGCGGTCGATGTCAAAGATTTTGGCCCTGCAGCCCAGATCCAGCACGTGCTTCACCACCTGATCGACGTAGAACTCACCGTTGACGCGGTCGTCTTCCGCGATCATCTTCTTCGTCGCCTCCGTGAAAATCTTTGCCTGCCGAAACCAGAATGTTGCGACCACGGCGGGATCTTCCATGGGGGTGTCGGAGATGGCTTTCTTGATGGATGTGCCGGTGATATTGCCGTCCGCGTCCGCGATCATCCAGCCGTAGGCGTCGGGGTTTGCCAGGACGGACTCGTTGTGCCGGTAAGTGAACACGATACAGTCACATTCTTTTGTCAGTGCCGCAAAGGCCGCTTCGTCGATATCCATGCCGTTGTCACAGCCCGCGATCAACAGCGGTGCTTCAGGATTTAATTTATCCTCCGCCAGCATACAGGTGCAGGCCTGCCCTTCCGTCAGGTGATCCACCGTGATAAACTCCGCTTTTGGATAATAGGCGCGGATTGCGTCCTCCACCCCGTCCGTCCTGTGAAATGTCCGGTCTACATAGACGACATTGCTGCCGTCCGCCGCCACACCGGGCAGATCGGCCGTGGCGCATACCACCATCGGCTTCTCCTCGCCGGTACGTCTGTCCACTGTCATAATCGCCGGTTTATGTACTTTATAGCCTGCGTCCGCAAAGCGCTGTCCCGCGCCTGCCATGGGAATCAAAATTTTGCCGACAGGAGTTTCGCTCTGCCGTGCCGCCGCGCGGTCCGTATCGGGCACGGCATCTTTTTTTGCCGCCTGCCGGAGCAGATCCGTCCAGTACACGAACTCCCGCATATCCTCCGGTGTCCCCCACTGGCAGAAATAGCTGACATCTGCGGGCACCCATACTTTCAGGCCGTCGCGCACCATAAAGTTATACGGCAGGGACGCGTAAAATTCTCCGTTAATCGCGCATTCCTCATGTTCTGTCAGGACGCGGCAGTATTTTTCCAGCATGGCGCCGTCTCTGAAATAGTATACGCCCGGTGAGTGTTTGGCTTTTGTCTTATCCTCCTCGAAAGAATACTTCTCCCGGATCTCGATCAGATTGTCTTCCGCGTCCGTCAGGCAGGAGGCATAATAATTCTTCTCAGGCAGCAGGTTCGGATGAAAACCCGTGTAGCACGGCACGGCGCCGTCACAGCTCCGCCGTTTCGCCTCTTTGACAAAGGCGGCGTAGTCCCAGACCATGTAGAAATCGCAGTAGTTGATGATAAAACCGTCCGAAAAGTCAATACCGCCCGTATTTTCCTGTCCGCGCAGCATCTTGCAGGCGCGCAGAACGTCATAGACGGGGCCCTTTTTCACCCAGTCTTCGATCGATACCACCGTCGTTTTGGGCGCAAGCTGCAGCAGACGCTTTCGCATGGACGGATCCCGGCGCAGATGTTCGCCGCGGCAGACGAAGATGAACTGCACGTCCGCGGGATACATGCCGGTCACGATCCACTCTATGATTGGCTTATCCATGATTCGGATAAAAGGTTTCAGTTCCTGATAGCCGGCCGCCACAAAGCGGGAGCCGTAGCCTGTCATGGGAATGATTACGTTCATATCCGTTCTATCCTTTCTGCCTGCGAAACTTCTCCGCGTCCCAGTTTAGCAGTTCGTCCGCCTGCGCTTCGCTCAGACAGTTTATTTTCTGTCCGAGGTTTCCGCGCTGTACTCTTGCCGCGAAACTCATCACATTCTCAATCTCCTGCGCCTTGCGCACGCTCTCCGCCAGAATATAGAAACTGCCCTCGTGATAGATCAGCGCGGGCTCGCCGTACCGCTCCATAAAATCCGTTATATCCGCCGCCTTATATTCTTTTTCGAGCCGCAGCAGCTTCTTGTTCGCATAGACCACGCAGTCCGGGCAGAAAGTATGCTCCCACACCCCCGGCTCCGCCAGCGGTTCACCCGCATATTCCCGCGACAGATAGCGGTTTTCCGAGAGGTAGACGATATTGCCGGCCAGCGCGTCGATCTGACCGAGCGTCTGCCAAAGCTTTGTCGCCTCACGGTAAGCGCGGTCGTCGATCTTAAGATACGCCGCGATCTTCTGCAGAACGTCTTCTGTCCGCGCGATCACTTCGCCGCCGTCGCCGCCGCTCACCACCAGTCCGTGATTTGCCAGGAAGACGACCTGGCCGTCCGCGCCCTGCGCCTGCTGTTCTCTGTACAATTTATAATAAGTCTCCGCCAGCGCCGCGCCCGGCTTGCGGTAAGGGACGAACACCGCCTGTGGAAAAAGGCTGTGCAGAATGTCCATGCCGCCCTCTCTGGCGGTCAGGATATTCACCAGGGTCGGATGCGAATGCAGCGTATATTTTCCCGTGACGGCATGCAGGAATGTCTCGATAGAGGCGCGTCCGCCATCGATCTGTGCCTTGGCGAGAAGCGCCTTGCCGTTCTCTTCGGTCAGGACGTCCTCGCTATGCGTTCCCACATGGTCCCTGAAATAGTCGGTGATGGTTCGGTAATTTACTCTGGAATAGCCGGTCTGTTCGTTCACATCCGCCAGCTGAAATCCCGAACTTTTGACGAGCATGACATCTTCGTCAAGCTTGACGGAAGTGTTTCCGCCGCCCGCCTGCGCCAGGTCATTGCGCATACCGGCGTATCTGGATATTCTGATAAAATCCTGCATGATATGTAACCTCTCAAATAGTCCACACAATAGATGACCGCCTGCGAGATCCGCAGGAACAGATATAGTGTAGCATATTTTGAGGCATATTGCTATTCCAGGATTCCTTTTTCCAGAACATACAGAGCCCTTTCGTTCTCTTCCTGACAGTAGGCAATCATTTTTTCGTCGCCCTGATCCGCCACGACCGTAGTGTCCGCCCCCAGCTGTACAAAACAGACGTAGTCGTCGATCGTCTCCATGCGGGAGGCCTCTGCCTTGCACAGATTCTGCGGATAGCGCCGGTTTTGCTCGATGACGGAGGCGCGGTACCGCTCCAGCGCCGCCTCTACATCTCCTACGCAGGCCTCCCTGGCATGGATAATAATCATGGTGTCGATATGGGAATCCATTCCCTGCCGCTCCGCCAGAAAATCCACATACATGTCGTCCGTGATGCCCGTGATCTGCGCCAGTTCTTCTTTGGACAGGCTGACATCCGGCCAATACTGTTCTCCCAGCAGTTCTTTGACAGCGTCTTTCAGTTCCGTCAATGTGAGGAAGCTGCTTTTTTGCGGAAAAGGGAAGCTGCTCGCCTGCAGGTCGCCGGAGAGCTTCCGCATCTCGAACGCCTGTCCGCTCTCTACAAGTTCATCCTCCGGCAGCTCGTCGCCGCAGCCTGTCAACAGCATCGCGCCGATCAGGATGAGCGCCGCGCCCTTTTTGATCCGTCCTGATCCGAGCCGCCATAATTTATCAGCCGTCATAAGTCCGTGCCCTCCGTTTTCACATATTTGCCGCAATTGTTAATTGCGGCGTTATTTGGTATAATAGATTTCGTTATAGTTTTTGCCTTTTTTAGAAAAATATGTATGCGAAAGGAAGTTTCCGCGAAAGATGCTGTTCAACTCATACATTTTTATCTTTCTGTTTCTGCCGCTTGTGCTGATCGGCTGGTACGGATTGAATTACAGAGGAAAATATAAGGCTGCCAACGTCTTTCTGGCAGGCATGTCGCTGTGGTTCTATGCCTATTTCAACGTCCGCTATCTGGCGGTCATATTGGCCAGCATCGGCCTGAATTATCTGCTGAGCTTCCTGCTGACCCTTATTCCCGCGGAAGATTCACACACAGAGCCCGCCGATGAAGCTGCTGCGGATGCGGGTCCGCGCACTTTTCATCTTCATACGGCGCTGTGGCGGCGTGTCGGGCTTTTGGCGGGCCTTGTCCTGAATCTCGGCATCCTGTTTTATTTTAAGTATTATGACTTTTTTATCGAAAATATCAATCTTGCGTTCCATACAGACTTTACGCTTCGGCATGTTCTGCTGCCTCTGGGAATCAGTTTCTTCACGTTTCAGCAGCTGTCGTTTATCATCGACAGATGCCTGGGGCGGTGCGAACATTATTCTCTGATCAACTATGTCACGTTTGTCACCTTTTTCCCCCAGCTGATTGCCGGGCCGATTGTTCTCTATAAAGAGATGATTCCGCAGTTTGAGGATATTTCCAGGAGAAGATTTGAAGCGGCTTCTTTTTCCAGAGGCATCTATCTGTTTGTGCTGGGACTGTCGAAAAAGGTGCTTCTGGCGGACACTTTTGCGCTGATGGCAAATTATGGTTTTGCGCAGACTTTTTCTCTGGACACGCTCTCCACGATCGCCGTGATTCTGGCCTATACCTTTGAACTGTACTTTGATTTCAGCGGTTACTCCGATATGGCGATAGGACTGGGCAGGATGTTCAATATTGAGCTGCCCGTGAACTTCAATGCGCCTTACCGTGCCTGCAGCATTAAGGAGTTCTGGCAGAGATGGCACATTACGCTCTCCCGCTTTTTTGTCACCTATGTGTATATTCCGCTGGGCGGCAGCAGGAGAGGGCGCGTGCGGATGTTAGTCAACACGTTTGTCATCTTCCTCTTAAGCGGCCTGTGGCACGGCGCGGCCTGGACTTATGTGGCGTGGGGCGCGATGCAGGGGCTTCTGGTGGTCTGGGACAATCTGGGTGTCGTCGGTATCCGGGGACGGGAGGAAAAGAGGCCGTCCCGTTTTCACATTCCCGCGTGGCTGGGCTGGATTTTTACTTTCTCGCTGTTCAATCTCTCGCTCTTCTTTTTCAGAAGCGAAAGCATGATGGGCGCCATGCAGCTCTTTAAGAATCTTTTCGCGGGGAACTGGACAGGCAAAATTTATGAGATTGCCGCCCGCCTCGACCTGTCGGAAGTTTATATCTGTAAACAGGCGCTGGAACTGGCGGCCCCCGGTATGATGTCATATTTTTATCTGGCTGTCATGCTGCTGCTGTTTGCATTGGCATTTTTTCTGGTCTTTTGTCCCACCGCTTACGAGAGAAGTATGCGCGGAGAGCTGACGTCCGGCCGCTGTTGGGTGATCTGTATTTTGTTTGTGTGGTGTATCGTGTCGATGTCGGAAGTGAGCACGTTTTTGTATTTTAATTTTTAGGGCTGTGTATTATACTTTACGGGAAACAGGAGCGGTATAAGTGATGGACAGGAAGCAAAAAGAATCTGCGGTGTGCGATCAAAACATAAAATTTCTGCGGCAATTCGCCGTGCGGACAGCCGCGCTGCTTATTGTCGTTATCGGCGTTGTGGTGCTCTTCGATCCGTTCTATCAGTATCATGCGCCGCTGCCGGGCCTGAAAGCGATATTGACCGACAAAGAGTACCAGTGTGTCGGCACACTGCGCAATTTCGACTATGACGCACTGATCGTCGGCTCATCGGTCTGTGAGAACTACAATAACCACTGGTTTGACGAGGGGTTTGACTGCACCGCCATCAAGGCAATCCGCTCCTACGGCGCTACCGCCGATCTCTGCTATCTTCTGGATCAGGCTTACGCAACGCATGAACTGCGATATGTATTCTATAATATTGACCCCTCCTCCCTGTCAGCGAGCACGGAGCCGACCTATGAGCTGACAAAGTGCCCGATGTATCTGTATGACCGACGCTTTTTGAACGATTATCCCTATTGGCTCAACAAGGGCGTGCTGTTGGAAAAGATTCCGTATATGCTCGCCTATTCTTTCATCGGGGAGTATGACGAGGGGAACTCTTACAATTGGGCGCAGTGGAAATATTTCGGTCAGGATCTGGCGATGGGCATGTACACCAGACTTCCCGACGTGAAACAGATGCAGCCGGAGACGGCAAACGCCGCCGAGCTTGCCGGCAATATCGCGCTGCTCACGGCGCAGGTCGAGGCGCATCCCGAGACGACGTTCAAATTTTTCTTCTCGCCTTATTCCATGCTCTGGTGGGACAATGCCTGCCGGAGCGGAGAGCGCGACGCCGTGATCTACAATGAGAAGCAGGCTGTCGGCGCCCTGCTCGCCTATGACAATGTAGAGATCTACTTCTATCAGGACGATGAGGACGTGATCACGAATCTGGATAACTACATGGATATGATTCATTTCTCCAAAGATATCAATTATGAGGTCTGCGACAAGCTGGTAAGGGGCGAAGAGCGGCTGACGGAAGACAATTACGAGGAACGCCTGGAACGGATGCGCGCCTTATCCGACCGGATTGTGCGGGAGGATATTCTGGCATATTATGCGGAGTAAAGACAACCCTGATGACTTTGACGGACAAATTTCAAACATGGCAAAGTGTATTCGGGTATGATAGAATGAGAGAAAAAGGAACAGGGATCTGTGATTTTATGTTAGGCAGGCTGCGCATATTGGACTGGGAAAAAAATTATTATAAGATGCTGACGGCAATCGTCGCGGGGACAGTTCTGTTCAAGCTGCTCCTGATGGGACTGTTCTCGTCGGATTATCAGGATCTGATGTTCATCCCTTTCGTACAGTGTTTTCTGGACGGGAAAAATCCCTACCAGTATTACTATGACAATCAGCTGTTGTCCTCATTCCCCTATCCGCCGGTGATGCTGTTCGTCGAGTGTATCGGGGGAGTTCTCGTGAGGGCGGGCGCGGGGCTCTCTGTCTTTGCGCGCAATCTGCTTTTCAAGCTGCCGCTCTTGCTGATGGATCTTCTGGGACTGTATTATCTGATGCGCATTTCGAAATCGCGGCGAAAATATATTCTTGCGCTGTACTTTCTGTCTCCGATTGTACTGTACGCCACCTACATGCACGGGCAGCTCGATATCATCCCGACGGTATTTCTGGTGGGCGCGATCTACTATCTGACAGAAACGGGTGTATCCGCGGAGCAGGCAAGGCGCAACGACGGAAAGTTTGTGGCGTTTCTTGCCCTCTCCCTGGCGTCCAAATTTCACATTGCGGTGGTGCTGCCGCTGTTTTTCCTGTATCTCTATAAGAAAAAGGGGAGAAAGAAAGCGGTGGTTTTGACCGGTCTGCCGATTTTGTTTACGGCGATCATTGTCTCGCCTTTCTGGGGGAGCGGTTTTATGAATATGGTGCTCTTCAATAAAGAGCAGAGCGTGATTGGCGACGTCTATGTCGAATACGGAAGCGCGCACCTGCTTCTGTGTGTGCTGGTACTGCTTTTGGTTTATTTTCAGGCGTTCCATATCAACCAGATGAACAGAGATCTGCTGATCAGTATGACAGGTCTTCTCTTCTCGGTATTTCTCGCGTTCGTACCGGCCATGCCAGGGTGGTATATCTGGGTGGTGCCTTTTATCATGCTGTATCTGGCAGGGCTGTCGGTCAGCAGGAGCAAGATGGTTTTAGTCTACGGCGTTTTCAATCTGCTGTATCTTCTGTACTATATCTGTTTTCATGTGACGCGGTTTACGGATCTGTCGTTTCTGGGCAGGAATCTGGACGGATTGAAGTATATAAACGAGGGCGCTAAAAATATTGTGTTTACACTGATGGTTGGCGTCTTTATGATTCTGGTCGTTTTTATGTATCTGTATGGCGTGAACAGCAATTCCTACTACCGCAGGCGCAGCCGTCCTTTTACCATCGGTATTGCGGGGGACAGCGGAGCGGGTAAGAGCAGACTGCTCGTCATGCTGGACGAGCTGCTCTCCGAGGACAGTATTCTGAATATTGAGGGCGACGGCGATCACAGATGGGAGCGGAATGACGCGAACTGGAACGATATGACGCACTTAAATCCGCTCGCCAACTATCTGTACAGGCAGGCGGAGGATCTGCGCATCCTGCGCGGCAACAATGCGGTGAAGAGGGCGGACTACGATCACGGGACAGGGACGTTTACCGGAAAGAGACGGGTTGCGCCGAAGCCGTACATCGTCATGTGCGGGCTGCATTCACTCTATCTCCCGCAGATGCGGCAGGTGCTGGATCTGAAAATCTATCTGGACACGGATGAGGAGCTGAGACGCCGCTGGAAACTGGCGAGAGATCAGGGCGACCGGGGACATACGGTCAGGGAGGCGGCGGCGCAGATAGAGAGACGGCGGGGCGACGCGGAGAAGTATATTTATCCCCAGAAGCAGTACGCCGACCTGGTGATCCGCTATTTTGACACCGCGCGGCCGGATGGCCGTACGGAGCCGGACGAGGGCGGCCGGGTCATTCTTGGTGTGGAATTTTTGATGGATGTCGGCATCAATATTGAGCCTATGCTGGGCCTTTTGCAGGAGCAGGGCATAAGCGGCAATCTCGTCTATGACAGGGATCTGCTGCATCAGAGAATGGTATTTGACGGGACGGATTTGAAGAAGATCGGCGGGAATATCTGGGAGAAGATTGCCCGCGCGGCGATTCCGCAGATGGAAGATCTGACCGGCGGGCGGATTGTCTGGGAGGACGGCACCAACGGTCTGGTGCAGGTGATCCTGCTGATGGTGATCGGTGAGATCATGAAGAGGGATTAGGGACATGATAAGAGCGGTGATAATCGATCTGGATGATACCTTGTATGCTTTTGCGCCGTTGGATGAGGAAGCGCGGCGGCTCGTGCGGGAATATCTCTGCGGACAGCTGCCTGTCACGGCGCAGCGGTATGAGGAGGCATTTGCGGCAGGCAGGCGGGAGACGAAGCGTCGTTTGGGAGATGTGGCCGCATCGCACAACAGAATGTTGTATTTTCAGAAGACGCTTGAGAATCTGGGTGTGAATCCCGTGCCGATGAGTCTGAAACTGTACGAGCTATACTGGGGGACAATCCTGCACAGGATGAGGCTCAATGACGGCGCGCGGGAATTTCTCGACCGGATGCGTGAGCGCGGCGTACGGGTGATGATCTGTACGGATCTGACGGCGCAGATTCAGCATCGCAAGATCGAGGCGCTGGGGATAGCCGGAGATATCGCCGGACTGGTGACCAGCGAGGAGGCGGGCAGGGAGAAGCCGTCGCCGGAGATTTTCAGGTTATGCCTGGACAAGCTGGGACTGCCGGCGGAGGAAGTCTGCTGTATCGGCGACAGCCCGGCCAGGGATGTGGAGGGTGCGCACACAGCCGGCATGCGGGCGATGCTCTTTCGGCCTGACCGGCCGAGTGCGCCGCAGTTTGCACGGATGGCGGAGATGATAGAAACGGATTGAACGGAGGAAATGATGAAACTTTCGGTTGTAGTACCCTGTTATAATGAAGAACAGAATATTCCGCTGATGCTTTCGCGTTTCGGCGAGGTCATAGAGCGGGACGATATTGAGATTATTCTGGTGGACAATGGCTCTACGGACGACAGCGCGCGGGTACTCTCCGAGCTGCTGCCGGCCTATCCCTTTGCGAAAAGCGTGAAAGTGGAGGTCAATCAGGGCTACGGCTACGGCATCCTGCAGGGACTTAAGGAATGCCGGGGCGAGTATGTCGGCTGGACCCATGCGGATATGCAGACCGATCCCGCGGATATCCTGAGAGCGCTTGCCGTCATAGAGGGGGAGAACGGCCTCGTGTTCGTCAAGGGAAACCGCAGGGGCCGGCCGCTTTTCGATGTGTTTTTCACGATGGGTATGAGTCTGTTCGAGACGTGCTATCTGCGGACGAAACTGTATGACATCAATGCACAGCCGAATCTTTTTCCCAGAGTATTCTATGATTCCTGGGAGAACCCGCCGCACGATTTTGCCCTGGATCTCTACGCCCTGTACATGGCGCGCAGGAGAGGCCTTAAGGTGGTCAGGTTCCCGGTACTCTTCCCAAAGCGGATCTATGGCGAGTCCAAGTGGAATACCGGACTTAAGGCCAAGTGGAAATTTATCAAAAGAACGATAATGTTCAGTGTGAATCTCAGGAAAAACGGCAATGTATAAAAAGTGCCGCGGCAGACAGGAGGATGGGGAGATGGAATATATCGCGCACAGAATCAACACGGTGGAGGAACTTAAGACGCTGCCTGCCGAGTACGGCGTGGAACTGGATCTGCGGGATGATCTGAACGGCAGGATTTATATTTCGCACAATCCCTTTGAGGCGGGGGAGGATTTTGAGGACTACTGCAGAGCGTATCATCATGGGACAATGATCCTGAATATCAAGAGTGAACGGATCGAGCACAAAGTGCTGGAGTACATGGGACAGTACCATATTGAGAAATATTTTTTTCTCGATTCTTCTTTTCCGATGATCAAGCTGCTCACTGATATGGGCGTCAGGGATATCGCACTGCGCTTCAGTGAGCTGGAGGGTATAGACACTCTCCGCAATATGGCGGGGCGCGCCGATTGGGTCTGGGTGGACTGCTTCACGAGGATTCCGCTTGACCGCGACAGCTGGCGGGAATTGCGGGAGCTGGGATATAAGCTGTGTTTTGTCTCCCCGGAGCTGGAGGCGCAGGAGGAGAAGCTTCCGGCCTATAAGAAGTATATAGAGGAGCAGGGGATCGTATTTGACGCGATCTGCACAAAGCGTTATCATATTGATGACTGGAAAGCATAGGAGCGCGGTATATGAAGAAGATAAAGCAAAAGGCCGGCATGGCGGCGGCGATTCTGGCGACGCTGGCAGCGGGGATTCTCGTATTTTACAGACATTGGCAGTTTGAACTGCCGTTGTGCCCGAATGTGGATGAGCAGATGTCCCTGGAGCAGATCGGGAATCTGCTGAATCAGCATATTTACGTGGGCGATGTCTATGTGCTGGACTTCTTCCGCTATCCGCATCTGACTTTTTATTACGCAGTGCTGGGCGTCCGGCTGCTCGGCAGACTTCTGGCCGTGGCGGACACTGCCATGCTGGCGCGCTATGTCGTCTGCGGTACGGCGCTCCTCTCCAATGTGTGCGTTTATTTCTCCGTGAAAAGGATGACGGGAGAGCGCGGCTTAAGTTTTATGGCATTTGTGCTGTCAGTCTTTTCTCTGTACGGCTACGCTTATTTGTACTACACGGGACCGGACACGATGATTTACGCCGTGGCGAATGTCATCCTGTTTCTCGGCTGCGTGATCTGGCAGGATAACTGCGAGGACAGGGTAGTCTATCTGTGGTATCCGCTTCTCGCTGTCTGCATCGGACTGGCCACAGCCGCGAAGTACCACGGGATTTTGTTCGGGCTTTTTTGGCTGGCGCTGCATGTGCGCAAGGGATTCTGGAAAAGCTACCGGGATAATTTTTTGTTCTTTCTCAACTGTATCATACTGGCGTTGGCGTTCTGCCTGTGCAATTATTCGCTGTTCTTTCATTTCAAGACTTTTGTCGGGGATAACCTGTACAATTTCAACCATTACGCGTGGGGGCATCCCGGCATAGAGCACAATCTGCCGCTTCTGGGATATACGGAGGCGTATGCGCTCAGCGGTTACGGTATCGTGGGCGGCGTGCTGATTCTTGTGGGAGTGGTCTGTCTGTTTCGCAGAAAAGATTGGAAACAGGCGGTCGTGTTTCTCCTGATGCCTGTCTTTGTGATTCTGTTTCTGTCGAGATATCAGATCATGCTCGGCCGTAATCTGGCGCTCGTGCTGCCGTTTTCCTATCTCTTTATGGCATACGGGCTGGCGGCGCTCAGGGCGGTTCTGCGCAGGAGAGAGCGACGTGGCGGTAAGGCTGTACTGCCGGTGCTTGTGGGGCTGATGGCGGTGTGCAATATCCTGACGGCGTGCGGCAGTTACCGCTATGACCTGACTTATGCGCAGGCGATGCGGTATATCGAGGAGCAGATTCCGGAGGGCGCGGTGATTTACTGCACTTCTTTCGCGCCGGCCATCGATCCGGAACGCTATGAGGTGATTGATATCGGAGAGGATATGAGGCGTCCGCCGGATATCCTTGGAGAGGGAGAATACTTTGTGGATGTGCAGTATGCCACGGGATATTTCAGCCAGCGAAAGGATTATCTGCTCTTTCAGGGCGGCGACATGTACCCTGACCTGAAGAGCCTGTACGAGCAGAAACTGGAGAATTACACGTGCCTGCAGTTTTATCGGGGCATCTCTTACGGCGGGGAGTGGAAGTATCGGATCGGCTATCTGGATTGGTTCCGATACAGTCCGAAAGAATATTATGTCGGGCCGAGCATCGGCATATACGGCGGCGGGTGACGAAAGCTGCCGGGGAAACCGGCGATCGGCGCGGATCTTACGTCAGCAGCTCCTGCAGCAGCAGTTTCAGTTCCTCCATCTCCGGTTCGGAGAAAGCGGGGGAACTTTTTTTGTCGGCAGGCTGATCGGGGCCGTGCGCTTCGGCGGAGGCTGTTCGGCCGTGGCTGATTGACTGCATGTCCTGCTCGGCCTGTTCCAGGCGGTTCGCCAGATGATTCTCCAGGTAGTCTACCAGATTGATCCGCAGCGTATTGCGTTTGCCGGCGGCATCGACCAGGGAGGAGACTGCGAAATAGCAGTACAGGCCCAGAAAGCTGACCACATAAAAAGGCGCAATACTGAAAAAATTTTCATTGTTGATGATGCCCCGGCAGGCGCCGATGCCCGCCACCAGAACGGCGAGCAGCACAAGCTGTCCCGACAGGTGCTGAATGAGGGAGAGCGGAACCTTGCCGAACCGGATGCCGCTCAGATACTTGTCCACAAAAATCGGCACGTTGGCTACTTTTTCATTGATCTTGCGGCAGCCTGTGAATTTGAGCTTCAGCTGCTGCAGAGATTTGTCGGCGGTGGCGGACATATGCTCCGTCTCCCAGATCAGGCGGCGGTATATCACCTCCATGAGGATCTGGCATATAATACTGGCAGACAGCAGTGCCAGGATGGCGATCATGAAAAATTTGTGTTGAAAAAAGATTGCGAACATAATTCTTCCTCCTGTGCGGCAGGCTTAAAATAATGTGTATACTTACATTATATTGCATTATTTCGGAGACGAAAGCTGTAAGCGATCGTCAAATTAGTCCATAAAATACATGGAAACGTGCGTGAGAGTATGATACAATTCATATCGGAAGATTTTCGGTGAGGAGGTTTCTTTCATCATGGGTAAGAAGATCGTGTTGACCGGCGGCGGGACTGCCGGACATGTGACGCCGAATATGGCGCTGCTCCCGAGACTCAGGGAGCTGCAGTATGAGATCGCATATATGGGATCCTATGACGGGATCGAGAAGAAGCTGATAGAGGACTATGACATTCCCTATTATGGTATCTCTACCGGAAAGTTCCGAAGGTATTTTGATCCGAAGAATTTTTCCGACCCTTTCCGCGTCCTCAAGGGGATGCACGAGGCGAGAAAATATTTGAAAGAAATCAGACCGGATGTGGTGTTCTCCAAGGGCGGTTTTGTCAGCGTTCCCGTAGTACGCGCGGCCGCGTCTCTCAGGATCCCGTGTATCATACACGAATCCGATATGACGCCGGGGCTGGCGAATAAGCTCTGCATACCGGTCGCGAAGAAAGTGTGCTGTAACTTTCCCGAGACTTTCAATATGCTGCCGGCCAACAAGGCGGTGCTGACCGGCTCTCCGATCAGGGAGGAACTCACGACAGGGAACGCCGAGGCAGGTTATCGGCTATGCGGTTTTGATGTTTCCAAGCCGGTCATCATGGTGGTGGGCGGCAGTCAGGGGTCGGCCGCGGTCAATCAGGCGGTCAGGGACGTGCTGCCGGAACTTTTGAAAGATTTTCAGGTAGTACACCTGTGTGGCAAAGATAAGGTGGATAATCTTCTGCTCACCACGCCGGGATATAAACAATTCGAGTATATTACGTCGGAGATGAAAGATCTTTTCGCGATGGCGGATATTGTGATTTCCCGGGCGGGCGCCAACGCGATCAGCGAGATATTGACACTCAGAAAACCCAATATCCTGATCCCGCTTCCGGCGGGCAGCAGCAGAGGCGATCAGATTCTGAACGCAAGATCCTTTGAGGAGCAGGGTTTCAGCATCGTGATCGACGAGGATGATCTGACGAACAAACTGTTCCTTGAGAAGATCAGGGAGCTGTACGGCAGCAGGGACGCCTATGTCAGCGCGATGAGCAAGAGCAGTCAGCGCGACGCCATCGGCAAGATCATCGATCTGATTGAGGATGCGGCGAACGGGAAAATGTCTTGAAAAACCCTGTGCGCAATGCTACACTTATCAGTGACAGCAGTCGATAACGGGCACGGAAGCGATGCCTGATAGAAAAGGAGAGAGGATAAAGATGAGCAAAGTTACGTTTGATTATTCCAAGGCGGCTTCTTTCGTCAGGGACAATGAAGTGGAATCCATGAAAAAGCTGGCGCTGGACGCGAAAGAAGTGCTTGTGGGAAAGACGGGAGCAGGCAATGACTTTCTGGGCTGGATTGATCTGCCGGTTAATTATGACAAGGAAGAGTTTGCCAGGATTAAGAAAGCGGCGGCGAAGATCCAGAGCGATTCGGAAGTGCTGCTGGTGATCGGTATCGGCGGTTCCTATCTCGGCGCGAGGGCGGCGGTTGAATTCCTGCGCCACAGTTTCTATAATGTTGTGGACAAATCCGTCAGAAAGACGCCGGAGATTTATTTCGTGGGAAACTCGATCAGTTCTACCTATATCAAACATCTGATTGACGTGGTCGGCGACAGAGATTTTTCCATCAACATGATCTCCAAGTCCGGCACGACTACCGAACCGGCTATTGCGTTCCGTGTCTTCAAGGAGATGGCGGAGAAGAAGTACGGCAAAAAAGGCGCGGCGGAGAGAATCTATGCGACCACCGACAAGGCGAGAGGATCTTTGAAGAATCTGGCGACCGAGGAGGGCTATGAGAGTTTTGTCGTTCCCGATGACGTGGGCGGCCGTTTCTCCGTGCTGACGGCCGTAGGGCTTTTGCCGATTGCGGTGTCCGGCGCGGACATCGACAAGCTGATGGAGGGTGCCGCGGACGGACGTAAGAGAGCGCTGGAAGCTCCTTTCGAGGAAAATGACGCGCTGCAGTACGCGGCGCTGCGCAATATCCTGCTGAGAAAAGGCAAGAACATAGAGATTCTGGCCAACTATGAGCCGAGCGTGCACTATGTCTCCGAGTGGTGGAAGCAGCTCTACGGCGAGTCCGAGGGCAAGGATCAGAAAGGTATCTTCCCGGCCAGTGTAGATCTGACGACCGATCTGCACTCCATGGGACAGTTTATTCAGGACGGCTCGAGGAATCTGTTCGAGACGGTTATCAACATCGAGAAGAGCCGCGAGGAGATTATCATTGGCGAGGAGCCGGTGGATCTGGACGGCTTGAACTATCTGGCAGGCAAGAGCGTGGATTTTGTCAACAAGAGCGCGATGAACGGAACGATTCTCGCGCACACCGACGGGCAGGTGCCGAACCTGATGGTAAAAGTGCCCGAGGTGAGCGAGTTCTACCTCGGCCAGCTCTTCTACTTCTTCGAGTTTGCCTGCGGCGTCAGCGGTTATCTGCTGGGTGTGAACCCGTTCAACCAGCCGGGTGTGGAGAGCTACAAGAAGAACATGTTCGCGCTTCTCGGCAAGCCGGGTTATGAGGCGCAGAGAGAGGAACTGCTGAAGAGGCTGTAATTGAGAACCGGGAGTAACTTCGGACAGGGAAAATCAGAGAAGATAAAGAAATGCCGTTCCGCACAATGCGGGGCGGCATTTCCTGTCTTAACGAGTGATTTCCGGATGATGGTTCAGGCGGCGGATCAATGTAAACAGCAGAATAATATCATCATCGGAAAGCGTCTTGATTTCGTCTGTCACTTTGTCCATCAGCACCGGATTTTCCTGCTGTATATCAAAGAAAGCTTTCGGGCTGATGCCGAAGTAGTCACAGATAGAGAAGAATTCTGACATGGAAGGCAGTGCTTTGCCGGAAGAAATGTTGTAGATATATCCCCGGCTATGGCCGAGTGCATAACTCATTTGATATTCGGACACCCCTTTGTTTAAGCGCAGCTGCGTAATACGGTTTCTTACAAACTCTTCCAATCTGTTTCCGTCCTTTCCTGATATTTCAAGCATCCGATTTGCCATATTGGTCGTGCATGGCAAATAGTTACAAAAGTTTATAACATATTTTAATAGACAAACCGGCGGGAATAGCATAATCATACATGACATATTTGTTGAAAAGACATATTATTTATGTTATAATTTCCCAGGCGTAGTTTACAGCACAAAAAGGGTCTGTTACAGAGAACGATGGCACTGAGAAGAGAAATAAAGTATATTGTATCATTACAGACAGCGTATGCCATAGAACAGACGTTAGATCGTCTGCTTGTAAGAGACTCACACGGTATGCACAGTGCGTACACAGTAAGGAGTCTTTATTTTGATACGGTGGATAATACGGATTACTGGGACAAAATCGCCGGTATAGAGCGGAGAAAAAAGATCCGGCTTCGAATCTATAATCAAGATTGTTCTCTGTGCAAGCTGGAAGTCAAACAGAAATTCGGGGAGTTACAGAATAAGGAAAGTTTTATTGTAGATAGCGGCGATGCGCATAGATTATCCCTCGGCGAAACGAGTGTGTTAAAAAAGTATTTTAGAGAAGTTCCTTTCAGTGTCGATTTATATGCGGCTATATCGCTGCACTGTTATCGGCCCGCGGCGCAGATAGAATACGACAGGACAGCCTGGCAGTATCCGCTATATGATACAAGAATCACTCTGGACAGAAACGTGCGGGCGTCTGAGTCCAATATGGATATCTTTGCACCGGATATTATTTTCACGCCGGTTCTGCAGGAACAGGCAATACTGGAAGTTAAGTATAATGAAAAGATGACAGGTTTTATCTCCGATGTGCTCGGACAATTTCAGTTGACACAGGAATCTTACAGCAAATATTGTGCCGGGCGGCAGAGATATTATGATTTTATGCGGTAGCAGAGGAGGAAAACGAATGTCAAAAGAGGAAATTTTAAGTTATTTTTATACAAACAGTACCGCTTATGGAGTGAAAAGAACTTTTGCCATGCTGCTGTGCGGGCTTCTGGCAGGAATGGTAATCTATTTTACTTATTATATTACATCAGAAAAAATCGTATATAACAGAAAATTTAACTGGTCGCTGGTTATTATGTTGTTGGTGACGGTGATTGTTATGATGACAATCAGCAGCAATATTGCGGTGTCACTCGGTATGGTAGGCGCCTTGTCTATTGTTCGTTTTCGGACGGCTGTCAAAGACGGCAGGGACACCATGTTTATCTTTTGGGCGATGGCGGAAGGCTTGTGCGTCAGTTCGCAGAATTACCGGATGACATTTACCTCGGTATTGTTCATCGCGGCCGTATTGATTATTTCCAGCAGGGTGCCGGGGATATGGAACCGCTATCTGCTGGTGGTGACGGGTACAGAGGCCGGGATTGATCAGGAAGAGTTTCAAAAGAAGCTGCGCGCCCATGTTGTCAGCCAGCAGCTTCGGACAGTCAACAGAAGAGATTCTTATCAGGAAATCATTATGGAGATCAAGACAAAAGGAGAATTGGACGTTTCTTTTATAGATGAACTGGCGGCGGTTCCGGGCGTGCAGTCGGTAAATTGTGTTGTGGAATCGGGAGAAAAAGCAGGATGATAAGCCGTCGAAAAGTCTTATTCATCCTGGCGGCTATCTGCGGAAGTTTGGGCATTATGTTTTTGGTCGGCGACAAGTATGCCGTGACTGAGTTGACGTTTTCCAGAGAATCAGGCTTCTATGAGCAGCCGTTTACCCTGAAAATCTATGCACCTCCGGGAACGGAGATTTATTATACTTTAGACGGTTCGGAACCGGATGAAAATGCAATAAAGTATACCGAGCCGATTTTGATCGCCGATGCGACGGAGAATGAAAATGTATATTCCATGCGGACAGATGTGTCCGCCGGTTTTTTGACAGAAAATATAGCGCGTTACAGCATGAGTGATCCACAGTATGCCGTTCCGGATTATCCGGTCGATAAGTGTACGGTCGTCAGGGCTGCATACAGGGATGCGGATGGGAATTTCAGCGAGATCAAAACAGAAAATTATTTTGTGGGTTTTGACCATAAAATAGGTTATGACGATCTCTATGTGATGTCCATCGTAACAGATCCCGATTGTTTATTTGATGATGAAACGGGAATATATGTATTGGGCAAAATTTATCAGGAAACAGAGCGTTTGGCAGGTTTGGATGAATATTGGTGGTGGTGGAATGCCAATTATCATCAAAGGGGCATGGAATGGGAGCGCAGCGCCGAGGTCCAGCTGTTTGATGCAGACAGGCAGCTGATTCAAAGTAAAAGCTGCGGCATCCGGATACAGGGCGGCGGTTCCCGGGGCAATGTGCCGAGAAGCATGAATCTATATGCCAGAGACATATATGACGGGGAAGGAAGATTTTATCTGGATCTCTTTGGCAGCGGTTACATGGCAGATACCATTACCCTGTTTGCGGGAGGGGATGACAAGGTATCCAAAATCAAAGATATGCTGATGGCCCGGCTGACAGAAGGCAGAGCCTTTGCCACGATGCATTATATTCCCTGCGCCATGTTTTTGGACGGCGAGTATTGGGGCGTATACTGGATCACTGAAAAATTTGATGATGCGTATCTGGGTTATTATTATCATGTGAAAAAGAACAATGTTATCATGATTAAATCTGCGGAGCTCGCAGAGGGAAACGAGGAAGACAATGAAATCTACGAAGAGCAGATCATGAAATATATGGTGGATGCTGATATGAAAGACGAGGGCAATTATCAATATGCCTGTGAGCTGATAGATATGCAGAGTTATATTGATTACTACGCCTCGGAAATATATATAGGACGATGTAATGACTGGCCGAGTGGAAATGAGGGATTGTGGCGCGTTCGGGAAAAGGATGAAGATAGTATATATGGCGACGGAAAATGGAGATGGATGTTGTTTGATGTCAATTCCGGCGCTTTGTCTTCCGGCCTGATCGAAGCAAATACGATAGCATCTGCAAGATCCGGGATAGAACATTCAGCGGTTTTTAATAATTTATGCCAAAATCCCGATTTTCAAAAACAGTTTGTGATTACCTTTATGGATCTGGCCAATACAGCTTTTACAAAAGAGCGTGTAGATGCCATTGTGCGGGAATATACGGAACTGATGACCGAGCCGATGCAGGTGCATCTGAAACGTTTCTGGGGAACGGAGGATACTGCCGTATTTCTGGATGCGGTGGCGGATGTGCAGAATTTTCTGGACTGCCGCCGACCTTATATTGTGCAATATCTCAAGGATGAATTTGGCCTGACGGGATCCCTTGCCTCCGTAGAAGTGGAAGTGAATGATACGGATGCGGGCAAGGTGATGCTGAATACCATCGAGCCGCCTTTTGACGAAAACGGAAAATGGAGCGGAGAATATTATACGGACTATCCGGTTACATTGACGGCGTCTCCCAAGGAAGGGTATCGTTTTGCTGCGTGGGAAGTCAAAGATTCCCGGCAGACAAGGACAATTCAGGAGGAAACGATAGAACTGCCGATACCGGAGGAGGGAATATCCATAAAAGCAATATATGAAAAGAGATAAAGAAATGCCGTTCCGCACAATGCGGGGCGGCATCCCCCTGTTTATACGTTAGAATCGAAGAAAATATAAAGAAAACTTCTTGATTTTTTCTCGTTCTATTGCGTATAATAAAGACAGAAAGGGAGTGTTGATATGGCACAGGCAGTTAATGTTAATTTTAAACTGGATGCGGATGTGAAAAAAAGTATGGAACAGGCATGTTCCGAATTAGGGCTTTCCATGAGTGCCGCATTTACAATATTTGCAAAAAAGGTTGGCAGAGAAAAACGTATACCGTTTGAGGTTTCAATCGACCCGTTTTATTCTGAGGGAAATATCCGTTATCTGGAGAGAAAAAAGCGTGAGATAGACGAGGGGAAAGCGCATTTGGCAGAACATGAATTAATCGAGGTGGACTGATGCGGCTAGTGTGGGAGGATGAGGCTTGGGAGGATTATCTTTATTGGCAGGGACAGGACAGGAAAACAATAAGGCGCATAAATGCACTAATAAAAGATATTCAGAGAAATCCTTATGAGGGCATAGGGAAACCGGAACCGCTGCGGGAAAATTTAAGCGGTATGTGGAGCAGACGGATCGATGAGACAAACAGGATTGTCTATTATGAGAAGTGCGACAGTATCATTATTGTATCCTGCCGCAGGCACTATGATAATTAAGCGAATGCCGTTCCGCACAATGCGGGGCGGCATTTTCTTCGTCTTGCCTCTTTAGTCTGTCAGTTCGTACTCTGCCGTCACGGAAGCTTTCACGGCAATCTCGCCGGGCATGATCTGCGCCATGTCTTCCGCCGTATCGAACAAAGCCATTTCCTTGCGGGCGTTTAAGGCATTGACGCCGGCGGAATCCTCATAGCGTGCCTGTGTGTAGCCGCTGGTTTCCTGAATGGTCAGGACTCTCACGACTTTCGCACCGGAGGCTGCCGCCAGCACTTCCGCTTTCTGCCGGGCCATATCCACGGCCTCGGTCAGGGCTTCCTGATAACTCTGGTCATAATTGCTGGCCTGATAGGTGATGGACTGTACCGTGTTAATGCCGGAGGCGACCGATTGAGACAGGATGTCGCCCAGCCCTTCGATCTTTAAGTCCGATACCGTCAGGGCAGTCTCGGCCTCATACCCCGTGATTCTGGCGGTGTTGCCGCTGTAGTTGTACACCGGCCGCATGGAGAAGTCAGAGGTCTGGATCGATTTTTCCGCTACGCCGAGGCTTTTTAGCAGTTCCGTCACCTGTGTCACGGACGCCGCGTTCTGCTGCTGGCAGTCTGCCGCCGTGCCGCTCTCGGTGCGGACGCTGTATACGACTTCCGCCATGTCAGGCACTACCGATACCGTCTCGCTGCTGTTTACGGTGACGGAACGGGATTCGGATGACTGGGCTGTCCCGGGCTGCGTCTGTGAAACCGCGGCGGCTGTATTGGCTTCCTGCTCGGTATTCTGTGCCGTCTGGCCGGCATCCACAGCCGGAGCGCCGTCTGCGGAACGACCGCCGCAGCTTGCCAGCAGCAGTGTACCCACGAGTAGCAGCGGCAGAATTTTTACGTGGCTGTTTTTCTTTTTCATACGATAATATCCCTCCTTTGGGAGCGTTTGCGCGGTCGTGACGGACGTCCGCTCCTGTTATCAATACCCGTGACGGCGGTGGAAAGTTGCAGATGGTGAAAATATTTTTGTAAAATATATTTTATAAAAAGGATCAAAAAGTGTTTGTATTTAGCTATTCCAAGAGAGATCTTTCAGTGTTACAATAAATGCATACTAATGAAACTTTCAATAAGGCACTGAATGCCTACACGGCACATGACCGAAAAAATCTCGCAAATCTTTCACGGTATGCAAAAAATATGAAGATATATACAAAAGTAATGAATGTGATGGAGGTGCTGCTGGGTGTCTGATTTGGCTGCGTCCGTGCTGGCGCGTCTATGATTGCCCGTATTAAAAATACCAGCACACCGTTCGGCATTGACTTTGGCGTCGGTGATGTAATCGTTCCGAAGCAGGAAAAACGAAAAATCCCAACGCAGCTTGCGGATTTTGACCCACCGACCGTGAACACATATTCGCTGGAAACCACGGTTGCAGAAAAGACCGATGATTATAACACGGTACTGCGGACGATAAAGGAGTTCTTGGCTGAGCCGTTTGCAATGACATTTGAGGATGAAGCTTTTCATTTGAAGTGGTTCGTTGGAAAACAGAGTTGGGAATAAAATTTCTACGACAAATCTATATTGGAGGACGCGATATTATGGCAAAAGTATCATATAAAACCGAGGATCAAGTCCGTGATGAAGCAAAGTGGAAGCAAAATCAGAGGCAGAAGATATTTCCCCGCAAAAATCTGACGCTGCTCCGACACTGCAATATAAAGCATATTGCTTGTCTCTGTTTACAAAAAATGTAATAGATAAACAGCGTATTTATAATCTGACAAAGAAAATCAATGACTGTTTGCACATCGACTTTGGTATTAAGAATCTGTATCATCGAATGATCTTTACTGCCTGTGCACTTATCGGTAAGAGATACGGTGACATCCTTGTAAAAGAGATGGATTTTACACTGATGAAAAACTCTATTCTCAGCACTTTGTCATAATCATTAAAGGATGATGTGTCAATTCTGATTATTGGGATGGTGAAGATGTAATGGGCCTCTTCTTTAACGAATTCAACCGATATAAAAAGAAGTCGGAAAGCGCACAGGAAGATATGCCGAAAGAGTGCTGGCAGATCAAATCTACAGGACGCGGAAAAACAGGGCGTACTGCAAAGCGAACGGAAAAAGATGTCCGGTCCGACGCTGACCATGGATCATATGCCGCCGGCCTCTCATGACAGGATCAGGCAGCTTGATCTGCTGCGGTGGCTTATGAAAGAGGAGTGACGTTTTCTTTCGTTTATCAATGAGGGCAAGGGTTGTAGGTATACTGGCCGGTAAGTGTTTCTGTCAGAGTATAACCGCATTTAGTGCAGTATGTTCCCGTATATACATATACTGTGCAGCCGCTGCCATTTGGTTGATGGTATCTGCGCACGCCGTCAATATAGGAATGGTTGCAGACAGCGGCCGCAGCCGCGTCGTTTTCCGCAAAAATATATATATTGCCGGATTCATCAAAGAGCAGATTGTCAGATGTGCTGAAGTCAATATGATCCTCCAATACATAGAAAGGATCTTGCGCATCTTCGCCAAAAGTATACCATACGGTGGAATCGTTAGATGTATATGGCATATTGCTTTCGTAAAAGTGAAGCGGTTCATATGCCAGAACGGATATCGGCATGGACAAGACAAACAGCCCCAGTAGAATGGCGATTACCGTTTTTTGACGTGCTGATCTGCGGGGGCGCTCGGTTATCAGAGCCATGATCCGAGCAGTTGTCTGTTTCCTGTAGGAAGAAAAAGTGTCAGCGAATAGTATGTTTATGGCGGTATGCTCCTGCGCGGCACTGATGATCAGTTGTTCATAATGTTGTCTCTGTGATTCGCTCAATGTATCAATGACCAGTTCGTCGCAGGTCTTTTCACCCAAGGAACAGATCTCACGAAAAAGAATATAGACGAGTGGGTTGTACCAGTGAATCAATATTGCTGCAAAAGCCATACATTTCCACAGAATATCATGATTTTTGATATGACAAAGTTCGTGTGACAAATATAAGAAACGATCCTCCGAACTGCCTTCCTTTGGAAGTATGATGAGCGGTTTGATCAGGCCGATCGTAAAAGGAGCTTTAATGAATGGACATATGAGAATCTGCGGACGCTTATTGTTATCAGTAAGTATCTGCTCCTTTTCAGTGTCGAAAGTTTCGGATAAGAATAACAGTGTTTTGCGGCAAAAACCATATTTTTTAATCTGGCGGTACAGAAAGATGGATACAGAGCCAAGCCATAAGACAGCAATCACAAGCAGCAGACCAGCGTATTTAAAGTGCATTTTCCCGTCAATGGAAATAAAAACAGTATTTTCAGGTTTAAAGATAAGAGAGTTAGCGCCAAGAGCGTCTATGGTTCGGCCGCTTTTAAGCAACAGATCACAAAGAGCGCGGTACTCGGCTTGTAAACATTGAAAAGGAATTAGAAAGAATAAAAGTACAATTTTTAGAAGCAAATACTGCTGCCTCATAGCCAGGACGCGGTTCTGGATAGGTTTTGCAAGGAGATAAAGCAGAAATACAAGGCTTCCGCTGATCGACATGGTAAAAATGAGATTCATTTTTGAGGCTTCCTTTCCTTTAATATTTTACGCAATTCCTCAGCAGTTTCTTCTGAGAGGGATTCACCGCCAGACAAGGCCGCTACAAATGTTTTGAGAGAGCCGCTGAATAGCTGTTTCAATAATTTGTTGGCAAGAATACTATCATACTCCTGCTTAGAGATTGTAGGTGCATATATCTTATGGCGGGCTTCTCCCGAAGCGGACAGTATCCCTTTCATAATCAGTGACTGTATGAAGCAGTTTACTCTCTGGCGGGACTCCTTTTTGCCAAGGCTGTTGACATAGGCATGGATATCGCCAAAAACGACGCCTTTCGCAGCATTTTCCCATATAAATTTCATGATTTCATATTCTTTAGGTTTTAAATCATAATCCATGTGTTTATATTCTCCTATATAATTGGAACGAGTGATTTAAATATATAGTAAAAAATTTTTTATACAATGTCAAATTTTTTTAGTAAATAGCATTGCTTTTTTTGTTTTATCGAGATATACTGGCGATAGTAAAAAAATTTTTTTACAAATACAGAAACAGCAAGGAGCTTCCTGTATAATTCAAATATAGGGAATTCCAAGGAAGGTGGTTGATAAAAAGATACCTCAGAGTAAAATAAGATTACTGACTTTGCAGGGTTAGTAAAAATCTTATTGAACAGAGAGGTATCTAAAATGAATTGTAACACACAAAACGCAAAAATTGCATCCATAACTGAAAAAACTTTGATTGTTGGTATTGATGTCGGCAGTGAGGCCCATTATGCCAGAGCCTTTGACTGGCGGAACTATGAGTACTCTAAAAAGCCGCTGGAATTCAGCAACACAGAAGCAGGGTTCCAGATGTTCAAAGCATGGATGGAGGATCTGGCAGAAAAACACGGCAAAGACGTTGTGCTTCCCGGTATGGAGCCGACCGGCCACTACTGGTTTGCTTTAGGGAAGTTCCTGCAGGACAACGGAATGAGGCCGGTGCATGTAAATCCCCATCATGTAAAAAAATCAAAAGAGCTTGATGACAACAACCCCAACAAGAATGACCGTAAGGATCCCAAGACGATCGCTGCGCTGGTCAATGAAGGGCGTTTTTCCTATCCTTACATCCCCACCGGCATTTATGCAGAGATCAGGAGCCTGTCAAACCTCCGCTTTCAGACACAGGAAGAGATCACAAGGCTTAAGAACAGGCTTGCCAGATGGTTCTCCATCTATTTCCCTGAATACAAAGACGTTTATGGGGATATGAAGGCGGTCAGCGGGAGGATGGTGTTGAAGGTGGCGCCGCTTCCGGAAGATATCATAAAACTTGGAGTGGAAGGTGTGAACCGGATTTGGAGAGATGCGAAGCTGAGAGGCGCCGGAATGAAGAGGGCAAAGACCCTGGTAACGGCTGCAGAGCACAGCGTCGGAAGCAGGGAAGCACCGGAGGCGGCAAGGATGGAGCTGAGGAACCTGCTGGAGGATATGGATGTATATGCGTCAAGGTTAGAAGGGCTGCTGGAAAACATAGCGGAAAAACTGAAAGAGATCCCATATATTGATAAACTCATGGAGATCAAGGGGATCGGGCTTGTGACGGTCAGCGGATTCATTGCAGAGGTGGGTGACATTGGACGTTTTGACAGCCCCAAACAGCTGCAGAAACTGGCAGGATATGCAATCGTGGCAAATGATTCCGGAAAGCATAACGGCGAGAGTCGGATCAGCTATCGAGGACGGAAACGGCTGAGATATACGCTGTACGAAGCGGCCATATCACTGATTGGGAAGAATGCGGAGTTTAAGGAGATTCATGAGTATTACCGGACCAGAAAGGACAATCCGCTAAAGAAGATGCAGTCGGTTGTGGCAATAGCATGTAAAGTGATCAGGGTGTTTTACGCAATCCTTACAAAGGGAGTGGACTATGATCCGCAAAAACTGATGAGAGACGTCCACAGACCGCAGATGCAGGCTGCATAAGCGTCAGGATTAGAAAAAACATGAAAATACCTGCTACGGTTGGATTGAGTTTTCTGTGGAGACGGCAGAGGACTGAATCCAGCCGCAGCAGGAAGGCTGAAGGCATGAGGAACAGACCGGGGAAACGTCCGCCGAAAGGTGCCGGGACAAGGAATCGTGCAAAAGTCAGTAACACTTAAACAAAGAATGAGCCAGTAGTCGGCAGGAATATTTTCCATAGGGCAAAGACCCTGCAAAGGAGCTAAGCTGACACCCTGGTTATGGACAGGCGGGACGAAGGAAGTTAGGACTCAGCAGAGATGCAGATGATCCTGGTAGACACGGGAGGTTCGCTGCCGTAGATGGAGGGGCACACAAAAGGCCATGTAAAGCGAAATACCAAGACGTTTTGCTTCGTGTACCCCAAACCAGCTATTTTCGTACCAGATACAGAGAAATGTCCATTATCTTGGCTCATTTATCTGAGATATGAATTGAAAATTCCTTGAAAAATAAGGGAAAAATACTTGACTAAATAGGGAGGAAAATCATGAAACTGAAATGGAAGAAAAGAATTTTGTTAGTAAGTGTAATAGCTATGTCTTTTGGCAGTCTGATGGTTGTCAATGCGAGTAATACAGGGGCGTACGGGCCAGTCTATATTACTAAGAGCGGCGACTATATTTCAGGCGGTATCTCGAAAGACGGTGCAGAGCCGGCCAGCAATTTGGTAGGAGAAGTGCAAGGGAATCGGTCATTGACCTGCTGGATTGTTGATTCTAACGGATCAAGATTGACTGGGAAAGAAACATATGACTCTGCAGAAGCCGTATATATGTCATATACTGATGCGGCTGCAGCAAAAGGCAAAGTTGTGAGATTGGTAATTTCCACGGCAATTACCAATTTTACAAGCACAAGAACATGGGGAAATTGGAATCCGGATTATATTACAAATATTTAACATTATGAAAAAGAAAGGTTGTGCCTGTTTTAAACAGGCACAGCCTTTTGAGGAGAATTATGCTTAAAAAGGAACTTAAGAGAGCGGTTTTGTCTAAAACGATGCTCATAGCATATGCGCTCAGTCTGCTGTCGCTTATCATAGGCGGGTGGGATTATGTAAGCGGATTTGTCCGGAATGGCACTTATTTGGAGAAGTATTTGATTTCTTTGGCATACGGGACGGCCTCTCTGCTTGCAATTCTTTTCCCGATCATCGCGTGTATCCCACACGGATTGTCCTATCGGAATGAGCGCGACAGCGGATTTTATTATTTGTATGTATTAAAGACGGGCTGCAGACAATATCACAAAGCCAAGATTATCGCTGTATTTGTATCCGGATTCCTGGCAATTTTTGCGGCCTGTCTTACATGGTATTTATATCTGATTGTGTTTGTGGGAACGGGTAATACACAATTCCCGCTCCTGTATGGAATATTTTTTGCAGAGAAACTATATGAACGGCAGCCGTTCCTGTATGGCATGGTCTATACGTTTAACGCAGGGTTACAGGGCGGTGTGTTTGCGATTTTGGGCTTGGGTTGTAGCGCAGTAATCAGAAACCGGTACATTGCGGGCTTGCTGCCCTTTGCCTATTGTATTTTTTCAGCTTCGGTTTTGGAAGTCTATAATCAGGCATTCAATGCGATCACGCTGTTTGTGATCGGACAGTATTTCGGTGGCGCCGTCGGGTACGGCGGAATCCTCATTTATGATCTGCTCCTTGTTTTGATTGGGCTTGTGCTGTATGCAATAGGGGAATATCATGTTCATAAAAATTAGCGAAGAGACTCGCCAGCTTTTTTCCGCAAAAAAGACAGCATTGATTTTGATCTGCATATTTCTGGGTGCAGTCGGAAGTCTGCGTAGCTATATCGGGATATACGAAGGAAATAATCTGTGCGAATCTGTGATGTTCTATCTGACAAACAAATATTATATTTTGATGCTGGTTCCAATCATGGTGTTAGCGGTAAGCTCGGATAAAGCCGGCATTTACGGAAGATATGTGGTGCTTCTCAGGTATAGAAGCAGAACGGAGTATTATCTGGCGCGACTGTGTGCGGAGCTGATACATACGTTTGGAAGTGTCAGCCTGTTTGCGCTGATGCCTGTATTATACGGACAATGCCGAAGCCTGTCCGGTGCAGGAACTGTGATCTATACGCAGATATCGGCTGCGACGGTGGTTCTGCAGTATCTGAATATTCTATGCTATGCCGTCTGGTTCTGCGTGTTGTGTGAGATGCTGCGTATTGTGATCCGAAACAAAATCCTATATGTTTTGGCGAGCATGGGGATTCCGATTGTGAATCTTGTAGCCGTTAAGGCAGGGGTTATCTGGCTGGCAAAGTGGCTGCCGTGGCAGAGGATCGCTTTGGAGTTGTATGGCTGGGAGGTTGACGGTTATCGGTTTCATTGGGAGTATTGGACTGTACTTGTCGGGCTGTTCTGGTACATAGGAGATTATATTTTTTCACAGAAAGATATTGTGTATGAAAACGGTTAAAAAACTGCTGTGCCTGACCGTCCTGCATATGATGCTCTGGATATATTCCGCGAAAATGAAAGGAATACCCGCTGATTTTATAACTTTGATGCGGCTGTGGATGACGGATTTCCGAGGGTTGGATGCAAGCTGCATTCACTGGATTGCGATAAGGATCGTGATATGGATTTATGTACTTTGGGAAATGCTGTGGCTGGAACAGGGATTTGCGCTGTATCTGTTTGTTCGGGAACGCAATTACAGAAAGATGTTTGTAAAGCAGTATGTAAAATGCATAGGAGACGTGTTGCTTTACTTTGGAATGCAGACGGCAATATTTGCGCTGCTATTTGTCAAAAATGGCGGAGCGCCGGGAAATGTGCTGCACAGTATTGCCGGGATCGATCTGTGGATTGTCATAGGCAGTGAAGCGTTGGGAGCATTGAACCTGTGTCTGCTTGTCTATTTTTTGTATTGCGTTACGAAGAAAGCGGAACTTGGTTTCCTGATTGTATTGGGAATGCGGTTGTCTGTGGGATTCGCCATAGGGAACATCTCACAATATACGAAAGAAAGGCTCATTGTAAATATGGCGGCAGCGGTAATCTTGCTGGCTGTGGTGATAAATTTTGCGGGCTTCTATTTTTATAAAAGAATACAGGGAGAGATATGATATGGAAAAAGTGGTAAGTATCAGCGGGTTATATAAGGCATATAAAGACAATATCCTGTTTGAAAACATGGATTTCGAGGTAAACGCGGGAGAAGTATGCGGCATTGTCGGGAGAAACGGATCGGGAAAAAGTGTTCTGCTCAAAATGATCTGTGGTCTTGTGGCACCGGATGAAGGAACAGTAACGGTGTGCGGCAAGGAGTTGGCGGACGGGAAATTTCCTCAAGATATCGGCGTCATTCTGGATTGTGCAGGGTTTTTACCGCAGCAGACGGGCTATGAAAATCTTAGCATAATTGCCAAGGTAAGAAATAAGATCGGCAGGGCAGAAATCGAGAATGTTATGCGCAGAATGGGACTAGATCCAGTATTAAAAGTAAAAGTCGGAAAGTATTCACTGGGAATGAAACAGCGTTTGGCGCTTGCGCAGGCGGTTATGGAAAGTCCGTCGCTTCTGATTCTGGATGAGCCGATGAATGCTATTGATGCCGATACGGTCATAGAAATGCGTCGTCAGTTAAAGGAACTGAACGAAAAAGATGGGGTGACGATCATTCTTACTTCTCACAACCATGAGGATATCGAAAATTTGTGTACCTGTGTCTATGAGATCGAAGCGCATAAGCTGCGAGCAGTTTAAGCGCAGGGCAAAAGATTTGTAAAAATTATTTTTGATTTTTCAAAAAAGTAGTTGACATATCGGTTAGCTAATGCTAACCTATAATACGCAGAGGTTAGTGCATACTAACCAGCCGCCGGCATATGACATACAGTATAGTAAAATGCAGTATCGTCCGGCGGACAGACAGGAAGGAGATGAGCGTATGCCATTGACATTTGCAAAAGAGGGAGAGGTTTCTTCCATCAAGAAAATCGGCGGCAAGGAGGAGGTCAGGCAGTTTCTTGAGAATCTCGGTTTTGTGGTAGGGGCGGCAGTGACGGTGATCTCCGCGACGGGCGGCAACCTGATTGTCAATGTCAAGGATTCCAGAGTGGCGATCGGCAAGGATATGGCAAACCGCATTATTGTCTGATATGTTTTGCCTTGCGGTAAGTTATCACTAACTTATTTTTTGCACGCAAGTAAGTTAAGGCTAACTCGAGGGTTGACTGTGGGCAGGAGGAGGCTGGCGATAAGCGGCATATACGGCATACAGCCGGGCCGCTGCGGGTGCGGCGCGTGGCGCGCGGTCCGCGGAGATTACAGGAAATGGAGGAGGAGACGGATGAGAACATTGCGGGAGGTGTCCTGCGGCGAGACCGTGACGGTCAGAAAGCTGTCGGGAGAAGGTCCGGTCAAGAGACGGATCATGGACATGGGAATCACCAAGGGCGTGTCTGTCTATGTGCGCAAGGTTGCGCCGCTTGGCGACCCGGTGGAAGTCACCGTGCGCGGGTATGAGTTATCCCTGCGCAAGGCGGATGCCGAGATGATAGAAGTCGAGTAAGAAGAGAGATAGCAGGAGGAGGAAGAAATGGCAATCAGGATTGCACTCGCAGGAAACCCGAACTGCGGCAAGACGACACTGTTTAACGCGCTGACGGGATCGAATCAGTTCGTCGGCAACTGGCCGGGCGTTACGGTGGAGAAGAAAGAGGGTAAACTAAAGGGAAACAAAGATGTGGTCGTCATGGACCTGCCGGGCATCTACTCTTTGTCTCCGTACACACTGGAGGAGGTCGTGGCCAGAAATTATCTGATCGGTGAGCGGCCGGATGCGATCATCAACATCGTGGACGGCACGAACATTGAGAGAAATCTCTATCTGTCCACACAGCTTCTGGAGCTGGGCATTCCGGTCGTCATGGCGGTCAACATGATGGACGTGGTCAGCAAAAACGGCGACAGGATATCCGCGGAAAAGCTGAGTAAAAGTTTGGGCTGCGAGGTTGTGGAGATCTCCGCACTGAAAGGCACGGGTATTCAGGAGGCCGCGGACAGGGCCGTAGCTATCGCGGGCCGCGGGGAGCAGAAGATCGTGCACAGATTTGACGAGCGCGTGGAAAAAGCGATCTCGGATGCGGCCGCGATGCTTACGGGCGTGACGGAGAGCCAGAAGAGGTTCTTTGCGATCAAGCTGTTGGAGAAAGATGCCAAGATCAGAGAGCAGCTTGCGTCCGTTCCTGATGTGAGCGCGCAGATCGGCAGTCTGGAAGAGGCTTTTGACGACGATACGGAGAGCATCATCACCAACGAACGGTATGTGTATATCGCCTCCATCATCAAGGACTGTATTGTCAGGAATCAGAAGAAGACGATGACCACTTCCGACAAAATTGACAGAATTGTGACAAACAGATGGCTTGCGCTGCCGATTTTTGCGGTGATCATGTTTATTGTATACTATGTATCCGTAACCACAGTGGGGTCGTTCCTCACGGACTGGACAAACGATGTGCTTTTTGGGGAGATCATTCCTCCCGCCATTGAGAGCCTCCTCGTGAGCATTGGCTGTGCGGACTGGCTGCAGGGGCTGATTCTGGACGGTATCGTGGCGGGCGTCGGCGCGGTGATCGGTTTCGTGCCCCAGATGCTGGTGCTGTTCATCTTTCTGGCATTCTTAGAATCCTGCGGCTATATGGCGAGAGTCGCTTTTATCATGGACCGCATCTTCCGCAAGTTCGGCCTGTCGGGCAAATCCTTTATTCCGATCCTGATCGGTACGGGCTGCGGCGTGCCGGGCATCATGGCCTCCCGCACGATCGAGAACGACAGGGACCGCAAGATGACGATCATGACGACCACGTTCATCCCCTGCGGGGCGAAGCTGCCGATCATCGCACTGATCGCGGGCGCGTTCTTCAACAATTCCGGCGCGGTGGCGTGGGGTGCGTTCCTGATCGGCATCGCGGCGATCATCTGCTCGGGTATCATTCTGAAAAAGACGAAGATGTTTGCGGGCGAACCCGCGCCCTTTGTCATGGAGCTGCCGGCGTATCATATGCCGACTGTCGGCGCGGTGCTCAGGAGCATGTGGGAGCGCGGCTGGTCCTTTATCAAAAAGGCTGGTACGATCATTCTCCTCTCCACCATCGTGCTGTGGTTTCTGATGAGCTTTGGCTGGACGGACAGCGGATTCGGCATGCTGGAGGCGGAGCAGCTTGACGCCAGCATTCTGGCGAAAATCGGCGGTTTGATCGCCTGGATCTTCACACCTCTCGGGTGGACGCAGGCCGGCGAGGGCTGGAAGATGGCAGTAGCGGCGGTTACCGGCCTGATCGCCAAGGAGAACGTGGTGGCGACTTTCGGTATGCTGTTCGGGTTTGCGGAAGTGGCTGAGGATGGCGCGGAAGTGTGGGGCAGCCTGGCGGCGGTCATGACGCCCATTGCCGCTTTCGGCTTCCTTACGTTCAATCTGCTGTGCGCTCCCTGTTTCGCGGCGATGGGAGCGATCAAGCGGGAGATGAACAACGCGAAGTGGTTCTGGTTCGCCATCGGTTATCAGTGCCTGCTCGCCTATATCGTGGCGCTGTGTATCTATCAGCTCGGCACATTCTTTGCGGGCGGCGGTTTCGGCATCGGCGCTGCGGTGGCGCTCCTTTTGGTGATCGGTTTCCTCTATCTGCTGTTCAGACCGTACAAGGAGGCCGGTTCTCTGCGGGTTGACACGGCGAAGATTGCCAAGGCGGCAAAGTAAGGTGTGAGTCCGCGCTTTAGGAATACGGCGCATGTTGGAGTAAAGATATTGACAGTTGATAGAAAATAAATAAAAAGAGTATTGGTTCCTTGAGGTATAATGATTTTGA
>CANPZI010000013.1 GCA_947588995.1 uncultured Lachnospiraceae bacterium
GTGGGTTTTGGTTTCGGGCATTTCCATTTTTCGGAACACGAAAAACTCCAATGCCCTCAACAGGCTAAAGCCCATACAAAAAAGAGCCACAGCATCCCTGCCGCAGCCCTCTCCTGCTCTTTCTTTTCTTTCTCTTCCGTAACAGAAACCGTGACATCTTTCGTCCTACAGCGTCCCTGTGGAAAACAGCGATCTCACGTGATCGACCTCCGCCTGCGTCGCTTTCGCCGCGGGCACATAGTAGGATTTCTCCCGTGCGATCTGGTACAGTTCCTCCTGCGACTGTTCGCAGGCGTTCCGGAACTGCTTTAACGTCTGTTTCAGCTCCTTGTTCTCCGTCTGGGCAATCATCTCGCCGAAGCGCACCAGCTCTCCGTTGATACCGTTCAGCGTGTCCGCCACCATCGTCTTTTCTTCCATCTGCATGATTACGACTCCTTCCTGCTTCTTTCCGCCTGTGCGGGAGCATTTCGATAACAAATGTTATCGCAGATACTCCATCAACTGCTGCCTGTTCTGCATCGCCGACTGCGCGCCTTTCTCAAAGAACTGTTTCACTTTCTCGTCGGTGGCGCTCGCCGCATACTCTTTCATCTTACAGTGCGTCACGTCGTAGCCGCCCATCAGGTGACGCAGATTCTGCAGATCCAGCTCCGATAAATTTGCCATCTGTCTACCTCCTTAAAAAAATAATTGTCCCAGACAGTATTTGTGCCCGGACAATTATTTATACGGAATCTGTGTGATTTTTCTCTTTTTTCTTCTTCCGGCGCTTACGCTTTTCCGATTTTTCAGCCCCGCGCCTTACGCGCTCATGCGGCCCGGGCCCGTCGTCGTGCATCAGATGCAGTTTTTTCGCGCACCGCACCAGGAACCTTCCCTTAGGAAAGGCCAGAAGCTCCTGCTCGCTGACACCGCCGATCAGCAGGATCACCAGAAAATAGACGACAACGCCCACGCCTATCGCGATCAGCAGCGCAAGCCGGCTGAGCGGCAGAAGCATATATACGCTCTCGTACGTCCCAAACGCCACGGCCCCCATCACCAGCGCGGCGAGGAGAGGTTTCAGGAAAGTCCGCACGATCTCCTGCCTGTATCCCAGATGCCGCCTGACGGAGAACTGGTTCAGCACACACATGACAAACGAGTAGATGATATTGGCGCCCACCAGCGCATACAGGTTGAGATCCGTATAGAGGAGCATCGCGACCAGCCCCGCCACTTGGACGAGCAGGGCGAGAGCCGAGTGGATCACCGGCGTGTTGACCCTGCCGATTCCCTGCAGCACGGCATTCGTCAGGGTGGACAGCCCGTACAGGACGACCGTCACCGCCAGCGCCGCCAGAAGCCCGGATGCCTGTTCCAGCGAATCCCGCTGCGGAAAGATAAAGTACATGATGGGCTTCGCCAGAAGGAGCAATCCCACCGCCGCCGGGATGGAGACCAGCATCGTCATGCGGATCGCCTTTGCCACCAGCCCTCTCGTCTCCTCCAGCTCGCCCCGCGCGTAGGAGGCCGCCACACCCGGTATCGTCGCGGACGACATGGCGGAGGCCAGGGCAATCGGGATATTGACCATGGCCACCGCCTGCGTCGCGAAGATGCCATAATCAATAGCGACCGTTATTTCATTCCCCTCCCGGTAGCCGATCAGGATATACTCATAGATCTTCATGTTCACTACCGTGGAGCAGTTATAGATGAACGTACTCAGGATAAACGGCGTGACCACCGTCAGGATAATCTTAAAGATCTCCCCGTAGCTGTCCAGCTTCCCCGTCCGATCATGTTCGGCCCGCCTGACCAGCATCCTGCGGTTGAGCATATACATACCGAACATGAAGAGCAGGGCGGAGACGACCCCGGCCCCCGTGCCGATGGCGCTTCCCGCGGAGCCGTAGATCGCCTGCGTCGTCTCGCTGCTGCCGGATACCATATCCATCAGCAGATACGCCGCCAGAATGCTGACAGAGGCGTTGAAGATCTGCTCCAGAATCTGGGACAGCGACGTGTGCAGCATCGAGCCGTGCGCCTGAAAATAACCCCTGAGCACACCCAGAAAGCCTGAGAAAAAAATCGTAGGCGAAAGAACGCGCAGCGCCACGACCGAGTTGTCAATCACCAGATACGGCGCGGCCGCAAAGGTAAACACAGACGCGATCCCGCCCACTACGAGCACATAGATCAGCGCGCACTGAAAGACCCTCTGCGCGTTGCGGTACTCTTTAAATGCCAGCTTTTGCGCGATCACCTTGGAGATCGCCGAAGGGATACTGTAGGATGAGATCAACAGAATGATCGTATAGAGATTCATCGCAACGGAATAATACCCGTTGCCTTCCAGACCGATAATGCTCCGAAGCGGGCTGCGGTAGATCAGGCTGATCACCTTGACAATCATACCTGCCGCCGCAAGAATCCCCGCCTGGAGCACAAAGTTATCCTTTTTCCTTTGTTCGCCCATACACTTCGTACTTGATTTCCGTCATCACGGCTAGCCGATCAGCCAGTCATACATCTCCTGATATTTCTTCGCGGACACATACCATGAGAAATCCACCGCCATGGCCCTGTCAACGATCTTGTTCCACTCGCGCTTCCTGTCATAGTAGATATGCTCCGCGTAACGGATCGTCCCCAGCATCTCATGGGCATTGTAGTTAGTGAAACTGAAGCCCGTACCCGTACCCTCATATTCGTTGTAGGGCTGTACGGTATCTTTCAGGCCGCCCGTCTCGCGCACGATCGGTATCGTGCCGTAGCGCAGGGACATCAGCTGGCTCAAGCCGCAGGGCTCAAACAGCGACGGCATGAGGAAAGCGTCGCTGGCGCCGTAGATCTTGTGGGAGAGCGCGTCGGAATAATAGATATTGGCCGACACCTTGCCGTGGTATTTCCAGTCGAAGTGGCGGAACATATTCTCATACTGCTCTTCACCCGTCCCCAATACGACGATCTGCACGTTGTCCTGACAGAGTTCATCCATGATATAGGCGATCAGGTCGAAACCTTTCTGTCCTGTCAGGCGGGACACGATACCGATCATCATCGCCTTGTCGTCCTGATTCAGCCCCAGCTCAGCCTGCAGGGCGCGCTTGTTTTTAACTTTCTCCTTGCGGAAGTTCACCGCATTGTAATGCGCCTCGAGATAGCGGTCCGTCTCGGGATTGAACTCGTCGTAGTCGATGCCGTTGACGATACCCCTGAGATCCCTCGCCCTCGCGCACAGCAGCCCGTTGAGCCCTTCGCCGTAGAACGCCGTCTTGATCTCCTCCGCATATGTATCGCTGACCGTCGTAATCGCATCCGCGTATACCAGCCCGCCCTTTAAGAGATTGGCGTCCTTGTATGCCTCCAGCTTATCCGAGGTGAAGAAGTAATCCGGCAGCCCCGTGATCTCCTTGACTTCCTTGACGCTCCACTTGCCCTGGAATTTCAGGTTGTGGATCGTCATGACCGTCTTGATGCCCCGGTAGAAATCGCCGCCCTGGAACCTCTCTTTCAGATAGACCGGAATCAGACCGGTCTGCCAGTCGTGACAGTGGATCAGATCAGGCCTAAAGTCGATCACCGGCAGAATGGACAGCGCCGCCTTGCAGAAGAATGCGTACTTCTCAATCTCGAACAGCGCATTGTCGCTGTAGGGCCTGAAACCGCTGAAAAACGACTCGTTATCGATGAAGTAATACTTTACGCCGTCCACTTCCGCTTCCAGGATCCCCACATATTCCTCTTTCCAGTGAAAATCCATATAGAAGTGCGTCTTATAAGCAAGCATATCCTTCATCTCCTGCTTCATGCAGGTATACTTGGGAAGGATAACCCGAACGTCAAAATACGTCCTGTCAATACACTTCGGCAGCGATCCCACAACATCCGCCAGTCCTCCCGTCTTGATAAAAGGAACGCCCTCCGATGCCACAAACAAAATATTTTTCATGCTAACCCTCCAACATATAGATTTGCTGTCAATCTCTTACGCATTATTATACAGCATTTCCACTGTCAATAAAAGGATTATTTTGAAAAATAAGCCGGAAGAGGCGCCGCTCTAACTGCGGTACTGCAGTCTGATCTTGTCGGCAATCAGCGCGATGAATTCGGAATTGGTCGGTTTTCCCTTGCCGGTATTGATCGTGTAGCCAAACAGCGCGTCTAACGTCTCCATCCTGCCTCTTGACCAGGCCACCTCAATCGCGTGCCTGATGGCGCGCTCCACACGGCTGGGTGTCGTCTGGTATTTCCCCGCGATCGTCGGATACAGCACCTTGGTGATTGAGCCAAGCATCTCCACGTCCTCTACCGACATCATGATCGCCTCCCGCAGATACTGATAGCCCTTGATATGAGCCGGCACACCGATCTCATGGATCATATCCGTCACATCTTTTTCCAGATCGCGCGAAACGCCCGCCTGCACGGTCGTCTCAACCGGCATAAATTCCGTCTTTGTCCCCGAGGGCACTGTGATCATAATCTGAAATTCCTTGTTCGTGCTGATCAGGTTGTCCAGAAGCCGATAGAACTGCTCCTGATCTCTCGACGCCGTCATATTCAATGTCTCCATAGTGTTCCTCCACTTTCCCTTATTACGCCGCCTTGTCTGCTGACGCCTTTTGACATAAACTATTATAATCAATGAACTTACGCTATGGAATAGTAAGGCATCGCACTAATGTCCCAGCATTTCTTCGATAAAAATGCCGTAACCTTTTGTGGAATCCTGCACGAGCACATGCGTCACGGCGCCGACAAGCCGGCCGTCCTGAATGATAGGGCTGCCGCTCATACCCTGGATAATGCCGCCCGTCAGCGTCAGCAGTTTCTCGTCTTTCACCTGTATCACGATCCCCCTGTTGATATCGTCGTGTTCCAGATTGACTTCGATAATCTCCACGTCGTAGAATTCCGGTTCCCCCGTGACGGAACAGATAATCTGCGCCGGGCCGAGAGCTACCTCCTGTTTCAGGGCGATGGGAATCGGTTCCGTGACGGACGTCTCCTCCATGCCGGCGCTGCAGACGCCGAAGATGCCCTCCGTCGTATTCTCCGTAATCTCCCCGATCACATTGTCGGTGTCATACTCAATGTAGCCCGTCAGCTCTCCGGGCGATCCGCTGCTGCCGCGCGTGATCCCGACAATCTCGGTCCGGTACAGCGTCCCCTCCTCCAGATCCATCAGCGCCGAGGTGTCCACGTCGTTGATGCCGTGCCCCAGCGCGCCGAACGTGCCGTTCGTGTCCCGATAGGTCAGGGTGCCGATCCCCTGCGCATTGTCCCGGATCCAGATACCGAGCTTGCGCTCCCTGTTCTGATTGCATTCCGGCTTTACCATAACTTCTGTTATCTCTCCACTTCGTCTGATCGTAAGCACCATGTTCTCCTCCTCGGATTTTTCGACCAGCCGGACAAACTGCTTTTTATTTTCAACCTCCTCCCCGTCGATCTTCAGAATATAGTCGCCTTTCTGCAGCGCGTATTTCGCCGGAGACACTTTTTCCCCGTCCCCGTTCTCAAACTCTCCGATCCCCACCACCAGCACGCCTTCCGTCTTGACATAGATGCCGATGGGAATGCCCGAGGGGATCAGCAGCCGGTCCTGTATGACCTCGACGTCCACTTTCTTGTAAGGCAGGATACCGAAGAGTCTTAAATCCATCTGGTAAGTATCGATTTCGTTTGCCCTGACTTTCACCGTATGTGCAAAATCTATATGGATGCGCCGCGTATCGTCCGCCGCGTCTGTATCTTTTTGGGGCCCGCCGTCTGCAGCCTGCTGCGGGGCATAGACCTGCGCGGCCTCCTCTGCGCGGTAGATCTCCCCCGATATCGGAACCCGAAAGTTCAGCTCCTGCTCCACACCCGCGCGTATCTTGATCGTGGACGGGATGCTGCCCCAATATCCATAATAGAGCAGCGCCGCAAGCGCCGCCGTCGCCGTCACAAGAAGCGCCCATAGGAATATGCGGTAATTCTTCCTCTGTTCTCCTGTCATATCGATCGCTCTGTCCATCCTGTCACTTCCTTTTTACCACTGCCCTGCTTTCTCGCATCCTGACCTTTCCGCTCTCCGAAACGGCACAGGAAAAGGACACACAAAAATGCGTGTCCTCTCTAGTATGTGATAAATTTCCGGATTTCATTTAGTATTGTTTTGTTTTTCTTGCCAAATCTTTCATTTCTCCCGCATTGCGCCGGACCGTCTCCGTGATGCTCTCACCTCCGAGCATACGCGCGAGTTCTCCGATACTCCCCTCCTCGTCAAGTTCCCTGATATCCGTGAGGGAGCGCTCGTTCTCCACACGCTTCTCGATACAGAAGTGGTGATCCGCCATCGCCGCGATCTGGGCAAGGTGCGTAATGCAGATCAGCTGATGCGCCCTGCCGAGGACGCCCATTTTCTCCGATACTTTCCACGCCGTCCGGCCGCTGATTCCCGTGTCGATCTCGTCAAAAATCAGCGTCTCCGTCCGATCCCTGTCCGCCAGCACAGTCTTCAAGGCCAGCATGATGCGGGAGAGCTCGCCGCCGCTCGCCACCTGCGACAGTTCCCGCAGTTGTTCGCCCTTATTGGTGGAGATCATAAACACTGCGCGGTCATAGCCGTTTCCGCTCATCTGCTCCTCAGAAGATAACACCTGTATTTCAAACTGTACCTCTGAAAAATTCAGATCGGCGAGGGCCGTCCTCATCTCCTCCGCCAGCGCGGCCGCGCATTCCCCGCGGATCGCAGATATCTCGCCGCACAGTGCCAGCACCTCCTGCCGCAGAGCCTCCGTTTTCCTGCACAGCTCTTCGCGGTAGGCGTCATAATTCCTGTATCTGTCCAGCAGCTGCTGCGCCCTGTCGCGATGGGCGAGGATTTCCCCGATCGTCCCGCCGTACTTCGTCTTCAGATGATTGATCAGATTCAGCCGCCGCTCCACGCGGTCGAACAGTTCCCCGTCAAATTCCAGCTCCGACAGATAGTCCGCCAGCGCCCTGTTATAGTCATTCAAAAGATTGTCGATATCCAGAAGCTGCTGTTCCAGACCGGAAAGTTTTTCGTCATAGGCCGTCACCGACCGCAGCTCTCTGAGCGCCCTGCCGATGCCCGCGCCGCTGCCGCCCTCCTCGTAACCGCACAGGACATGCGCCGCAGACACCGCCTCCCGGATCTTCTGCGCGTTGACCAGCTTTCTGTACGTGTTTTCCGCTTCCTCGTCCTCACCCGGCCTCAGTTCGGCCTCATCGATCTCCCGGCACTCAAACTCTGCCAGCGCCGTCTCTCTCCGCCTCGTCTCCTCGTCAGCCTCGCCGGAGGCCATCTCCTGCGCCGCGCTGCGGTACTGCGCGCAGAGATCTTTCAGGGAGGCTTTCCTGGTTTCCAGGCGTTCCCCCGCATAAGCGTCCAGGATTTCCAGCTGCCTGCCGCTCTCCAACAGGGACTGGTGCTCGTGCTGTCCATGAATATCAATCAGGAGCGCCGCCAGCTGCTTGAGCTGTCTCGCCGTCACCGTCTCGCCGCACACTCTGCAGACACTCCTGTTTGGCATGATCTTCCGCTGCAGAATCACCCGACCGTCCTCCACAGGCAGTTCCAGGGCCCGCACCGCCTCGATCTGCTCCGGCTTGTCCACCGTGAACGCCAGCTCCACCAGCGCATACTCCGCTCCGGAGCGGATCATATCCCTGTCCGCTTTCGCGCCCAGCGCCAGATTGATGGAACCGATAATGATGGATTTGCCGGCGCCCGTCTCGCCGGTGAGAATGTTCAGGCCTTCCCCGAAAGTCACCTCAATCTCATCGATCAGCGCCAGATTTTTTACATGTAAACTCTCTAACATTTTGATCCCTCAGGTATGCCCTATCATTCTCTCAAGCCTGTCCATAACGGCGGCGGCTTTCTCTCCGCTCTGCGTCGCCATCATGATCGTATTGTCCCCGGCAATACAGCCCACGATCTCCTCAATCTTCATGGCGTCCACCGCGGCGGCCACCGCCATCGCCATGCCGGAGACCGTCTTCATGACAAGCAGATTCTGTGCCAGAGCCATGGAGACATACCCCTCCTTGAGCACTCTGATATACCTGTCGGCCAGATGCTCATCGTCGGCGGAGAGGGCCACATACTTCTGCCTGCCCCCGCCGAGCGGCATCTTGGACAGCTGCAGTTCCCTGATATCCCGGGAAACCGTAGCCTGCGTGACCGGAAATCCCGCCGCGCGCAGTCTGCCCGCCAGTTCCTCCTGCGTCTCAATCTCATGCCCCTCTATCAATTCCGCAATTTTTTCCTGTCTCTGCTTTTTGTTATTGTCTTTCATTGCTCCGCCGCCCGTCCGCTATTCGCTCATTTTCTTGTGGAGAACCGACAGGAAGCTCTCTGTGTTCAGCTTCAGGATTCCCGTCGTCCTCGCCGCCTTGCGGACCACGATGCTGTCCCCCGTCTGCAGGCCGATCTTGTGGCTGCCGTCAAAGTTCGCCTCCACGGACTGACGCCTGCCGTTTCGGCCCAGCGGAATCTCGATCCTGATCTCATCCTCCGGCGCCAGCACGATGCTTCTCGTGCTCAGCGTGTGAGGGCAGATAGGCGTCAGCAGAAGCAGGTGGGCCGAAGGCTCCACCACCGGCCCGCCCGCCGACATATTGTAGCCGGTGGAACCGGTAGGCGTCGCCACGATCATGCCGTCCGCGCTGAAGCTGTTTAAGAACTGCCCGTTGACGTAGATGTAGAGCGTCAGGATCTGCAGGGAACCGCGCCGTGATATGACGATATCGTTCAGCGCGACATTCTCCTCCTCATAATCCTGCTTATACACGCTCCCCGCCAGCATCATGCGCTCTTCCCGCGTGTAGTCGTCCGCCAGCAGCTTGTCGAGCGCTTCCTCGACCGCGCCGCTCTCCACCTCGGCCAGATAGCCGAGCGTGCCGAGATTGATGCCGAGAAGCGGTATATCCCTCTCCATCATGTTGCGGGCCGCGCGCAGGAGAGTACCGTCCCCGCCGAGCACCAGAGCGCACTCCGCACGGGCCGGGCCGCAATCCTGCCTGACGGCGGCATCCTGCTCCAGCGTCTCCCCGTCCATGCACACCGCCGCAGCGCCGTGCGCCGCCAGATAATCCGTAATCCGTTTTGTGTAAATGCCTTTCGGGTCTTTTCCCTCGTTGGCAATCACATAGAATTGTTTCATTCTTCCGTCTTTCCCTCATCCAGCGCACGGTGCGCCTCTTCTACCGCAATGCGCACCAGAGCCGCCATGTCGCCGTCCCGCGACCTGCCTCCGCCGTTTTGGACCAGCTTACGCAGCGCGCTCTCCGCTTCCTGCTCTGTCATTTTTTCTATATCGTCTGTTATTTTATTTCGTCTTGCGAGATACAGCAGATACTCGATATTTCCCTCCGGCCCTTTGATCGGAGAGTAGGTGAGGCCTCGCACGTCAAATCCGGTCAAATCCGCGTAGTCGATGACTTTTCGCGCCACTTCCTCATGCACCTTCGCCTCCCTGACGACGCCTTTTTTTCCCACCTTGTCCCTGCCGGCCTCGAACTGCGGCTTGATCAGGCAGACCATGCAGCCCCCGCCGCGCAGCAGATTTCTGGCGGGGATCAGTATCTTGGTCAGCGAGATAAAGGAGACATCCACGGAAGCGAAATCAATCTGCTCCCCGATATCCTCCGGCGTCACATAGCGGAAGTTGGTCTTCTCCATACAGACGACCCGCTCGTCGTTTCGCAGTTTCCAGGCCAGCTGCCCGCGCCCCACATCCACGGCATACACTCTCTGCGCCCCATTCTGCAGCATACAGTCCGTGAAGCCGCCCGTTGAGGCGCCGATGTCCATGCAGACCGCGCCCGCAAGCCTGATCGGAAAAACCTCCATCGCTTTCTCCAGCTTCAGTCCGCCCCGGCTCACATACTTTAGAGTGTTTCCCCTGACCTCAATATGAATCTTATCCTCATCGAACGCGGCTCCCGCCTTGTCTTCGCGCTGTCCGTCCACATAGACATTCCCCGCCATAAGGATCGCTTTCGCTTTCTCCCGCGACGGCGCGAAGCCCTGCTTCACCAGGATCACGTCAAGTCTCTCTCTCAAAGGATCTCCCTCTTATCTCCGTCCTGCCCGCCTGTCTCTCTCCGAATTCCGTATGCCTCGCAGCAGGCCAGTATTCTGTCGGCAATCGTCTCCGCGTCGATCCCGATTTCCCGTTTCAGCAGTTCCACATTGCCGTGCTCCACATACTCGTCGGGAATAGCGATATTCAGAATCTGCACCGGCGCGCCGATGCTGTCCGCATATGCCCTGACTTTCTCGCCGTAGCCGCCGCTTAAGACATTCTCCTCCATCGTCACAAGCAGCCTGTGCTTCTCGCAGCCCGTCTCTATTGCCTGTTCATCGATGGGTTTGACAAAGCGCGCGTTGGTGAGTGAGCAGGCATAACCGTTCTCTTTCAGCCGCGCGCGCACATCGAGCGCCACTTTCACCATGCTGCCCACCGCCAAAAGCAGAATATCCTGCTCCTCGTAGATGGGCTCGCTCTTTCCGTACTCGACAGGCGCGCGAAACTCACGCAGGCCGTCGAACGCCTCCCCGCGCGGATAGCGGAGCGCGACAGGCATCTCCGACGCCACCGCAAATTTCATCATGTCGGAGAGTTCCCACTTATTCTTGGGCGCCATCACGTGCATATTGGGTATGGACGACAGGTAGGACAGATCAAAGATGCCCTGGTGCGTCTCCCCGTCGCTGCCCACCAGACCGGCACGGTCTATGGCAAAGACTACCGGCAGATTCTGCAGGCAGACATCGTGCAGGATCTGATCATAGGCGCGCTGTAAAAAGGACGAATAGATCGCCACGATCGGCTTCAGTCCGCCGGCCGCCAGCCCGGCGGCAAATGTCACCGCATGTTCCTCCGCGATGCCGACGTCAAAGAACCTTTCCGGATACATGTTGCGAAAACGTTTCAGCCCGGTGCCGTCCGGCATCGCCGCGGTGATCGCCACCACCCGCTCCTCACGCTGTCCCAGCTTGCACATGACAGTGGAGAAGATATCGGTGTAGTTTGCCTTGGTATGCTGCTTCGTCGGTATGCCCGTCTCAATGTCAAAAGGCTCCGCGCCGTGGAATCTGGCCGGATGTCTCTCCGCGGGCGCATAGCCCTTTCCTTTCTGGGTAATGACATGCAGAAGCACAGCTCCCCGGATTTTCTTTGCCTCGCCCAGCATATGCACCATGGCCTGAATGTTATGGCCGTCTACCGGCCCCAGATAAGTGATTCCCATATCCTCGAAGAACATTCCCGGCACCACCAGATGTTTGAAACTGCTCTTGGCGCGCCTGATCTGAGACACTACTTTGTCCCCGTATTTCGACTTGCCGTGCAGGGAATTGTAGACGCCCTCTTTCAGACCCAGATACATGTCCGCCGTCCTGATATTGTTCAGATACTTGGAGATGCCGCCCACATTTTCGGAGATGGACATATTATTGTCGTTGAGAACGATGATAAAATTGGTCTCGAGCCGGGAAGCATTATTGAGCGCCTCGTACGCCATGCCGCCCGTCATGGAGCCGTCTCCGATCACGGATACGATCAGGTTCTTCCCGCCCTGAATATCTCTCGCTTTCACCATGCCGAGCCCCGCGGAGATCGAGGTGGAACTGTGGCCCGTGTCAAAGCAGTCGCAGGCGCTCTCCTTGCGCTTCGGAAAACCGCTCATACCGCCATACTTGCGCAGGTTTGCAAAGCCCTCCCGCCTGCCGGTCAAAATCTTGTGGGTGTAGGACTGGTGCCCGACATCCCAGATCAGCTTATCCTCCGGCAGATTCAGGAACAGATGCAGCGCCATCGTCAGTTCCACCGCGCCCAGATTGGAGCCCAGATGCCCGCCCGTCTCGCTGATGGAACGGATCAGGAACTCTCTGATCTCCTCCGCCAGCGCACCGTAATCCGACGGCGCGATTTTCTTGATATCGTTGGCTTTCTCTATCTTTTCCAAAAACATTGTAATCCTCCATGCCGCCCGGCTCATGAAAAATTATTTCTCTCTGTAAATCAGCTGCCTGACCAGCTCCTCCAGGAACAGGTTGCGTTCCGGAAACGACGCAAGGATACCGGCCGCCTCCTGTGACAGCCGCTCCACTTCCCGCCGGGATTCTTCCAGCCCGTGCAGCGCCACGTAAGTGAGTTTGTGGTTTTTCTCATCGCTGCCAATCGGTTTGCCGAGCACCGCCTGGCTGCCCGTCACATCCAGCACATCGTCCTGAATCTGAAAAGCGATACCGATATTGTACGCACACCGCTCCAGCTGCGCAATCTCTCCTGACGCGGCGCCCGCCAGGGTCGCCCCGATCGTCATGGCCGCCTGGATCAGCGCCGCCGTCTTGTGCGCATGGATAAAGAGCAGGAGTTCGTCAGTCATATCCCCGCCTGCCTCCTCTGCCTCCAGATCCGCACACTGTCCGCCGATCATGCCATAGATGCCGGCTTTAGAGGCAAGTATCTGCAGCGAAGCCGCTATACGCCTGTAATCCTCTGTCGTCACCGCACCGCCGAAAGCCGCCGCCGCTGTCTCGAAAGCATAGTTTAACAGGCCGTCGCCCGCAAGGACCGCCATGCCCTCCCCGTACACCACATGAGTCGTCTTACGGCCCCGGCGGTATTCGTCGTCGTCCATGGCCGGCAGGTCGTCGTGCACCAGAGAATAATTGTGAATCATCTCCAGCGCCGCCATAAAATAAGGCAGCGGCGCCAGCGTGGCCGGATCGCCGAAAAGCGCCGCGCTCTCCGCCATCAGCATCGGGCGTAGTCTCTTGCCGCCCCCTGTGACAGAATAGTTCATCGCCTCGACAACCCTCCTCTGAAAGCCCTCCTCCCGCGGGAGAAAACCCGTCAGCATCGCTTCAATCCGCTCAGTTCTCTGCCTCAGTTCTTCGTTAAAATTCATCTAATCCACCGTCTTCGTTGATTTTCAGCACCTTTTTCTCCACTCTGTCAATCGCCTCATTGCAGCGGCGCAGCAGCTCCATGCCTCTGTTGTATTCCCGAAAAGACTGCTCCAGCGTAATCTCCTCATCCTCAAGCCGGGAGATGACTTCTTCTATCTGTGCAAAAGCCTCCTCGACAGACAGGGACTCCTCCTGCTCCTGCTCCTGCTCCTGCTCCTGCTCCTCCGCCTCTGCCTCTGCCGGCTTTTTCCGCGCTTCTTCTTTTGCTTCTTTGCTTTCTCTCTTCATTGTCTCTTCTCCACCTCGCTGTCCCAGCCGCCGACCGCCTCATGCTTCTCCGTAACCGCCGCCCGCAGACTGCCGTCTTTCACGCAGACCGTGATCTCATCTCCCACAGAGACCTGTCCGACGGAATGCAGCGTTGCCCCCGCGCTGTCCGCCGCATACGCATAGCCCTGGCTGAGCTTTTCCAGAGGAGACAGCCCGCGCAGCTGCTCCACATAGAGCGCAAACCTGTGCCTGCTCTCCCGCAGACGGTCTTCCATGACGTTCTGCAGACGTTCCTCCAAAGATAACACCTGTGTCCTTTTGGTGCGGATCCGGTTGAGCGGGCTCAGATATCTCAGCCTGACACTGCAGTGCTCCGCCGTCTGCCGGTACTGCTCCGTCGTCCTGCGGATCAAATGCTGCATGGTATAGGCATACTCAGACAGCCTGTCCTCCATCTGCCCGATGTCATACACGGCAAGCTCCGCCGCCGCCGAAGGAGTCGGCGCACGCAGATCCGCCACGAAGTCGGCGATCGTCGTATCCGTCTCATGCCCCACCGCGGAGATCACCGGCACGGAACAGTCGAAAATTGCCTGCGCCACGGCCTCCTCATTGAAAGCCCAGAGATCCTCGATCGAACCGCCGCCCCTGCCCACGATAATCACATCCACGCCGAACCTTTCCAAAGCCCGGATCCCGTTTATGATGCTGGGCGGCGCCGCCTCTCCCTGCACGGTGGCCGGGTACAGGACGATCTGCACATAAGGATTCCGCCTGCCCGCGATATTGATGATATCCCTGACCGCGGCTCCTGTGGCGGCAGTCACAACGCCCAGCGTCCGGATATACTTCGGAATCGGCCGCTTGTATTCCTGCGCGAACATCCCCCGCTCTTCCAGCTTTCTTTTCAGCCGTTCATACCGCTCATACAGCTCGCCCGCGCCGTCCTGCCGGATTTCTTTCGCATACAGCTGGTACTTGCCGTCCCGCTCATAGACATCTACGCTGCCGCAGACTACGACCCGGTGTCCCTCTTCCATCCTGAAACGCAGCCCGCCGCGGTTCTGCGCAAACATAACGCACGCTATCGTTCCTTTTGCGTCCTTTAATGTAAAATAAATATGTCCAGAGGAGTGATACTTGCAGTTGCTGACCTCGCCCTTTACCATGATCGACTGCAACATAAAATCCTGCGTGAACATATTTCTGATATAGGAATTGACCTGTGTGACTGTATAGACATTCTGCGCCGGCATGACGATCCATTCTCCTAAGCGAACTTTGCCAGAATCCCGTTGACAAAGCCTGACGAAGCATCCTGCCCGAATTTCTTGGCCAGTTCCACCGCCTCATTGATCGCGACGCCGGTAGGTACGGAATCGTCATAGCTGATCTCATAGACCGCGAGCCGCAGAATCGTCAGATCGACCTTGCTCATTCTGTCGGTATTCCAGCCTTCCGTCTTCTCATTCAGCTGTGCGTCGATCTCCGGAAGCCTCTGTTGTATTCTGTGATATTTATCCGATATGTATTCGGCATCTTTGCCGGCCGCCGCCTCCTCATCCTCGAAAAACAGCTTCTCCTGCTCCGACATATCTTCCATGCTGTTGAATTCCACGCGGAACAGCAGCTTAAAAATCTGTTCCCGCAACTCTCTTCTGCTCATACCGACTCCTGTTATGCCCTGCTTTTCTCCGGCCGTCCGCGCCTCAGTGCGCCATCTGGATCCCCGCTATGCGGATGTTGACATCCGTCACCGCAAGACCCGTCATGTTTTCCACCATGTTTTTCACCTTAGTCTGCACGCGCTGACACGTCGCGGGAATATTAAAGCCGTACTCCATGGTGATCGCCAGTTCCACCTTGACTTTTTTGCCGCTGATTTCCACCTTGACGCCCTTAGCCAGGCCTTTGACGCCGACTTTACTTAAGAGTTCATTGGCGACGCTGCCGTTCATGGCTGCCACGCCGTCCACTTCCATGGCCGCGAGCGCGGCAATCATCGCCACTACATCGTCGGCGATCTTGACGGTCCCGAATGTCCCGTCTTCCTCTGATAAATTGATATTCTTAGCTGTTTCCTGTTCCATAATGATATTTCACGCCTTTCTTTCATTTGGGATAAGTATACCAAAATATCTCATTTTTGCATAGCCCCATTCCCATTAAAGCCAAAAGCTCATGCTGCACTCCGTCTCGTTGTCCGAGTAAGAAACCAGTCCGTCCGGGCAGTCGAGATACCGAAAGATCTCCTGGTCGGTGATGAGCGCCTCGTACATCCTGCGGTACACGTCATAGTCACCGCACTTCACCGTCACATACGCACTCCCCTGATCATACGCCGCCCGGAAAATACGCCCGATCTGTTCCGGATCCCACTCGGTAAAATAAAGCCCCTCCCGCACATAGTAATTGGCATCCATCGAATCGCACCGCGGAAGTTCCACTACATTCTCCCTCTCATGGGTGAGATCCATCTGGCTGTCCGGCACGCACAGGTAGTCATAGTTGATCGTCGGTATCTGCTCTCCCGGACAGGTGCCGTCAACCGCCTGATAGGACGCGTCTCCCCACGTGGTATCCACATAGTAGTATTTTCCGTCTATCCGCACCAGATTCCAGGCATGTCCCTCGCCGCCGATCACACGCCCGAGCACAAGCGTCGAGAAGATTCCCGCCCTGTCCAGCAGATACTGTGTCGCTTTGGCGTACCCCTGGCACACCGACCGCCCCTCGATAAAGACGGAGCAGATATTCTGTCTGTCCGGCGCGGCGGCATCATACTCCGTGTGATGAATCAGATATTCATAAATATACTTTACCTTTTCGTATTCGTCCGCTCCCTCCGGCATGCCCGCGAGGCATTGGTTTACATAACTATCTATCAGCTCCTGTTTCTGCCCGATCTCCTCCCGGTCGTACAGGTATGTCCCCGTGAATGTAATCCTTTTGAGAATATCGCCCAGCGTATGCTCCGTATAGACATAGCCGTCCACATAGAAGATTTCGGGATGATCGTTCAGCACACACTGAAACGCATGGGAGATCTCATCTCTGTCACAGCTGGACAGCCTGACATCCTCCTCATAATTGAGCAGCGCGTCCCTGATTTCCAGATAGAGCGTCTGCTCCTCCTCCGAAAGCATACTGTAGACATAGCCGTCCTCCGGCTCCCGAAGCACGGCTTCCTCCGGCTGTCCGGCCTGCTCTTTCGCCGCTCCTGTCTCTCTCTGCACATACAGTTCGCTCTGCCTGTGAGGCAGGGCCTGCCACGCGTAGATGAGACTGCCCGTTATGACCATCATGCCTGTCAGCAATAAACCCGTTCTCTTCATAGATGTCACCCTGATCCCCGCAGACAGCGCACAGCCTGTCCGTCTCAGTTTCTCCCGAACTCTGACAGGATCAGGCCCTCGTTCCGCTCCACCGTCATGCCGATGCTCCACTGGTTGACGAACAGTAAGAGCGGATTGCCTTTGAGATCCTGGATCTTCTTCATGTCAGAAGTCCCCGTCAGCCTGTTCAGGTCGATCTCCCGGTTCTCGATCCAGCGGATATGCTCATACGGCAGGTTCTCCAGCCGGATCTCCACATTGTACTCATTCTCCAGCCGGTACTTTAACACGTCGAACTGCAGCACGCCGACCACGCCGACGATAATCTCCTCCATGCCCGTGTTAAATTCCCGGAAAATCTGGATTGCACCCTCCTGTGCAATCTGCGTGATCCCTTTCACAAATTGTTTTCGTTTCATCGTGTCCATCTGCTTCACCCTCGCGAAGTGTTCGGGCGCGAAAGTGGGAATGCCCTCATAGGCGAACTCCTCTTTCGGCATGCAGATCGTGTCGCCGATGGAGAATATCCCCGGATCGAACACACCGATGATATCCCCGGCATACGCCTCATCCAGAATCTTTCTCTCATCCGCCATAATCTGCTGCGGCTGCGACAGGCGCATGACCTTGCCGCCCTGCACATGCCTGACCTCGGCGGATGCGTCAAACCTGCCGGAGCAGACGCGCATGAAAGCCACCCTGTCACGGTGCGCCTTGTTCATGTTCGCCTGTATCTTAAAGACGAAAGCCGAGAAATCGTGCTCCACCGGATCGATCATACCGATATCGGCCCTGCGCGGCAGCGGCGGCGTCGTCATTTTCAGAAAATGCTGCAGGAAAATCTCCACGCCGAAATTCGTGAGCGCCGACCCGAAGAATACCGGCGTCAGGTCTCCCGCCTGTATCCGCGTCAGATCGTACTCCGCGCTCGCGCCGTCCAACAGTTCAATCTCCTCCGCAAGCTGTTTGCGAAATGCTTCGCCGATCTGTTCATTCAGCAGCGCTTCGTCCCCGATCGGGATTCTGGTGGCCTGTCCCTCTTTTGTGCCTTTCTCCGTGCCGGCATAGGTGATGACACTCTTACTCTCCCGCTCATAGACACCCTTAAAATTTTTGCCGGAACCGATCGGCCAGTTGATCGGGCATGTGGCAATCCCCAGTTCTTTCTCAATCTCATCGAGCAGAGAGAACGTGTCGTTGGCATCCCGATCCATCTTGTTGATGAACGTAAAAATCGGAATATGCCGCATGACACACACCTTAAAGAGCTTGCGGGTCTGCGCCTCCACACCCTTGGAGGCATCAATCACCATCACCGCGGAATCGGCCGCCATCAGCGTCCGGTAAGTATCCTCCGAGAAATCCTGATGTCCCGGCGTATCCAGGATATTGATACAGTAGCCGCCGTAGGCAAACTGGAGCACCGAGGACGTGACGGAGATACCTCTCTCTTTCTCTATTTCCATCCAGTCGGAGACGGCGTGTCTGGCCGTAGCCTTCCCCTTGACGCTCCCCGCCAGATTGATCGCCCCGCCGTAGAGCAGAAACTTCTCGGTCAGCGTAGTCTTGCCCGCGTCCGGGTGCGATATAATCGCGAATGTTCTTCTTTTGTTAATCTCTTCTGCGTAATTACCCAAAATTTTATCCTCCATACTTCCGTGTCACAGCATAGACGCTCCGGCAAACGCCGGCTTAATGCCAAAATAATCGAGCACCGTCGCGCCGATGTCCGCGAAAGTCTCCCGCGTCCCGAGATTCGCCGGCGCCACTTTCCTGCCATACATAATGAAAGGCGTGTGCTCCCTGGAGTGATCCGTAGATACCGTGTAGCCCGGATCGCAGCCGTGATCAGCCGTCAGCATCAGGATATCGTCCTCTCTCATCCGGTTCAGAAGCTCCGGCAGCCTTTCGTCAAAATAGGTGAGTGCCGCCGCGTACCCGTCGATATCGTTCCGATGTCCGTACAGCATATCATAATCTACCAGATTGACGAAACACAGGCCTTCAAAATCTCTGTCCATGTATTCCAGCGTCCTGTCTATTCCCTCCGCATTGCCCTGGGTATACACAGCCTCAGTGATGCCCCTGCCCGCGAAGATATCCTTGATCTTGCCGACAGAGATCACGTCATAGCCCGCATCTTTCAGCTGATCCAGCATAGTGACCGCCGGAGGCTCCAGCGAGAAGTCATGCCGTTTCGGCGTCCTGACATAGCTGCCGCTCTCACCGATAAAAGGCCTGGCGATCACGCGCCCGACGCCGTGCTCGCCCCGCAGGATCTGTCTCGCCTGCCTGCAGTACGCATACAGCGTCTCCACGGGGACAATATCCTCATGCGCCGCAATCTGAAAGACGCTGTCCGCAGAGGTATACACGATCAGCTTCCCGCTCCTCACATGTTCGTCCCCGTAGTCCCTGATCACCTCCGTGCCGGAGTATGGCCTGTTGCACAGCACACCCCTGCCCGTGGCCGCCGTGAACTGATCCAGCACATCCTGCGGAAATCCGTCCGGATACGTGGGCAGCGGTTTCTCCGACAGGACACCGGCGATCTCCCAGTGCCCTATGGTAGTATCTTTGCCCTTGGAGGCCTCCTTCATACGCGCGATCCGTCCCGTCGGTCCGGCCACCCCTGCGCGGCAGTCCACCCCGTCTATATTGAAGAGGCCGAGCCTCTCCATATTGGGCATATGAAACGCCTCGCTGGCGGCGACGGATCTGAGCGTGTTCGTGCCCGCGTCCCCGTATGCTGCCGCGTCCTCCATCTCTCCTATGCCAAAACTGTCCAGAACAATCAAAAAGACTCTCTTCATTTTTTCGCCTCCGTATCTCAGCCTGCCCGCACCCGGCAGCCGCCGGCTGCGCATGAGCACATTCCTGCTTAGTATAGCATAAAAATCTCAAATATGCACTCGCTTTAGTCGGAATTGACCGTACTGATAATCACGGCCTCCGGGCTGACGCCTGTCTTGCGTATCACAATGTCCTCGATCTGCGCCCGCTGCGCCTCCGTCAGCTCCTGCGTATTGACCACCACATCCACGCTGTCCCCGTCTATGCTGACAATCGCATCATCGAACCCCTTGGCATCCAGCAGAATTTCCGCCGCCGTCTCTTTCTCGGCAATGTCCGTCATGGAGATCATGCTGTTGACCGCCTCCTGCTTCTGCGTCTCGCTGATATTGGCATTGTTGATGATCTCCAAAAGCGTCTCCTTGTTCTGCGCCCGCGTCTGCTCTTTCTGCAGCTTGGCCCCGGACAGTTCCGACACCGTCCCCGCCGACGTGAATACCGCCTCGCCGGGCACCTCCTCCAGCTGCTCTTCCGCCAGCGCCTCCTCCAGTTCCTCGTCCACGCCGCCGTTCTCCGCCACGGTTACATCCGTATCGAGGCTGACAATGTCTCCCGAGGCCTGCTCGATATCCTCATCGGACAGATCGGCAAACGCTGCGTAGTCGACGTCTCCGCTTTCCGCCGCAAGATCTCCGGCCTCACCGGTCGCGGCTTCGCTGTTGACCGACATGACCTCCTCGTCCGTCACTTTTGTCCCCGCAAAATTCAGGTAACCCGCCACGGCAATCATGATCGCCAGCGCCGTGATCATCATCTGGTTCTTTTTGATCATATTCTTCAACTTCTTTCTCCCCTTCACTGATTATTTTTCATCTTTACTATTGTTATCTTATTCGCATCAATATCAAATAATACCTGAATCGCCGCAATTATATCGTTCCGCACCCTGCTCTCTTTCGCTCCCTGGGCAATCACGACCACGCCCTCCACCGTCGGCGCGGCCGTCTTCACGACATAGGGCACGCTCCGCCCGTCCGCGTCCGTCGTATATACCGTGCTCTTCTCCAGCCTGCTCTCCCCCGCTTCGCGGCTTCCCCCGGCCGCGTCCTGCTCCCTCGTATCCGAATACTCCTCCGGTCCGTCTTTCTCCACAATCCTGTACGCGGATTCCCGCAGCGTGATCAGGACCCTGACGCTGCCTGCCCCGTCCACACAGCCCAGCGCCTCCTCCAGCCTGCTTTCCCAGTAAGCGGCATAGCCGCCGCTCATATCGTCCTGCGGCAGATCGACAGCCGAACCGACCGCCTCCGTTTCCCCTACCGTATCACTTATGGTGTTCGATACATTGGACTTTGTCCCGCCGGCATGTGAGGGCAGCGCAACGATACACAGTAAGATGCCGGCCAGCACCAGAATCACACACTGTTCTTTCTCCAGTTTCTTACCGCCCGTAAGCTTCTTTAACAGCCCGCTCTCCTTCTCCACGCCATATCACCTCCACTTTCTCTTCGTCCACGCCGAGCGCCCGCGCAAAAATCTCCCTGCACTCCCGCAGTGCGCCCTCCTGCGCCGATTTCTCTCCGCTCTCCGACGCCGGGTCGTCCGCTATGCCGCCGCCCACCGTAATCCTGTCGATCCGGATCGCGCGCTGCGCGGTATCGTCCTCCGCATTCGCCACTTCCTCAGGCTCCACCGTCACCCGCACGCGCCGGAACGCCCAGCTGCGGATCGTCTCACCTCCCGAGCCCTCCTCTGTCTCTTCCAAATCAATGCCGACATCCGTGACACGGTAATCTCCACCCGCCGCCGCATTGAGCCTGTCCGCAATTCTCTCCTCTATCTGTTCCATTGCCGTCTCTGCCGGCTCTGACAGCTGCGCCGGCATCTTCTCCCCGCCCAGACAGTCCTGCACCCCCAGCTCCCACGCCTCCATCTGTTCTCTCCAATACGCGGCGGCATCTCTCCGGGAAGCGGAAAAGGGTTCAATAAACAGAAGCAATAATATAACGCCAGTTATTGTTTTGATATACTTTTCATACTGTCTGCCGGCCGCAAAATGTACCACTGTCTGCGCTACCAGCATAAAGACGCCGATCTCCCCGATCATATCCAGCAATTCCGTCATACGCCACCGCCCGTCGTGTAGGTGATGATTGCGATCTGGATGAGAAACATACCGACAGATGCCAGCGCAATCTTAAAAAGCAGCATATTGCCGTCCCCCACCCTGCCCGCGCAGTTTGTCATGCGCCTGTCGCTGACAATGCCGATCAGCGCCGCGCCAGCCTTGACGGCAGCCGCGTATGCGAAAAGTCTCACGAGCGGTACACAGCACAGCAGAAGCAGCACCAGCGTAATATACAGGCCGATGCCGTTCTTAATCAGCACCGCAGACCCGATTACCGTCTCAAACATTCCCTCCGTCAGGCCGCCCAGTCCCGGAATCGCCGACATGGCTTTTTTGAGCGCCGTCAGCTGCAGCGAATCCAGGACCGGGGATATCATAGCCTGCAGCAGTCCAAACCCCGTGATCACGCCCAGGGTAATTTTGACGCCGACGCCGATCGTCTTATGCAGCAGCTCCAGCAGCATTGTCAGCTTCTCCTCCATCCATACGCCGTTGACGACTGTCAGCAGGATATACACGTGCACGGCCGGCAGCAGCACGGACAGGTACACAGATTCGATCAGATAGACGACCAGGAGGAGTATCTGATAGTAGGCGGAGGCGGAAGCCGCACCCGCAGCGCTTCCCACCGCGACCATATACGTCGGTATGTACAGTTTGATAAATGTCGTCATCGCTTCCAGCAGCTCCCGCACAATCGAGATCGACTTCACGAAAGCATGCAGCAAAACCGTGATCATGAGCAGATAGACAAAATAAAAAGCGATGTCCGAGACCTGGTGATCGTGAAAAAGATCCGCAAAATTGACTAAGAGAGCCGCCGCAATCCCCAGAATCAGCACGGCGGTGAAGATGCTCCTGACCTCGCCGGTCTGTGCATAAAGCACACCTGTTATTCCATTTCCGAGGGCTTTCACGGCATCCCCGATCCGCCCCTGCAGAATCATGGCAAACACCTCTCTGCCGTCAAACGCGTACGTCGGAAAGAACCGGCTGAAATCAGCCGCCGCCGCTTCCATTCCCATCGCGTCCCACACCATGCTTCCATCCGTCAGATTCATCTCTCATGCCTCCGTTCCCCATATGCCCTATCCCGCAAGTGACCGAATGCTCTCCAGCAGCGTTACGAGAATCGGCATACCGGTCAGCAGAATATAAAGTTTCCCCAGTATCTCTACCTGTCCCGCGATTCCCTGATATCCGGCATCCCTGCAGATCCCTGCGCAAAACTCACAGGCATAGGTTATGCCTGCGGCTTTCAGGAGAATCGTAATATAACTATAGTTATCTTTCAGGCATTCCCCCAGCTTCTCCACCGCCGACAGGATTCCCGCAAGATACCGCGCCGCGCAGCCCAATATCACCAGACAGACGGCGATTCCCATGTAAACGCCGTATTCCGATTTATAACTCTTTAGCGGCGCCGCCAGCAGGATAGCCGCCACGCTCACCAGAATAATCTTCACTATTTCCATGCCGCACTCCCCCCCCGCAGCGTTCAAATCAAAGCGTGAACAGCTCCTGAATCATGACAAACAAATCATATATAGAGGGAATGATCCATGTTAAAACAAGAATTAATCCTGCAAGGCTGATAAAAAAGGCTTGCTCTTCTCTCCCGCTATGTTTTAAAACCTGATTTAATATCATAACCAGGATGCCGACTGCCGCTATCCTGAATATAAGACTCACGTCCATCTGTCTCCCTCCCTCACAGCAGCAGGACCGTCAATAATAAGCCTGCCAGCACGCTCACGCTGAATATCACTTTCTTTTTATTTCCATATGCCTCCTCCGCCCGCCTGCAGCTCGTAAAAGCATACTCCTCACAGCGCCCTATGCTTTTGGCCTGCTGCTTTTCCTCGCGCAGGCCAAGGCAGTTCGGCAGATGAAGGAGAAATTCTTTCTCCTCTCCGGACAGCGGCGCGTCCTCCTGAACCAGCATAATCTGTTCCTCCCACAGGCACGGCAGTGAAACGCCGCCCTCCTGTCCGGCCAGATCATAGATGGCGCGAAAACAGCCGCGGTACAGAGGGCCGGCGCAGTCCGCCAGGATCAGACATATCTCCGGCAGCGTATGCTTGCCGTATACGATCTCATCCTGCATCCGCCTGACAATGAGCAAAATCTCCCTCAGATAGGCAATCCTGCGTCTCTCCTGGGCAGCGCGCAGTATCCCCAGACCGATGCTGCCCGCCAGAATACACGCGGCGCCCGCAGCTTTACAAGCGACAGCCGTTCCCGTCATAGATCCCCTCCACTTCACAGTGCCTGTCTACTCTTCTGAGAAGCATATACCGTTCAAACAGACCGCTCGAAATGATATCACGCATGTTATTTTTATATCCGCTTCCCTCCTGCGGCCCGCCGTGCACCGTCGCCAACAGTCTGCACCCGCATCCGCTGGCCGCGCGCAGGGCCCGCAGATCCTCCTCGCCGCCCAGTTCATCCACCGCCAGCACCTGAGGCGACATGGAACGGATCAGCATCATCATACCCTCCCGCTTCGGGCAGCTGTCCAGAACATCCGTACGGATTCCGACATTGTTCTGCGCCACCCCCAGATAACTGCCCGCGATCTCGGAACGCTCGTCCACCACGGCGACATTCATCCCTTTTCCACAGACATTGCCATCCGACACGTTCCTGATCAGATCCCGCAGCATTGTCGTCTTGCCGCAGCCCGGCGGCGAAATCAGCAGTGTGTTGTACAGGCCTCCCGCGCCGTCATATAGCCGCGGAAGAAACGCGTCCGAGACCCCTATGATCTCATGAGCGATCCGCACATTTAGATAACGCACGTATTTAATATTGCGTACCCTGCCGTCGTCCTCCAGGACCACCTGTCCGGCCATCCCCACGCGATGCCCGCCCCGTATCGTCAGAAAGCCCTGTCTGATCTCGTCCGCGAACGCATAGACAGAATACTGGCACAAGTGCGCGAGAATCTCTTCCGTCTCCTGCGCAGTGACTGCCGGCAGAGCCGAGGGCATGTCCGCCAGTCTCCCGTCCGCACCGACAAAGTATTCCCTGCCATCGACAAGCGCCGCCGCCGGTTTCCCCACCCGCAGCCGAATCTCCTGCAGCGTGTCCGCATAAGCCGCCGCCCACATCCATCTGTCCCGCATACGCTCCGGAAACATGTGAACGATATCCTCTCCGTCCATCCCGCACCCCCTTATCTCAATATATGAGAAGTTGTCCGGGTTATGACTGAATTCTCCGCAAGCTTGTCAGCCTGACTCATTGCCCGCGTAACGAAAGGAACCGTAAAAAAAGGAAGCGGTTCCGCTTCCTTTCAGTCGGCGTGTCTCCGCTTCCACTCTCTGATTTCTTCCAATCTTTTTTTGACTGCCGCCTCGTCTCCCTGCCCCGTCGGCTCATAGTAGATACAGCCTTTCTTGGACTCCGGCATACATTCCATGTTTGTCAGTTTCTCCGCCGTGTTATGCGCATATTGATAACCGGCTCCGTAATCCAGGTCTTTCATCAGCTTCGTCGGCGCGTTCCGCAGCTGAAGCGGCACCGGCTCCGCATTTTCCGTCCTCAGATCGCTCTTGCACTTCTCACACGCCGCATACAGGGCGTTGGACTTGGGCGCCATCGCAAGGTAAGTGACCGCGTGCGTCAGATGGACGTCACACTCCGGCATCCCGAGGAAGTGGCAGGCCTGATACACCGCTACCGTGAGAGGAAGCGCATGACTGTCCGCCATTCCCACATCCTCACTCGCAAAGCGGATCAGCCTTCTGGCAATGTATAAAGGTTCCTCTCCGCTCTCCAGCATTCTGAGCATCCAGTAGACCGCAGCGTCGGGATCGCTGTTGCGCATGGATTTGTGCAGCGCGGAGATCAGATTATAGTGCTCTTCCCCCGTCTTGTCGTACAGAAGCGATTTGCGGCTGATACACTGGGCAAGCCCGTCGTCCGTCACGACAATGCTGCCGTCCGGCCTGATGTCGCCGTTTAAGACCGCCATCTCCAGCGTATTTAACGCCGTTCTGGCATCCCCATTGGCAAAGACGGCAATCGCCCGCAGCTGCTCGTCCCCCATCTCGATCTTCTGCCCCGGAAATCCCTCCGGACTGTGCAGGGCATGTGTCAGGAGCCGCACGATATCTTCTTCCCCCAGCGCTTTCAGCACGAACACCCTGCACCGCGACAGAAGCGCCGCATTCACCTCAAAAGAAGGATTCTCCGTCGTCGCGCCGATCAGCACAATGCTTCCTTTCTCCACAAAGGGCAGGAAAGCATCCTGCTGCGCTTTGTTAAAGCGGTGGATCTCGTCTACAAACAGGACGGTCCGCACACCCATCTGCCGGCTGATCTCCGCACGGTTCATGACTTCCTTGATCTCCTTGATACCGCTTGTCACCGCGCTGAAATTGATAAATTCCGCTTTCGTCCGGCTCGCAATGATGCTCGCCAGCGTAGTCTTGCCGACGCCCGGCGGCCCCCAGAAAATCATGGACGAGATCTGATCTTTCTCAATGATCTGTCTGAGCATCTTCCCCTCGCCGAGCAGATGCTCCTGTCCCACAAAATCTTCCAGACGGCCCGGCCGCAGGCGGCTGGCCAGCGGAACGCTCTCTTTTCTTGTGTCAAAAAAAGACATCTGTTCCATCGGTTTCTCTCCTATTTCGACAGCAGGATCCTGTCATTGTCCAGCTGCACGCCGGCGCTGTCCTTAAACTGCTTCAGCAGATCGTCGATGGTAAGCCTGCTCCTCTCCTCTCCCTGCACGTCGAAGACGATCCGGCCGCCGTCCATCATCAGCGTCCGGTTGCCCAGCTCCAGCGCCTGGTGCATGTTGTGCGTCACCATGAGACAGGTGATCTTCCTCTCCGCTACGATCCTGCGCGTCAGAGCCAATACTTTCTGGGCCGTAGCCGGATCGAGCGCCGCCGTGTGCTCGTCGAGCAGCAGAATCTTCGGCGTCACCATAGTCGCCATCAGGAGCGTCAGCGCCTGTCTCTGTCCGCCGGACAGCAATCCCACCGGCTGCTTCATGCGGTCTTCCAGCCCCATGTCCAGAAGCGACAGCTGCTCCCTGAATTTCTGCTTTTCCCTGCCGTTTATCCTGCTGAAATAGGCGTGAGCGGCCGTGGAGGCGCGCAGATAGGCGAGCGCCATATTCTCCTCAATGGTCATGTGGGGCGCCGTGCCTTTTAAGGGATCCTGAAAGAGATGGCCGATCACCTTGCTCCTGACATGTTCTTTCACATAGGTAATATCCTCTTCTCCCAGAACAATCTGTCCCTCATCCACATAAAAAGCACCCGTTATCGCATTGAACAACGTAGATTTGCCCGCGCCGTTGCTGCCGACGATGGTGGCGAAATCCCCGTCCGCCAGCTCCAGGTCCACCCGGTCCAGCGCTTTCTTCTCATTCACAGTACCCGGATTGAAAGTCTTAGAGATGTGCTTCAATGTCAGCATTCGTCTTCACCGTCCTCTCCGCCGATTCCCACCGGCATCCTGCGCGCTCTGTAGAACGACGCCTTGCCTTTCAGATAAGGAAAGGCGATGGCGAAAGCCACGATCAGTGCGGAAACCAGTTTCAGACACTCTGCCGGCACGCTCATGCGCAGCGCCACCGCCACAATGAAACGATACAGACAGCTGCCCAGGATAACGCCGGCGACACGCTTGAACATACCGCCTTTACCGATCAGCGTCTCCCCGATAATCAGACTCGCCAGCGCGATCGTCACCATGCCCTGCCCCAGATTGATATCGCAGGATTTCTGGTACTGTGCCAGGATTGCGCCGGACAGAGCCGTCAGCGAGTTGGCCACACACAGGCCGACCGTAATGGTGAATACGGGATTGATGCTGGACGCTCTCACCATGTATTCATTGTCGCCCGTGGCCCGAATCGAAAGGCCCAGTCTCGTGTTGAGGAACCAGGATAAAATAACACCAATAATCAATACAACGGCCGCCACGATCACAATTTTATGCCAGCTGCCATACCACGCGGCATCAGACACCTCCTTTGCCAGACTGAAAACGGTATCGCAGCCGAACAAATTCACATTTGAGGAGAAGCCCATGACCGCGATGTTGACGGTGTAGAGCCCCGTATTGACAATAATGCCGGCAAGGATGGACGGAACGCCCATCCTCGTCTGCAGAAACGCGGTGACAAACCCTGAACAGACGCCCGCCGCCATGGCAGCCGGGAACGCCAGAAACGGATGCCCCGCAATCGTCACGACCGCGCCCACGGCACAGCCCAGAGTAAAACAGCCGTCCGTGGACAGATCCGCGATATTTAAGATACTGAATGAAATAAACAATGCCAGCGCCACCAGGGCGTAGATACAGCCCAGTTCCAGCGCGCTCTGCAAAATGGATAGTGTAAAAATCGAACTCATAAAATTCTCCGTTCCGTCCGCCTCAGGCCGGTTTACTCGAACTCCTGGGCCGTCGTGATCTCTTTCAACTCCTCGCACATATCGGCAAACATGCTGTAGTCCAGATTAAGCGCCGCCGCCGTCTCGGTATTCACCGTAGCGATACCGTTATCCAGCGTCACAACCGGCGTAGCCGCCGGATCCGCGCCGTTTACGAGGATATCGGCTACTATGTCCGCCGTAGCCGTGCCCAGCTCCTCGTAGTTTACACCGTAACCGAGGAACGCACCGTTCAACGCAAAAGAGTCGGCGCCGCAGTAGTGCGGGATGCCCGCGTCGATAAATTTCTCATAGATCGCCAGCTCCGCCGTCATGACCGTGTTGTCCGTAGGCGTGAAGACAGCGTCGCAGCCGTCCGCAATCAGCGCGTCGGCAGCCAGTGTGACCTCGTCGTTGGTCGTTCCCGTCTTCTCTTCCACTACCACGCCTTTCGCCTCACAGTATGCGGTCGCGTCCTTGACCGGCTGCGTGGAGGCGTCCTCGCTCTTGCTGTAGAGCAGGCCGACTTTCTTGATATCCGGGTTCGCCGCAAACATCAGGTCCATAATCGCTTCCGTATCCAGCGCATCGGAAGTGCCGGTAATATTGGAACCGGGCGCATCCATGCTCTCCACCAGACCGGCGCCCACAGGATCCGACACCGCGGAGAACACGACAGGAATCTGATTGTCCGCCGTGGCGTTCTGCATGATCATTGCCACCGGCGTCGCGATCGGCACGATCACGTCAACCTCGGAAGCGACAAGCTCCGTCGCGATCTGGTTTAGGACCGTAGCGTCCGCCTGCCCGTTGTAGACATAGTCCGCATAGTCGAAAGTGACGCCGAGCTCCGCCGCTTTCGCGTCCAGCTCCGCCTCGATGGCCGCCTCGATCTGGTTCAGGGAAGCGTCGTCCACATACTGCACGATACCTACCTTGAAGACTGCGGTGTCCTCCGCGCCGCCTGCCACCTCTTCCGTCTCAGCGCTGCTCTCCTCCTGTGTGTCTGCCTCCGCCTCGGCGCCGCTCTCTGCCGCAGTCTCCTCCGTCTCCGCGCCGCTCTCCTGCGCCGCATCGGCGTTCTCCTGCGCGCCCGCGCCGCCGCACCCGGCAAGCGCCGCCGTCATAACGGCTGTCATGAATAATGCTGCTGTCTTCTTTTTCATAATATCCTCCTTCTGGAGCGTTCACGCGACAGGGCGACGCGAATCTCAAATTCGCGTCTGCCATCAGGGGAATTTGTGACGCTCCTGCACAAGTTCCCGTGTGAAAAATCAGCACATCAGTGTGATTTTTCACACCACTCCTCCTTCCGGAGCGTTCGCTCCGTATGCTTTAATGCATATGTGCGGATCACATTTTCCGCACATAAAAACCGTCCCAGATCTGATCTGAGACGGTAATAAACAAATGTTATCATCGCGGTGCCACTCAACTTGGCGCATCGTAAGATGCTGCCCACCTCGCTTCATATACCTGCATATATGCCGCATGGATAACGGGCGCGGATCCCGCCGGCTCCTACTGTCATTTCAGGCCGTCCTCGAAAGTCCATTCAAAACAGTCGCTGCACCGCTTCCCACCAGCCGCGGCTCTCTGTGGCAGTTTCCCTGTCCCTACTACTCTTTCTCACAGGTTTAGACACAATTTATTTTCTATACCATAATCCATCTGCCGCCAATTGTCAATACTTAAATGATGCAAAAATCTTCCGCCGTTTCCTGAAAGATCCATGGCTGCCACTGTTTCCCCGCATTTTTTTGTGAAAAATCTCCAAAAACCTCTGGCAATTTCCCCGCAAAAAGGTTAGAATACAGCTAACGTCTCTGTCCGCAGCAGCCGCGCAGACGAGGCACAGATATGATCGGGGTGAAGATATGAAGCTGGATATGCACTGTCACACAAGAGAGGGATCTCCCGACGGCAAGGTCGGTCTGCTGGAAAATATAGAACTGCTGAAGCGCAAAGGCTACAACGGCATGCTGATCACGGACCACGACTCCTACAAGGCGTACCGTTATTATCAGAAGCTCGCGGAGAAACCCGCGGACTTCGTCGTCCTGAAAGGGATCGAGTATGATACCATCGACGCCGGGCACATGCTGATTGTCATGCCCACCGGCGTGAAGCTCCCTATTCTGGAGCTGCGCGGGCTCCCCGTGGCACTGTTGATCGAGATCGTCCACCATTTCGGCGGCATCATCGGACCGGCGCACCCCTGCGGCGAAAAATTCTTAAGCATCCGCGACACGCTGCGCGAGAAAAAATCCGGCAACATCCGCGGAAATATCTATCAGAAATTTGATTTTATCGAGGGATACAATGCCTGCGAAGAGGCCGACTCCAACCTGCGCGCCATGCGGATTGCACAGGAGCTTAACCTGCCCTGTTTTGGCGGCAGCGACTCCCACAAGCAAGACAGCGTCGGCCTCGGCTATACGATCCTGCAGGAGGATGTCTCCGACGAGACGGATCTGATCAACTATATCCGTACAGGCAAGCCGACCAAAACGGGCGGCGTCCACTATGAGCACACCACCAGGGCCAAGCTCGGCCGGGCCAACAAAATCCTCGTATACTCATTCTGGTTCTACAACAGGGCGACGGCGTTTTTCCGCCGTAAAGCCAGAAACCTGGAACTGATGGAGACGCGCTTTCTCGCGTCACTGGAGTCTTTCCGTGCGGGCAGCCGGGCCAATTGATCAGCCCTTTTTTCCGTTGGCAATATTCTTCAGCTCGTTCAGCGCATCCCGGAACCTGCCGGAAGCCATCGTCGGGTTGTTGCGGATCATATCGCGCTTATAGAAATCCAGCATTCCCCTGTAATTATCCTGCGCATCCGGATAGTTGCTGAATCGACCGCGCAGCTCCGCTATCTCTTCTTTCACCGGATCGGCGTACGCCGAGGGTTTTAAGCGAATCGTCTCTTTCAGGCCGGCGAAGCGCTGCCTGATCCCCTCGCTGAGTTCCGTCAGGCTGAGCTCTCTCTCCAGCTTCTTCTGTTCTTTTTCCTCCGCATTGAACGCGATCAGCACATCCAGCCTGCGCTGCATGCGCTCCATCTCTTCCCTGACGCTCTGCAGTTTCACCAGAATATCGCGGATGTCCAGCGCCGCCTTGAACGAAAGCGTAAAGTCTATCACGATATAGACCGTCAGAAACGCCGTGACATAACCGAGAAGCTGCGCCGGCATACTGCGGACCAGCCGGTCGATCGGATAGTGCAGCACCCGCGTCATGAGCACCGTGAACATGCCCCATGCGAGCGTTGAGCCGAGGCATATCTGTCCCTGAAAATTAAAGGGTTTCCCCGAGTAGTCCCAGTAGCGCACCTTAAACAGCGCCTCCATCGTAACGCCCGTTATGTATTCGAGGGCCGTCGCGCCGACACAGCCCGCCAGATAAGTCAGCACAATATTGTCCGCAAAGGGCATGGAGACGACGAGCATCATCGTCGCGCCGCTGCCGTACAGCGGCAGAAAAGGGCCCCGCATAAAGCCCCTGTTGATCCACTTCTTTGATTTTAGCGATACATAGGCCGATTCGAAGCACCAGCCCAGAAAACAGTATGTGTAGAAAATAAACAGCCACTGAACTGCCTGATAGTGAAACATCGCCTTGCTCTCCGATCTCTCTGTCCGTATTTAAGTGAAGCTGATCACCGTCTCCTTTGGCGCCCTGGTCTGCTCCACACTGACGGCGTGAAGAACCGGACCCTCGCCCTGATAATCAGCGAAGTACTCTTTCGCGACTTTGGCTTTCACCTTTACCCACTGCTGATCCGACAGTGACTCCGTCCCGTCATACTGGCAGGCAAAGCCCAGAAAAGCCATATCCTCCGCACAGCAGGTCATCGCTGTCCTGCCCGGCACGAAATACCCCCTGGGAAAATCTTTCGGTTTCAGCACCATGGCGGTAAACGCGACCGTCTTGCCCTCGTAGCGCTCCAGATGATCCAGGGAATCCAGATACCAGATGCCGTAGCCGTTGTTGTCCAGTTCGATCACGTCTGCCTTTAAGTCGTAGGGCAGATCGTCCTCCATGATCTCGTTGATCTCGCCGTTTTCGTCCTCGAACACGATCTCCGCTTTCTGGTTGATTGCCTTGATATTGCGCTTGTAGGTGCTTAGGTCCTCCACGCCGTCGCAGCGGTTGAAGATGATCAGCTCCGAGGCGCGGATCTGCTCGGCCAGAAGCGACTTCATATTGGTGTAGTACATGGGAAACGTGGAGGCGTCTATGGTCGTGATCTGCTGCTCGATTTTCCAGTGCCAGGGCAGCTTCATCTCCTTATAGTTCCACATGCCGTTGTACTCGATAATAATCCGCTCCGGCTTATGCTTCTTCTCCAGTTCGATCAGCTTCGCCGGCTGGAAATCCGATTCGTCTTCGATCAGTTCCAGCACCGTCCTGCTCTGCTTTAAGAGCGACGCATCGTACTCGTTCTCACCCTCCTCACACAGGATAAGAAGCGTCTTTCCCCTGATCTGAAAGTAAGGCTGCGCCAGCGTATAGGTGATAAACTCGGTTTTGCCGCTCTCCAGGAATCCGTTGATCACATAGACCGGTTTCATAACAATCCGCACCTTTCCGTCATATCTCAATCTTTCTTACTTTTTCCACTTATTTTTACTTTTGAAACAGCTCCGCCAGCTTATCTTCTTTCAGCTGCGACCCGATCACGCAGAACTTGCCGGTCACATCGGGCTTGCCGTCCCTGACGTTGCTCTCCTCAGGCACATAGTCAAAATAGATCCATCCGCCATCGGCTGCGGGCACCATGCCTTTTGCGCGCAGAACAAGCCCGTATTCCTCCTCGTGATCCAGCTCCTCAAGAATATGCCCGATCTCCTCTTTCGTATAGGCAGCCGGCGTCTCCATCCCCCAGCTGGTAAAGATCTCGTCCGCGTCGTGATGGTGGTGGTGATGGCCGTGTCCGTCATGGTCGTGATGATGCTCGTGGTCTTCATGATCGTGATCGTGGTGGTCATGGTCGTCATGATCATGGTCATGATGGTCATGGTCATGGTGGTGGTGGTCATGGTCCTCATAATCATGATCCCCATGATCGTGATCGTGGTCATGGCAGCCGCAGGTGCATTCTTCCCCGTGATCGTGGTGATGGTGGTCATGGTCCTCATGGTGCGCCATCACTTCGCGCATCAGCTCTGCCTCCAGGTCTTTCGCGCCCTCGATCGTCTCCAGGATATCCCTGCCGTCAAGCGCATCCCACGGCGTTGTGATGATCGTCGCTTTCGCGTTGTGCTCGCGGATCATCGCCACGCATGCCGCCAGTTTCTCCTCGTTCAGTTTATCCGTCCTGCTTAAGACAATTGTCCCCGCATGCTCGATCTGATTGACAAAAAACTCGCCGAAGTTCTTGATATACATTTTGCACTTGCAGGCATCCACGACGGCCACGGCGCTGTTTAACTCCACGTCCCTGTCCGCCATCGCCTCCTGCACCGCTTTCATGACATCGGAAAGCTTGCCCACGCCCGATGGCTCGATCAGGACGCGCTCCGGCGTATAGGTATCCAGCACCTCCCTGAGGGAAGTCCCAAAGTCGCCTACCAGCGAGCAGCAGATACAGCCGGAATTCATCTCCTTGATCTCGATGCCCGCCTCTTTCAAAAAGCCGCCGTCGATGCCGATCTCACCGAACTCGTTCTCAATCAGCACCACTTTGCTATCGGCGAGCGCCTCTTTCAGCAGTTTCTTAATCAGTGTCGTCTTGCCCGCGCCCAAAAAGCCGGACACAATATCAATCTTTGTCATTGCCAAACACCAGCCTTTCTCCATTTCCATTCCCGGCGGCGCGTCTTTCCGTACCGCACAACTTATTATTTTCCCCCTTTTGCACCGATCTGTCAAGGCGCGGGGCGTTCTTATCCGTTCCTCTGATCCGGCCGCATACACCGCATCCTCCCGCTGCGGCCGGCGTTTTCATCATTCCAGATTCAGTCTGTGCTCCATCACATGCCAGGTGATCAGATAGAAAAGAGTCGAATAGAGCAGGCCGATGATCAGCGCGGGTTCCCAGGAATAATGCCACATAAAACCGTTTAAAAGGCCCTCGGCGCCGTCCGCGAACATGATGATCAGCACGCTGATCATGCCCTCCAGCATACTCTGCAGTACGCGGAAAGCGATGTAGAAGCCGAAAGAAGCCATCACCTTGTGGTTCGCCGAAAGCTGTCCCAGGGAAATGCTCGCCGCCACCTGCATGATCTTCGCAAAGACGCCCGCCACCGCCGCGACTATCGCCATGATCACCGTAAATACGTTGAGTTCTTCCTCGCTCACATAAATCGGCAGATACCAGTGACCGCCAAAGATTTCGCCGAAGAAATCTTTCGTATCCCCTCCGCAAACCAGCCAGGCGGACATGTAGATGACCAGCGCCATCATCAGGATCCAGAATGCGCTGACGAGCGCCTTCGCCACGATAATGTGATGCTTGTCCACCGGCAGCGTGTGCAGCAGATAGCCCTGGTCCCCGTAAGTGGAGGTGTAGAAACGGTAGATCAGATAGATCGCGCCGCCCACGAACACCGTGATAACGCTGAGCGCATAGGACAGCATCATTACGAGTATAAAAATCCCGCTCAGCAATCCGTCCAATCTGTCTTCCGATAAAAGAGACTGCTCGGCAACGTTATTTGCGATCCACGTCATGACCGAGAGACACACGATCACCAGATTCGCCGGCAGGAGCAGTTTCCAGCTTGCCTTCCACTCATATTTCATCAATTTTCCTAACATGCGAACACCTCCCGGAAAAAACGATCCACGGACTTACCCTCATTGCGCCTGATCTGCTCCGCGCCGGCCTGCAGGAGGATGCTGCCCTGCCGGATGAACACGACCTCGTCCAGAATACTCTCCACATCCGCGATCAGATGGGTGGAGAGCAGAATCGTCGCGTTTCGGTTATAGTTTGCCACGATCGTGTGCAGAATATAATCGCGCGACGCCGGATCGACGCCCGCGATGGGCTCGTCCAGCACATACAGATCGGCGTTCCTGCTCATCACGAGGATCAGCTGCACTTTCTCTTTCATACCTTTGGACAGATTCTTCAGCCGCTCATAGGGCTGGATCTGCAGGCGCGCCAGCATATCGTAGGCCCTCTCCACCTGAAAGTCCGGATAGAAATCGCGAAAATATTCCACGATCTCCATGACTTTCATCTGCGGCTGCAGATAAGTCCGCTCCGGCAGATAGGAGATGTGTGCTTTCGTCTCCACGCCGGGCCTTATCCCACCGACCAGAATCTCACCCGCCGTGGGCCGAAGCAGGCCGTTCATAATCTTGATGAGCGTCGTCTTGCCGCTCCCGTTCGGGCCGAGCAGCCCGATAATCCTGCCGCGCTCCAGATTCAGGCAGACCTGATTGAGGGCGGTCTTTCTGCCGTACTGCTTGGTCAGTCCCATACACTGTACAATTGGTGCCATACTTTTTCTCCTTCCCATGCCGCGTCAGCGCGCCGCGGCTCTGTCTCAGTCCGCCTCCCCGACGGTGATATCGTAAGACGCCTCGAAGATCTCCCCCGCGCCCAGCACCTGCATCCACTCACGGTCACGCCACTCGCCGCCGTAATCCACACTGTCGCATCTGCCGTACCAGGGTTCGATACAGATAAAGGGCGCGTTCTTCTTCGGCGGCGACCAGATCCCAAATAACGGCGCGTCAAACGCCACCGTCAGATAATCTCTGCCCTCCGGCGTCACCAGCGAAACCCTGTGCGCCTGGTCGTGCTCGACGACCAGCGCATCCCGGTCAAAGAGATGTTCCGTGACGGGCAGCACGCCGTCCCGCAGCGCATATCGCACTTTCTCACCGCTCGCCAGCCCATTCTCCAGGACAGAGGATATGATCTCACTCTGCGTATCGAACCGCAGACTGTAGCCGCTCTGCTTCGTCCCCTCCCTGATCGGGCACAGAAAAGCCGGATGTCCGCCGACGGAAAAATACAACTCACCCTCCGCCGGATTCCTGACCCGCCACTTGACTCTCACCGTCCTGTCCGACAGTTCATAGCCGATCTCCAGCGCAAAAGGATAAGGATAGCGCCGCATCGTCTCTTCATTGGATTCCAGCAGAAACCAGATCTCATGCGCCACCTGGCTTTTCAGACAGAACTCCATATCTCTGGCGAAGCCATGCTGCCCCATCGGGTACTCGCTCCCGTCCACGCGGAAGACGCCGTCTTTCACACCGCCCACAAGCGGGAAAAGCACCGGAGAAGTCCGTTTCCAATAACGCGGGTCGGCGTTCCACATATACTCTCTGCCCGCGGGAACTTCCTTGAGCGACTTAAGCTCCGCGCCCATGCTGTCAACCTGTATCGTGATCCTGTCATTGCTGATCTGAAAAAGAGCCATAGCAATCCTCCCTGCCTGATTGTCTGTCTAAAACGCAGCAGACACGACACCCGGTCGCTGCTCACGAAATAACTACAGATCAGTATAACATATTTCCGTTCACTCCCGCAAGCCTGCCGAGGAACGCAGCCTGTGGCGAAATGTCAGCGTCTCTGTGTGATATCTGTGTCTCTGCAGTTCTCCCGCGAGCGCGGCGAGACGCCTCTCCAGCCAGTCGGTCAGGTCCCGTTCGTCCGCCCTGCGGATGCGCGTCCCCTCACCGATTCGATAAGAGCGGGTCTTTGCCAGATAGGGCAGCTCGATCACAACCGCCGCACCCCGACTGTCCACCACATAACCGTCCTGCCGTTTCAGATAAGCCTCCAGAATGCACTCGTAAGATTCGGGAAGCTCTGCCGGCGCATCCGGCACGGAACTCTCCCGCTCCCATGCGCGCCGCCCGCCCGCTGTGTCCTGCGCCGTATACTCCGCAAAGCCGATCTCCCACACCGCCGCAAGCTGCCCGTTGCGCGTCTCCCAGGCACGGAATATCTTTGAAACTTCCTCATAGAAGTGCGCCGTGCACTTTTGTATCTCCTCGGCGCACACCGCAGTCTCACGCCCGATTGCAAGGAGCAGGGCGGACAGCGAATCGCCATGCCCTGTGCGCACTCTGTTCCAGTCCGTCTCCACGCCGTTGTCTGTCAGATATTGATAAAATTCCGCCATGCCGCGCATCCCGAAATCAAGTTTACATAATTTTTCTCCGCACAGATCGTGAAGCACAAGTTTTCCCTCGTTTCCGGCTGCTCCTACTTTACAATAACCGATTTCGTCTATCGTAAATCTTTTTTCTCTCCGCAAGAAGTTTACATAACATATCTTTTCTTCCTCCACGGTGACACGCCTGTTGTAATACAGCATAAAACAGAAAACTCCACTCAGGAAAATGCACAAAAGCGGCAGATACAGAATCGCTCCGCCGCCGCCCGCCGCCGGATGCAGAAACCGCATCAGCGGGACAAACACGGCCAGAGCCATCGCCAAAACACCGCAGGCGAGCGCCGTCCCGCTCTCCCTGACCTGAAATTGAATCCCCGTCTGCCTCTCTCCGTTTCTCTCCATCTTTCTCTCCGTTTCTGCCGCTTGGCCGCGCGCCGCAATCACCGGGACAGCCCGGATTCGTCTCAGCCGTCATAGGCCGTCCCTTCCACCACTTCCCCATAAGCCGCAAACAGGTCAGGAAGCGGTACGCTGGCCGTCTCGTCCCTCGCCGTTCCGCCCGTCGTCATGCCGATCAGGCAGCCGCGCCCGTCGAAAGTTCCGCCGCCGGACATACCCGCCTCGGCAAAGCAGTATCCATAGAGCATATCAGCGTCAAAATCCTCTATATAACGCCTCTTATCGCCCACGCTTCCCACATAGTACCGCTCATCCCTCCTCGCGGAACCGGCATCCACCAGGAACATCTCATCCCCTGCCTCCAGCGCCTCATACGCCTCCATGTCAGCGCGGGCATAGCGAAGCCGCTGCAGTTCTTCATAAGTGAACAGCCCGCAGTCCACTGCCACGAAGCCGACATCGAAGCGCTCCGACTTGCCAACCAGCTGCGCGTCCATGTCAAATCCCTGCGGAAAATGCACATAACCGCTGTCTTCCGTCCAGTAATCCAGCACGTGCCTGTTCGTGGCAATGACGACATAGTCCTCCGTCAATTTCCAGATGATCCCGCTGCCGTTCGCATGTTCCATGCGGATCTGCACGACACAGTCTCTGACATTGCCGTACGCCCTCTCACAGTCCGGCGTATCCAGCATGGCCGTCTCCAGATAGCCGAGTGCAAGAAGCCCGTCGTAGATATCCTCCTCACTCACCGTCTGAATCAGGTGCGGGGGCAGCTCCGCGGCCGCTGCCGAATACGGCTTCCACAGTAAGAGCAGGCACACGGCCGCCATAGCGCCAGGCAGGGCCGCCCTCTTTTTGTTTCCCATCATATTATCATGCCTTTCCCACAATATCCTATCAGACAAATTTCCTTTTTTTCATCTAATTTTCCGCTCCGGCGGTGTCAACCTGAAATTTTAATCATTCTATACCATACGCGCGGCAAAATCAACCGCAAAGCGCTCTGATCCCGCAAGCTTGTCAGTCTGGCTCATTGTCCGCGCAAAAAAATCTCTCCGCGCTTTCGCCGGAGAGATTCTCTGTCTTTTACTATGTACGATATACCATCATTTTTTCAGAATTACCATATTGCAACCATAAAAAGATACTGGAAACCACAGGTCATACTGTTAATTCTTAAGACTCTACTCTTAAGGCTCTACTATGAAAGCAAATGTACCCGTGCTTGTCAGATCAGCTACCACGTGATCCGCTCTGATCTCGGTAACGTTGAGATCCGTCCAGGAATCACCGTTAAACTGAAGAACATGGATATTCTCTGTGCCGACAACACCAGGCATATAGAAGTTAACGTTTGCCGTGCCAAAGCCTACATGCGTGTCAATCTTCACTACATTCAGTACCGTACCGCCAACAGCTTTTGCGTAATCCTTTGCGGAATATACGCGGGACAGCTCGGGCTTCTGAAGGATGAATGTAACGTTGGTCTTCTCACCGTCAATGATGATGTCGCCGCCCTGTGCGATAGGTGTTACCTTGTCCATAGCCCAGATTCCGGTAACCGCATTGTTCATATGCTCTCCGATCAGCTTATCCTCCTTGATCGCCGCAACCGTCTCAGCAGGATCGCCGATGTCAGAGTCGGACTCCAGATATACCGCAACCGGAGCGCCTACCTCTTTAGCCATAACGGGCATGGAAAATACCATTGCGCCGACTAATGCCAAAGACGCAAATTTTGCCATTTTTCTCATTTCAATCGTCTCCTTTTTGTCTTTCAACCCTAATCTCCAGCACCTTTTTGTAATCACAATACTGTATCTCTCCCCTCTTCCTCCCTTCACACTGACTTCTCAATTTTCGTACCTAGTATACTACATCCTTTTTTATTTTGCAATATATTTATATTGTATTTGCACGATATTCATATTTTATATCCGTTGTATAAAAATTCTTAAAACATTGTAACGCAATGTATTATGATGGAGACAAAAGGAGTGCCCATTATGCTGATAATCAAAAAAGAATACAGCGAATATGTCAACAAGACATTTCGTCTGCCGGTCGAAATCATTGAAACTCTGGACACCGTGGCCAAAGAAAAAAATTCCTCTCTGAACAAAGTCGTCATCCAATGCCTGGAATTTGCGATTGAGAATATAGAACCCGGCGAATAGCGCAAATACCGCGGCGCGGGTATCGCAGAGACGGCAAACAAAAAGGCCTTGCCATGACAATGGAAAGGTCTTTTTATTACGCGGACAATGCGCCAAGCAGAACGATAAGCCGGGTTATGTCGTGAATGATCATCTATCTGGAATCATCGTCGCCGATGATCTCAAGCGACCCACCTGAGAGCAGACCGGGCCGGTCTGTCGCTCTCTTCTTGGTCTTGCTCCGGATGGGGTTTACACAGCCCTCTCCGTCGCCGGAGAAGCGGTAGTCTCTTACACTGCCATTCCACCCTCACCACGGCATTTCGCACCGCGAAATTCCGTGGCAGTTTCTTTTCTGTTGCACTGGCCTTGGAGTCACCTCCACCGGACGTTATCCGGCATCCTGCCCTATGGAGCCCGGACTTTCCTCAGCCATCCCCTCACGGAGACAGCCGCGATCATTTATTCTACTTGGTCTTATGTCTCACCGCTACACATCAAAGCAGCTCCCGCCTACAAACTCCCTGCACAGGGAATTTTTCGGCAGCTGTTCGCTGCTGACGCCCAGAAAATAATCCAGGAATTTTAAGAGCCGTTTCGCCTCATGATACTCCGGCTCTCCCCTCTTGATATTGAACAGTAAAGGTTCCGCAAACTGCTTGATAACAGACAGTTCATAGATCATGGCGGAGTTGAACATGGCGTCCGCCTCCTCCTGATAGGGAAAAATATACTTTTCCTCGCCTCTTCTGACCGACGCCCACATATCGATCGTCTTTTTGGCGGACGTTCCCCTCGTCCTGGCATCCCGCACAATACGGCGCAGAAGCCTGCCGTCCGTGGTCGGGATTCGGTTATGTTCGTCGATATTCAGACAGGTGAGCGCACTGATGTATATCTTGTACTTGCTCTGCGCCGGCAGCGCATAGGACATCCTCTCGTTCAGGCCATGAATCCCTTCGATTACCAGGATATCGTCCGCCCCCAGCTTCGTCCGCCTGCCGCTGTACTCGCGTTTGCCGGTCTTGAAGTTGAAAGTCGGCAGCTGTACTTCCCTGCCGGACAGCAGGTCGCTCATATCCTTGTTGAACAGTTCCACATCCAGAGCTTCCAGGCACTCGAAATCCGGCTTGCCGTTCTCGTCGAGCGGCGCCTCGTCACGGTTGCGGTAATAATTGTCCAGCCCGATCGGATGCGGCCGCAGCCCATAGGTGCGAAGCTGTATGGACAGCCTGTGTGAAAACGTCGTCTTGCCGGAGGACGAAGGACCCGCGATCATGACAAACTTCACGCCGTCGCGCCTTGCGATATCCCGTGCGATCTCACCGATCCTGCGTTCCTGCAGCGCCTCCTGCACCAATATCAGATCGGAGATGTCGCCGGCGCAGATGCAGTCGTTGAGATCGCCTACCGTGTCAATCTTCATCTCGTCGCCCCACTCGCAGGTCGTCATCAGCGTGTGAAAAAGTTTCCTCTTCGGGACAAACTCAGGCAGCTTCCCCGGCTCCCCCTGCTCCGGCAACAGCAGGATCATGCCGTCCTCATAGGGAAAGAGATCAAAGCGGTCCACATAGCCCGTGTTCGGCAGCATATACCCATAATAGTAATCGTAGTAATCCCCCAGACAGTAGACGTTGATATGGGAGCTTCTGCGGTATCGGAAGAGGGAAACCTTATCCTCCATGCCAAGCTCCTTAAAAATTGCCACCGCCTCGTCCGCGGGATAGGAGCGCTTCGTCACCGGAATAGGGTTTGCCGAAAGTTCTTTCATGCGGTCCTTGATCCGGTTAATCATATTGCGATCCAGCTTAAGACCGTTCTTAAAGCTGCAGTAATATCCGGCGCCGATGGCAAACTCCACTTTCACATTGACCGCCGCCTGCATACCCACCACATCCTTGACTGCCTTTAACATCAGCATAACCGCGGACCGCACATAGGTCTTATGGCCGATCAGACTGTCGTATGTAATGAATTCCAGCTCACAGTCTTTTGTCAGGCGCTTCATCAGCTCCTGAATCTTGCCGTCCACCACGACCAGCGCGATGCGATACCGATAGTCGCACTGATATTCCTCCGCGATGAGCTGATACTGGATCCCTTCCTCAAATAATTTGTCTTCCCCGTTGATTCTTACCGTAACCATAAGCAGTCTCCCTTTCTCTGTGCAGGCGCCGCTCTCTTTCCGCCCGCGCAGCCATCTCCGCGCGCGTCACTCCGCTGCCGCGATCCGAATCGCCGCGCGGCACTCCCGCAGGCGCCGCTCCACTTCCGTATATCTTTGTCCGCGCTTCTCGTCCGTAATGCCCTGCCCGCGAAGACGTCCGAGAATCTCTCCGCAGATTCTCTCCTCCCGCCGCAGGAACGCGTTTAACGTCCTGCCGCCCTGTTTTAAAAGCAGAGGACCGAAGCGGTCAGCAATCCGGCACAACATGGCATCATCTATTTCATTACACATGTTATCACCAAACAGCCCGCGCAAAAATGCCGCGTACTCTCCCGTATCGCCATATCGCTTCTCCGCCCCGGACCTGACCGAAAACATCGGATAAAACTTACCGTCCTCCTCAATTATACGCTCGGCGGCGATCTGATATCCCTCACCGCGAAGCCATGCGCGAAAAACCTGGAACTCTGACTGGGGCTGCAGAATCAGTTCGCGGAAAGAGCCTGCTTTTTCTCTGCTGTCAGACAGGATGCGCATCATCAGCCTGCCGCCCATACCGGCGCAGATCAGCGTCTCTGCCTCCCCGGTGATATAGTTATGTAAACCATCAGACAATCTCGTCTCGATCCGGGACGCCAGACCGCGCTCCGCAATATGCGCTTTCGCCGCGCCAAGCGGCCCGCTCCGCACATCCATCGCCAGCACACGGGGACTGATCCCCTGCTCCACCAGCCAGATCGGCACGAAACCGTGATCGCAGCCCACATCGCACACACGGTTCCCCACTGTGACCATATCTGCCACGGCCTGCAGTCTCGCGGACAGCACCACCGGCGTCATCAGTCCAGATAATCCTTCAGCTTGCGGCTCCTGCTGGGATGACGCAGCTTGCGCAGCGCCTTGGCCTCGATCTGGCGGATGCGCTCACGGGTGACATTGAACTCCTTGCCCACTTCCTCCAGCGTTCTCGCTCTGCCGTCGTCCAGACCGAAGCGGAGCCTGAGCACTTTCTGCTCCCTCTCCGTCAATGTGCCAAGCACCTCCACCAGCTGCTCTTTCAAGAGGGTAAAGGCTGCCGCGTCCGCCGGAACCGGCACATTGTCGTCCTGGATAAAATCGCCCAGATGACTGTCTTCCTCCTCACCGATGGGCGTTTCCAGAGAAACCGGCTCCTGCGAAATCTTCAGAATCTCCCGCACGCGCTCGACCGGCATATTCATCTGCTCCGCAATCTCCTCCGGGGTAGGTTCCCGCCCCAGCTCCTGCAGAAGCTGTCTGCTGACCCGAATCAGCTTGTTGATTGTCTCCACCATATGCACCGGGATACGGATCGTTCTCGCCTGATCCGCGATAGCACGCGTGATCGCCTGACGAATCCACCATGTCGCATAGGTAGAAAACTTATATCCTTTGCGGTAGTCAAACTTCTCCACCGCTTTAATCAGACCCAGATTTCCCTCCTGGATCAGGTCCAGAAACAGCATACCGCGCCCCACATAGCGCTTGGCAATGCTGACCACGAGACGCAGATTTGCCTCCGCCAGCCGTTTCTTGGCCTCGGCATCCCCCATCTCCATCTTCTTGGCCAGCTCGATTTCCTCCTCGGCGCTTAAGAGCGGCACCTTGCCGATCTCTTTCAGGTACATCCTGACGGGATCCTCGATGCTGATGCCGTCAGGCACGGACAGGTCGATATTCTCCACATCCACCTCGTCCTCGTCGCTTAAGATGATCTCCTCGTCGTCCACCTCGTCGTCCTCGGTGATGCGCAGCACGTCTATGTTGTTCTGCTCAAGCGTCTCCAGGATTCTGTCGAACTGCTCCTCCTCCAGCGTCAGATCGGCAAAAAAGTCGTTGATCTCCTGGTATTCCAGAACACTCTTTTTCTTCTTTGCAACCGTTAAGAGCTCCTTGAGACGCTCTTCAAACTTTGCCTGTACATTTTCGTCCATTACTTGGCCCTTCCTTCCTAAGTTTCAAGTTCTATCTCTACTCGCCGCATCAGGACATCTATGGCAGACTTCTGCGAATAGCTTGCCCTGATTACAGTGAAATATGCGTTTTCCGCAGTTCTTCCAGCGCCTTTTTGCCGCTGATCACCTGATTGAGCGCCTCCATATCCGCGCCAGCCCTGCCGGAATAATAGGCAAAACTGTTCTCCTTGACAGCGCAGAGGATATCGTGGAACGCTTTCTCTCTGTCCCTGGGCGTATCCAGCTCCTCAAGCTTCGTGTTGAAAATCTCCGCCACAGCCCGCTGCTCCTGCTCTTCCTCGAATGCGCTGATGATCGCCGCCGGATGATACTGCCCCGCCTCCAGCCCCGCAAACAGCTTGTCCGCCACCTGCTCATACAGCGGTTCCGTAAAATCCCGCGCCGTGATGTAGGGACTGATCTTCGGGTAGACATCCGGTTCGTCCGCAATCCATGTGAGCAGCAGCCGCTGCGCTTTCTTCACATTCTCCTCCGGCACATTCTTTTTGGCGACGGTGCTCCCCGGCCTGACCGCAGGCTGTACCAGCCCGGTCTGCGCCGCATAGGTATTCACGAGCTTCCGCAGATTCTCAAAACCGATATGGTACTTCTGCGCCACGGACTCAATGTAGTTCTCCCGCTCGACCTCCTCCTCAAAACCGCACAGTTTCTTCGCGATCTCCCGGTGGAACGCGGTCTTCGCTTCCGGGTCCTCCATCTGATAATTCCGCTCCAATATCTTCAATTCAAAGAAAAAGCTGTTCTGCGCCTGGTCGATCCTCTCCTGAAAAGCTTCCGTTCCCAGATTCTTAATAAACTCATCGGGATCCTTGTAGGGCTGCATGTCGATCACTCTGCCCCGCAGCCCGGCCTCGCGCAGGATGCCGATTGCCCGAAGCGCCGCGTTTACCCCCGCGCCGTCGCTGTCGTAGGCCAGGAGCACATCCTCCGTGTAGCGTTTTAGCAGGCTCGCCTGACCTGAAGTGAACGCCGTGCCAAGAGAGGCCACCGCCTGCGTGAATCCCGCCTGGTGCATGGCAATCACATCCATATAGCCCTCGCAGAGAATCATATTGCCCTTGCGCGCCGTCCTCGCGAAATTCAGGCCGTACAGATTGCGGCTCTTGTCAAAGATCACCGTCTCCGGCGAATTTAAGTATTTCGGCTTGGCATCCCCCATCACACGTCCGCCGAAACCGATGACGCGATGATTGCCGTCCTGAATCGGGAACATGACCCGATTCCAGAATTTATCGTGTGCGCCGCGCTTCTCGTCGAAAGCGATCAACCCCGACTCATTCAGCAGATCGTCAGCGTACCCCTTGGACTTCAGGTAAGCCGTCAGATCAGAGTTCGCGCCGTCCGCATAGCCCAGTCCAAAACGCTTCATCGTCTCCTCGGACAGCTGCCGTTCTGCCAGATAGCGGTGCCCTGCCTGTCCTCTGGGAGAGCGCAGCATATAGTAATAATACTTTGCCGCTTCTTTCTGCACTTCCAGAAGCTTTGCGCGGCGGCTTTCCCGCCGCCTGGCCTCCTCCCCGTACTCCTCCTGCGGCAGCGCGATGCCCGCTCTGTCCGCCAGCATCTTCACCGCCTCCTGGAAAGTGGCGTTCTCATATTCCATAATAAATGTGATGACGTTGCCTCCGGCGCCGCAGCCGAAACAGTAATACATCTGTTTGGAGGGAGACACGGAAAAAGAGGGGGATTTCTCATTGTGAAACGGACAGAGGCCGAAATAACTGCTCCCTTTCTTCTGGATACGGACATAGCCCGAAACCACGCTCACTATATCATTCTTCATTCTGACCTCTTCGATCAGCTCATCCGGATAATACATGTCGCTAAAACCTCATCCATGCCACGTCTTCGGAATATAAATCTCCTGATACTGCGCGATGGCAAAGCGGTCCGTCATCGACCCAATGTAATCGCACACAATCTTCTCGAGCGGTTCTCCCACGTCCAAAAGCCTGTAGAGGAACGCCGGCAGCTTCTCCGTGTGGCTCAGATAATACTCGTACAGCGTGATGATCAGGTTCTCCGCCTTGTTCTCCTCCCCCTTGGCGACGGGATTCTTGTAGACATTGCGGAACATGAATTCCCGCATCTGCCGCATCCCTCTCTCCGCCTCCGGCGACATGCAGATGTCATCCCTGTCTCTGCTGTTGGTCACAATATTGTGGATAAAGTAGTCCAGACGCTGTCCGCAGCTGTAACCGATCACCGCCCCGATCTCCTCCGGCACGTCCGCCTCCGTCAGAATTCCGCCGCGGATGGCGTCGTCCATATCGTGGTGGATGTATGCGATCTTATCAGCCAGCCTGACAATCCTGCCCTCCAGCGTAGACGGCATGCCCGATGTCTGGTGGTTCAGAATACCGTCCCGCACTTCCATCGTGAGATTGATGCCCTGCCCGTCTTTCTCCAGCAGATCAATCGTCCGCACACTCTGCTCGTTATGTTTGAACCCGTAGGGACAGACCCTGTTGAGCGCCCGCTCCCCCGCATGGCCGAAAGGCGTGTGGCCCAGATCATGGCCCAGCGCAATCGCCTCCACCAAATCCTCGTTGAGTTTAAGTGCCTTGGCAATCGTCCTGGCGGTCTGGCTGACCTCCAGCGTGTGTGTCAGTCGGGTTCTGTAGTGATCCCCCTCCGGCGTCAGGAACACCTGCGTCTTATCTTTCAGTCTTCGGAAAGATTTGCTATGTATGATCCGGTCGCGATCTCTCTGAAACACCGGCCGAATGTCGCACTGCTCCTCCTCCCTGAGCCTTCCCGCGGAATTCATGCTGAGCATGGCATAGGGGCTTAGGTACTCTTTCTCCCACTGTTCCAAACTTTCGCGTATGTTCATGGCACTGCCTTTCTTCCCGTGCGAAACAACCATCTACCTTTATTATTCTGCGGCGGACGGCAAAATCCTTTTTTCTGCGGTAAATTTTTATCTGCATATATCGTAGATGAATTCCGCGTTCCTGTCCATCGCCTCGTAGGCTCTCTTGAACGGCGACATCTGGAAGACATGCCACATGCCCCTGAACAGATCCAGTTTCACCGCCACATTGGCTTTCAGCATTTTCCGGTACAGCATGACGGCATCGTCCAGCAGGATCTCATTGCCGCCCACCTGAATATAAGTCGGCGGAAATCCCTCGCAGTCCCCGAAGAGCGGAGAGATCAGCGGATCTTTCAGATCCTGCCCCTCGGCATAGTTGCGGATCATTCTGTCCAGATAGTCCGCATCCAGCACCGGATCGATTCCGGCCTTAGTCACATGGGACCTGCCGGAAGAGGTGAGATCCGTCCACGGTGACATCAGCACCAGCCCACGCGGCAGAAGCCTGTCCTCCTCTTTCAGCTTAAGCGTCAGAGACAGCGCCAGATTGCCGCCTGCGGAATCCCCCGCAAGGATGATATCCCGCGCGCCGTAGCCCAGCAGCATCAGATAGTTCCAGACCCGCATCGCGTCCTGCGCGGCCGCCGGATAAGGATGCTCCGGCGCGAGCCGGTAGTCAAAGCTTAAAACATCCATGGAGGTGGACATGGCCAGCTTGCCCGTCAGCGTTCTGGCATAGAGGCTGCTCCCCGTAGAATAGCCTCCCCCGTGACAGTAGAGAATCACGTATTTTTTCATATGCGCACGGTTTACATAATTCCACTCCGCATGAATCGGCTCCTCCCCGGCTGCCTGCGCAGGAATTTCCAGCGTCTCCGTCAGCACCTCCCTGCTGCTGCCCAGCAGCGCGCCCAGATGATCCTGAGACAGCCTGTGCTTTTCGATATCCGTGTTTTCCACCACACCGTGCATCCGCTTGATCAGATGCATCAGATTCTCATTTTTTCTGTCCGTTATCGCCATATTTTTCTCCGTTTCCGCCTGACATATCTCTTGTGCAGATACATTTTTCCGTCATGAAAGCAAATACTTTTCCCTAAAGCCCGCCAACTATGATATTATATCCTTGTGATGAAAAAAACAAGAGTACAGAATACATCCAACCAAACCGGGCCGCAGAACGCCAAAAACCGCAGAGATGTCTGGTACAAGCTGGACTTGTCCGCCATTGTCTACCCGACCCTGCAGAGGCGCGACTTCTCTTCGGTCTACCGGCTGTCTGTCGTGCTGAAAGAGGAGATCGACCCCGCCCTGCTGCAGCAGGCGCTGGACCGGACGCTCCCGCGATTCCCCACCTACAAGGCGGCGATCCGCAAGGGACTGTTCTGGCGCTATCTGGAGCCGAACAATCGGCCGGGACCGTATGTCAGGCAGGACATCAAGAATCCCTGTATGCCTATGCACTTTAAGGGTAACAACCGTTATCTGATTCGTGTCTACTACTACCGCAACCGCATCGCACTGGAGGCCCACCATTCCCTCGGCGACGGCACCGGCGGCATGTGCCTGCTCCAGACCCTGACCGCAGTCTATCTGGGGCTGCTCGGCCATCCCATCCGGCCGGAGGGATTCGTTCTCGACACGGCCGCGGAACCGGACCCTGAGGAACTGGAAGACGCCTATATGCGCTACGCCAACGCGCAGGTGTGTCCTCCCCGACCGGCCGGCAGGACTTACCGCGTGCGGGGCACGAAAGAACCGTTCTACACGCTGAACATCATAGACGGCGTCATGAGCGCACGAGAAGTCATGGCTGTGGCGAAGAAATACAACGCCACGCTCACCGAATACCTGAACGCCGTGCTGCTCTATGCCCTGCTTGAGAAGCAAAACCGCGACCGCAGCCACAGACTGCGTCCGGTGCGCATCGCCATGCCCGTCAACCTGCGCCGTTTCTTCCCCTCGAAAACACTGCGCAATTTCATCACGATGGTATACCCTTTCGTAGACCCTCGGCTCGGCGATTACACTTTCGAGGAGATTGTAGAGCAGGTCCATAATTACATGCGTTACTATATAAACGTCAAATTCCTGCGGGGCGACATCACCACCAACGCCGCCACCCAGCGCAACCCGCTGATCCGCGTCGTGCCGCTCTTCATCAAGGATTTCGTCGTGCGCACGTTCTACACCAGAGTGCAGGACAAGAACTCCTCCGCGGGACTGACCAACATGGGCGCGCTGCAGGTGCCGGAGGATATGAAGCCCTATATCGAGCGCTTCGACATCTATATGGGCCAGCCTTTCTCCTCGCGCACCAACTGTGCCGTCATCAGCTACGAAGATATCCTGACGGTCAATTTCGCCAGCAGCATTGTGGAGGCCGACGTGGAGCGCTTTTTCTTCCGCAGGCTGGTGAAAGACGGGATCCACGTGACAATAGAAAGCAATCGGGAATAACCGGGAAAGGATAAGACTATGTCATACTGTGTAAACTGCGGCGTGGAACTGGAGGCTTCCCTGCGCGAATGTCCCCTGTGCCACACACCTGTTATGAATCCGAGAGAAGCCGGCAGTAAACTGCCTCCATCTCCCTATCCCACCGACAAGGGACAGGTGGAGGTTGTCAAAAGAAAAGACCTGGGCATTCTCGTCACCGTGGTGCTGACCGCCGCCGCCGCGACCTGCCTGTGCCTCAACCTGCTGGTATTCAACGCATCGCTCTGGTCGCTCATCGTGATCGGCTGCTGCCTGTGCCTCTTCGTGTTCGCCTTTCCCGCCATCTTCTACAGCCGGATGCCCATATGGCTGACACTCCTGGCGGACGGTGTCTCCGTGGCGGTGTGCCTGTTCTTACTCACTTTTGTGACGGCGTCGGACGAATGGTTTATGCAGCTCGGCCTCCCCATCGTAGCGTTTCTGACCGTATGTGCCGAAGTCTTCCCTCTGCTGTCGCACTTTTTTGCGCTCAGCACCCTGCCCTGCGCCCTCTGCCTGTTCATCGAAATCCCCGCTTTCTGTGTGGCTCTCGAGCTGCGCATCCGGCATTATCTGGGGCAGCCGGCGCATATCGTCTGGTCCGCGGTCGTGCTGACCGTATGCGTCGTCATCGATATCGCCCTGATCACCATCCTCACCAAAAAACGCCTGCGCAACGAAGTGCGCAGACGTCTGCATTTCTAGGCTGCCCGTTCAGGGACTAGGAGAGACTGCCGTGCTTTGTCTCCGCCTCTTCCAGAGAACTGTATCCGTAGAACAGTGTCTCGTTGGCGATCGTCTGCTTCAGCAGATTTTCGCCCTGCTCTTTTGCCCTGACGGTCTCGTCCAGGATCAGCTTAAGCGTCCGCACAGAGTAGGTGAGCAGCTCACCGCGCAGATAGCTCTCCATGGAAGAGCCCGCATCAATACCGTCCTCGGCTGTCCGCAGCGCCCTGCCTCTCTTCCTTAAGTTCGGATAATCCCGCATCATCTCCGCGTCCCACGCCACGTTGATCTTCACGATCTCCTCCACGAGAGCCGTCCTGTCCGAGACATCCGGAAGCGTATCCCTGATCTGCGCGTACTCCTCGGGATAAGTGCTCTCCATCATCCGCGCATACTTCTCAAACAGCAGATTCCTGCCCTCCGCACAGGCCGCCTGACAGTCCTCATAATAACTGTGAAGCACCTCATCAGAATACACCATCCACTGACTCATGCGCATCTTGAAAAAAGTGTCAGGATCGTCCTGGCAGGAAGCTCTTCCACCCGTATTGTTCACCTGCTGAAACAGTTCCCACTCCATCTGCGCAATCGTAAAAATCAACTGTTCTCTCGCACTGACTTCCGCCATATGATCACCTTCCCGTATTCCGCTCTGTCAACTCCGCCGGCGTGCACCGCACAAAGGGCGTCTCCTGTTCCTGGCCAAAGAGTACAAACGGCTTTCCCTCCACCGTAAGGCGGATGGCGTCTGCACCGTAATTATCCAGAAAAGTATCGATGAGAGAAGCGGCTATCACACTCTCAGCCTCCCCGGACATCGTCTGCAGATACTCTTCCGCCGATTTGGAGAGATCCAGGTACAGTATAAGCCCGCCCTCTTCTTCCCGCTGCTCGAAAGCAAGCACTTTCGTGTCCAGCGACAGAATATTATGCCGGGCAAGCACACTTACGATCTCCTCCGGCGTCACAGCCTCAACCGAAACGGTCTCCTGCTCCAGCTCGTCGGAGCCGCCGCTGCCATAGTAGACCACAATCTCCTCGCCGGCAGCATCCCCCGCTGCGGTATCCTCTTTTTCCGATACGGCAGACTCCACTCCGGCTGCGTCCTGTTCCTGCGCCTCTGCCTCACCGGCAGCCTGTGCCCCCGTTCCGTCATCCTCCAGCAGGTATTCCAGCGAACTGACAAGCAGATCCTCCGAAGATACCTCCGGCGCCACCATCTCCTCCGGCGCAGTCTCCCGACCGGACCGGCTGCCGCAGGCCGCCAGACAGAAAACCGCCGCCACAGCCAATACCGCTGCCTTTCTCTTTTTCATAATCCTCTCCTCAAGCACCGACAGCCTATGGCCGTCACCCTGTAAACCGGCTCTATTCTATCATACTCGACGGCAAAAAGCAAAAGAACTTTTAGTCATGCGCCATCGCGATACCCGATTTGTACACTTCCCGCAGCCCAAACGACCGATCCGTAATCAACAGATCCGCCCTGTTTCCCGCACGAAGCACACCGCACTCATCCTCCAGGCCGACCACCCGCGCCGGATTGTAAGTTGCCGCGCGAACCGCCGCCTCCGCCGGAATGCCCAGTTCTATCGCCGCCCGCATACAGTCATACAGATTCGTCACACTGCCTGCCAGCGCGCCGTCTGCCAATTCCGCCCTGCCGCCTCTCACCGTGACATCCTGCCCGCCCAGCATGTACAGCCCGTCCGGCATACCCGCCGCCATCATACTGTCGCTGACCAAAACAAGGCGCTCTGCCCCGAACAGACGGAACGCGTTGCGCACGGTACTGTCATGCAGATGCTGCCGGTCACAGATCAATTCCGCCGTGACCGCCTCCGTCTCCGCCGCGGCGCCGACCACCCCGGGGTCCCTGTGCAGGCAGGGCGGCATCGCATTGTAGAGATGCGTCACATGGCACACGCCCGCCCGGATTGCGGCAAACGCCGTATCGTAATCGGCAGATGTGTGAGCGATAGAAAAACGGAATCTGTCCGCATTTTCTTCGATACAGGCAAGTGCGCTCGGAACCTCAGGAGCGATCGTCACTATCCTGATCATCCCATCCGCCGCGGCCTGCAGCCTCCCTAACAGCGCCGTATCCGGCCGCCTTATGTACGCGGCATTCTGCGCCCCTTTTTTCTCTGCGGCGATAAACGGCCCTTCCAGATAGATACCGCGTACGATGTCCCTCATCGCAATCCCCGCAGGCAGCGTCTCTGTTTCGGACACCCGCGCGCACACGGCACAGATATCCTGAAGCCGTTCCTCCGGCAGCGTCATCGTCGCCGGACAGATCGACGTGACGCCGCGTGACAGCTCATAGGACGCCATGGCCCGCAGCGCCTCCGCCGTGCCCTCACAGAAATCGTGCCCCGCACAGCCGTGCAGATGAATATCCACCAGACCGGGAAGAATATAGCGCTCCCGCTCCGCGGCCGTCAGTTCCTCCTCACCGCACAGCGCGACGGACGCTATCCTGTCTCCCTCCACGGCAACCACACCCGCCGCAAACCGAAACGCTTCCGTGTACAGGATTCCTCTGATCTCTCTCATCGCTTCCACCACCTCCCCGTATACGGCAAAAGACACCGCTCATCGCAGTGTCTTCGCCGTTCATCCTTATGTAGTGCAGGAAAAGGGACTTGAACCCTCATGATATTGCTATCACACGGACCTGAACCGTGCGCGTCTGCCAATTCCGCCATTCCTGCGACAAATGCCATTTTATATGTTTTTTAGCCCGCTGTCAACCCCTCTTTTGAAAAATCACATCAATTTGCAGGAATATGTCTGTCCACCTGCAGGATATGCGTGGCGATCCACTCTGTCAAAAACTCTACAAACTCCGCCAATTCATCCTCGTCCGTGCGGTCAAAACCGTCCATATTCACCAGCTCCAGCCTGGTAGAGAGCGCATCGTGCGCCAGCCTGTGCAGCTCCAGCCCGTCATAGTGAACGCTCTCCATATACGCCTCTTCATCCTGGAAGTGCGTCTTCACATGAGCCTGCAGCGTCTTCAGCGCATCGATAATCCTGTCATGCTTATCCGCCGCATTGTCATAGGCGATCGTATGATGAATCTCACCCAGCATACGGATCAGTTCTCTGTGTTCCTCGTCGATAAGGCTGATCCCGATCACATATTCCTCCTGAAACGCGCAGTCCTCCCGCTGCTTCCACTCTTTCACCGTCACCAGCTTGCCGATGAGCAGATCCGAACCGATGATATGCCTGTAGAGCCACTTCACCAGATAAGTGAGCAGCTCGTTGACAAGGCCAAGCTGATCGCTCTCCCCGGAACGGATATCCATCTCGTCGATTTTCTCACAGAACTCCATGTGCTGACGCCTCTGCAGCTCCAGCTCCGGATGTTCAATCTCTTTCATGTACGCCTCTTCATGGCGGAAATGCTCCACTGTGTATCGTTTCAGGCGTTCCACCATATCGCATATCTCATCATATCTGTCCCTGTCAAAATCCAGCGCCAGCATGTCATGCAGCTCGCCGATCAGCTGAAAAAGCCCTCTGTGTTCCTCATCAATCTGCTCGACGCCGATGATGCAGTCGTCCGTGAATGTATAAGTCATGCCCTATCCCCCATTCTCCTGTTTCGCACTATGTCCCTTGATCCCGAATATGATATAGTATATCAAATATGGCTTAGCGTTGTACATAGTATTTTTATTGATTTGCACAGAATTTTTACGGAAAAGTTTTTCGGAAAATGTCTTGACTTTTACCGATGCGGATAGTAAGATATAGTTTGCGTTGTAAACGTGCGCGGAAGTGTCGGAATTGGCAGACGAGCAAGACTAAGGATCTTGTGGCAGCAATGCCGTGAGGGTTCAAGTCCCTTCTTCCGCAGTCGGATTTGGTGCGGTAAATATGACGAGAATGTCGTATTTATCGCATTTTTCTTTGTTCGGATGTGCAGAGAGATGTGGTAAAAATGTTTTACACTTTTTTACACTTTCAGGACAGAAAAAATAAAAGGCTTCCGTCAATAACTTTTTGGTTACATCAAAAGGCTCTTCATCTTGCCAAATTTCCCGGAATATGCGATAACATTCTTGTAACACCATCATCACAATACGGATTGAGAGGAATACGGACATGAAACTGGAAGAAAGCAGGCTGCTGCAGGACATCACAGACATTGTGCGCGAGTGCGGCGGCATCATCTTACACGCCGACAGAGACAAGAGCATCGTAGACGAGAAAGCGGGACACGCCAACTTCGTCACAACCTACGACAAGATGATACAGGAAAAGTTGAAGAAAGAGCTCCTGGCCCTGCTGCCGGAAGCGGTTTTTGTGGGTGAGGAGGAAGATACACACGCCTCCATCGAAGCGGGATATGCCTTTATCGTGGATCCCATCGACGGCACCACGAATTTCATCAGAGACTATCACACCAGCGCCGTCTCCGTCGGGCTGGCAAAAGACGGCGCGCCGTATATGGGCATCGTGTACAATCCCTATCTGGACGAGATGTTCACCGCGATAAAAGGACAGGGCGCCTATCTGAACGGCCGGCCGATCCATGTCTCCACGAATTCGCTGCGGGACGGCATCGTGATCTTTGGCACGGCGACCTACTATGAGGAGCTGGCCGAGCGGACTTTCGCCCTCGCCTACGAGTACTATCAAAAATCTCTGGATGTGAGAAGAAGCGGTTCCTCCGCCATTGATCTGTGCAGCATAGCGGCGGGCCGCGCCGAGCTGTTCTTTGAACTGCGCCTATGCCCCTGGGATTATGCCGCCGCATCGCTGATTGTGACGGAGGCAGGCGGCAGAGTGACCGACGCAGAGGGCGGGGAACTTCCGTATGGCAAAAGCTCTTCCGTGATGGCCACCAACGGCGTATGCGGATAATGGTGATCTGTCATTCGCAGACGGTCACAGTATCATCCCTATCACCGCGCTCACCGCGATAATGAGAATCGGGTGTCTTTTCTTATAGCAGAGAAAAGCCGCAGGAAACACAGCCAACACGGCGGAAAGATTGGCGCGCGACAGCAGATCACCGGTATCGAACACACTGTCCGCTACGGACAGAAGCGCCGTGGCGATCAGGGCGACGACGGCCGGGCGCAGCCCTTCCATCGCGGCTTTGACGATGCCGCTCTCCTGAAATTTCCGATAGCTGCCCGAAATGAGCAGGATAATCAGGAAAGACGGCAGGACGACACCAAGCGTCGCTGCCAGTGCGCCGAAGATTCCTGCGGTCTCCGCGCCTATATAGGTGGACATATTCACCGCCAGCGGACCCGGCGTGGACTCGCTCACCGCGATAAAATCCACAATGCGGCTCTCCGTCGTCCATTGATGGGCCAAAACGACCTGCCGCATCAGGGGCAGCATGGCATAGCCGCCGCCGAACGTGAAAGCGCCGATCTTCAAAAATTCCCAGAACAGTTTCAGGCAAATCATTTTTCCGCCCTCTTTTCTGCCAACCGCTTCCACAGGATGCCGCACAGCGCACACAGGACTAAGATGACGATGGAATCCGCCTGCAGCAGACAGGCCGCCGCAAAAGCCGCCGCCAGCACAAGATAGGTAAATACCCGCCTCGGAAGCTGCCGGCACAGGGAGATGAGGGCGCTCGCGATCAGCACGAGCACGCCGGCGCGAATGCCCCGAAACGCTTTCTGTACCAGGGAAATATGCTCGACACGTGCCAGAATGCCCGCGATGAGCAGGATTATGAAAAAAGACGGCAGCACCACGCCAAACGTCGCCGAAAACGCGCCGAGGATGCCGCCGACCCGGCTTCCCACGAAAGTGGCCGCGTTGATGGCAAGCGGCCCCGGTGTGGATTCCGCGATGGCGATCAGGTCAAACATTTCCTCCTCGGCAAGCCATTTCTTCTCTTCCACGACTTCCCGCCTGATCAGGGGTATCATCGCGTAACCGCCGCCGAACGTGAAAGCGCCGATCTTACAGAACGTGACAAACAGTTCTCCTGCCGTTTCCCGTTTCATTCCCGTAATCCGATCTCCTTTCCGCACGCGTCCGCATACAGTCGGCCGAGCCGTCGGCCGGTTGGCGATTTCCATGAACGGCAACCCTGTCAGAACGTCGTCAGGGTGTCGTCTTCCTCCTCGTGCGTCGCGATATATTTCAGATAATAGATGGCCTCACAGACGGGCGGGACACACAGAAACAAGAGCGTGATCACGCCTTCCACCATCAGGTAACTGCCGTCATACAGCATACAGAACAGCAGATTGGCCAGAAAGCCTTCCCGATCCGGCGGATAGAAGCAGACCGCCGAGATGACAAAAAGGAGATACTGCCCAAACACCCCTGTCACATAGCCCATCCGCAGCCGGAACGGCTCGGCAGGAACGCCCGCACCCGCCGCACCGCTCTTTGCAGACGGCTCTTTCAGCAGGCCGCCCAAGCAGAACACGCCGTATCCCAGCGGATATTCCAGAAGAAGCGCCGGCCAGTATGCGATGACCGCCTCTCCTGCCAGACGATCCACTCCCATCCTCGCCAGACCGAACAGCACGGAACATACCAGCCCATAGCGGAAACCGAAAAAGTAAGTGACCAGCCACAGAAACAGCAGACTCAGGTAAGTGACCGAACCGCCCTGCGGGAGCACCACCACCTTGACGGCGGACAAGGCCAGAAATAATGCCAGAAACAGTAATGTCCATATCCATTTACGATTCCATCGTTTCATCTTAATCCCCATTCCGTACTTTCACAGATTCCTGTTTATGTTATGTAAACCAAATCTCTATTTCTGTCTGCTCAGCATATTGTGCTTGTACAGATTTCTTTTTCTTTTTCTCAGGATCATATACAGCAGCAGAATCGTCAGTGTGCCGCTGATGATGACCGTCGTAAAGGTCCTGGGCGCATACTCCGCCTCGATCCCCAGCATATTGTAGAAGTGCATGAGGATTCCTACCGCAAAGTCCTGAATCTGAATAACCGCAAGCACCGTTGCAACGATATTCAGGATCGCGCCGTTCAACGCCTCCGTCTGCGCTGTTTTCAGTTCCACGATATGCTCCAGAAATTCCTGATGCTCGTAATAAGTCTGCTTCAGCTCCTCGTTGGAAAAAGCCCTGGTGATACAGGCCGCCTCCGCCTGCGTCCCGTTGTACTTGAAATTCCGGACTTCCCAAAAACGCACTGTCTTGCCGAACTCACGGTACAGCTCAAAAATCTGCTCATGCGAGATGTCGCCGTCGTTCGCCAGCGCGTTGGTGATCTTGATGTTGGTCTTGGCCAGCGCCGTGTTCTGGAACATCACGAGCTGCGCGATAAACGCGTAGGTTGCCGTGAGATCGATCCGTTCGCACACATCTTCCGAAAAATCTTTCAGGATGAAAGCGATCGTCACATCTGAGAGATACACTTCGTAATAGTCGTACTGGGCATGATTTGTCCGGCACATTTCCTCTATATCCGCGCTCTGGATATGATAGTCGATGTGCATACTGTTGTACACTTCTCCGGACATGATGTTCTGAAACTCCCGCTCGTCTTTCGGCCTGCCGGACAGACAGAGCAGGGATTTGCCGCCGCCGCACTTCAGCAGACCGTATTGACAGCGGAGATATTCATAAAAGTCGATATATTTTGCGCCGCCGCTCTCCGGGTTTCTGATTTTCAGATAGCCATATGAGAGTTGATCCTGCACCTGCGTCGTGGAAAACGGCGAATCCGGCAAAAACAGTGTCATAACATACATATGGCTTGGCCGATGTGCCGACAGGATCGCATACATCCTCTCCTCGCCGACCACGATCTCCTCGCCCTCCGGCGGATAGTCATCCGTCGTGTGCAGAAGATCAAACGCACCCAGATAAACCATATCCAGTTCTTCCAGCACGGCGTTGGACATTTCGTAGCGCAGACAATCTTCCAGCCCGTTAAGAAGGCGGGCGGCTTGGTCGGGAATGTCTCTGCATCCGGCACTGCTTCCCCCAAACAGCGCGTCCATCCGATGATTCCTGACATTGTCCGCAAAAGGCAGCAGCAGGTAGATATCGCTTCGGTAACTCTTGAAATACAAGTCATGTGACAGAAGTTTCTCCAGGAACCGCTCCTGACACAGATAGACGATATTGCCGTCGTCCAGTTTTCTCTCCACCGTGAACAGATAGTTTCTAAGCGCTTTCCTGCCGTCCTGCGAGACGGCAATTGCGCTGAGGTCGGTGATCGGATACCCGGCCTCCTGTATCCGGTTCAGATGTGCGATCCACGCATCAGACAGCACAGCGATGGCTTCCCCGCCTCGATAATCGGGATGGAGAGCGATCGAGATGACAAACAGGTGATTTGTCTCTGTATCATACTGTGCGATCTCGTCCGCACGGATATCATCGTCCCGGATCACAGATGTCTGATAGAGAATATCCTGATACAGCGCCTCCGTGCAGGGGAAGAAATTGATATATCCCGCAAGGCGGCCATGCTCTTCATCCATGACACAGACAAAACTGTCGCGGTTCGCCTGATACCGCGCGACCATATTTTCCAGTTCTCCGGCATATTCCGCGGAATAGACAATCCTGTCCAGTTCCATGATCTTCGGCAGGAAATCCGTGTCAAATTCCCATCCTGTCAAAACCTTAAACTGCATAAAAACTTCCTCCCTGTCAATCCGCTTTCAGCTCTTTCCACAGGTCGTTGTATAGTTTTGTGACCTCCGGGTCAGTCTGGGTGCAGACCTCACAGTTGGCCATATCCTCCTCGGTGGGCGTGATGGCGGGATCGTTTCTGAGTTCCTCATCCATGTTCTCCACAACGGCCTCGTTGGGCGTCGAGTAATAGATGTACTCGAAGTTCTTCTCCGCCACGTCCTCACGGCAGAGGAAATCGAGGAATTTCGCCGCCGCCTCGGGATTTTTGCAGTGCTTCGTGACAATCCACGAGTCGATCCACACGTTGGAGCCCTCTTTCGGCACCACATAGGCCAGATCCTCATTGTACTCATGTCCCAGATAAGCCTCGCCGGAGTAAACCACCGCCATTGCCGCATTGCCGGCCACGACTTCATCTCTCGCCTCATCCACCAGATAAGCCTGCACGTCCGGCTTCTGTCTGATGAGAAGCTGCTGTGCCTCGCGCAGTTCTCCCTCATCGGAGGTGTTCAGGGAATAGCCCAGATATTTCAGCGTGATCATAAACGTGTCTCTCTGGCTGTTCTGCATAATGATGTCATTCTTGTAGCTGCCGTCGAAGAGAACGCTCCAGCTGTCAATCGGCCCATCCACTTTGGTGGTGTCGTAGAGGATGCCGATCGTCCCGTAGAAGTAGGGCAGCGCATACTCGTTGTCCGGGTCAAAAGCCTGCGAAAACTCCCAGAACCGGTCGCCGATATTGCCGGCATACTCCATCGCGGAGAAATCGACTTTCTGCGCCTCTCCCTCCTCGATCAGGCGCTGAATCATATAATCCGCAGAGCAGACGAGATCATAGTCGATCGCGCCGGAACTGTACTTCGCATACAGCTCTTCCGGCGTCAGCGCCTCCTCATACTTGATACCGATGCCCGTCTCCTCCGTGAACTGATCGATCACGTCCGGGTCCATATACTCCCCATAGTTAAAGACCGTCAGATACTCCGTCGGCTCGGCCTTGCCGCAGCCTCCCATCATCAGGCTCCCCGCCGCCGCAATCAGCACGGCGCATACCGCTTTCTTGTTCATTTATCTGCTCCTTTCTATGACGTCCTCCGCGTTCTTTCCCTTGCCGGAGAGCGCGTTGAACGCTAACAGGATCACGAAGATCACCGCAAACAGGATCGTGGACAGGGCGTACATTTCCGGCTTGATCCCTTTTCTGATCTCTCCGTAGATCATCGTGGAGAGGGTGTTGACGCCGGCTCCTTTCGTGAAGTAGGTGATCACGAAATCATCCATGGACATCGTCAGCGCCATGAAAAATCCCGCCAGGATCCCGCTGCCGATCTGCGGCAGCACAATGTGAAAAAAGGCATAGACGCTGCCTGCGCCCAGATCCCTCGCCGCCTCGTAAATACTTAAATTGAGTGACTTCAGCTTTGGCATAACGCTTAAGATCACATAGGGAATATTGAACGTGATGTGGGCGATCAGCACACTCCCGAAGCCGAGCGGGACGAAGCGGACGAACCACAGCATCAGCGCGATTCCCGTCACGATATCCGCGTTCAGAATCGGAATATTCGTCACGGACATCACGACCTGATAGCCTTTCTTCCGCATGGCCTGTATGCCCACCGCGCCAAATGTCCCGATCACCGTCGCCGCGGCCGCGGATCCGAATCCGAGGAGCAGCGTCGTCTCCAGCGCCTCCAGAATCTGTCTGTTGGAGAACAGCGAGCCGTACCAGCGCAGTGTGAAACCGCCCCAGGTCACCCGGGAACGGGAATCATTGAAAGACAGCACCACAAGCACGAGGATCGGCGCGTACAGGAAGAACAGAATCAGCGCCAGATAACATTTCATAAAGATGTTTTTCACTCTCACCATACCGCCGTTCCCCCGTCTTCCCTGTCATTTCGCATCGTGAACGCCAGGCCCACGAGCACCAGCAGCATGAGCGAGATGGAGAGCCCGGCGCCGAGATGCCAGTCCATGCTCTTCATAAACTCCTGCTCAATGATATTGCCGATCAGCTGCAGCTTGCCGCCGCCGAGGATATCCGCGATGACGAACGAAGTCATGGCCGGCACAAAGACCATCACGATCCCGCTCAGCATTCCCGGCATGGACAGCGGAAAGATGACTTTGCCGAAGACCGCCGCGCCGCCTGCGCCCAGATCTCTCGCCGCCTCGATCAGATCCTCGTCAATATCGGAGATGGCGTTGAAGATCGGCAGGATCATATAGGGCAGGAAATCATACACCATGCCGATCATGAGCGCGATCCATGTGTTGCTGACGGCAAGAGGCCGGACACCGAATTTCGCAAGAATAAAATTCAGGATGCCGTTTTTCGACAGGATCATCTGCCATGCCAGGATCCGCAGGATAAAATTCATCCACATGGGCAGCACCAGCAGGAAAATCGTAAAGCCTTTGCGTCCGAGCCTCAGGCTTTTTAAGATCAGGGCCGCCGGGTAGGCAAGCAGTATGCAGAGCAGCGTGCAGCCGAACGCGATCGCCAGCGAGAAGAACAGCGCCTGCCTGTTGATCGGCTCCGCGATCGCCAGGATATTCTCCCAGGTAAACGCGCCGTTTTCCTTCGTGAACGCGCTGACGCCGATGGCAATCAGCGGAAAAATCGTGAACCCGACGATCCATATGATATACGGTGTGGCAAAATATTTTCTCTTCATTCTCTGATGATCTCCGCATCTTCAGACTTCGGCTTGTGCATGATCTGGATATTATCCGGCAGGACATACAGGCCGACCCGCGCACCGACTTCCGGCGCGCTGACGCTTTGGCTGACCCACTCGTAACCGTCCGTGCGCACTTTGATTTCGTAGTAGGCGCCCTTGAACAGCACGGAAGTTACCCGGCCTGTGAAGAATCCCTCCCCCGCCGGTCTGATTTCCAGGTCCTCTGGCCGAATCACCACATCCACGGTCTCACGCGCGGCAAATCCGGCATCCACGCAGGGGATCTTCACGCCGAAGATCTCCACCACAAGATCCTGCGGCATGACCCCGTCGATGATATTGCTCTCGCCGATAAAATCCGCCACGAAAGCATTCTGCGGCTCGTCGTAAATGGACTTGGACGTCCCCATCTGCTGGATAATGCCTTTATTCATCACCACGATCTTGTCGGACATGGTGAGAGCCTCCTCCTGGTCATGCGTGACATAGATAAACGTGATGCCCACTTCTTTCTTGATGCGGATCAGTTCCTGCTGCATGTCATGGCGCAGCTTTAAGTCCAGCGCCCCCAGCGGCTCGTCGAGCAGCAGAATCTCCGGCTCGTTCACGATAGCCCTGGCAATGGCGATCCGCTGCTGCTGCCCGCCGGAGAGCGCGGTTGTGTTGCGCTTCTCGTAGCCTTCCAGATTGACCAGCTTCAGGGCATATTGAATCTTATCCTGAATGTACGCCTTGCTTTTCTTCTTCAGTTTCAGGCCAAAAGCGATATTCTCCTCCACATTCATGTGCGGGAAGAGGGAATATTTCTGAAATACCGTGTTGACGTTGCGCTTCTCCGACGCCAGGTTCGTGATATCCCTGCCCTCAAAGAAGACGGCGCCCTCGTCCGGCCGCACGAACCCGCCTATAATGCGAAGCGTCGTGCTCTTCCCACAGCCGGAGGGCCCCAGCAGCGTGATGAATTCATTCCTGCCGATAGACAGGGAGAGATTATCCAGCACTTTCTTGCCGTCAAAGGATTTGGAAATATTTCTGAGTTCCAGAATGTCATTTCCTTTTTCGTTGGTTCCCATAGCGTTCTCCTAAAAACTCGGCGGCGTGCTGACCCAGAGAACTTTCGCCTCCCTGCGCCCGGCCGCTTCTATCTTATGTCTCTTCGTGGCGGAATAACAGAAAGAATCTCCCTGCTCCGCAATCTGTACTTTCTCCCCAAAATACAGCTTCACACTGCCCTCCAGAACATAGCCGAACTCTTCTCCCTCGTGCGGCTTGTCAAAAGGCATGTTTTCTTTCGGTTTAAGTGTCACGAGAATCGGTTCCATCTGGTTCTTCTGCGCCGTCGGCACGAGCCACCTGACGCAGTTTCCCGCCTTGTCCACTTTCTCGAAGCAGTCTTCGGGCTTATAGACGATCTGCGTGTCCTCGTCATCATTAAAAAAATCGGCCAGATTACTGCCAAGACACTCTATGATGTCCGCCAGTGTCGCCACAGAGGGCGCCGTAAATCCCCGTTCCACCTGGGAGATAAATCCTTTCGTGAGGTCGGAGCGGTCGGCCAGTTCCTGCTGCGTCAGCCCGTTCTGATTTCTCAGGTTCCTGATCTTACTGCCTATCTGTTCTTCCAGTTTCATAACCTAAATCTCTCGGAATCTCCGAATTGTCCCCCTTTATCATCTCTCTGTATGTTTACTAACATTTAACTCTGTGTTTATACATGCTGAGTTCCATTATACATATACTAAACTTAAAGTCAACTATATTTTTGCCCAAATCCTCTATTTGTTTTTACCGAAGCGCACCTTTGCCCCATCCGCTCATAGAATATAGTAAGCCCGAATTCGGAGGCGGCTCCTATGAACTCTGTGCTGGTGGCCGTGCTTGGCCGTGCCCGCGACACGCACAACTATGAAAACGCCCTGCGCGCTCTGGGCGTGTCCTGTATCACAACCCTCGATATGGAGGAGGCGGATCAGGCCACGCATCTGCTCCTGCCCGGCGGCGGCGACATCACGCCGCTCTTCTTCGGCCAGATGGACCGCGGCTCCCGCGCCGTCGATACCGAGCTGGATATCCTTCAGTTTCAGGCTCTCTCCCGGTTTATGGCACAAAAAAAGCCCGTGCTGGGCATCTGCAAGGGGCTTCAGATCATCAATGTCCATCTGGGCGGCACAATCCGGCAGCATATCGACACCGCCGGCACACACGAGGGGCAGGACGGCGACAGAATGCACCGTGTCTACCACTGCGGCCTGAACAGAAACGATTTCTTCTGTCAGCTGTACGGCGCGGGGACACTTGTCAACTCCGCCCACCATCAGGCAATCGACAAACTCGGGCGCGATCTTCTCCCTGTCTGCCGCGCGGCGGACAGCGTAATCGAGGGCATCATGCACACCTCGCTGCCCGTCATCGCCGTCCAGTGGCACCCGGAGCGCATCCCGAACGAGGGCGGCGGGCTCCTGCTGCACTATTTTACGCGTCCGGCGTCTGTCTGGTAAAGAGCTGTTCCAGCTGCGCGATACCCTCGTCGAACTTTTCTTTCCGCAGTTCGGTCTTGTTCTTAAACAGCGCTCTGGCATTGCCTGAAGCGATCTCGAAGAGGGAGCGCATGATCTGTATGATGGCACGTCCTGTCTGCGGATCGATCTCCTTGAGGGCCGTGCCGATTTTCTGAATACTCTGCAGCCAGTGTGCGGCGAAATCAATCAGGTTATCCGTCTCTGAAGCCAGCAGCACCCGATACAGGGTGTCCACGAACGTGTGCACCTGTTCCTGTGTGAGTGAGAGAATCCACTCATTCATCGCCTCATCCAGGAATCTGCGTCCCGCGTAGAGGCCGCCGGCGCTCCTGAAGCGGTCGCCATCGACCAGCCAGGTGTAGGGATTGTGCTGCGCCAGCCCCAGTGTTTTGCTCTCCACCACCTCATACGCCCCGTCCGAATACAGGATCATGCCCACCAGCGAGGAGTGAGGAATCGTCTTGCGGATTCTGCCCGCAATCTCGCCGTAGGCTCCCCTCTCTTTCACCTCCGGCCGAAACCCCGGGCCGTCGTGGTCATAGATTGTTCCGATGCGCGCCCTGACCTCCGGCGTGCAGTTCATCGCCGCATAGACAGCCAGATTGCCGCCTTTGGAGTGGCCGCCCAGCAGAAAAGGGCCATCGATATCGCGGGCAGTGCGTTCCAGATAGCCCACGCTCATACGCTGTCCCTCCGTCGGCTCGGAAAAAGCGAGATTCAAATCCTCTTTCCAGCCCACAATCGTCTCATCCGTCCCCCGGTAGGCCACATAACACATTCCGTCGGGCAGCCGTATGGTCACCGCCGAAAACTGCGTCTCCGCCTCCAGATCTATTCGGTTTACATAATTGAAAAGCAGACTGTCCCGGAAACGGCTGCCGCCGAGCATCTTTTGAAACAGCGCCGTGTTATCCCTGCGGTACCGTTCGTCCGCGTACAGATGATCGTACTTCGGATGCGCAGCGATTTCCCGCAGGCTGACCGCCTCTTTCTTCTCTCCGGCAGCCGGCACGATACCGTCGAATTTCAGATAGGAGAACTGGCTGAGTATCAGGCTGTCCACCTCGCCAAACGGTTTTTCCCGAAACGTGTAATCTCCGTATTCCCTCAGATAATCCAGGATTGTTCCCATCGTTTTCCTCTCACTCACAGGAAGTCTGCGCTCCCCGGCAATCATGACGCGCCGGCGCCAATCGCTACAGTCTGGCCTCCAGATGACCGATATTTTTGATCAGCACCGAGACCGTTCCGTCCGGGTTGGTGATGAACTCCACGCTCTTCGGATCCTTGTACTGCTCCATCGGAATCTTGATCTCGATGCCGGTGTCCGTGTACAGATGCTGGCTCTGATACCGGCGCACCGTGTTTTCGCTCTGCGGCTGAATCTCTTCTTTTACCATATTATATTTTTCCATCTTGTCCTGAAATGCCACTTTTAATTCAGGCTGTTCCTCGAAGATCCGCTCCGCCAGCTCTTCCACCACAAAACCGCCGTTCTCCTCAATCTCCTCCTGGATGATACTCTTGGCCCGCATCTGTTTCTCGAACCGCTCCGTCTCGTCAAACCCCTCTTTCTGTATGCTCTCCACGGCCCGGCTCACGATGGACAGCTTGGACTTGGGAGACAGGTGGGCGCTGCACTTTAAGAACAGAAAAGAAAAGTAGTCTGTCTTCTCCCCGTTCACCTCGTATTTCTTCTCAATCACCCTGAGCGCCAGATCGTCCAGACGGATGATCGCCGCCTCCGTAAGGCGCTGGCTCTCCGATGGCAGGATGGATTTGTGGCGGATGATCTCGTTGCTGTTGCCCTCCCCGTCCGCAAGCGCCATCGTCCTGTGCGTGTAGTGCGCTTTGTAGTTCATCTTGAGAAGCGCCAGATACTCATCTTCTCCCTCCTTAAAGCGCACGACCATGAGGTCTGCCGGCGGTATGTCGACGTTGGCGCGCATGATCTCGTACAGCAGGGAGGCGATCTCCTTGCTGACCGCAATAAAATCTTCATCCGCATAGGTGTCGAGGATGCGGTACACCTCCGACTCCTCCCTGTAGAAACGACACTCTTTCGCGTCGTCGCCCGAACCGATGCGGGCGATATGCTCTCTCAGGAATTCCGCCACCTCCGAGCCGTACTCCAGCTCCGCATCCGACAGCACCGGCATGCCGATGGTGGAATCCAATATGTGCACAATCACATGTTTAATCCTGATCTCCTCTTTGTTCATTTGTACTTGCCCTCATAGTCCGTCCCTGTCTCTGTCCGCATTAAGTTTACATAATATTCCGGATCTCTTTGCATCTTCAGCAGTGTGTCAAACGCCATCAGCAGCATCCTGTCTCCGTTATTTTTCATCTCGTCCCTCCCGCGGTCCATCTGCGCCTTGAAGTGATCCGTCTGCCAGACCAGAATGTCCACCACGCTGTAGCCCTGCACCTTGTATTCGCAGAGAAAATTCTGATGTTCGAGGTAATAGACAAATTCCCGCATGACCCCCTCGGATTCGGCAAGCCGCTTCCAGAAATCCCGAAAGAACGCCTCGCCCTCCCCCGCATAGAGGCACAGTGCACGCGCCCACTGATAAGCTTTTCCCTCTGTCTGCCTCTCCATATGCCTCACCTGTCCGTCCTGTTTCTTACCGTTATTGGGCCGCCTGCGCCTCTGTCACGGCGGCAGCTCAGGCATTCCGGCTACATCTTTCTCCCGGCGCTGGTCTTTTTTCTCCACCTCTTCGATATACTTAGGATAAAAGCACATTGCCCCGCAGCTTCACCGCGGGCGGAAGACGAGACCGCCATGGCCCTGATGCAAAAACTCAACGATCTGTTCTGGGGATTTCCCCTGCTTGTCCTGCTGCTGGGAACCCACATCTATTTTACCATAAAACTGCGCTTCCCACAGAAAAATCTGTTCTATGCCCTGAAGCTTTCGCTCGGCGGAGGCGACAACAGTGACTGCGGGCTCTCCCCTTTTTCCGCTCTCGCCACCACGCTGGCTGCCACCCTCGGCACGGGCAACATCATCGGCGTCTCCACGGCAGTAGCGCTGGGCGGGCCCGGCGCAATCTTCTGGTGCTGGCTCACCGGCGTTCTGGGAATGGCGACGGCCTACGGCGAATGCTACTTAAGCGTCCTCTTCCGCACCAAAAACGCCGACGGCATCTATGTGGGCGGGCCGATGTATGTCCTGCGTAATGGTTTACATAATAAATTCCTCGGCGCTTCTTACGCCCTCTGCACCCTGCTCGCCGCTTTCGGTGTCGGCTGTGCCACACAGGCCAACTCTGTCACTCAGGCAGTACAGGCATCCTTTCATCTGCCTCCGCAGCTGACAGGGATCGGGCTTTCCCTGCTGACAGGAGTCGTCCTGCTCGGCGGCGTGCACAGTATCGCCAATCTGTGCGAACGCACCGTCCCGGCCATCAGCTTCGCCTATCTGCTCGGCTGCGCTTTTCTGCTCATACGCTGCCGTAACGTACTCCCCGATGCCTGCCTGCTGATTCTGCGGAATGCTTTCTCTCCCTCCGCGGCAGCCGGCGGCGCAAGCGGCGCCACGCTGCAGTACGCCATCCGCTACGGCATCGCCAGGGGCCTCTTCACCAACGAGGCCGGCATCGGCACCGCCGCCATCGCCGCTGCCTCCTCCCACGTCTCCCATCCGCGCATCCAGGCCTATGTATCCATGACGGCCGTGTTCTGGGACACCGTCGTGATGTGCCTCGTCACCGGTCTGGTCGTCGTCGCCAACATGCTCTATGATCCGGCTTCCGTGACGGGCGTGCCGGAGACGGGGCTGACTGCCGCCGCTTTCGCGCATCTGCCCTGCGGCGGCGCTTTCCTCACCGTCTCCCTGGCCGCTTTCGCTGTCACGACACTGATCGGCTGGTCTTATTACGGAGAAAAAGCGACGGAATACCTCATAGGCTCGAAAGGTATTCCGCTCTATCAACTCGCCTATATTCTGATGATCTATCTCGGCGCGGTCATACCGATGCGCCTCGTCTGGGAGAGCACCGACCTGATCAACGCCCTGATGGTCGTGCCGAATGTACTGGCGCTCTACTGTCTGCGCAGACAGATCAGGCCGTAAGCCATCCTCACCGGTCAGATCTTAAAATTCGCCGCGATCTCCTGCAGGGTGCGGCTGCTCCTGTCCAGAATGGACATCTTGCGCAGGATCTCCTCGGAGCCGACATTCGTATTCTGCATCGCGTCGGCTACGCTCTTCACCTCGTCCACGATCACATGGTTTAACTCCGTCACCGACTGCAGCGATGCCAGCATCTCCTCCACGGAGGCGCCCATCTGCTCGGAGGCGGCTCCCAGACTGCCGGCAACGCCGTCGAAGAAAGCCGCGTCTTTCTGATACTGCTCCGCCGTCGCCACCATCGTATGGTAATCGTCGATCACGTGATCTTTCATAAAGCCGAGCAGTTTGCCGGCGCTGTCCTTAAGCGCCATCACCGCCCCGACCACCTCGTCGATCACTTTCTGAATTTTGTCCACCGTCACCTGGGAATTTTCCGCCAGATTTCTGACTTCGTCGGCCACCACCGCGAAACCTCTGCCTGCCTCCCCGGCTCTGGCCGCTTCAATCGCGGCGTTTAACGCGATCAGATTCGTCTGGTTGGCGATCGCGCCGATCTCCTGAGACAGGTTTTTAATCTCCTCGATCTTCTCCACTTCCCGCAGGGCCTGCTCCAGCTCACCCTCCGTGCTGTGGTAGATCAGGCTGGCCTGTTTCTTGGACTCTACCGTGCTGCGGTACAGCTCGTCCGCCCGCGAATTGATCTCCTTGGAGGCCGCCGCGGAGTCAGATGCCTGCCCTGACACATCCATAACCGCGTCGCCGATGTCGCCGCTTGCCTGGCTGATAGACTGCGTCACCTCGGCCGCCTCCCTGACCTTGTCGATCAACTCCTCCATGACCTGATCCATCTGGTCGATATTGTTGTTTAAGTCCGCCATCTCACTGTAGGCCGCCGAAGCCGTGTCGGAAATATTGCCTGCCTCCGCTTTCGTGCCGGTGATCGTCGCCTTGATCCGCTCCTTGATGCTTCTGGTCGCCTGCGTGACTTCCTCAATCTCGTCCTTGAAGCCCTCCGCCACCGTCGTCCGCACCGCAGCCTCCTGATCACTGAAATCACCGGACGCAAACTGCTTTAATTCCGCTAACGGCACCAGCGCCTTGTTGAATGTAAGCATGACGATCAGATCGATCAGCACCGTTCCCACCACGCCGAGTATCAGCCCGGCCGCCACCGCGCTTCCCGCGCCGGCCCCTCCGATCAGCGCCGTGCTCACGACGGAGATGATAAAAAGAATGACAAACGCCGCCACAGACACCGACAGCATCAGCTTACCCCTAATTGTCTTCATGCCGAATCCTCCTGCTTCCCCAAAAGCCTAACATAAGTATTATAACATAAAACGACGGCATTCGTCCATAGCCAAAAACAAGGCGCGGACCCACACGCCCGCGCCCTGCTATGCGTTCTCCTGTCCTCAAGCCGCGTTGCTAAAATCCTGCTCTTGTTTAAACAGGCCGGTTAAGGATGTCGGATGCATAAGGCTTCAGTTGGGGGAAAGTGCCGCCGGACTGCCCAATTATTCCCTTGGACTTGGAGAAGTAACCCTGAAATCCTCCGGCGGCAGCCTCCAGCGCATCGTCGGACAGTTCGCCCTCTGAATCTCCTCCCACTTTCAACCGGTCGAGGAGCTCCTGCGCCTGCTCTGTGGTCACTTCCTGCCCGTACTCCTTCGCGATGGCGATCACCTCCTCCACCGACTTGGCGCCCTGCAGTTTTTTCAACATTTCTTCGTTCATATGGTTTTGCCTCCTTGCATTATTTTCAAAAATTCTTCCGGTACAATCGCTCTGACAGCTGAGCCTTCAAAATCGCCTGTGTTTCGCGTGAGTATGAAATCGGCCCCGATACTCTCTGCGCATCTGTCCTGCAAACAATCTTCAAAGTCTCTGAACTCTTTCATTTCGATCGCCTTTACCACATCTTCATGCTTCGCCCCCGTCACCCGAAGAAAACTGCATATATCTGACAACCATTTTCGGCGTTTTTCCTCAGATATTTTTCGCAGTATATACCAGAGATTGGGAATGGAATGAAACGCTATATATCCCTCCACTTCTCCACCGGCACAACTCCTGATAACTTTCGCAGATGCGTTAAAAAACGGTTCTCTGGTCAGCAGAAAATCTATCACAACATTGGTATCAACCAATATTACCATATCGCTCCAACCTCGCTTCCGCCAATTCTCTCTCAGGATCAAAGTCAGCTGGCAGATAGCTGCTGATCTCCGCTCTCGCGGCATCTAATCTCAAAAACGCCTGCATTTTCTCATGCGCATTGTCTTCCGGCAAAACAGCCCCGCCGTCCAATTCACTCTGCGGGATCAGTCGATTGATAATATCGATCAGAAAACTGATATTATCATCCGACAAATCGCTTATCATACGGATCGCTTTCTGCTGTAATTCAGACATAGTCATCACCCTCTTTGTCTATTATACATCAATTTCCGGAAATCACACAAGTCGCCGCCACCCGTAAAACGGGTGGCTCGACTCGCTGGGTATAACCCCTTGACGCCGGACAGCGTCTCAAGGCG
>CANPZI010000014.1 GCA_947588995.1 uncultured Lachnospiraceae bacterium
AAGAAAGGTCAAATTATGTGAAACCCCCCTTTTTATTATGCGAAATCCTCTTTTCGATACAAAAAAGAGAAAATCAGAGGTTAAGTTTTTAGAAAATCATCCGACAGTTGCCGTACAGATTGCAATAGGCTTTGCAATTCTTTTTAAATAAATCCCAAACATTTGCAAAAAAAGACAGAACCAACACGATTCTGTCTCATTGCATGAATTTTCAATTATTTTGTTGTATCCAACGCTGCAGGATAAACTGCCAGTTCATTCCATCCTGCATCACATGCAGAATGGTAACCTTTTTCTTCTGTTCATCTATCACATAAAACAGTAGATATGTATCGGCCGGTTTCAGGTAGATTTCATATCCACGGTAGAAAAATCCTGCTTTACCGTGACCTTGCGGGAATGTATCCAACCCCGAGCGGCTTTCTTTATAATTTTCTCCCAACTCACGATACTTAAAATGATCCAAAATATATTTCTTTATATCTTTTACATCCTGTTTTCCGCACTCAACAATCTCACATAGTACTGGCCTTTTTCATATGCATCCTTAAATCCTGTCTATTTCCTCCCATGCTTCCTCTATGGTCTGTGTCCGTCCCTGCTCCATTTCATCTATTGCTTCATCCAGCTTGGAAAAAAGAATATTCATTGCATCATCTATCGTCTGCATATTACCCTGTCTGTTTACCGCATGAACAGTCTGCATTGTTTCCATAAGCTTCACCCTTTCCAAATTCTTTTATAAAGACAGTATAACGCACTTTTTAGGATTTCACTATGAATTTTGAAATTTTAGTTGCTTTCATAAAATTTGCGCTCAAATACATTAGGTGCATAAAACATAACCCCGTTATTTTTCAATTTATTAACCTTGTTTGTTTTCAGGCCCCGTATTTTCGGTTAACAGTTACATGCCCGCCTTTACAGGCATTACATTATATTTTTGTTTCTTTCAAAATATTTCTTGGTACGAAAAAGCCCGCAAACCTTGATGTTTACGGGCTTTTGCAGCTGCCGCTCCTGCGGCAGGTTTAGCTCCCCGAGTAGGGCTCGAACCTACAACAACTCGGTTAACAGCCGAGTGCTCTACCATTGATAGATATGCAACCGAAAACTGCTAAAATAGAAGTTGTCAGGTAATCCTTGCTCAAGGGATACATTTCTTATCAATACCGCTTTCTACTCAGCAGTCTCAATGAAACATATTATAACACAGTGACATTTCCTTTGCAATAAATTTTTTTGATTTTTCTATATTTTTTAGAATTCGGGAATTTTCCATCTCTTTAGTATTTCCTGGGTTCCGTTATCCTCTCAGCATAAATTCATTCCCTGATACGACATGCCTTCATCCGGCTCATTGTCCGCAGGATGCAGGAGCGAGTCCAGAAACTCGTTGGCATTCCATTCATTGCAGAACTGGCTGTAGGTCATGTTCAGTTCCACGGATATCTTGTAGTCCCTGCCCACCTCTACCCGCTTGAGCAGCTGGCATGCGATCATCTTTTTCTGTTCCATCGTTGCCGAGTCAAATTCCTCCGCCCATGACTTGAACTGTTTGTAGGCCGGCGTGACCATTTCGACTCCCTGCTTTTTTTGCATTTCTTCCTCTTTGAGTTTTTCCAGCTGTGTCTCCGATTCTTCGATCTTCCTTTTGACCGTCTGGATGGCCTGTGTCAGATCCTCCGGTACACCGCTCATAGTTTTGAAACTCTCGCCTATGGTCTAGCTGTCCATCCTGCCAAACTTTTCCTCCTAAGTTGGTATCCTGCCCATCACACGGGCAGAGTTTGCGGCTTTTATGGTAGCTGGAATACTTGATTGAAAAAATTTGAAGTTGCAATTCACAACCTCAAACTCACTTCATAAAAGTGCAACATAAGTAAGAATAAATATGTCTGCTCTTTAGTTAATCATAATATACCTAATTAATTCAAATTGGAAAATCATATTTTCTTAACATTAATTGCTGTATATCATACATTTCCCTCATCATAGAACCTGGTGCATCAATCAGCAAAACAGGAGCAGCATCACCAATGACTGCCAATCCATCCATCAGTCTGTCCAATTGAAACTCATCATAATTTAATTTTTCCTTATGTGTAGAATTATAAAGGTCAAAATTTTTTCTAAATTGTTCAATCGGCACATGATTTGTAATTCTTTTTGCATTGAACAAATAAATAGCTTTTTCATTATCCGCTCCATCTTTTTGTTCAAGTTCCAATATATGCTTATAAAATTCAGAAGTTTTAATATGTTCTTGTTGGTGCACTAGATTCCCAGAAAAAATATCCTCACACTCCATTTCTAATGCTCTATATTTTCTCAATTGTTCTACAAAACAATATAGATCATCAGGACACCCGTCATCTTCCTTTCTAATGCCATTCAATTTTCCAAAAAAATAACTGTCCGTAAATGCAAGATATTTCTTATTTTTTTCTTGATCACGAATAATCTTTAATACATCATCCGGTCGATAAAAATCAGTACCCGATAAATTCATCATCCACAAAACTACCTCTCTTAACATTTTACCAATAATAGAAGTATATTTGTGAAAAATCACCTGTGTATAGGCCAAATAACGATTTACCATATATTGATCTGCGCAACCTACACCTTTTTCTCTTACACCAACTATCCACGCTTTCTTTGAGCCAATCGAATATTCTTTCATCTTTAAATTTTGCATTAGGATTCCCACATCAAAGGTACCATAAGAGGCACCTGAAAAAGTGGCATCCCGTAGCAAATAATCAATTCTATCTGCATCTAATTCTGAATGCAGCAATTGCATCATAGCCGTAAAATATCTAGGAAACGCACCTTCTGTATATACATAATCGCCATCTCCTTGTATTAGAGCACAAATATCTGCTACTATTTTTTCCGCAAAATTTATAATCTGCTGTTCGCTTTTTTCGCTTGTCCAATCACAATCTTCTTCGTTGAAATATCCTTCTTTAATTCCAGCCACGATAGCATTTTTTATTGAATTGCTATGTTTTATTACATATGCGGTGATAGATTCATGATGAAATTTTTTCTTTTTGACAAGTTCCTTTTTAGGTTTCTCCATTTTATCTACAAGTTCTTTATCCTCTGGTGAAAGGTCATTTACTATCTTTGTAATTTTCTGAATGCTTTTACTCGTTTCTCCAAGCAAGCTTTCCCTCACAGACAGCATTTCCGATTCTAATGCACCATCAGCTATTTCATAAACTTGTTCGAGATCGTGCGATAAAGGATAGTGCCCCAGATCATGCAACATTCCCGCCAGACGCAAAAGTTGCCGTTCTGCTGAATTAAACTTTTTTAAATGTAATGCCATTTGGTCAATCACATGCATTACTCCCAAAGAATGAATATATCGATTGTGTAATGCACCTGGGAAAATACGTTTTACTAAGCCTAATTGAGAAATATCTTGCAATCGCTTAAAAATAGGTAATCGTTCAATTTGATCTTCTATCTTGGTAAGTCCTATAAACCCGTGTACATTATCTAAAATAAAGTTTACAAATACAATATCCTTTGTATCTGCCATATCTTTTCATCCTCTATTCTGCAAATAAGCCATTTAATGTATTAATAGCCTTACAATTCTCTGTATGATTATCTAAAGAACCCCTCTTTATATCTTCCAACTTCTGTACAATTGCTTCATCCGTACTAGTTGGGTACATATAATTTTTTAGGTAATACAAAGAAGCAAGGGTTTCTGCCCAATAGCGTTCTGTATAATCAGATTGAATGCCAAATAAATTTTTTAATTTTTCTATAACTCCCTTAGCCTTTTGACTAAAATTTACTTGGATATCGTCCTTAACTTCTTTTTTCATATCATCACTCAAATCAGGTGAAAATGGGCCATAGCAATCCCAAGAAAAGGTGTAATCGCCACATGACACTCCTAGTTCATGCATAAAAAAAACTGCTTTCTGCAACATAACCCTATCATCCATTGAACTTGCATCAAATTCTCGCCCAAACACGTTAAAAAAAACTACGCACAAAAGCCTCTGCTGTGATGGCTTTTTCATAAAACACCTCCAAAATTTGCTTTTTCATGTCCGTAAAATATCGTAACATACCTATTCCTGTTTGGCAACCACAAAATAACATATTTCTGTATTTCTGTATTTTGTATCTCTTTAGTATTTCCCATTCAGCATAAATTCATTCTCTGATACGACATGCCTTCATCCGGCCCATTGTCCGCAGGATGCAGGAGCGAGTCCAGAAACTCGTTGGCATTCCATTCATTGCAGAACTGGCTGTAGGTCATGTTCAGTTCCACGGATATCTTGTAGTCCCTGCCCACCTCTACCCGCTTGAGCAGCTGGCATGCGATCATCTTTTTCTGTTCCATCGTTGCCGAGTCAAATTCCTCCGCCCATGACTTGAACTGTTTGTAGGCCGGCGTGACCATTTCGACTCCCTGCTTTTTTTGCATTTCTTCCTCTTTGAGTTTTTCCAGCTGTGTCTCCGATTCTTCGATCTTCCTTTTGACCGTCTGGATGGCCTGTGTCAGATCCTCCGGTGAAAAAAGGCTGTCCCCGGTCAGGGTTCTGGCAATCTCCATCTGCAGCTTTGTGAGCTGTTCCCGGTTTTTTCCAAGTTCAAAACCCAGCTTTTTCTGCATGGCGCGGTTGCCTGCTATCCTCCGCTGGAACTGATCCTGTATCTTTTCTTCCTCCGGCGCGCCGCTCATGGATTTGAAGATTTCCCGTATGGTCTGACTGACCATCCCGTCCACCTTTTCGGCCTGATAGGTACTCTGTCCGTCACACGGGCAAAGTTTGCGGGCTTTATGGTAGCAGGAATATTTAATCTGGTCCACACGGTACATGGAGCCGTCAGCCCTTTCATAGCTGTCCGTGTAGTGGATGGCTGCCAGCCGCCCGCCGCAGTGGGCGCAGAATATATTGCCCGAAAGCAGCGCCTGCCCCTGGGTGCGCATGGCGATATGGCGTTTTTCCTCGTTCTTCCTGCTGCGCTGCTCCATGATATACATGATCTGGCTGTAAGTTTCATCACTTCTGATCCTGAGTGCCTGCAGTGCTTCCGAGGTCGATCCATCCTCAAGCCGTCCGCAGTAATAAGGGTCTTTCAGTATGCGCCTGATCTTCACTCCGGTGAATTTTTCACCGGAGCGTGTGGTGCGGCCTTCCTTATTTAATAGGTCTGCCATCCTCCATGCGCCATAACCCTTATGTACCGTCATTTCATCGATCATTTCCAGGATCTCTTTCTCCGCAGGGTCAATCTCATATTTCTGGATGGGTATGCCCTTCCGGTTCACCAGTCCGCTGTCCACCAGGCGGTAGCCGAATTTCACTGCCCCGCCGGTGTACAGCCCCTCCGCCTGCATCTGCTGCATCTTGCTGCTGATCCGGATGGATGTTTTCTCACTCTCCCCCGATGCCTGCCAGAACCGCAGGTAATTCATCAGCTTGTCCACATGGTTGTCAAATCTCTGCTGTCCTTCCCGTGCGCTCCACACTTCAATGCCATGCTTGGCAAACCACTCCACCACGAACGGCGTCTCATCATCGATCCTGCCGATGCGGTCAAACATGAATACCAGCAGGATGTCGAACTCATCCTTCAGCGCCGCTTCCTTTAAGTCCTGTATGGCATCCCGGTCCTGTGCGGACACCTTATATCCCGAAATGCCCTTTTCTGAAAACTCCCGCTGTATGACCCAGTCCCCCTGATGGCTTGCAAATTCATGGCAGGCTGTTTTCTGCATCGGGATGTCATTTTCATTTTTATCCACCTGTTTCTTGGTCGATACTCTGTATAAACAATAAACCCGTTTCATGTGCTACCTCCGTACTCGCCGTTGTGTGGGATCACGCTGCCATCATTCCAGGGGCTGCCCATCCCCGCACAACAGCGGCATCCTCTGGAGGCGTTCCCCATATGCCCCTGTGAGGATATCCCTGACCCTGCATTTCACATCCACCGATTCTTCCTCGCTGAACCTGACCATGACATCGGAGCCGCTGACACACAGCTGGAAAACGGGATTCCTGTCGCTTTGCTGACTTCCCAAGATAAAGCCCCTCCTTTTGAGATATTTACTGTTCGCATTCTTACTGCCTTTATCTTGTGCCGGCACAGCCCTGTTCCCCTTTCCGCAGAAGTTTCCGGTACGATCCCCCGGTACACGGCACAATACTGTAACACTCTGTAGAAAGCAAGCAGAAAAAATATCTGCCGGAAATAAGCAGGACTGGCAAAAATTTCAATCCGTCTGGCAGCTTCCTGCCGCGCTGACCGCTATGCAGGCCGCCACAAAGACGCCTGTCAGAAAAAATATGATAAATACTGCCGCTCCTATGATCCACTTCATATCTACGCCTCCATTTCCATGTGTTTCTTCTTATTTTATAGTCCTGCCCTCCACATTCTGCGGATTCCCTGCCTTACAACAGTTCCATTGACCCTGTCAGCGGGGAATACACCTGCAGGCCGCACTCTTTTTCCAGCGCCTGGAGCTGCGCCATCTGCATGGACGAATGCGTCAGGCAGCGGCGGCTTGCCACAAGCAGGATGTCCACTTCCCCCCTGACGGCCGCATCCACAAAACGCCTGAAGCCGGTGCGCTCCCACAGCGGTTTCCTCCCTGTGTCGCTGGAACTGCCAATTACCGCAAATTCCATCTGTGACGCATATTCACAAAGCTGTTGGCGCTGTTTCTTCAATGCGTCATTTTCATCCTCCGGTGCATCAATTGAGCAGTATGCCCATGCCCGTTTCCTGCTTTCCATAAGCTGCCCCCTTTCCGTCCTCCTGCATCCTTCTGCCGGAGAGCTTCTGATCTTTTTCTTTCCCTGCCTACGGTTCCAATTCCTGCTGGGCATCCAGCCCGAAACTGACCGCAATGGCATGGTCCACATCCTGCATGGTCGCCCTGCCCGCCCGGCCTATGTATTCCTTCAGCCTGATGCGGTCAATGGTGCGCACCTGCTCCAGCAGGACGATGGATTCCTGTTCCAGCCCGCCAAGGTTGTCGCCCAGCCTGATGTGGGTGGGAAGCGGTTTCTTTTTCTGCCTGCTGGTAATGGCTGCCGCAATCACCGTGGGGCTGTGCCGGTTCCCCATGTCATTCTGTATGATCAGCACAGGCCGGATACCGCCCTGCTCACTCCCGACCACCGGCGCCAGGTCTGCATAGTAAATGTCGCCCCGTCTGATGTTCATGTCGTTTCCTCCTTCCCCGCAGATATACCCCGTAATCATCTTCCTATCCCATGCCGAACTCCATGCCATATTCTGCCATGGCTGCCTCCCTGTCCTCCGCCGCAAAATATGCATCCGCCTGCCGTCTGTCAAGCTGCAGGACTTCTCCGGCCGCTTTCTCCCCTGTCTGGATCTGTGCCAGCCGGGTGAGGATCTCCGTGCGCAGTCCCGTCCCCGGACTGCCATTGATAAATCCCCCGTTGATTTCAAGAAGGGGCCTGTCCGCTATATCTGTAACAGTTATCCTGTATGCATCATGATGACTGCTGATAAAATCTGCCAGATTCTCCGGCGTTGTTGCCACCAGGTATTCTTCCCTGGGATTCTTTTCTCCCATGGGATGTCCCTCTTCCATTGTTTTCCCATCTGCCGGGTACACATAGGCATATCCCATCCTCTCCGTATCCATGATCCGGTTTACCATATCAATTGTTTTCTGGTCCATAGGTTCCCTCCTGCAAAAAGCATTTTCTTTCAGATCATCATCCATCCTATCTTTTTCATGACACAAGGACGGCGGCCGGCTCCGATGCGGCCGCTTGGAATGACCTCCCGGCCTTTGGCCGCCTGCCGCCGTAGTTTCTGTCATGAAAGCATTTCCCTCCGGGAGATTCCCCGGTCCGGAAACGCCTGTCCTTCGTTTTTGTTTCGATCTGCCCCTGTTCGACACTACTCCCCGGAGCGGGCGCAGAATGCGCCCATAGGCAGCAGACAAAGACCAGCCCTGGCTTATGGCCGTCATGGGACTTTCACCCCTCCGAGGATCTCTCCGAGCCGCCCTCATTGCGTGTTCCCGCTCCTGCGGGGCTGTGACTGGACGGAAGTATCATTATAGGCTGTCCATATCATGGCAAACGGCCCGCCACAGGCCGTCTTGGGACGGACATTTGCCGCTCTGCACCTTTGATGTCATCTTTTTGACAGGTTTCCCTGCAGGTGGTCCTGGCGTGTCCTCCGCTCCGCTCTGCTTTATCAAGCTGGACAGCTAACGTATCTATGCTGCTGGATATGACCGCCTGACGGCGGTATTTTTCAATGGGCAGAGGGGAGAAAAAATACCCCTCTACTTACTTCCACGTTGGCAGGGAATTTTGCACACCCTGAAATTAAAATTTTTCCAAAAAATTTTTCAGTTTCTTCAGGATGCGGTTCTTCCGCTTATGGATGGCATTGCGGTATATCCCCATTTCCGCTGCCGCCTCCCGCTCCGTCTGCCCCTGAAAAAACAGGCGGTCCACCAATTCACGCTCATCATCAGACAACAAGGAAATCGCTTTATGTAGCTGTTCATATCGGAGTCTGCGAAACACGGTTTCCTCCACGCTTTCCCCTTCTTCCACAAATTGCACTTCCTGCTCCAGAAGCCGTTCATAGGAGTCCTCCCTGCTGGGGATCACCGTCACGCTTTGGTTCTCCCGGCTGATGACTGTCCGCTCCGTTTTTAGGTCATACTCCTGATACTGCATTTTTCTTTCTGTGTTTTTCAGCACAGCGATTACATCTTCGCCAACCTCTGGATACATCTTCTTATAATCCGGTATTCTGTATGCCTTTGCCATAGGCTTGTCCTCCTTCATTTCCAAAACTTTTGAAAACAAAGGACAAGCGGCGGGTTGCGGCTTCTTGGTATAATCCTGCAATTTGTGAAAAAAAGGCAGAAAAAAAGCTGCATCCAGCAAACACTGGACACAGCTTCAAAAATCATACGGAAATCTGTCATACAATGCAAACAAAAATAATAATTTGTCGAATAACAAAGCGCCACAGTCCTCATCCAGACTGTGGCGCTCACACAGGGACAATCCCTTTTCCATCTCTTTTCTTTTCCCTCAAATACCATTTCCCTTCGACAAGGGGAAACGGACTTTGCATTTATCCCTAAAAAATCCCCCAAATTACTGTTGTAATCGAAATATCAGGCTTCTTTAAAGAAATATCGCAAAATATGACAAAAGGCTTATAACATTGTACTTTTAAATAAAAATTTTTTCACGCTTCTCCTCTTTATTTAAGCGCATTCAGTTCCTCTGCCGTCACATTAAGTCCCGGATTCATTGCCTTCAACCGCTCTACCTCCTCCGTCCATAGCTTCTTGTACACAGGGATTTCGTAGGGGTACGGGGGTTCTATCTCGTAACTAATATCATTTGATTTCAGGGTTATCAAAATTCCGCTTATATTCTTTGCCCGACCATCCAAGGCGAAACCCTCTTCGGTCACTTCTTTTTTCATCTTCCAATCTTTATATGCCTCAAGCTCCTCAAGCAGTTTTTTCTTTACATTCCTTTCAATCCCTTGCAGGGATGCTTTCAAGAGATATACGGTATCGTCAACATCTTTTTGGGTAGTGTAAAATGAATTTACCCACTTATTGCATTTTTCACAAAAAATACCTGTCTCGACTTCGGAAGGATCGTCCTCCAGAACCTCTGTTTTCATAACCGGTATTCCCTCGCAGGTCGGGCAGAAGAAAAAAATATTGGAATATTATTTGATACAGATACAGATAACGCAATGGACATAAGCTGTGTTTCTTTCAGCTTAGTAACATACATCCCATTCCATAACAACGCTTGTTACAACTGAAAAATCGTTCCACTTCAATTCTGTCAGAGTTATCCTGATATTCTTGTTTTTTATCTATCTTGATATCCATCAATGGTCTGCCAGGCTTTTACCCTGATAATCGGATGCCATGTTTTATACAGTAAGCCCAGTTACCCACAGCATCGACAGATTCCTATTAATGTTTTTTAGGAGTATATTTTCGGAGATTACTAAAAAATTCCTCCCTCTTCTTTTTCTCAAATAATGCAATAACCATTGAAAAAAACTCCTGCCTTCATTCTCGAATCCTCCGTCATCATCATTACGGACTGCCTCTTTAGCAATCTCTTTTGCACGCTCATACTCGCCCATGTCAACAAGCACAATGCACTGCAATGTATCACCGTTAAATATATTTTCTGCATTTTCAATCGCATATTCCGCAACCGTATGTCTGTCCAAGAAATCTCCCACTACCTCTTTTATTCTCGTTACCAACCGTTTTGCCAAATCATCTAAATCCTCTGCAAACTCCATAGAATCATCTTCCAGAATTATGTAAGGTGATTTAAAAGCACCACAGGCTCTTAAGGATTGCCTCTCCTTGCTGTTTTCACTCATGTTCATAATTTCCCAGAAAATATCATCATATATATATTTTTTTATTCCTATATGGTAAACAATTTTTCTTCTGTCTACAAAAACGAAAGGCATACTCACAAAATTATCGTCAACTTTCTTAAATATAAATTGATCACATATTTTATACTCTTCTTTTTTTGCCATCGCTTTGATCTTTTGAAGAAGTAATCTTTGCTGTTCCTTGCTTAATTCCATTACCGTTCCTGCCTTTCCTTATTATTGTATTTATTAATAAAATGGTTCTGATCAGTCATTGTAATATCGTATGTGTAAATTTAACTTTATAATTTGTTCCTGCGCAGCCTCCAGAAACTCTTTGCAGCGCTTTGATGGACAATGCTTAAAGTGTATCTCTATTATTCCATGGTCTATTATATTGTCACAATAAATATCTTCATATTGCTTATCTTCCCAATAACTGATATAGGCGTTTATTTTATCTTGCAAAAGCATAAGATGCCCATATTCATCCTTCCATCAAACAACTACAAATGTCATCCTTCAGGGAATCACACTATTGAGCTATCACCGACATGCCTATCTCACTCAACCAAAAAAGTTACCACTTTGATTCCAATTTTATTATTAATATGTTGACACCATATTTTGATATTTCTTTTTCATATCAACAGTCATGTTTTCCAAAGAATACCTTATGGCATCTCTTTCTAGAATACCTTCTTGATTTAAGTTGCATAATGTTGCCTTATCTTTTCCTAAATATATCCTTGGCAGATTATGTAAGGCGCATAATATATAATAAACTTTCTTCTTGAAAATGATTGGTCTGTTGATTTCTGTTGTTAATTCCAAAAAAAGCTCTTTTATAAATCTATCAATAATTATATTACCTTTTCCAACATATAGTTTATCTACTTGGTTTGTTTGAAAATTATAAAATTTTCCTATTTCTGGATTATCATTACAAACTGAAATAAATTCTTCTATTACAGCTTTAACAAATTCCTTGTCATCCGATTGTAAACATTTTTGCAGTTTATTTAACTCAATAACATGCCTGCGCAGTGTTTTTTTATACCCAAATTTCCAACATTTTCCATAACATCTTCCTCTTTCAGCTACAATTCCAATGTACAATAACTCACCTATCACATCATGAATATTCATTTTGATTTCCTTTCTATTCATATCATAGAAAATTAAGTAATAAATAAAAGTAACATCATTTTTCTACATCTTTATAAACAATTCTAGAAACCGTATTGCAAACATATTGGATTAGTCTTTCCTATCTATCATCCCTTTCCATACTTCAATCATTTGGGTTAAACTTCCCCGCAGCAAGCTGCGGGGAAGTAAACCCTCTGTTTGATTAAAAATGCTCCCTAAAGTATTGGCTGTCAGAAAGAACACTCTTATATTGTGCATTGTCTATCTCTATTACATCATCAGCCAGACCAGATACATTATTTTTGTAGGATGTTGGTAAGATAACAATACATCCTTCTTCTTTTAATCTTTTGAAAAAGCGAAAGACTCCTGAACTAAGTAAAATATCTGTGAATCGTATAGTACTCATCCATGAGAAACAGAATATTTCTTTTTTACAGGCATACCCAATAGCCAATGAAGCTCTCCATTTTTCTCCACTATATTGAGACAATGGATAATCCAATCTATCTACCGAAAGATGAAAATCTTTAACAACTTCATCAACATTTTGATATCTCTGATATTTCTTTACAGCCTCTGTTAATGCCTTTTTGGCACTTATCTCTCTGTGCATTAAGCCTCTATGGTATTCTGACTTTCCAACATACCATCCAATGCTATGCATGTCAGGGTTTTCCACCTTTTCCTTGTCAAAAAAAATATCTTCTTGATTAATAGGAATGGTGCCCGACATTATTGCTGAAATCATTTCCCCCCCTTCTCCATATTCTGAAACAATCCCATATATTTTACCCCTTTCAAATACAAATGTATTTTCATATAGACAATCATATTGTATTTCATCAAAAGGGTTCTTAAGTTGCTCAACCCTTTGCTTAGTGACTATTTTTATTTTCTCCAAAACTCCCACCACCTCTTTTTAAATCCCACCATTTCAATATTTGAAATGGAAATAGGCAATTTTTGGCCTTCGGTTGTTTGTACAACTATGTTTGATATTGGTTTACCAATGTTTCCAGTATCTTGCGTAAATGAAGCATTCGTTTCAAAACTGATAACTGTTTGAGCCTCTTTACCAATACCTGCCATACTAGCCTGTTTCCGTGTTGGTTGTTGTGTCCATGCAAATACCTTTGATTCCCACTTGCCATTTTTTAATTGCCGTGATTCAATAATCTGCTGTGCTCTTTCTTCAGTTGTCACATGATAATAAACTTTAGAATCACTTTTGCCGCCACTTTGTCCTCTTTGGATACCATTCGTTAATGTCTTGACCACCTTATCAGCTTCGTAGAATGCCGCACCAGATAAGCCGCCCATTAAGCCGCCAAACAAAGTCTCCTTAAAGAACCCTTCGAAGCTATATTGCTTATTGTTCTGAACAGGCGTTGTCGTACTTACGCTGTACTGGTATCCGCGGGATGTGCTGTAGCCAAGGCGCTTGCCGGTCTGCCTAGTGCCGCCGCAGCTGGTCCGGGGATCTCTCCCGTATGTGTAGGGCGAGTAGTCCCCTGTATTATCCAACACACCGGTGTAACCACCATAGGAATCCCTCTGTCCGAGACTTCCGAGCGCATCAGAGATATAGTTGATTGCGGAAGTTGCCGCCCCGGCTCCCGCGCCCCTTGCGATCGCACTGCCAAGGCTCTTCATCGGTCCGTTTCCGTAGATGGCTCCGCTGACCGCATTCGTCAAGCCGCTGGTAATACTTTTGCGGGCGCTCACCTTGCCGGTGCTGATCCACTGCTCTGCCGCGCTTCCCACAGTGCCTGCCACGAAGTCCGTTGCCAAAGCTGCGGGGATGCCGACACCGGAACCTACCAGTGCCCCCTTTGCCGCACCGGTGATTGCCCCGTTTGCCGCTGCACCAGCTGCCTGTTTCCAGTTGATCTTCTGACCGCTCAGCGCCTGGGACAGCACGGAACCTCCGAAACCGAATGCACCGCCTACCAGCCCCCCTACCAGTGCGCCGCCAATAATATTCGCAATCTCACCAGTAGAATCCTCATAGTTCACGGGATCATTGTCACAGTATCGGTATGCGTTCAACCCACGTTTGATAGGATCGGGGGAAAGCATCCTGCCATTCGCGCTGTCATAGAACCTCGCATGGGCAAAATATTTTCCAATCACAGGATCAAGGCTGTAGCTGGTAAATCTCAGACTCTCCTCCAGCCCGGAGACCGTCCCCTGTCCCAGTGCCAGATCGCCCCATACACCGCGCTCTGCATACTGCAAGAGACCGCCTTGAGCATCTGCTGCAAACAGCGGGCTGCCATAAATATCGGAATGGAAATACGCCTTCTCCGGCACACCTGCCGTCACAGGGGTGACCTTTCGGTTCAGCAGCTCATACCCGCGCCCAAAGACATTGTGGGTGTTGGATGCCCCGGTTTCATAAACCATCAGATCATTCCCGGCTGCACCCAGATAATCTGGAACATACTTCCTCTCTCTTGTGCACTGACTTTCGCCTGTTCCGAGCTTTCGGACATTCTTTACGCACATCCGGAGGGCATTGTAAACATATTCCGTTTCTTCTCCGCTCTCCAGATTCTTTCCTGACGCCATCAGACCTGCAGTGTCATACGCATATTGCCTGATCGGGATGCCGGTCCTGCGCTCCTCTGTCAAGTTGCCGCATCTGTCATACCCGAAGCCGTACTCCACCCCATCTTCCGTCATGGCTATGAGCTGGTTCATCTGGTTATACTGGTACACCGCCTTCTGAATGCCGTTTAAGCTCTTTGCGGTTCGGTTACCTAAAGCATCATAGGCATAAGTTTCCTTGTTCTGCCCGTTCCTGTATGTGACAAGCTGTCCCTTTGCATCATAGGCATATGCCGCACTTCTTGCAAAATCTGCTACGCTGCCTGTGCGCTCGGAACCAATAATGCGCCCCAGAGCATCATAGGTGAACGCTTCGCTCATGGAAACCTTTTCCCCAATGCTGTAAACCGCCTTCACGGGCTGCCTGTTGGCATTATAGGTATAGGCAGAGGTGCTTCCCGGCTGTGTCATAAGCAACACATTACCCACGCTGTCATAGGAATACTGCACTGCCTGCCCGTCACTGTCGGTCACTTTGACCAGCCGATTGTTCCTGTCATAGGCGTAGGTGGTAGTTGTTCCATCCGGATATGTGATGCCTGTCCGGTTGCCTGCCGCGTCATAAGAGAAGCCAGTCTCACGGTTGTCATGATCCGTCACCTTTACCAGTCTGCCCAGCACATCCCGTTCCATCGCCATCGTGCCGTTCCAGTCCCCCATCTCTACCAATTCCCCCCGCTTGTTATAGCGGAAAGATACTGTCCTGCTGTCACTGTAAGTCAGAGCGGTCGGGCGGTTGTTCAGGTCATAGCGAACCGTGGTCTCCTGATTCTCCTCGTCCATGAAGGATACCATGTTGTCGTTTCCATCATAAGTATACACCTTTTCATCCAACATGGGAAGAATAACTTTGATCATCCGGCCTTTCCTGTCGTACTGGTAAAGTGTGGCACAAGTCTGTTCCCCTGACACATCCAAACATTCTTTGATCTGGTTATTCATGGCATCATACTCATAGAGGACGATATTGCCCAGCGCATCCTCCGTCTGTGACAGATTGCCGCAGGCATCATAGGTATAACAGGTAATCTCGCCGTTTGCATTCTGCACGGTGGCAATTTTCCCGTCCGCAGTGTAAGTAAATGATGTGGTATTGCCAAGAGCATCTGTCATGGAAGTTACCTGTCCCAACAGATCATAGGTATAAGCAATGGTATTCCCAAGGGCATCCGTCTCCGTCAACACCTGACCGTTTGCATTGTAGGTATAGGTTGTCGTGCCGCCTTCCGCATCCGTGACACTGGTAAGGTTACCCGCCGGCGAGTAGGCATACTCCGTGGTATTCCCGTTGGCATCTGTCTGAGAAATTAAGTGTCCCACGCTATCATAGGCAAAGGAAATACTATGCCCCAAGGCATCTGCCATCTCCGTAAGCCGTCCCAAGGCATCATACTGGTACTCCGTCTCAGCCCCTTCCATATCCGTAATACCCAACACTTTTCCTGCATTGGAATAAGTCAATGTCATGCTGCCCTCATCCTGCGCGGTTATGCTGATCAGGCGGTTATTGGCATCATAAGAATAACTCCAGATATTTCCGTTAGCGTCCGTATAGGAAATCCGGTTGCCAGCTGCATCGTATGTATAGGTGCTGGTATTGCCCATCTCGTCCGTCACACTGATAAGCCTGTTCAAGCTGTCATAAGTATAGTTTCTCTCTCCTCCGATGGGATTGGTCTCTGTCAGCAGATTTCCATTTCCATCATAGGCATATCGCGTCTCGCCGCCTCTTGCGTCCGTGACACACACCAGCTGACCTCTGTCATCAAACTCATAAGCCGTGCTGTTTCCGACCGGATCCGTACTCATTGTCAGACGGTTGTTCGCATCATAGGCATAACTATAGACATTCCCTTCCGCATCCGTGATCTGTGTACAATTCCCATTCTTATCATAAACATAACTGGTATTGCCACCATCCGGTGCGGTTTCTTCAATGAGCCTGCCCATATTGTCATAAACATAACTGGTACGTCTGCTTTCCTTGTCCACGGAAGCGGTGATATTACCATCGCCATCATACTGCGCCTGCTCCGTATTGCCGTCCACATCCAGCACAGATATGATCCTGTCAAGGCTGTCATAGGTGAATGCAGTCGTTCCCGCTGCTGTCTCAATGGTCACCAGCCGGTTTTCCCTATCATAACCATAGGTTGTTACCACGTCATCCTCGTCTGTCATCGTGAGGACATTTCCCGCCTGATCATAGGTATAGCTAACACTATGCCCTAAAGCATCTGTCCTGCTAGTCACACGCCCCTCCTGATCGTAGGCAATGGCCGTCTGATTAGACAGGGGATCTGTCACTACGGTCACCTCACCCATGTTATTGTAGGTATAGCTGACAGTACCACCTGCCGCATCCTTTACCTGCGTCAACCTGTTGTCCGCATCAAAGTAGAACTGGGTCACGCCATTGTTTCTATCCTTTTGAGCTATCCTATTTCCGAAAGCATCATAAGTATATTCCATTGTGTAACCGAGAGGATCCGTCTCTGTAAGCAGATTTCCCCTCTCATCATAGGTAAAGTGATATTCCTTGCCCATGAAATCCGTAGCGAGCACTACCTGACCCATGGCATTGTACTCCAGCCGCTGGCTGTTCCCCATTCTGTCTGTGACGCTGGTACATCTTCCATTGCCATCATATGCAAAAATCTGACTGCCGTCAGCGTCAACAATTTTTAACAGTTCACCGACTGCGGAATATTCATAGAGCGTAGTTCTACCCGCAGGAGTCGTGTAAGAGGTCAACCTGCCGATAGCATCATGGACATATAGGTATCGGTTCCCTTCCGGATCCAACGCCCCGCACAAGTGTTGGTTCTCATCATAGGAATATTGCCATTCATTTCCTTCCTTGTCCGTATAGCTTACCAGATTATCCTGCATGTCATAAGCATAGGTACAGGTATTACCTCTTTCATCTTGAACGGAAACCAGATTATTCCTATCATCATATGCGTACTGGTTTTCTGTACCGTCTCGGTTTATTATTCTCACCGGCTGGTTCCTGTCATTATAGAAAACCTGCTCAGTCGTCTGATCCGGGTGGGTCACAAGGTTCATGCGCCCAGTCTCGTCATACCCCATCTGCGTCTTATTTCCAAGAGCATCTGTCTGTTCTACCATCTGCCCCCGCTCATTGTAACTGCTCAAGGTACTGTTTCCCGCAAGGGCAATCTGTGTAATGTTACCGGCTTCATTATAATAATAGTCCGTGGTATTGCCGGTCTCATCTGTGAAACTTGTACAGCCGTCAACATAAGAAACCGTGCTCACCCCTCGATCCGCCATAGTCTGGGAAACCACCCTTCCCAAACTGTCATACCGGTTCTCCAAATAAACATTGCCAGAAAAATCTCCGATTTCTGCAAGCCTTCCTTGCTCATTATATCCAAACGTCATCTGGACACCAAGAGGATTTGTCACAGAAGTCAGTTTACCCTCACTATAAGCAAGAGTAACCGCATTACCCATAGCATCTGCCGCCCCTGTCAGATATCCATTCCCATAAGTCAGCGTAATGCATCCACCATGTCTACCTTTAATCTGAACTGTCTGCGTCTGTGCATCTGTCTCAAACCAATATGCTTGCAGCCCGTTTTCCCATATTGCTGTAATCTGCAATGCACTATTGAAACGGTACTCTGTTCCATCCAGATCCGTAATGGAAACGCTGTTATCCTCCTTTATCTCCAACCGGTAATCCGACTTGCTGTCTGCATCTGCTACAAAAACAGTGCTTCCTTCCTCTATCTGGAATGAGGTCACCTCATCGTAGGGAGTACTGAAATAATAATAGTCCGCATCCTTGTATAACAGATAATTCAAGGCATGCGTCCACCCCTTACCCATGGTGGTCTCATGCTCATCTCGCTGAGAGTCATACATCACTGTGAAGTTAAGGGCATCCTTGCCATACTCCTCCAATAAGGTATTACTCCACAGGAAGGATCCCGTAACAGCATTTACCGGATCTAAACCCGTGTATGACAACCTGCCATCGGGATAAGAGCCTCTCCTTCTCCCCGCAGGCATACCATTACGTTTGTTGGTCTTGGTTGTGACTGACTGAAGCTCACTGAATCCGCCTGTTCCATATATATTTGTAGCGCGCACCCGATAGGTATGTTCCGTATTAGGCAGCAGACCTGCAATTTCCCAAACTACCCTCTGTAGTCCCGATGACCGGACTGAATATGCCTTTCTCAATTCTGATGCAGATGATCGACTGGTACCTGATACAGGAACTACAACTCCGTCAAATTCTACCTCATACCCTGTAGCATCCGGCACTTCAAACCATGTTACCACAACTCTGTTATAATACGGGTCTGCCCATACAATATCAGGAACATCCGGTACCGCCCGGAGGGTTTTAACTGTTTTCTCCTTGCAGTAAAAACCTGTATCGCCTCCATTTCGAGCACATACCGCATAAGTATGTTCTGTCTCGGGAATCAGTCCAGTGAATGTTGCGGATGTACCACTGACGTTACAAATATCCCCGTCAAACTGTACATCATAGGATGTCGCATGCTCAACAGGATTCCAGCTTACCGCTACACTGTTAATTGTTACCTCCGCATCTGCATCCGGCGTTTCTAATAAGGTTCTGACTGTCTTTAACGCACTATATGCACTCTCTCCGGATGCATTTTTTGCACAAACCTGATAAGTATAATTTGTATAAGGCAACAATCCGACATACTGCACCGAGGTATCTGATACTGTGGTCAGCTTATCATCGCGCCTGACGGTATAGCTTACGGCGCCTTTTACCGCATCCCAGCCTACCTCCATTGTGGTTGCAGTAACAGTGGCTGTTACATTTTCCGGTACAGAAGGGATTGTCGTTATACTGTTTTCTGTACTATATGTGCTGTATCCCCCCGCATTCTTGGCACGAACCTTATACTTATACTCTGTACCGGCCGTAAGCCCGGTAAATGTTCGGGACGTTCCTGTCAAAGTATATACATTTCCATTGAAGACCAACTCATAACTAGCCGCAGCCGATGCTGCATTCCAGCTTACCGTCACAGAGTTTTCTGTTGCGGTTGCTTTGACTCCAGTGGGTGTGGCGGGCGGCTTTATCGGAGTCTTTATTGTAGCGGCTGCAGAGTACGCACTGGTTCCCGCCGAATTTTTAGCGCGCACCTGATAACTGTAGCTGGTGTTTGCGGATAAACCGCTAATGGTTTTGGAATTTCCTGTTACATTGTAAACCGTGCCATTAAATAAGACATCGTAACTCGTTGCATTGACTGCCGAGTTCCATCTGACTGTTACAGAATTATAGGTTGCACTGGCAGTAACACCTGTGGGCGTGTTAGGCGCCTTGAGCAAAGTCTTAATAGTCTGCGAACTGGTATATGCACTATAACCACTTGCATTTTGGGCCCTGACCTTATAACTGTAACTGGTATTGGAGGCAAGCCCTGTTATTTTTATGGAAGTTCCGGATGTTGTATAAGCCTTATTGTTCATATACACTTCATAGCCGGTTGCACCGCTTGCTGCAGTCCAGCTTACGGTCACAGAATCTACAGTAGCCGTTGCACTTACCCCAGTAGGCGCATTCGGGATGGTCGTAATGGTTTTGACGGCGGAATAGCTGCCAGAACCATCTGCATTGTTTGACCTGATCTGATATGTATAATTTGTCCCTGCTGACAACCCACTGACCGTCTTGGAGGTTCCAGTCACCCTGTAGGTAGTCCCGTTAAAGATCAGATCATAGCTGGTAGCCCCTGAAACAGGATTCCAACTGATAGTAACCGCACTCTGGGATGCATTGACCGTAGGAGATGCCGGCGCAATAGGCGCAGTGCGAATCGTTTTCGCCGTACTGTAGGAACTTGCACCATCGGACGTTCTCACACGGATCTGGTAACTGTAGCTGGTATTGGCTGTGAGTCCGGTGAACGTAGCTGAAGTGGTCTTGACATTTTGTACTGTCCCATTAAACAATACATCATAACTTTCTGCACCTGTCACTGCACTCCAGTTTATAGTAGCGGAATTTTCGCCCGTAGTGCCTGATATTCCGGAAGCGACCGGAGCTTTTGGTGTTGTCCGTACCGTATAGACGTTGCTGTAATTGCTGGTTCCATCAGCATTCTTTGCCCTTACCTTATAGGTATAACCCACATTTGCGGCAAGGTTTGTAAATGTCTTGGAAGTAGTGGTAACGCTGTATGTTGTTCCATTAAAATAGATATCATATCCTGTCGCGCCACTGACAGCATTCCAACTTACAGTCACAGAATTATCAGTTGACTGATGAGATATACCTGTAGGAATAGTCGGCAACTGCGCCTGGGTCTTGATCGATCTTGAGGTACTGAAGGAACCGGATCCATCAGCGCTCTTTGAACATATCTGGTAATTATAGGATGTTTTAGGGGTAAGTCCAGTAACGGTATAGGAAGTTGCGGATGCCGAGCATTGGAAGTCAGTATTATTAAACCGCACAATATACCCTTTCGCACCCGTTACCTTCCCCCATGTTATGGTGGCTGTGGTATCCGTGCTTGTTGCACTTATGGTGGTAGGTGCTTTAGGCGCTGTAGTAACAGTAGCCGAAGCCGTATATGCACTTGTCGCTCCAGACTTCTTGGATCTTACCTGAAAAGCGTAACCCTTGCCAGCTGTCAAACCTGTAAATTGCTTGGATGTACCCGTCACGCTATAAACAGACCCGTTAAAAAGAACATCATATCCGGTTGCACCGCTGACCGCATTCCAACTGATTGTAGCTGTGGTCTCCGTTGCAGATTTCTTGATACCAGAAGGAACCGCCGGTGGTGACACCTGTGTTTTAATCGTTCTAGACGTGCTGAAAGAACCCGTTCCGTCCGCACTCTTTGAACAGATCTGGTAACTATAAGATGTATTTTCAGTAAGCCCCTTTGCTGTATAGGATGTTGCCGAGGCTGAACATTGCACGTCTGTGTTATTGAAGCGCACGATATACCCTGTCGCACCCGTTACCTGTCCCCATGTTATAATGGCTGTGGTATCCGTACTTGTTGCAGTTATGGTGGTAGGCGCCTTGGGAGCTGTAGTGACGATATTAGAAACCGTATATGCACTTGTTGCATCTGCATTCTTGGATCTTACCTGAAAAGCATAACTCTTTCCTGCAGTCAAGCCCGTAAACTGTCTGGACGTGGCCGTCGTACTATAAACCGATCCGTTGAATAAAACGTCATAGCCCGTTGCTCCACTAACCGTATTCCAACTGATGGTGGCAGTAGTCTCCGTTGCAGTCTTTTTAATGCCGGAAGGAACTGCGGGAGATATCGCCAGTGTTTTAATTGTTTTCGTTGTACTATAAGCGCTGGTTGTTTTCGATGTTTTCGCGCGCACCGCATAAGTATGGCTTGTATTGGGCTGCAAACCAGTAAATTTTTTGCTGGTGGTTGTGATATTCGTGACCTTATTATCAAACAGGATATCATAACTTCTGGCATGTGCCACCGCATTGAAGCTTACGGTGACGGATACTGTATCTGCAGTCGCATTAACATTCTGGGGTGTACTGATTGGCTGGTTATCATAGAAATCGGATGGAATCAATATTTGAGCGCCATCACTAAGACTTCCCCCCGAACTTCGAACTGCTTCCAAAACAACTTTATACTGCTGATTGGCCTCCAGATCGGCAGGACTGGTATAAGATGTCGTATGCAGTTCTGTTTCGTTGTAAATGGTATAACTTTTTCCAACCGGAAACATGTACGCCTTGTACCTTGTTACATTACTGACGGCTGACCAACTGGCTGTTATAGACCCATTTGAATTCAGTGTCAGTTTTAAGTTTAATTGTTCCATAATTTTTATTCCTCTCTCCTTTTGTTTTATTGAATTTGCAAATTCAATAGATGAAAAAGAACAAAAACGCCTATCTGTAAACAAGAATCATAACTTTTCACAATGCCCTACAATCTTAAAATTTCAAGGTGCAGACATCCTTTTAGTAAATTATTAATGATAGGACTGTAACGGTTCTCCATGTCATTCTAAACAATCAGCACAGACCGGATTCCTCCCTGCTCACTGCCAACCACAGGTGCCAGGGCTGCATAATAAAAATCACCCCGTTTGATATTCATGCCCCACCATTTTCCTTGTTGAAAATTTTTTTGTATATTATAAAGGTGCAATTATTCGGTTTACAATCTATGCCAATTTTTCTTTTATCCTATTGAGTTTACAGATTCAAAAATTCAAAAAAGGAGAAAAAATGGCAAATTATGACAACAGGCGTTACACTTATGCACAGATACTGGCAGGAAATGGTTATTACATGAAGGATGATCAACTGCGAACCACTCCTGAGGTAATGGTCATACAGGCGAAACTGAATACAGCAGGCTACAACTGTGGTACTCCCGATGGAAAATTTGGCAAAAAACAGATACCGCTGTTCGGGCATTTCAAAGTGCAAAAAGGCTTAACATTGACGGCAAAGCTGGCAGGAAGACATTGACGGCTCTGGATGCAGCGACTGCCAGCTACGGTTTTACAGGAACACTTTACAACAGCAACAGTTATCTGACTTTGGATCAGATGAAAGTCAATGCTCAGTATATCCTTGACTATCTCAGGAATAGAGGTTGGACTAAGAATGCTGTTTGTGGTATGCTAGGCAATATGCAAACCGAAAGCACAATTAATCCGGGTATTTGGCAGAGTCTGAAAAAAAACCATCATTCTAACGGATTCGGTTTGGTACAATGGACACCCGCTTCCAAATACATCAATTGGGCAAATGCACAGGATTTGGAAGCAGCTAACATGGACAGCCAGTTACAGCGAATCCTTTATGAACTTGAAAATGGCGAGCAATATTATGCTACCCACGCTTACCACCTTTCCTTCGAGGCTTTCTCGAAATCCACCGAAACTGCATATTACCTTGGATGTGCATTTCTGCACAACTACGAACGTCCCAAAAATTCTTTCCAAAACTCGACCAGAGGCAGGCAGGCAACTTACTGGTACGAAAACCTGATTTGATTTTTCATCAAGGCCAATCGAGTAGGAGGGGTAACTAACCCCTCCTCAGACTGTAGACAAAGCGGCTCTGGTGCGTGCGCGCCAGAGCCGCTTTGTCTACAGTCTGAACCGACCAAGAAATTTCCCTTGGTCAGTTTGCAATTTCAAAATAATAAATCGCTTAACATATGACGTTCTTAAAGGATTTATCATATACCCTGTTTTATTTCTTCTTACCTTCTTCATCTACATCTTGTTTCAGCTCACTTAGTGTTCTCCTCAAAAACTCTGGCAGTTCTACACCCATTCGTCCCGCATTTTCCAAAACAGATATAGACTCATTGATAATAAACCAGGTTGCCACCAATAGTCCAAAATATGTCTGTGATTCATAGGGAATCCCCAACTTCTGTGCAAATTTATAGATTAAATAATCAATACACAGGGCAACAAATATAGTAAAAATATATCCTACTTTCTTAAATATTCCCAGAACACCTTTTTTACTGCTCCAGCCATACTTCTTGACGCCAGGGTGTTCTAAGGCTTCCTTTTTGACTGCGATCATGCCAGACACATAGTCTGCTAGCATGAGCAGCATCAATAGACAAAGCATCGGAAACAGCAATCCAAATTGGTTGCTGACCCACGCACCAACTATTGTAGTGATTATTTTTTCCCACAGTTCTTTCCCATTCATATATGCCACCAGCTTTCATTATTTTTATGAAATAGAAAGCTGATATCCACAAAATTGTAAACTCCACATCATATAAAATTTCTGTCCAATACCTCTTTATACAGTTCCCTCCGCAACCGATTGATATATTGCCGACTGACAGAAAATATCTCTGCAATTTCTGCATCTGATTCATTTCCCGCAATAATTATTCTAAATATTTTCTGCTTTCTTCCAGTATACTCCTGCAAAAACATCTCTATATCAATATTAAAAATGACGTTTTCTAAATCCGTAAATTTTTCCACGCCACTTATATCAAAAAGATCATCATTATCTGTAAGTTGCTGCTTGTCATGCTCTTTCTTACTTTTACGATACAATTCATAAAAACGATTTTTCAGAGCAGTACATAAAAAGGCCAAACATTCCCCATCCGTTTCGCAGTATTCCATTCTTATTACTGCTTCCCACAAAGCCATCGTCATTTCTGAACGTACATCCTCCTTGTCATCCTTATACAAAAGCCTCACATATTTTTTAATCAATGGATTCATTTTCTCTACTAATTCTTTGAATTCATTTTTATTTATATGTATTTTTTGGATTATTGACGTTATTTCCCCCATATCCTACGCCTCCAAAAGAAGACAAAGATAAAAATGGGAAAAATGTAAACTTGGGGGAAATGATCTATTTTCTATTATTTAATCTTGCCACATAAAGCGACTTACTTTTGAAAAGTGTCAATTTTTCTTAAAAAACAGTAAAATTTGCCTTTAAACAATTTGAATTTTTAGAATTTTGGATAAAAAGCGTAGATTTTAAATGGGAAATAAATTCGACTGTCATAAAAAATTGATATGTGAAAAATATAAAAGGAGCCAGCACTGATATCTCCAGTTCTTACTCCCTTTACTTGATTCAGCTGCTTGCCATTTTTCATGTCATGAAAAGCTACTTTGCCTGCTATTCTTGCATTTTCCCATGAACATCGTAATAGCAACCACACTAAAAATAATCACGATTTGTAGTAGATAGTCACTTCTGTCAGTTAACACACAAATTAACCCCAAGACAAAATCAAAGCCCAAAAATCTACCTAATCGAATCTTAAAATATTTGTTCTCACACTCATCAACCTTTCTATTGATATTCTCCACCGGATATGCGAGGTACACTAATATCTCCAATACGATAAGTGCCATTGTCGAAAAATGAACAGGAATATAAATATATTTCCCGATTAACATTACCGTTAAAAATGTCAAACATGATAAAACCAAGCACGACCAATATCTTTCCAAATGTAGTCCACCCGCATATGTTCGCAAAGGTGCAAAAACAATAAAGAAGATTATGCCACTCACATACATCTGCAAGCAAATCATTATTAAAATGCAAAACAGAGCAAATATGCCTATTTCCAATAATAGCAAAAATCCATATTTATATATTTCTCTGTCATCCTTTTCCGCCATGCCTTTGCAAATAACATAATCTGTAAAAAACTCAGATACTCTCTGCATCTTAAAACTTCCTAAACTTCTTTACACCTTCCGGCTGTTTGGGCTGATGGTAAATAAGTACGCATCTGCTGTTTGCCGCTGCTGATAATGCCTTTTCAGATGCGGCTACCAATACCTTTGCCATTAAATTCCTTTTTTTGTTTTGACTCATGCAATTTCTCCTCCTACTTTTTTTTAATAAATTACCGGTAACTGACATTTTAAGAATACCTGTTTTTTCTTCTTTCTTAAATGTTTTGTTAAAATTACGACATTTGCTGTCAAATTCACCCTAAATTTAAAGTTGCAATTAATGAAAACCTGTTATCATCAATATTTAACACCATCGCTCCTTCATACTCCTCTGCTATGCGTTTTATAGAGTTTAACCCAAAACCATGTCTTTTCTTCTCTTTCTTGGAAGATATGATATTCCCGCTTCTATCCCTATTAAGTTGATGCTCATAGGGATTTTTCACAATAATCACTAACGCTTCCTTTTTAACGCCTAGAATAATCTCTATAACCTTTTCATTTCTGCTACATCGCATGGTCGCTTCTATTGCATTATCTATTGCATTGCCTAACACAACACCGATATCACACTGATCTATCGGCATTTCTTCCGGAATAAAAATCTTTAACAAAAACCTTATGCCATTGTCTTTCGCCACCGCATATTTGAAATTGATGATTGCATCCACCGCACTGTTACCACTACTACAGATATTTTCTAATGCCTTACTGTTTTTTATGATTTTATTGATATTTTTTATTGCTATATCTCTATTATTCATTTCTATACCGCTCTTTAATGCAATTAACTCATTTGTCAGATTATGCTTTTCCTCATGGAATTCTTTCATCATCTTCATTTGTTCTTCAGCGCTTTTTGAAATAATTTCCAACTGTTGTGCATATACTGTCTTTTGGGTATCGCTGATAAAAGCTTCGTTTAATTTTGCATACATTTCAAAAATGACTACATTGAAAATCAATAGCACACTAACGGTCGTCAATGAAAAAAAGGTGCTTCTAATCATATAAAAATCAACAATAGCTATATATATGCTTCCTACAGGCACCAATAGCAAAAAGAAGCAATATTTAGTCGGTATGTATCTGTATTTCTTTTCTTTCCACATTACGGTAAATAGGTGTACGAATATGATAATAATTATCTTCGATATAACAGAACCTATTATACTAATCTGCTCCTGCTCCATAGGCATGTTTCGTATCAAGTAGAATACTAATATCTCTGACAAAGCCCAGACCGAATAAAAAAACGCTAACAGGAAATATCGTTCCTTCCCTTTGCTATTATAACTGCTAACCACTATCCACAGAAAAAGCAAGATATTTACAATCGCTGCACTTGTATGTATATCCCCTTTTGTCCACATAAAAAAGAACTGCCAAATGGCAAGACACAACCATGCAAATCCAGAAAGAATTCCCTTTTTCTTTTCAAAAAAGCTACTCCAAAACTTGTCAACAATCCACAAGGCTGAGATAACAATTGCAATATCCAAAATGAAATATCCTTTGTTATACATCTATCTCACCCCCAAGCAGTATACTATATTGTCTGTTGAACTCCTTTTGACGATCTTCACTTATAGGTAACTTTCTCCCATCAACAAGTGTAACTTCCGATCTGGTACGGGATCTTATCAGATGGTAATTCACAAGGTAGGATTGATGGATTCTTAAAAAAGGAATCTTCCCGCATGCAAGACTCTCCATAACATCTGAAAGTTTCCCATTAAATTCATTTACTTCTTTGTTTCGCAGATATATTTTAATTTTTCTGCCACTGCTCTCAAAATACAAAATCTCATTGCAGGGAATTTTATATTGTTCACTTTTATAGCGAAATGCATAATAATATTTTCTATTATTAATCTTCTGGGTAGCTTCCAAGAATAATTTTTCGAATTCAGGAATATTAACAGGCTTTTTAACAAAAGCAAATACATCAATTCTAAATAATTCTATCATGTATTTATCGTAACCAGATACAAAAATAAGAATGACATTGTCATCGACCTTCCGAATGGTTTTAGCCGCAGAAATTCCATCTCCATTCTCCATCTGAATATCAAGATATAGAATATCGTACTTTGTTCCCCTAGAGATTTCTTCCTCTAACGAGTGTCCACTATAAAAAACATCAAGTTCAATAGGGATGTGTTCCCTGTTGCATAAATTAAGCAACAGATCTTCTAACTGCCCTGCTATCAATTTTTCATCATCGCATACCCCTACTTTAAGCATTTGCATCCCTCTTTCTACACACTTCCATATACTTTATCAAAAAGCTGAAAAGAAAAAGTTAATCCTCACTGTATGCGGGCAACAAATCATCAAAATCTACATTTAATATCTCTTTAATCAAACACAAATCGCTAGCTTTAATGTTCCGTCTGCCTGTTTCAATATTGGCAAGTGTACTCCGTGACATTATACTACCTCGCAATTGCATTTGCGCAACTAACTCACTTTGTGTCATTTCTCTGCTTGTCCTAATTTGTTGTATATTCTTCCCCAGTGGAATATCATTAAGAATCCACTGCATAATAATGACCTCCAATTTGTGACTTAATAGAAACACATTAAGTATAACTAATAATTATCTGAATAATGTCACTGATTAGTGACATCCGTAATGTAATCCGCAATTAAACATTACACTTTCAGTTTTGAACAACAAAGGAGGCTTTCCGTCTTTGCTAGGCAAAAATAGGAGTCAGTGCAACTAGGGTGTGAGGAAACTTAAGCAGATAGGGATTGGTTCCTTGTCTATTCAGGGAGCAGCCTTTAAGAGGGATGCATGAACAAAACAGAACGGATTAGACAGAGGAACTTCCCTCTCATCAGTTTTAACATCCGCCGCTTACGGGAGCAGAAATACCTGCGGAACACAGACCTAGTGGCAAAGCTGCAGCTGGAGGGCATCCCCATCAGCACCAGCACACTCAGCAAGATCGAACAGGGATCCTGCAACCCTACCACCGAACAGTTGATTGCCCTGCAGAAAATATTGGGGTGTGTTTACAGCGACTTCTTCCATCCCTGCTAAGTCCACCCACCTGGATCTACATTGTCCCTGGCTGTCCCGCTGCTGCATATTCTTTCTCTGCCGATAAAATATTTCTTAAAGTGATTCCTTCTCTGCATACGTCATTCTGTCATATCCCTTATGCCGCCAGGCGGGCGCACTTCCCCCCTGGCGGCGTTTCTTTTTCAAAATCAGCCGCCCTTCAGCGTGAACAGCAGGCTGCTCCGCCCGCCGTTCTCCCGCCAGCGCTGTTCTTTCGTGACAAGTCCGGCCCGCACCAGGTCGTCAACGGCTCTCTCCACCGTCCGGCGCGAAAGCTGCAGTTCCTTCGCTATGGTACGGATGGAGGGATAGCACTGCCCCTCTTTGTTGCTCCGGTCCTTCAGGTACATATAGACCGCTTTTGCCCGGTGCGGCAGTTCCATGGCATAGATTTCCGTAAAATACCACATAGACGCCCCCTAATCCGTCCGCAGCGGCATGCGTCTGGACAGGTGCCGGTGTCCCTCCTGAAATATAGGCGTGTGGATCTGACCGCCTGTACGGGCAGCGCCGGGCGGTAGGAGCGGCTCACCAGGTTCATCATCCTCCATCCCATCCTCGTCACGGCGGCGCACGATCTCCTGCTCCAGTTCAAAGCGGTCCGCATAGAGGACTTCCCTTGCCGCCCTCTCCGGCACTTCGTATGCCTCACCGAATACGATCCCCCATTTTAAGAACAGGGGCAGCCTTGTCTGCATGGGGCAGCACCCGGTCTTGGCAAGGATGAACTGCCCCTTGGGAAGCGTTTTCAGTTCATCCGGCGACATTAGCGGGCGGCTCATCATCTGCAGGCTCTGGCTGGGGTCATTCTTCCCCCTGGAAATGGAGCCGGACAGCACCGTCCGGTTCCCCAGGGCTTTGGAGAGGATATCTGCGCTCTCCGAGTTGGGCGCAAAGCCGCCGAACAGGATGTCCTGGCAGTTGTCGATGATGATGCTGGAGCCTTCCTTCCCATAATTCTTCTGCAGCTGGGCAAAGCTCTGGATGATGGGAACCATGCTGATCCGCCGGGAACGGCCTGCAGAGAACATCATCTCCATGGACTCTATTTTCGGTATCGTGCCGATCTCATCCGCAAACACCATGACCCGGTTCGGCAGCTTTCCCCCATGCTCGTCCGCAATGGAAAGCATCTCACGGTAGATCTGCTGGAGGAACAGGGACACCATGAAATACTTCGTGTTATCTTCCTCCGGCAGCACAATGAAAATTGCCGCCTTTTTTGTGCAGAAGGTTTCCGTATCCAGGGTGCTGTCAAAGCACAGGATCTGCTCCATCTCGCTGTCAAGGAATGCGTTCAGGCGGCTCATGGCGGTGGAAAGCACGGAGGCAAAAGCCTGCTCTGCGCTGTTTAATGCCGCCCCTGCAAACCACCTTGCCTTGTGTTCTGCAGGCAGCTTATCCATCAAAAGCTGGAACAGGTTCCGGTTCTTGACGGGCGAGGGCGCCATCAGATCCTGGAGCAGCTTGAACACGGAGACGATGTGGCGCTTCTGGAGCGGGCAGTATTCCGCGATCAGCAGGATCACGGATGCCAGCAGCCCTTCGGCCGCGTCATAGAAAAACGCATTCTGCCCATAGCTGCCGGCCTGTGCGCCATCGGAGCAGATGATGGTCTTTGCCGTGATCTTGGCATATTTCTCCGCCCTGGCTATGGCTGCCAGGTTCTTTGTATCCGCAAGGTATTCATCCATGTATTTGTTCACCATGGTCAGGATGTTGCCGCCGTCCGAGCGGGTGGGGTTGCGCAGGTCAAGGATGGATACCTCATACCCGTAGTGTTCCTTTGCGATCCCAGCATAGTTGCGGAACAGGTCGCCCTTGGTATCCGTGGTCACAAAACTCATCCCGGAGGCACAGGCGTATTCGATGTTGGGGTATAAAAAGTTTGCAGTCTTGCCAACGCCTGCGGTGCCGATCATCAGACAGTGGATGTCCCCCTCATCCACCAGCGCAGTGATGCTGCCCCCGTGCTTTTTGTACCCCACCACCAGCCCCTGTGCCGTTGGCAGGCTCTCGCCCCTGCGCCATTTTTCCGGCTCGTAGGGGACATGGGCATAGGTTTCCCTGATTTCTTTTTCCGTGGCAAACCGCGCCGTACCGTGCTGGCCGTCTCCCACGGTCCTTGACTTGATTCCATTTAAAGTGTAATAATGCGACAGCAGGGAGATACCGCCGATGACGGCAAACATGCCTGCTCCCATGAGTATCAGTATCACGACTGGCTGCATACCTGTGTGATCCCTCCTTCCTGTTTCTGTAGTTTCTGCTGCTCCTGTTGTTCCTGGCTCTGTTGTTTCTGCATCTGCTGTTTCAGATCCTGCATTTTTCCGGCTACATAAATATGGGCCCTGATGCATTCCATCGTAAGGCCCACGCATTTTCTGACCAGTGTTTCTTTTTCCGCATCCGTCTCCGGTCCTGCCCCCGAAAGACATGCCATCACTCCCTCAAAGGCTTCCTGCAGGTCTGCCAGCCGGGATTTCAGGCTTCCCTTGTCCTTGTGGGGCCTGTACCTGCCGCACAGGTTGTCGATGATCTGTCCGGACGTCACCTCCCGCCCCAGCTCCCTGCCGTATTTCTCCATGATCCTGACGGCGATCCCCGCCAGAAGCAGACCGTCCCCGTCAAAGGCGTCCTCCAGCTGTTCTGCGCCGGTCCCTTCCTTCAGCGTCTGGTACATCCCGAAGTGGTACCGCCTTAAGGATTCCGCAGTGGCATATTTCGGGGCGATGCTCTCTGCCATCTTCTTGAGCGTCCCGCACCACGCCCTGCACTCTGTTAACCCCGGATGCTCCTTTGCAGGGAGCGGTTCCATCCCGTTTTCTGCTTTCAGATCCTCGTTCCAGTCCTTATTGGCGGGCTGCAGCATCCTCACACGGATAGCTGCCTGATATTCTTTCACAGCATCTGCCAGACGGTAGCTGTTCTCTATTCCGGCAGGGTCATGGTCCAGGCACAGGACTACCGTGTCAATGCGGGGCTGGTCTTTCAGCAGCTGCAGCATGGCATGTGCGGATATGCCGCTCAGTGCCACATAGCTGTTTTCCTGCCAGCCCCTTTTGTGGAGCGTGATAAAGGACAGCATGTCGATGGGCGCCTCAAACACATAAGCGGTATTTCCTTTCCCAAGATACCGGAAGCTGTACCTGGGGTCGCTGCCGTCCACGTTGCCCTTGAATGCCTCCCCCTTTGTATGGCTCCCCCGTTTATGGGCATGGCGGGCTGTTCCGTCTGCATCACATCCCACGAACACCACGTTGTGGTACTTTGCGTCCTCATAGATCAGCTTTTCCCTGGCGAAAGCGGAGACCACCTCCCGGTCCAGGCAGCGGGTCTTTGTCAGGTAGGCGTATACCCGCCGCATGTCCCGGTTCGCCTCCGGCAGCGCAAAGGGTTTCTGTTCCTTTTCCTGTTCCGGTCCGCTGGCCCGGTATGCCTGCCCCTGTTCCCCTCCAAGGAGCAGGGTGACCGCCTCCGGAAAAGTGCTGTTGTAATGCATCTGCACAAAGTCGATGGCGCAGCCGCCGATTCCCGCCGCATGGTCGTACCAGCGGTTGCCCCGCACCGTGATGCTGTGGTCGCTGGCCAGCCGCATCTCCCTGCCGGAACGCAGCAGCTTTTCTCCCCGCCTGGAGAGGAAGTCCTCCAGATCCACCTCGTTTGCCCTCTGTTTCTGCTCATCCGTAAAATAAACAAATCCTGCCATCCCGTTACCTCCATTTCTCCGGATATCCATGCTCCAGGATCATGCCTGTTGCTGCACAGGCTCCCTGTCATCCCGCTTATGCCCCTGGGCCTGTTTCTTCTCCGCCAGCCTGCGGCGGCGTTTCCGGTCGATGTGGAACGGGCTGCCCCCTGCGGCTCTGTATACATCCTCCCGGAACAGCTTTTCCAGACGGTGCATCAGGCGGGTCGCCGCCAGAAATAAGTCGGGGTTCCGGAACGAGTCCATGTGCTCCAGCAGGAATGCCGCGTAGATGTTCCCCTGATCTGCGGCAGCCTGCAGGTACCCTGCGGCTTTTTCCCTGTCAAGGGGAACATCCTTTCCGCAGAGGAATAATTTTCCCAATGCGTACTGTGCATATTGGTTCCCCTGTCCTGCCGACTGCTCCAGCAGGCAGACAGCCTTTTCCACATCCTTGGGGATATCCTCCCCGGACAGGTACAGTTTCCCAAGGGTATACTGTGCGTATTGGTTTCCCCTTTCTGCGGAGAAGGACAGCCAGCGGACGGCTTCTGCCGTATCCTTTGGGATTTCTTCTCCTGAAAGGGAAAGCCGCCCCAGCCGGTATGCCGCATATTCATTTCCCTGTCCTGCCGATAAGGTGAACAGTTCCACCGCCCTGGCAGTGTCCTTTTCCAGCACTTCCCCTGCCAGGCAGAGTTTTCCAAGCGTATATTGGGCGGCGGCGTTTCCCGCCTCCGCCGCCTTTGTAATCCATCTGACAGCCTGCATGGCATCGCCGCCCCCGGTTTCCATCCACAGCTTCCCAAGGGCATACTGTGCATGGACATTCCCCAGCTTCGCCGCCCGTTCCAGGCAGACTGCAGCCGCCTCATCATCTCTTCCGGTTCCCGTCCCCGTGTGCAGCATCTGCCCCAGGCGGTACTGCAGCCTGTCATCGCCGCCCTTTGCCTCCAGATGCAGGAAACCGGAAAATGCATTCCGGAAAAGTATCTCTGCCTGGCTGCCGTCTCTTTGTGTGCCGATCCCGTCACGGTACATCCCTGCCAGTTCATACTCCGCATATGGGTTGCCCTGCCCTGCGGAACATCCGTAAAGGCGGAATGCCTGTACATCATCCTGTATCACGCCCTGCCCCCGGCGGTAAAGCCCTGCAAGGGAATACTGTGCAAACTTATGCCCTGCCGCAGCCGCCTTTGCCAGCCACCGGGCCGCTGTTCCATAGTCCTGTCCGGCGCCAAGCCCGGCAGCATACATCTTCCCGATGCGGTATTGCAGGTATGGGCGTTTCCGCTCCTTTGCCTCCTTTTCTGCTGCATGGAAAGCCTCCAGTGCTCTGGCGTACCATCCCTGTGCCGCATCCTGGTCCGCCTCCGGTCCAAGGCCGTCAGCACACATCCTGCCCAGGTCATGCATTGCCAGGGCGTTCCCGCTCTCCGCTTCCTGCCTGAACAGGGAAAATGCTTTTGTAAGATCCTGCCCTGCGCCTTTTTCCCCATAGAGGTACCGGCGCGCCAGCTTATAGTTTTTGTTCCACTCTGCATAAAAGTCCGGGATGCCCCTGCCGGATTGCCGGATGTCATCCTCCGGGATCCTATCTCCTTCCCATACATCCATATCCTCTAAAAAGGCATCCGGTAATTCCTCCCCGACCGGAACATCCCAATCTGGTGACAGACTTGCCCCGTCCTCCGGTTCCGGCACTGCCTCATCCTCAAAAATATAATTTCCGCTGCCCAGCTTCAGAGCCTCTGCGATCACCATATTTTTTATACTCTTGAATCGGGGCTGACCGGACAGCGGCGGCAGGGGCGGCGTGTTATCCTGGTATGTGGACAGGATCTCATCCTGCCATTTCCCCCATGCCCGGTACAGGGCATCCACCGTTTTCTCCTTCGCCAGTTCATCCACGATCCGGTCTATCAGGTTCTTCACATCCCGCTTGAGGTACCCGTACACTTTTTTCCCGCCTGTGTTCCGCAGGCGCTCCGCCAGGCGCACCATCATTTTCTCAATCTCTGTGCTTGCTACCGTGCTTTGGCGCAGTGCATCCATCATCTCCTGCACTACATCCGCAGCGACCTTTTTCAGTTCTGCGCGGGATCTGTCCTGTTCCTCATATATTTGTGCGAAATCCTGCCGGAAGATATCGTGCGCCAGTTCCGACCGCATGGCCTCGATGGATTCTTTCGTCAGGTACCCGTCACCGTCCTTTGCGGAATAGACCATCAGGTGTACATGGGGGTGGTGACCCTCATTGTGGAATGCGGCATACCAGCGCAGGTTTGCGCTGTCGATCTTCATGTGCCTGCACAGCATGGCCCGCCTGGAGCGCAGCAGTGACATCCACTGTGCGGCGCTGTCATAGCCAAGCCTTGCGGCATCCTCACGCCGCAGGGAAATGACGTGTGTCCAGACCGGGCCTTTATGCCCGGCCACTTCCTCCTGCACCTGTTTTAGCACCACCGCTTTCCCGGCATCCGTAAATAATCCATGTTCCCCGATCCGCTCCACCCTGGGACGGTTTGCGATGTAATCCACATAGTTCTCCCGCTTTCCGATCAGGTCAAAATTCTGCTCTATGGCGCAGGAGATAAACTCTGAGGCGTTTCCCATAGTAGGCTGCAATAAAAAATCCGTGTATTCCAGCATTTCTTTTGCTGTTGGAATATCACGAATGATCTGGCGGATCAGTTCTTTCTGCTGCGCCGTGGAGGGCAGGCTGTCCCTGCTCCCCTCCACCTTCTCCACGCCCTCACGGGTGCTGACATATCGGACATAATTCTCCAGCTGTTCTGGAGGGGCATCCCGCAGGTAGCGGGAGGTAAAAATAATTTTGGGCATGACGGTCCTCCTTGTTTGCAACAAAAAAGAGCATCCTGTTACAGACACTCTCTTAGTTGAACTTCTCTGACTATTTCTTTATCCATATAAATCTATATAGGATACTCTCTACAAATTACTTAATTGTCACATACTCTATATCATCTGAATTACATATTGGGCATATGTCTACATGATGCAAAACTGCATCGTAATCTCTATTGAGACAATTGTGGCAAAATATATAATCTTTTCGTGATAATGCTTTCCTTGCAGCATCCACTTGATATTTAATAACTGGCTTTGATGGATTTTTCCCCAAAATAAAATCAGGCAGCAAAAACATAGATGTTTTCACTTTAAGATATGTATCATCTATTTCTATTTCCTTATAGTTGTATTCATCATACAAAAATAAGACATATCTCCTTTCCCGTTCATCTTTCCATTTGAAATCTTTAACCGACAACACCCAATATTGCAATATATGTTCTAAAAAAGATTTCTTGTCATCATTGCTCATCTTAAATCCATCAATCACTTCAAATAAAAAAGACAACTCCTCTTTTGCCATTTCCCTGTCATACAAAACATCAAATGCCAGTACTTGTGAACATACCGGCCTTACAATAACTTTCTGCTGTTCAATGTCACCATCCCTTTTTTCGAACTGCTGCATGGCTATTGGACTTAATAATTCAATCAACTTATCATTTTTAAACCCATATACGCACGATCCATACTCTCTTTTCATATCGTCACTGTTTATGGATTTGCTAAATGAGGAAACAAAATATGTCCTTGTTGCAGTGAAATCTATATCTTTCACCCATGCATATGGAATCCATGACGCATCAGCAAACAATTCAGGAATTACCCTCTGTTCTCTTTGATCATTGAGTTTTTCTGTTTTCTTCATCCATATTTGGCAGTTTGCCGAACTTGCCGCAGCGGTCTGAACAGAAACATATTTGCAAATATAATCCTCATTATAGTCGTTACGGGATTTCAAAATATAATTGCTTATCTGAGTTGCCAAAACTCCCCTTAAAGGACGAATGCATGGTTCCATCTTTGCCTGTGAAATTAAATCGGCCTCTAAACGAAACAGCTTTTTTAATTCTTCCCTGGAAAACTTCCAGATACCTGCCTTTTTCGTTCCATGCATATAACCCATATCATTCAACATGGACACTAGCGCATTCGCAACTACAAATGGTATTTCTTCATCTGTTCCGTTTTTCAAAAAGATATTCACCATCTCAACAATCTGGTCTGAAAAACCCTTATCTTTTTCCAGATTATACTTCTGGTATGCAAAATAAAATAACTTGAGCGGCGGCAGCAGCCAGTTGCTGTATTCTTCTACAAAAATACTTTTTTCCTCTCCTGTTGCCTCTGAACACCATGACATCATCTTCTGCAATCGGGTCATATCTCCTACTATTTCGTATAGGCAGGTCTTGACTGCATTGATTTGATAGGCGGTGCCCATGAGATATAATATATTTATCAATTGCGCTTCAAATTCTGTTACCCGGTATCTTCCGTAATAGGATCTTTGGTTTAAATCATTGTTGCAGGCCAGCGACACGATAACTTCTCTTGTCCTAAATCCTGGACTGTCCTCATATGCTACCAATGCCCTATAAATCCTTTCCAATAACAGTTCTCGATCATTAACGGGCCAATCTTTGGGTTTATTAGAGGCATCCAAAAAGGATTCCATCACTCTTTCCTCCTTGCTGCAAATTCGTCTTTACACCTTTCATAATCCGTTTTCCAATTATATCAATTTCCACTGATCCTGACCTTTATAAAGAAACCTTCGAATCTCCATTATCAAATCATTCGGATCGTCATCTATCACCACATAATAAACTACAAAATTATCAACATAAATGCGATAATAATTATAATCTCTCTCACGCACAGAAATATATCTCTCAAAAGCCTCTGCTACAGGCAGTCTCTCCAAAATAGCTTCCTCTACCTTATCCAACAGACGCCCTGCCGCTTCCGGATTCTGCAGCGTCCCAGCAATATAAGACACCTTCTCTTCAAGATCTTCATAGAACAATGGCAGATACCTTAACCTGTACATTTTATTAGGCATTCAGCTTCCTCCGCAGGTTTCCGAATACTTCTTCATGTGTCAGCCTTCTGCTGTCCGTTCCGGCGGCCCTATCTGCTTCGTCCAGTGCCATTTCCACACTGTCGGTCAGTCTGGAGTACATTTCAAGACTGAGTACCACCATTGACCCATATCCATTTTTTGTCAGATAGACAGGCTCCCCTTCATTTACTATTTTTTCAATGTCCGGAAATTTATTTCTGAGATCCGAAACAGGTCTAATCTGTATCATATGGTTTCACTCCCATCTTAATTTTATCATCATTTTATCATTTCTTTTATTTTACCCAACTATTCTTAAAATTGCAATAAAAATCTGGTTTCTGCTTTTTCCATTCCATCTTATATATTCTTTCAGTTTTCCCGTCTCTGGTACCTGTACGCATCTTCAAAATCTACCGCTCCATTGATCCGTTTCACTTCCTCCACGCATTTTGCATGGAGGCGGTTCAGGGATTCCTCATCCACATCGTGGGTGTAGGCAATCACCTGTGAGAGTTTGGAAAGCTCCACCGCAATCTTAAAGTCCATCCGGGCCAGACGGTTCTCGCAGTCCTGCACCGATCCCTTCATGACGGAGGACAGGGATTGGAGCAGATAATCCTCCGCCTTTCCTGCCATAAGGTAGCCCAGATAGAACCGCAGCGCATCCCCGATCAGTTCGGTGCGGTTCCTTGCCGCACCGTCCCCGATGCAGGAGTCCGCCAGCTCCAGAAGCTGCGTGTCCACCCGTATGGAAAATTTGGTCTTATCCTCATTTGCTCCCATAGCATCCTCCTGTTCCTGTCTGTTTCCTGAAAGCCACCCCGAAATTTTCCCATTTTTCTGCTGTTTTCCCTGCCGAGCCACCGGATTATCGGAAAACCTGCATTTGCGGGTGGCATTTTCCTTTCCCGCACGGCTTTGCCGGGCGGTGTGAATCGGGCGAGGGGGCTTTTCAAAGCCACCCGCCCTTTAACCTGCACACATTTCGACCCTCGCTTTTCTCCCCGTTCCCCCTCCTTTTTGGCTGTCCTGCATCCCCTGTCAGCAGGGTTTGCGGACTGTTTTCGCCAAATCGCCCCAAACAGGGCAGAAAGGGTGCCGGGTGGTCTTGTTTATCCACTTTTTCCAAACGGGGGCACAAATCGCCGCACGGGCGGCCACAAGGGATAACAGGAGGCTTTCCTGCTCCCCGCCTGCGCCTTGCGCTGTTAGCTGCCCCGCAAGCGGCAGGATGTCAGATGCCTCCGCCTCCTGCCTGCGGTCTTGCCGGCCTGCGGGCAGCGGGCGGTGTTTCCTCCCTGCTGTCGATGTACTCCCGGACTGCCTGGGGGACATACTTCTCATACATCTTTCCCATCACTTCTGCCAGTTCTCCCTCGAAGTCCACATTCTTTTTCCCCATGTACTGCCTGATGGCATTCAGTTTTTCCTCGTCATATTTCACCGTGAATGTTGCCTGCTTCATGCTTACCTCCATATGCGCACGCCCTTTGCGCATCACGCAAGTTTGGACGTGTGCGCACAAACTTGCCGAGTGAAAAATTTATTTTTCACTCTTTGCTCCTTTCTGTTTCCCGGTTCCGCTCCTTCACATGGATGGGAGCATCCCCGATGTCCCCACAGGGACATTGATCTGCCCGCTCTTTATCTTCTCCTGGCAGCCCTTCCATGCCTGCCGTTCCACTCCGAACAGGCCGTCATGTCCTGTGATCTCATCCCTGCTTTCTGCCACACGCTCCGTCCCATCCGGCATCAGAAGGAAGACCTCCAGCCCTGCCTCCGCCAGTCCAAGCGCCCTCTCCTTACCCAGCGGGAGCATCCCCTCCCAGGTATATCCGTAGCCATGCATTTCCTCCATGCTGATCTTGTCCGGCAGTTCTTCCTGGCCAGTTTCTTTCCGGCAGTTCGGGCAGAAATCAAGGTGGTATACCACATCAAACTGCCCGTCCTCAATCGTCAGGTCAGCCACCTCCGGACGGCTGCAGAGCATATCCCCCAGGATCTCCTGCAGGAACGGTCTGCCCTCCACGCACAGGCCTGTCATGCCCGCCAGTTCCTCAAAAGAAACGATCCAATTTCCTTCTGTGGTCAGGCTGACTCCCTCGGCAATGATGGTATCCACCGCCTCCGCCAGCTCCCGGTTCAGCTTGGAGAGTGTCGGGTACCGCAGGGCTGTGGCTTCCGGCACATAAGAGGCGTACCTGGCGTAACCGCTGCCTTCGCTCTCCACCAGCAGACCGTCCGGTCTGCCCTCGCCCGTGACCAGCAGACAGTGGTACACATCATCCCTGTCCACCCCCATGACCCCTGTATTTTCCACAATTACCTCATGATTGCGCATCGGATGGCGCAGCATTTCCTCCAGTTTTCTCGCCGGTATGGTGACGGTTTTCTCTATGGCAAATTCCCGGAAAGTAAAATCCGGCTTGTGTTCAAACACTGTTTTCATATTCTGTAGCCTCCTTGATCCGGGGCGCCCAACACCAGAGAGGGACAGCCCCTCCTTTTCACATGGACTGGATTTCCTGGCTTTCCTGCATTTTCTCTTTCTGGCGGCCATGGCAAAACTCCGGGCGGCAGCGCACACTAAAGCAGTCCCCACGGATACACACCTCTGCCACCTCCGGCCTCTCTGCGATCATATCCGCCATAAGCTCCTGCAGGAATGGGTTTTCCCCAAGCTCCAGACCGGACTGCTCTCTGACCTTCTCAAAACTGATCTCCCAAGACCCTTCCGATGCGGCGGCCGCTGCCTCCCTGGTGAACAGATCCACCAGGAAAGCAAGCCTGTACCCTGTCTCGGACAGGGAGTCATATGCGAAGGCCGCCGCGTCCGGCACATAGGCGGTGCAGCAGGCATATCCATACCCTTCCGCTTCCACCAGGACGCCGTCCCTGTGGCCTTCCCCGGTGACCAGCAGGCAGTGGTATACACCTCTTTCATCCCTATGCATCAAGTGGGTGTTCTCTTTTATAAACTCCTGATAGTCCATCGGACTCCGTAAGAAATGTTCAAAATCCTTCTCCGCAAGGCGGATGATCTTCTCCACCTTTGCCTGACAGAATTTAAAGTTTGTTTTGTGTTCCAGGATTATTTTTATCGGATTCATCGCATCCCTCCTAATCCAGCAGGCGCCCGAAGGCAAAAAAACGTTCCCTCCAGTACGGTGTTTCTATGCTTGTGTACTGGATCGGGGAGCCGCAGTGCAGCATCCTTCCCCCGCCGACATAGATCCCCACATGGCTCACCGATCCGCTGCAGGCATAGGTGCCGCTGAAGAACACCAGGTCGCCCGGCTGCGCATCCTCCTTCGGCACCACGGCGCACTGGTCATAGAGCCCCGCAGCCGTGGTCCGGGACAGGGGATAGGTCCCGGAATGGGTGTAGACCCAGCAGACAAACCCGGAACAGTCAAAGGATGTCTCAGGCGTTGACCCTCCCCACACATAGGGGTAGCCCAGGTATTTTTCCCCTTCCGCGATCAGGGCTGCAAAGCTTCCATCCCCCATGGCCTCACCGGGCGGCAGTCCGCTTCCATACCCTGCCCGCCCGTACTTTGCCAGCACATAGATGCGCTGGGCATTGGCCTTGTTTTCGTCCGTGATCCCTCTCCCAAGCAGGGAGGACAGGTTCCCGTACACGATCCCCATATCTGTGATGGGTACTGCAGCCATATAGGTTTTCCCTTCTTCATCCTCCCGTTCCTCATACGACACGAAACAGTCCGCAAACCCCCTGTAATCGTCATCGTTCATCCTGGGCTGCTCTGCGCCGAAAAACAGAGAATAGAAAACAGCCTTGACCCGGTACCCGTCCACCGTTCTGTCCTCCGCCATTCCATTGATTTCAGCCAGGATCCCGTCCAATTCCCGGAAGCTCTCCCGCATCTTCTCGATGTACATCCTGTAATCCGCAGGGAGTGCTGACGACAGGTATCCCCCATTGAATGCCAGATCCACAGCGGAATTGTTATGCCCTGCCGCGCCGGACAGCATACACAGGATCATTACCACGATCAGGATAAAAGGCGTCAGGACTGCCGCCACCACAGTGGCGATCCCTGTCCGCACTCTTTTGTCTGCTGCCGCAGCCAGTACTGCCTTGGCCGCCAGCACAACTGCCGGTGCCGCCATGGGCATCCCCCCTTTCTACTCAATCGGTCCCATCCCGCCGCTCCCGTACAGTCCTTGGAATCCCGGTTCGGCCAGCCCCTGTTCCTGTTGGAATGCCATGGCATAGGCTTTGTTGATGGCGTTTTCCAAGGGCTTTGTATCCAGCCCGCACTGCTCATAGCCTTCCCATATGACATCCGCATACCCGTCTGACGGGATGCCGAATTCATGGCCTGGTGTCATGACATACCCCATCACGGACACTTCTTTTCCGTCCAGCTCCACCTGCAGCATCTGCTTTTCATAAAACCGGGGGTATCCCTCATAACGGTCCAGCGCTTCCTCATCCGCCTGCCGTATCTTCCACAGGAGCACAGGCACTGTGCTGCCCTCCTTCGGCTCCACGGTGGCCACCGCTCCCCTGCGACTGCCCCGGAACAGTAACTCATACCCTTTCAGCTCGCTGGTCCCAACCACCTTTGCCGTGGGACATCGAAATGCCATCTGTGTCTGGTTCAGGTTGCTGCCATACGCCAGATACAGCGTTTCTTTTTTTCTTCCCATTTCCGGCTCCACTCCTTTCTCCTTCTCAACAATTTCCTACATGCTCATCGCATAAGCCTGCGGTTCTTCCTCCGCCATTTCCTGCCCTCTCTCCTGGATCTCAGGAGATTCCCTTTCCTGTACCGGAGATCCTTGTTCTGCCCGCTCTTTTTCCCTTTTCTGTCTTAGCCGCTCCTTCTGGGCCTCCGCCTGGGCCGGATCCCTCCATGCGATGCAGCCCGGCAGTTCCGCCAGAAGGTGCTGCCTTGCGGTGGCGAATTCATCCCCGATCAGCCCAAGCCGCAGCAGCCAGGTGCGGAAAGTGTATTTCTCATTGGTGGTCTGGGTCTTCCTCCTGCTGGCACAGGCCTGGTTCAGCGCCTGCGCAGTGATGGCAAGGCTGAACTGTATATACGCCTTGATCCTGCCAGCATGGAGTGTCCCGTTGAACAGCCTGAATTCCACTGTCCCCTTCTGGAATACGGAATGGAGGTTCAGGCAGTGGTACCGGCTGTCATCATAATGCTCGTACCTGCGGCTGTTGCCGCCATACCAGATCCGCTCCACCCCGTCCAGGGTCTTGGGTTTCTTCCGGTTCAGTTCTTCCAGGAACCGTTCCTCCACTTTATGGCAGTATTGGTTTTCACGGGCCACGGACACCTTCAGGGCCTTGTAGATCAGATCCTCCTTGGACGCCATGATGTTCGTGATATTGCGCAATGTCCGGGCATCAAAGGGCGAGGCGTCCACATGCACATGGATGCCGCAGGTCTTGTTGGTGATCGCCCCATGCTTCTTCAGTTCGCGGATGATCTCCTGGATGGGGATGATGTCCTCATAGCTGCAGATAGGGCTGACCATTTCCGTCCTGTACTCGCTGCCGGCACCGATCCTCTGATTCCCCGCTTTCCGCTCCGCAGTAATGCTCCCGTCACTCATGAACTTCCACTGCCGCCCCTGTCTGTCCAGCGCTGCATAGGTATCATAATACGACCCTATATGGCTGCTCTCCGTCCCGAAATATGCGGCGGCCACCTCCGCAGCCTGCGCCCGCGTGATCCCGGTCATCTCGATCTCAATGCCAAACCGCTGTTCCTTAAGCTCCAACCATGTTCCCTCCCCTCTTTATTCCGTTATCTTCCTCCGGCCTTGCCGAACAGCCTCGCCTTATGCTCCGGGGCGTTGACCATCAGGTTGTACCGCTCATTGCCGCACTTATACAGGCACACGCCCCTCTGGGGGTAACGGATCAGGCTGTACTCGCTTTCCTCCAGCTGGAGGGTGTCGGTATAGAACTTCGCATCAATGCTGCCCGCATTGAACAGGAACTGGTGCGTGGGAATGGAGAACAACGGCTTGGTGTACTCCCTGACGCCGTCCAGGTTGAAGTCCTCCAGGTTCTGGCTGGCGATGATGACTGCCGAGTCCTTCTTGCGCACACGCTTCATGAAATTCCGCACATATTCCACTGCGGTCAGGTTAGACAGGAACAGGTAAAACTCATCCAGACTGGCCGCCGTATTTCCCACAGTCAGCAACTCATCGCTCATAAAGGAGAGCACGTTGAACAGCAGGGCATCCTTTAAGCTCCGGCTGGCCTGCAGCAGCCCCTTCACGCCGAAAGTGATAAAGCTGGAATCAGTGATGTTGGTATGCCCGTTGAAAAATTTGCTCTCTGCGCCCACGCACATGGAGTGCAGTCCAAGCAGGATGCCCCGCAGCATCTCTGCCGTATAAAGCTGCCTCTTACCTGTGTCAAATGCCTTGTACTCTGCCTCCATAAAAGCATACAGGTCGGAGAGAATGGGGTAATCCTCCGGCACCAGGCTGTCGAAGTCGCTCTGGTCAGTGATCCCCCACCCGGCATACAGCTTCTGGAGCATGATCTCTATGACATCGATCTCCCGGTCCGTGAAGTCCTTGTAGCTGCGGAAAAAATCCTTCAGAAAACTGATGTGCTGGGACAGCCTGGAACGGATGCGGAAGGTCTGGGGCGCGTCCATGTCCTCCGGGCCTGCGGCGTCATCCCAGGTTTTCGGCTCCAGGGGGTTGATGATGTATCTTCCGTCCATCAGATCGATAAAGCACCCGCCCAGGTTGTCCGTCAGATCCCCGTACTCCATCTCCGGGTCAAGGGCGCATATGCGCATCCCTGATTCCCGCAGGTTGGTGAGGAGCAGCTTTAACAGGTAGCTCTTGCCCTGGCCGCTGTTTCCCAGGATCAGGATGTTGGCGTTGGTCTTGTCATCCGCCCTGCGGTTGAAATCCACCAGCACGTTGCTGCCGAACTTGTCCCGCCCGATATAAAAGCCCTGAGGGTCGGTCTTTCCGGAATAGTTGAAAGGGTAAAGGTTCGCCACGCTGCTGGCGGGCAGCACCCGCTCAAACTGGTCCCGGAACAGGTTGAAACCGGTGGGCATCACGCACTGGAAGCCCTGTTTCTGGCGGAGCATCAGCCGGTCCACGTTCAGCTTGGAGCGGATCAGCTCCGTCAGCACCTCAGTCTGCAGGAGCTTCAGCTGGTCTAAGTCATGGGCGCACAGCTCCAGGTAGACCGCCGTGTGCAGAAGCGGCTCCCTGTTGCGGTGCATCTGCGCCACGATGGCCGCCACATCCTGCAGGTTGCTCTCCGCCAGCACGGTCGCCTGCAGGTCGCCTGTATTGCCCCTGTCCATGCGGTTCTTGTTGGCCGCGTTGCTGATGATCTTGCGTTCCTCCACAGGGGTCACATGGCGGGTGTAGATGCGCAGGGTCACGCCGTCCTTCTCCCCAAGGTGGGACAGGATTGCCTGCTCATCGGTTGACGTAGGATATTCCCGCAGTGCCCACACACAGCGGTATGTGTTCCCGCAGATAAAATGGTCCGTCTCAAACTTGATGACGGAGGGTGCGATCATATCCAGAAATTCCTGGATATGCACATCCCCCCGTGCATTTGCTAATGCACTTGTTCCTCTGGGAACATTTGCCCCAACAGGGGCATTTGTCACGACAGGGACATTTTCTTCTCTTTTCAAATAAACACCTCCGATCAGATATGGCGGCGGCAATCTGCCGTCCCGCCCGGTTTACAGGCAATCGGGCAGGAGCAATTTCCCCTGCCCGATTCACCGCAAGTGGACATTCCGTACTCCATGTCCTTACACCCATCAAATGGGTATCCTTGCAGGCACAATGCCCGCATGACGGGTTTTTGCCACAAAAAAAACACCGGACACATTTCTGCATCCGGCGTTTGGCCGTTTTTCTTTCTTCTGTTTATATTTATGACATTGTCTGGGACTGTTCCATCCCCTCCTGTGGTCCGGAGATCTCAATATACTTCTCCATCTGTCCGTCCACAAGCACTGCCACCAGATCGGCAAACGGCTGCAGGTTTCCCTCCACCGCATAAACATCCAATGCCTTGAAATATTCCAGCCTGTCCTCCTTGGCGATGGATATGGCCGGGAACCCTGCCTCCATGAGCTGGTAATTCATGATCAGCCGTGACGTCCTCCCGTTTCCGTCCCGGAACGGGTGTATCTTCACAAATTCCGCGTGGGTCCATGCCGCCAGTTCTATCTGGTTCAGTTCCTTCCCCTTCCACTGCAGATCCGCATAAAAATTCTTTACCTGCTGGTACATCAGGGACGGGGGCGGGGGCACGTGCCGTGCGCCCGAAATATATACCTGCACATCCCGGTACACTCCCCCTACCATGATGTTTTCCATCAGTATGGCATGGATGTCCTTTATGGTCTTTTCATCCAGGGGCTGCCCTTTCCCGATGCATTCCTTCACATGGCAGTATGCTTTCCTGTGGTTGACCGCCTCATAGATCTCCCGCAGGTTCTTCCCCCCGATGGATATCCCATCCTCCAGGAGCACTTTGGTCTCGATCAGGGACAGGGTGTTCCCCTCAATGGCTGTGGAATTGTGGGTATATTCTATCTCAAATGCCTGCTCGAAAGTAAATAACGTATATTCAGGGATGGATGCCCTGCACTGGCTGTACCGTTCCTTTTTCCGCAATAATTCCTGGTAATCCACAAAACAGCCCTCCTTTTCCCGCAGATTTCCCTTACAGTATAGCACATTTTTCCGCAATAGTAAGCTGGTCGGGAAAAATATTTCTCCGAAAATTTCCCGCCTATTCCTCCGGCATGATCCAGCGCTCCCCGTCAAAGTCCTCGAATCTCTCCGTGGTCACGTTCTGCTCATAATACACCGCAAGGATACGCTTGATGTCCTCCCGGTCAGCCCTCTTTACGGAAAAGCCCTGCTCTTTTAGGGACTTCTCGATGCGGGACAGGTAGGGGAACACCTCGGACTCCTTTTCCTCCCGCAGTCGTATCAGGATCAGGAACTCACGGGCTGTCGCCATCTGCACCTGTATCCGGTCAAGGTGGGCCTGGTCTTTCTCTAATAGCCTGCGCACCACAGGGTTTTCCTCCGTCTCCATGCGGGAGCGCAGAAACCGCTTGTTGTCCTCAAAGCTCTCCCGGCTGTTTAAGCACAGCATCTCTATCTCCGCCACTCCTTTTAGCACCGTCATCAGCGCATAGACCCTTGCCCCCACGCTGGATGCCGACAGTACGGAGATATTGGAGGGCTTCACGATAAAATAAACAAGCTCCCCGTGTCCGTAAGTCACAAGACTGTGATCCGTGATCTCCCCCGCCCCGATCAGCTGGCGGGTGGATGCCCTCTGCCGCTGTTCCCTTTTTTCTTTCCTGCTCATTTAGTATACCTCCATTCAAAGAATTGCTGGCGCACGAAAAAGAACGCACAGGCATACCGGATAAAGTCCAGGATGCTGGTGTCCTCAAAGCGGATCGTCAGAAAGGCATAAACCGCCGTGAACACGATGGGCAAAAAAAAGCCCGCCTGTGTCAGCGCCAGGATGGAGCATAGGGCGCACACACCGATGATCCCGATGTCTTTAAGCTGCCAGAGCCACAACGTAGCCCTGGCCTTTAAATTGTCAGGGTAAATATACAATTGACCGCCTCCTTCCAAAGCTGATAGAGAACCGCTGCCTGCATGGGGTTATGGCCGCATCCGCCTGCCATGCGCAGACAGTTCTGCCACGAAAAGACCGCCCCGGCCTTTAAGCCCTGGCGGTCTTTCCCCTGCATTTCCTCCCGTTACGCAGGTTTTCCCTGCGCCCTTTCCTCCTGCTGCGCCTTTGCCGCTGCTGCGTCCAGCGCCTGCTCGATCAGACCGATCACAAACTCCTTCTGGTTTAAGCCCGTTGCCTTCAGATGGGCCTTGATCCTCTCGAAAAATTCCTCCGATACCTGGAAGGCCAGTGTCCTTGTTCCTTTTGCCATTTCTTTCCCTCCATTCTCAAAATGTTCCTTCAGCACCATCTCGACATATTGGCTGAGTGTCAGGTTCATCTGTTCCTGTTCTGTCCGGGCCTGTGTATGCAGGCTCTCCGGGATCATTGCGCATAAGTTTTTACGGTTTTCCATATCCCGCCTCTCCTTTCTTATGTTTCTGCAAGCCAAGTATACCGACAATGCATGGGGAAAGCTATACCAATACCCAACAAGAATCTGATGCCAAAGGATGCAGGACCACCAATGTTATACATCCTTTGGCGCCTGTTCCCTGCCATCTCTTTCCCGTAAGAAATAAGCGATCCCACGCAGCACAAAGTCCACACAGGGAATCGCCACGCTGTTGCCCAGCGCCTTGTACCTTGCACTGTCCGATGCTCCGGGGATGTCCGTCCATCCGTCCGGAAAGCCCTGCAGACGCTCGCACTCAAGGGGCGTCAGTCTCCGAATCAGGTTTCTTTTCTCCACAATACATTTATCCTGGCTGACGTACTGGTTCCCGATCCCTTTCTCATCGCGCCGGCACAGCGCCCCTACCTGCTCCTGATAAGACCTTGTCCCATCCCCGTTTTCTTCTTCTGCCGTTATCTGTCTTTCCGGATCATCCTGCCCGCCGCCATGAGGTGAGAACACCGCATGTTGGTCCATGGCCGTCAGTGTATAGGAAATGTCTGACTGGTACCCGAAACCGTTCCCGCCGTTCTGCGGCTGCCGGTCAATAATGTTCCCAGCTATACAGAATGTCTCCTGCAGGATAGCGATGCCTCCCTGGTTCTTGCTGGGATCCGGATTTGTGGTGTCTATGGTTCTGGCTGTATCCGTCTCCCTGCATCCTGAATAAGGGTTGGCTGATTTCATGCTGTTGGACTCCAGGGAATCTAGGGAAAACACAGCCGGTGGCTGCGGGGTCTCTCCTGCCCCATAACTTCTGGTTTTTCCCAGATCCATGCCTCCGTTCTCGAACAGTACCGGCTGGTTGTTCCCGCTGGTACCTGCTGCGCTTGTGATGGTCGGGCATATCCCCTCCCCGATCCCTGCGTGACCCTGCTGGGAAGCCAGCACCAACGGCTGGTTGTTGCCTCCCATCCCGAAACCGGCGGACACTGTCTGGGATATCCCTACCGATCCCCTGAACCGGGAATCCTGCCCGTGGTTGTCAAACACCAAAGGCTGGTGGCCGTGTTCCTGTGCCCGGAGGGTGCCTGCTTTATCTTTTGTCAGGTGCATCTGGCCGCCTCCCTGGTCATTCAGGCACAGCACACAGGGGTATCCCTGCCCCGCCTGGCCGCCGCCCCCTGTAAGCGATGTATGGCTCTCCGGTGTCAGGAAACAGTCCCCGTTCCCCTTGCTCACCACTCCAAAGGCGGGCAGTTCCGTCACAAATGTCTGCATCTGCATGTTCCTTGTCGCCATGAGCGCCCCCGAAAGCCCGCCAAGATCTATGACTTCATCCCGCTGGTCCACATGGAAGCCGCTTATGTTCAGCGGACGCGCAGGCGCTTTACCCGGCTGTGCCACCAGGGGCTGGTGGCTGCCCATCCCCGCCCGCAGCGTTGCCGCCACATCCTCAGTAATGTCCATCCGTTCCCCGCCCTGGTCATTCAGGCACAGCCTCGGCTCCGTCCTTTCTTCTTTTGTCTGCAGATATCCGTGGCCGCCCCCTTCCCCGCCGTACAGGGCCGGCCATGTGCCGGATTCTCCAAAAATTCGGCGGCTCTGTACATCCCAGGGTGTCAGGCAGGTCCCGCCTGCACCATTAGTGCCTCCTTTAACTGCGCCGGGAGTTCCTTGCCCCTCTCCCCCGCCCTCCGCAGGATTCCCTGGCAGGCTGTCCTGCTTAAATAATATTTCGGGTGCGGTGAGTCCTCCAAAATCTGCGACAAGGAAGATACGGCGGCGTCTCTGGGCGACTCCCCAGAATTGAGCATCCAGCACTCTCCAAGCCAGGCTGAATTTATCTCCCAATATGGCCGCCCCAGCAGATCCCCAGCGCCCGGCGTCAGGTCGAGGCACATGACAGGAACTGTCCTTAATTCTGACGATCTCTTCAATGACCGCCCGGAAGTCCTCACCGCCTGCGGAGCTGAAGGCTCCGGGAACATTTTCCCAAACGAGGTATCGAGGTCGGACAAGGTCATCTGGTATACCCCTTCTCCCATCGGCTTCTCTCATCTCCTTTACTAGGCGGACCTGCTCCATGAACAGCCCGGATCGTTCCCCCGCAAGTCCCTGGCGCTTTCCCGCCACGGACAGGTCCTGGCAGGGCGATCCCCCGCAGATGACATCCACCAGGGGCAGCCCCGCGCCATTTAATTTTGTGATATCCCCCACATGGAGCATTGCGGGGAACCTTATCTTCGTGACCTCCATTGGAAAGGCCTCGATCTCGCTGGCCCATGCCGGGGTGATCCCGTTATGCACGGCGGCCAGCGGGAAACCACCTATGCCGTCAAACAGACTCCCCATTGTCATCATAGGCTTACCCCTGCATATCCCATGGTCTGCACCCGCTGTCCCATATCCTGCTCCATGAATTTCTCCACCATTTCCCCAGGGATGCGGCGGACCGGGATGCCATGCTTCCATGCCGCTTTCAGTTCCTCCTGCATCCCGTCAGAGATACGGCTGCCGCACAGCCACAGTTCACTGCTTGCCTCCAGCAGCTTAAGCCCCATCCTGATCCCAAGCGCCCTCTGTTCAGGGACGGTGTCATCCAGCATCTGCGGATACAGAAGGTGTGCCGCTACCGGGGTGTTTCCTTCTTCCATTGCCAGTCGGCAGGCCGCTTTTGCAAACTCGACATTGCCCTCCACATCCCCCGCATAGGGGGATGCAATATATACGATCTTTCCTTCTGCCATAGGCACCTCCGTTATTTGACGACCTGCACGATGGTCTTTGTCAGGTTCACGGCACTCTGCGCCGCATAGACCGCACTCATCACGTTGGCCCTTGTTCCGGTATCCAGACCGAACTGTCCTGCGATACGGGGTACCTCCCCGGAGGACAGCATCAGCCCAAGTCCCAGCAGGGCATGGTCCTTTACCACCATCAGTCCGGCCACCAGGATGGTCGCCTGCAGGAATGTAGTCAGGCACAGCCCGATGACCTGTTTGCACCACCCTGTAAAGCCGTCGATATATCCCCTGGGGACGCTGAACATGTAAAGGCTTCCCACTGCGATCTGGATGAGCAGGATGCCTCCCCTTTTTAAGTTGGCAAAAAACACCTTGATGACGGCGTAACCCATGAGGATCAGGATAAAAATCATCAGGATCGGGCTTGTGATGTTATGCAGCCCTCCAAATGCGCCTGAGATTACCCCTTCCTCCCATGCCGTATTCCGCAGGGTGGATACGATATTGGAGGCCAGTGTGTCCAAACCTGTCCCCAGCCCCGTGATCCCTGCCGTAAAACTTCCCTGCAGGGAGACGCACAGCTTGTACAGCTCCACGGGAACCGTGGTAAACAGGCTGACCGCCATAAACCCCTTGACCGCATTCAGCGCTGTTTCCTTTATGCTCCCTCTCCCGTTCTGGCACTCAATGCCGCACTCAAACACCGCTACCACCAGACCGGTGACATACAGTGACCATGCCAGATAGCTGAAAAAAAGCACGGTGGACTTCACCCATCCCATCTCAAACAGGTCTGCCCCCATGTTGCCCATCTGCATAAAAAAATCGCCTAAAAATCCTACTATCTGACCATAGATCCAGTCCATGATCTGGTCCAGCACGGTGTCGGCGATGAAATCCCATATGAACACTTCCGCTATTCACTTCCTTCCCAAAACGCAGATACTTTCTGTTCCGCTTTTTCTTTCCTGCCGTCTGGTTCAGCCCATGCTCTGCCCCATCTGCAGATCCTGCACCGGCTCCCGGAACACATCCAGGTAACCTGCCGCAGCTTCGGAGAACCGCTTATAGTCAGCCTCCGTGGGCCTGTATACATACCATTCCACATTCCCGCCGTCTTTCCAGATATGCGGGCAGATGCCGTCACGGAAGTTGGGGTTTGCTACCTTTTTCCTCCCAAGTATGTCGGAAAAATGCAGCGACACGCTGTCGATCACACCCTCCCGGCGGTTGAGCATCGTGATCTTGAGCATCTCATAGTTGTCCGCCACCCTGCCCGTGGCAAAATATGCCTTCATGCGGATATCCTCGGAGAGCCTGCCGTAGCAGGCATTCCCTACGATCCTGATATCCGAAAGCCCCATGTCTTTCCCGAATATCTTCTGTAATTCCTTCTCAAAAAAAGTCATGCCTTTCCTCCTACATCCCAAGGATCTGCCAGATATAGAGCGGCGCAGTCAGCGTGAACACCAGGCAGGCGAACAGGATCGCCGGCGCCGCCCACTCAAACTGCCCGTGTTTCCTGTAATCGAAGTATGCCGTCCCCAGCTTGGCAAAGAAGAACACTGCCAGGATCAGGTCGATGGCAGGGAACACCACATTGTTCACCACCGTCTTGATCTGTGCGGAGGCAGTGGTCCATGTCCCCTCGATTGCCCCTGCCACATCGCCGGATGCGGCGTATGCAGGGACACAGCAGATGCCTGCGGCAAGGACCGCCGCGCACAGTAAAAGAGCCATTTTTTTCATTTTCATAGGTTATCTCCCTTCTTTTTTGGGAAAAGGAAGGCCGCAGACGAAAGCCCTGTCTGCAGCCTCTTTCCTTTCCCTGATGATATTTTCTTTCCTCCATGCCGGTCAGTCCGGGTCCTGCGGGGCGATATGCCAGTCACTCCAGAGATTCCCGTTTATGGTCACGGAATCTGTCAGATCCATTGACAGCATTCCTGCAGGCGTCCAGCAGTCTATGAGCCATGTGTAGACCGTATAGTCCCCGTCCGGGTACCAGATGGGTGTGAAGTGTGTCCTGCTCTGATAGGTGCTGTAAGGGTTTTTCCTGAATTCATGGGCCATTCCATAGCCGCCCCCTATGCGCTCCAGGAGCCGCCAGTAGCCCTGGTAGCCGAACTCCGGGAAATAAGTGACCGCATTCTGCGCCGCCGTGACCGCAGAAGCCTGGCTTGTGCTCACATGGGTTTCCACCCTCTCCTGGATGCCGTATCCGGATTTCAATGTCCTCCCGCTTGCTGTGGGTGATTTCCCATCCGGCGTGACAGCCATGGATGCGGAAAGACTGGCGGAATACATATGATAATCAAACTCCCACCAGCCATGGTCGCACCAGTACCCTTCATCCTCCCCCTCCTCATTATAATCGCTGTGCCATACCCAGTGTTCCTTCCACCAGGGACGCCATATCCCCCAGCTGGCCGATGTAACCTGCCCCTTTGCCGGGACTGGTGCATTGGCAAAACCATCATTCCTGTCATCCGCATTGGGATCGGGGGGCGGGTTCGCATCCAGATCTACGATATTTGCCCGGATGGTTCCCTTGCTGGCCGAGCCGCCTCCGTGGACACTCACCGTGATCGTCATGACCTGCGGCTCCCTGGGCGTCCTCCAGCGCACCCATGCAAGCTGGCTCTCCCCTTCCGGATAATACACGCCGCTCACCGTGTAGCTGCTCCCCGCGATATGGAATGTGACGGATACCGGATGATCCGGGTCGCTCTGTCCGCCGCTTATCCATACCGCCGTGATGACCTCCGTATCCGTGCGGTATTCATAGTCACAGTCAGTCACTATCGGAATCTGCGGCGGCATGTCATGAAAACGCACGATGCCAAGGCCGAGGCTGGACTTGATGTCCGCATTGGATGCCGCAGTGCTCCTGCTCCCGCCCCATGCCGGAAAGCCCAAGTCTGCCGTTTCAAGGAACAGGGCAAGGGGGAGGTTCTTGTGCGACAGGGACACCATCTTCCGCCGCAGCCCGCCGCCCAGCACTTCATCATAAAGGGCCGCCTCCGTAGCTGTGGTGGCGATAAAAGCGCCCTGAAAAGTATAATACGCCATCGGCTCAACCAGCAGCCGGTATTCCCCGTTCACCAGTACATCAAAATCCATCCCTGTCAGACCCGCAATGCTGCGCACCACCTGCTCATCCGTGAAATAACTCTTGATGGCGGTGATGTTGCTGCCGCCGTTGGAACTGACGATGCGCGGAAGCGGCTGCGATGGTTTTTCATAGGAATATGCCCCCTGCATGGGGGAAAGTCCCGTACCACCGTTATACTGAATCTTGCTGACCTTGCCAAAGTGGTACACATTCCCCGGTATGGTCTGGTTGGTCAGATCGACCGGCGTAGCGACCACCGCATGGTCGCTTGCGCGCACCACGCTCACCCTTACCCCGTCATAGCCCGGCGTCCATTTATTCTGGCTCGTCCCCTGCCCCATGCCGCCCCCGCCGCCGTCCATGTTTCCTTCTCCTGTTGCATATACAAAAAAAGATGGCGCCAGAACGCACAGCAGAACCGCCGCAAGCATACTGACAGCTTTTATCCTCCGAATAAAGTGTATCCTCCCCAACTTTTCCTCCTTCCCGCACAATGCTCATGCACCAAAAAAGCACCGCCTCCGCGATGCTTTTTTTGCCTGTATCCGTTACATATCCCCGATCTTGTTCCCGTTTTCATACATGTCATCCGCATGCCCTTCGTCATTAGGGCCGCCATAGGGCACACTGTCAAAACCGGGAAGTCCTCCGCCGCTGTTTCCGCCCCCTTCATCCGCAGGCGGCACATAGGTATCATGTTCCACCGGCTCCGGGGTCGTCTCCACTTTTGTTCCGTCCGGCTTTTCCTCCGGGTTTGTCAGGGTTTCCTCATCCGGCTGCTGCGGCTTTTGCACCTCCGGCTGGATGCCCTGCTCCGGCTGCCCCGTCTGGGCGGGCCTGCTGTCTATGGGCTGGGCTGTCTGCGTTTCCCCTGCTCCCTGCCCGGTATCCGTCTGGATGGCCGGATCCACGTTTTCACCTGCGGGATCACTTTCTTCTGCTGTATGGGACGGGCTGGCGGTGACCTCTGCCGCACCTCTTTCCTTTTCGGGGATCACATCTTCCCCGGCAGGCGGCTTTGCAAACTGCAGGCCGATCGCCGCAAGCAGCCCTGCGCAGATGGCGATGCCTCCCCCGACCGCCAGATGTCTCTTTATCTTTTCTGTCATCTTCATAAAACCCCTCCTTTGGTGGATGTTATCATTCCGTTCTCTTTTGTCTGGTTTGTACGATACACCATACTACATAGTTCACGCAAAGTCTAGCTTTATTTTAGAATACTTCTATATATCCCGCCTGCACTTTTATGGTGATGTGCATGGACGGGAGGAGCATGCCGCCGAAACGTACCGGCACCTCCAGCCTGATAGCGGCATCCGCCTCAAACCTTGCCGCATTCTGCGGATCGGACGGGGCGAGCGGCGCATTCCTGACCGTAACAGAGAGGCTGTCGATGGCAAACTCCATCGCTCCCCCGCCGTCTCCTGCATATTTGACATGCCTGCCGCCGGCCTCCTGGGTCCCCAGGGTAAGATCCAGGAAAGAATAGATATCTCCCTCATTTACCGCCGCCTCCCACGCCCCGCCGCCATCCGGCAGGTAATTCCCGGAATAGCCTTCCCGCACCCCATGATACACGCCATAGTAATTGTCATTGACGGTGGAGATGATGGCATCCTCCGTGGCGTCCCTGACACCCGCAGCGATCAGCTGCAGACGGAAATATTCCGATATCCCACAGAAGATGATGAGCATCCCCAGGGTGGCAGCAATGGCAAGGGGAAAAGACGCTCCCCTTCTGTCCTTTAGTATCTTCCTTATCTTTTTACCCAATCTGCCCACCTCACTTCCAGTACACTTCTGATTTTCCGGTGGCCTGTGCGCGCAGGATGACCGGGAAAGATCCGAAATTCCCGAAAAGCCCGATATCCTTCTGCAGTATCAGGGTGACCGTCACCTCCTGGTTTAACTGTATCTGCCCGCTGTCAGACCATAAGATCTGCGGGTCGATCCCCGTCTTTTCCCGCAGGACGGCAGCACGTCTGTCGGTCTCTGTGCCTATGCGCCCGGAAACTTCTGCCTCCCGCATCAGTTCCGTGGCAAAGGTGTCAAGCTGCTGCTTGGCGATGAACACCGGCAGCACCCGCAGGGCCAGCGCCAGCACCAGGACCATACTGAGCACCAGGACCGCCACATCCACGTACCCCTCCGCCCGCCGCTCCCTTATGATGCGCCAGAACCGTTTATCCAAAATATTCTTTACCAGCATCCATTTCCCTCCTGTTCCAATTCCGCTCCTGCGTCCCTGCAGGCTGTCAAAACATCCCGCCGAGGCTCTGGAGCGCCACATAGCAGATGATCGCCAGATAGGTCAGCAGGAAGCATACCAGCATGACGAATGAGAACACCCTGATCTTTGGCGGTATCTTCTGCGCCTGTGCCTTCAGCCTCTGCAGCTCCATCTGCTTGAAGTCATGGGACAGCATCTGGAAATATACGGCGCTGTCATCGCCACGCAGCACACCGATCAGCCCCCGCACCACATCCGAAAGCATGGGGGAGTTAAGCCTTGCCTCGAACCGGGTCAGAGCCGCCTCATAGTTGGACGAACGCATATCCGCAAGCAGGATGTCAAGTTCACCCTTAAGTGCCTCACCTGCGTTCCCCCGGAAACGCTCCAGCATGCCGATGACGTTCCGGCTGGCCTTCAGTTCCTGCTCGATGGTCGAGACCATCCTTGGCAGCTCCCCCTCGATCTTCTCCCGCTTTGCCTTCAGCAGCTCATCCGCTTTTCCAATCTCCTTAAAATACAGCAGGAGGGCAAGGACCACTACAAAAGGCGACAAAAGCGGCATCCCGAAAAGGCAGGGAACCACGGCCAGGAGCACCGCTCCTGCTTTCACAAGGGCGTATGCCTGGTAGACCTCCGGCTCCATACCCATGCCGCCTGCTTTCAGCACATTTGCCATACGGCTTTTCTTATATTCATCCATGCGGATGTATTTGGACAGCTTTACGGCCAGGGACATCAGGCAGGCCTCCACAGTCTTTGCCGCTTTCTTTTCCTGTTTTGCCGTTCCCAGCATGGCCCTGGATGCTCCGATGGTCGGCAGACGCAGGAATGCGGCTGCAAGGTAAAACAGCCCAAGGGTCAGGAACATCCCGAATAAAAATAACAGTCCCGCCATGATGCTCACCTCCTGTATTCAATGGGACGGGTCAGTTTCACCACGAAGCCTGCGGACACAAAGATTGCCGCAGCCGTTGCAGACAGAATGACCTGTCCCAGCGGTGTGTGCATCAGCACATGATACCAGTCCTTGTTCAACAGGTACATCAACGGGATGTTGCCCACCACGAAAATGACCATGATCAAAAATTCCTTGCGCGGCTCCGCGATCAGGTATTCCAGTTCCGCATTCACATTGCGCATGTCCGAGAGTTTCGCCACGATGGGCGTCAGGGTGGTTTTCAGGCTCCGGTCATTCTGGCAGTCGCTGACGGCATCGCACCACTCCCGGAACACCTCGTTGTCAATTTTCCCCCGCATGGCCTTCAGGGCTGTCTCCACATCCGGACTGACCATCTTGATCTGCATCAGGAAATCCTGAAACACCTTTGAGACCGGCGGATTCAGGTAGGCAATGTTTTCCTCCACGGCGGTCACGATATCTTCTGTCCGCAGATAGGCGGTGGTGATGACCGACAGCGCCGTCTCCAGTTCCGCCGACACATCACGCTTGTAATGGCTGGCCGTCAGCTTCACATACCAGAACGGCACAAACAGGAAACCCACCGCTATGACGGGGGCCAGGAAAAAGTTCCCCAGAAGGATGGCAATGGAACCACCCGCGCTAAACAGCGCCAGGGCCGCCGCGCATATCAGGGAAAAGCGCTTCCCCCTCCCCGTCATCTCCAGTACGCCCTGCGCCTCCAATATCTCCCTTCGCAGGGGACCGGGTTTCTTAAGCCCGGAGATTTCCCGTATGTCCTCCCGGATGCTGCCTTTCGGTCTTATCAGAAAGGCAAACAGACTATCCGTGAATTCCGTGGGGCTTAAGCCCAGGATCAAAAACACGCCGGTAACCATCCCGGCGCAGGCTAACAGCTGAATCGCCGTCATAAGGCGTTCCCCTCCTTCCTGTTCTCTTTCTGCCCAGGCACAGCCAGAAGCTGCGAGAGCATCTCCTGGGGCATCCCGTTCTCCATCAGGCGGCGGGCCAGCCCCTCCGATATGGGGTTTACCTGCTTGTGGCTCCCCTTGATGACAAATTTCCCGTCCTCCACCCGGTTCTCGGTGATCTGGTACTGGAACAGGGGGCGGAACTTCCTTGTGCCGTCCGGCAGGATCTCGCATTCCATGATCTCCATCAGGCGGCGCTCCTTGTTCTCAAGCTGCTTGCAGAACGCCACGATGGGGTACGCCTCCGTGACGAACCCCATCAGGGTTTCATCCCCCATGTCAACAGCCCTCTTGCAGAGGGACACCATGCGCCTGTAGGTGGCGTCACAGCTCATGGAATGTATGGTGGTGACCACGGCCACGCCGGTGCGGGCGGCCTCCTGCGCCGCATTCGCCTCCGGCCCCCTCATTTCTCCTACCACGATGATGTCAGGGTTAAAGCGCAGCGCCATGTCAAGGAGGGCGATCTGATCCACCCTCTGGCGCTCGTTCTCACTGTCACGGGTCAGGGTATGGATGACGGAATTGACCACCCTCCCCTCCTTCCTGCGCACCAGGGCCAGTTCCCTGGAGCCGTTCTCTATGCTGTAGATGCGCTTGCCGTCCGGGATGGTGGTAAGCAGCCACCCAAGGAGGGTGGTCTTGCCGGAGCTGGTCGCCCCCGCCACACACACGGATATCCCGTAACGGATGCATTCCGCCAGGAAGTCCAGCATCTGCCCCGTTGCCGTGCCGCCCTTTATAAAGTCCTGTTTCTTCATGCTCTGGGGATTGACGATACGGATGCTGGCCGCCACTCCTACATCCTCATCCACGATGGGTGTTTTTAATACGGCGATGCGGATGTTCTTGGAAAGGTGCCCAAGGACGTTTGGGCTGGCATCATCCAGCACCATGCCGGACACATGCAGCATACGCCGCACCACGTTGATGGCGTGTTCCGGGCTGTTAAAATGCTCTGTGAGTTTCTCTGTCACGCCGCCCGAAAACTGCACCTCTACGTCATCCCACGCATTGATATCGATTTCCTCAATGCCTTCCCCATAGATATATTTGGTCAGGAAACCGAATTCCGCCATCTCGGAATAGATGGCCGCGATCAGAGTTTCCGTATCCATACCCGGCACAGATATCCGGTGATCCTGGATGTACTTTCCCGCAAAACGCCTGATCTGCGCTCTTGCATCCTCGCTGCCCTCTGCCGTGATCAGGCTGCTGTATTCTTTGGACAGGTATGCCTGCACCTCTTTCAACACCGAAGAGAAATCCCTGCCTTCCGGGTCTGCCTCAAAAAACAGGCCATGTGTGCGCAGCGCCCTGACATCCCGCCTGGGTGCTGCAATGGTTTCCCCGCTTTCAGGGGATTCCTCCCCGGAGGGTTTGGTATCTTCTGCTGTGGCATACTGTGCATTCTCTGCCGCAGATACGTGTATTTTCTCCGTCTGATTCCCGGTGTTTCTCCAGATCTTCCTGCTTTCATCCGTATCCGCAGGAGCCGTTTTGCTGCCTGCACCCATTGCTTTTTCTGTACTTTCAAGGCGGCAGGCAGGCTCTATGCCGAGACAGCCGCTTAACAGGCTGTCCAGGTATGCTTCACCAGACAGCGGCGGGGCAGGCTTTTCCGCCCTTGCGCCCCCTGTGCCTGTATATCCTGTTCCTGTATTTTCTGCCTCCGGTTTTCCATGTACCACACATCCCACTGTCTGAACACTTTCCCCGGAATCCTCCTGGAATGCCGCCCGGCTCCGTTTTTCCCCTAACATCCGAACACCTCCCCCGCGATGGACTCCAGAGATTTCCGGAATGCCCTGCTGTCCTTCAGCCCCAGCTCCTTAAGCAGGTTACCCTCCAGCACCTGGGATGCCACCTCACCGGAATGGGGGATCTGGAACGAAACGCTCCCCAGCACCTGCTCCATATGGCCGCTGGCCTCGTTGGGGTACACGTTGCTTGCCACCTTGTACTGCTTCTCCGCATCCCATTTGCTCTCTTTCAGCAGAGGCAGCTGGCTGGACAGGTAGCTGATGGATTTCAGATCACAGTTCACCATCCGCAGCACCGCATCGGACTTGAGCAGGGCGATGGCGGAAAGGATGTCATTGGCGATGGAGCTGCCGCAGTCAATGATGACATAGGGTGCGATGTTCCTTAATGCCTGCAGCAGTTCCTCCGCCTGTGTCCTCTCATAAGGCGGGTAGGTGTATTCGTTCTCCCCTTTCCTCATCCCGATGATGGCAAGGTGGCGGAACCTCTTATGGGTGATGCAGTTATGCCGCACCAGGGATTCTGACACATGGCTTGCCGCAAGGATGCTCCCCAGGGAATGTTCTTCCTCCAGGTCCCCTGGAGGACAGATGCAGGGAAGCATGGGCGTGTTCATGTCGCACAGGAGCAGGACTACGTCTTTCTTCTGCTGTGCCAAGTATGCCGCCAGCTTGACAGCCACCGTTGTCTTGCCGCAGCCGGGGCTTCCCCACACCGCCAGCACCTGATTTGCCTTTTCCGGCTCCATGCGGGCATCCTTCCCGCCGTCCTGCCGGCTGAATATGCTGTTTTTCATGAAATTCAAGGCTTACTCCACCCCGCTTCCCGACAGCGCTTCCTCTGCTTTTTCAATTTCTTCCTTCATGGACCAGCTGTCTTTGGAGTCTGCGCTGCCATCCTCCGGCTCCTGGGTACCGTCTGCGGATTCTTCCCCGTTTTCTTCTTCTGCAGGCGCATACAGTTCCTCCAGCACAATCTCCTGCGCCGCAATGAATTTGGCGGCGTTTCCCGCATCCCCGCGGTATACCAGCGAAAGATGCAGCTTGCCGTCCGCCTCCAGTTCCGCCAGTATCCTGGACTGCTCCGGGGTGACCAACAGCGTCACGGTGGCGGGCAGCTCCCTTTCGGAGTCCTCGTCCTCCCGCTCCCCTGTGTTGGCGTCATACCCGCTGTTCGCCGTGACAGCGATGACCTCCACATACTGGAGTTCGGGCGGGATCACGGTAGCCCCCTGCTTCCTGTAATCCGGGGCTATGACGGACACGATGTCGCCGCTCTGCAGTTTCCCGGACAGCCCGTTTGCAAATGCCTTGACCGTCACGGACATGGCCTGCTTTTCACCGTTTAAGCTGTAAAGGTACGCATTTTCCGCGGCAGGCTCATCCGCGATCTTGGAGACGATGATGTAATCCCCAGGCGCAAAGTCGGCGGAGGCGTATCTGCCGATGGCGGTGTCCGGGTTCCTTACCACATCCTCCGGCAGGTTATACCCGCCTACCTCCACTACTTTCACCTGCGCTGCCGTGATCTCATCCCCCTTTTTGATCTCCTTTACCACCCGCACGATCTGTGTCTTTTCACTGAGCCCCTTGTTAAACAGCGGCGTGACCGCAAAACATATGATCAGCGACAAGATGATGCAGGCCACGCCTATGACGACCCTGTTCTTCAAAATCTGCATTCTTATACCTCCCTGCCCGATCCGGCGGGCATCCTTTCAATATCTGGATGGAACATCCAAACGGTTCCCTCCTGAAAATCAAATATTCCGCTTTAGATGCGGCGGGTTTTCCGTGGAAGCCCGCCCCTTTTTGCTACCGCACTGCGTATTTTCTTCTGCGGCTGCGTAAGAATGCCACCAATGCCACAACCGGCACAGCGGCGCAAAATGTGATGATGATTTTCTTTTTCATGCAATCCACCCTCCCATCTCCAAAAAATAGGCTATGGCTGCCCCTGCCGCCAGGAACGGTCCTGCTGGATAGGCAGTCCTGCCTTTCTTTCCCATAAGTTTTCCTACGCAGGAACAGATAAGCCCGTAAACGATAAAAACTGACAGTCCTATGACGGATGCCGCCACACCGGACGGCAGACCCAGCACGATCCCCATGGATGCCGCCAGCTTGATGTCCCCGCCCCCGATCCCGCCTGTCCCATTCCCTGCCAGGGCCACTAAGAGATACGGCAGCGCCACAAATGCCCCGGCAAGGTTCCAGGGTGAAAAATGCAGCAGGGACAGAAGTGCAATGGACGTCTGCAGGCTGTCAGGGATCTCCCTGCTTTTTATATCGCAGACGGAAACCATGACCAGCAGGAGAGAAAACAGCACAGCCTGCGGCGCCATCCCCGGCGGTACTTCCATCCCCTGGCAGGCTGCCGGGTTAACCGGCATAGTTGAACATCTCTTGGACGCGGTTTACCAGCGTGGGCAGCACCGTGTCCTTGAACAGGGCATACAGGCCTGCCAGCAGGAGTGCGCCAAGCACTACCGCGATCAGGATCTTGACCGCCGTATCAACATAACCCTCCCCGGACCGTTCCGTCAGCTTCCTTCCTGCCTCCACGGCCTTTCCTGCAATAACGCCACACATCCTGTTGATCTGGTTCCTGATTTTCTTCATTGATGATCCCTCCATTTTTTGTTCATGATATTGTTTCTGTCATCCTGTTACATTCCTGCCATCTGCCGGCTTTCCTGGGGCATTTCCCCTCCGGCTGCCTCCTGCCGGCTTTCCTGGGATGCCCCGCCTTCCTGTGCTTCCTGCTGGGCAGGGGGCGCCTGAGCCATCGTGAGCGCCTGCTGGTAGGCATCCAGCACGGCATTGTGGAGTTCATTACGGAATTCTGCGGTCACAGGGAAGCACACTTCCTTGTAGCCGTCCACCGTCTTCCGGCTGGGCATGGATACGAACAGACCGTCCCTGCCGCCCTCCACCACCTTGATCCCCCGCACGGCAAAACAGCCGTCTATGGTCGCAGAGGCATAGGCCCTGATTCCGCCCTGCTGTCCGGGCGGGTACATGGAGCTGATCTTGATATCCAGTGTAGACATAAAATAATCCTCCTTCTTTTTCTGCCTATACATAGGCATTGATCATATTTATCCAGCAGACAGGCACAAGTCATAGGACCTGTGCCTGTCAGAGCTGCATTGTCTGGCCCTGGGCCTGCTGCGGGGCGGCAAACCCTATTTCCTGAAAGCCGATGCGGTCCACATAATAGAAGCTGCTCCCCGCACTATCATAAAGCTCCAGCACATCGCTCATGGATAGGGGATGGCCCTCATAGCCGGTGGGGAGTGCGCTTCCGTCATTCCCGAATTTCATGTACAGCGCCTCCAGGTCATTGGTTTCCGCAGCCCCGTCATACACTGTCTGGTAGTTCTCTTTGTCCGGAAGACCGAACTTCCTGCATGTTTCTTCATACCCGATAAACTTCATGTAAACGTCCACATCGGGCTTCAGCTGCCAGACGCGGACGTTCCTTAGTTCCTGCGCCGTGCCGCCCTCCTGCCTTCCGGCCATGAGGCGGTCAAACATCCCGTCCATCCACTTCACTTCCTGGATATGGCGCTGCCTCTCCAAAAAGCCGTCAAGCTCCTGCCCCCTGAACATAGGGTCCACCAGGGCACAGCCGTCCTCCACCCTGCCGGCCTTATTACCGTAAAATACAATGATTCCGTTATCTATCCGGATTGGGTTCACATTCCTTCCCTCCCTCGCATGGCCATCCCTCCGCCCTGCTCCTGCCGGAATTCGGCAAGCGTCTGTTCATCGGGATATATGAGTTTTCCGTTTATGACCTCCAACACCGCGAAATCATCCCTGTCGCAGATCAGCACCCGGTGCTGGTAGGGCTTCTGCATCTCCACATAGTCCAAGGCCTCCTGGGGGCTGCACAGCCACACGCCTGCGCTGTACCGTCCGTCCGGCAGGAAGCTGTACCCGGAGTATTCCGGATCGTTCCCCGCAAGATCTTTTGCCCCTGTGGGGCGGATCTGGGAGAGCATCAGCTTTTCCGCATCCGGCAGAAGTTCCGGTTTCAGTGTGCCTACAACATCCTTACGCCAGAACTGGCAGTTCTCCCCGTTCATAAGGGAGACCAGAAACACGCTCCGCCCTATGGGGTTTTGGTTCGCCCCGTTCCCGCCCGTGCAGAGGAAAAGCTGCCCCGGATGCTCCGGCGGCAACGCCGCCCTGTCCAGCACAACAACTTTCCCTTTTAGGGAGAAACCGTACCCGGTCTGGTCACAGTCGTTTTTTGTATATTCACGCATGGCGCTGTTCCTCCTTTTCCTGTAAAAGCCCGCTCAGTTCCGAAAGCAGTTTAAGCCTTGTGCTGTCCGGCATGGTTTTTAACGCCGCATGCACATAGGCTTCCACTGCCTCCGGGGACTGGTCGCCGGGTTCTATCACGTCCACCCTGCGCACGGTCACTTTCCCGTCCGCAAGCCCAAGCCGCACGATGCTTCCGTATTCCAGTCCCGCCGCCTCCCGCAGCGCCTTGGGGATCAGCACCCTTCCCTTGCCGTCCACCAGTTTATAGATCGCATTGCCCATAGGTTCCTCCTTCCTTTTCCCAGGCATCCATGACACAATATCCGTCCTCCCCGTCACTGCAGCCGCATGGCCCGAACAGGCTCATCTGCACGGGCTGCGCCCTTTCCCGCTCCCTGGGGTCATAATTGGTGATCAGCACCTCCGGGAATTCGCAGCCGCCGTCATAGCGTTGTGCCAGGTTGTTGATGCGGGTCACCGCCGTGATGGTGTACCCCGCATACAGGTCCCGTATAAAATCACAGTCATTGTAGCTGACCATCCATTTTCCCCTGCACCCGGCCAGCACGTCCCGCAGCCTTGCGTGGTCATCCTTCCGGAATACCACGGCATAATGCCCTTCCGTCTCATAATAGGGAGGATCGCAATAGAAAAAGGCGCTGTCCCGGTCATACTGCCGGATCAGCGCCTCAAAGTCCTTATTCTCCACCACCGTGTCGGCAAGCCTGCGGGATGCCTGCCAAATGGTGTCAAAACATTTACGCACGTCAAAGTTCTTGCAGCCGTAGGACGTGCATCCGCTCCCATAGCTGTAGCGTATCAGCTTGAAGAACGCGGCTGCCCTTTTCACATCCGTCACCTCCGCATTTTCCAGGAGGATGGAGCGGATTTCCTCAAAGTTGGGTTCCGGCAGGGAAACCTGCGCCAGCTCCAGTTCTTCCGAAAGGAATGGGGTATCAAACTCCTGCTTCTCCAGAAACCTGCGGATGACGGAAAACTCATCCCTGCTGTTGACCGGCAGGAAGCCGAGTTCCTTGAGGAATGCCCATGGCCTGTCTTTCACGCAGCTGAACAGGTTTGCAAGGTTGGCGTTGTAATCATTATAGACCTCCATACACCTGCAGTCGGGCGGCTTTCCAAAGAGCACCCAGCCGCCCCCGCCGAACACCTCGACATAGCGGTCGAAACTTACGGGGAACATCGTATAAATCAGCTTACGGAGGGCTTTCTTCCCGCCCACCCATGAGATAAAGCTGTCTATGCCGCACCACCTCCTTTCCTGCAGCCGCCCTATTGTTTCATTTCCATGCCCTGTCCGGGTTCTTCCGCCTCCTGTTCCTGTCCCGTGAACCCATGCACAAACTCCTGCCCGTTCCGGGAGACGATGCCATAGGGAGTAAACACATAGCCGGCCTGTTCCAGCTGTCTCTCCCCGTACCCGCGGAAATCAAAATGGGAAAAGGCATGGTCGCCCGTGTCCATCCCGGCGCTCTGCAGGACATACTCCCCGTATGCGTCCGGCGACAGGACATCGGAGTTGTAATCGTAGCAGTCCAGGTTGGCGGCGATATCCAGTTCCATATCCAGATCAGGGTGCTGCTCCAGTTCCAGCACCGCCTTATATTTCATCAGCATCAGGCCATCCGGCATCTCCTGCTGCAGCTCCTGCAGACGCTCTGCCAGCGTGTTCAGTTTCCCGATGTCCTCATCCCCTGCCAGCTGGTACTGCAGCACCGGGATGATGCTTTTTGTTTCCGCAATCCGGCAGGTGTCAAAGGATTCCTCCCCGATGGACAGGAGCGCCCAATGCAGGGCCTTTCCGTCCGCAGGCAGCTCCAGCCATACGCCGCTGTCAGTGCCGGGGGCATCCAGTTTTTCTATCCGCAGGGACAAAAGCCCGCTGTGCTTCTCCCTGTAGTCCGGCAGATGTTCCCCGTCATAGAGATCCTGCCGGGCGGCAGTAGTCCCCCGGTACACATAGCCCCTGGGGGTGAATGCCCCGTGGTCACTGTGCCGCAGCACCTCCCCCACTTTTACCGGATCCAGCAGTCCCGCCACCTCATCCGGCAGGCTCTCCACGAGATCAAGCATGCCGCCATCCATGCAGGCCTTCCCAAGGCTTAAGTCATTTGTCACGCCAGGATGGAATTCGTAATCATCCAGACAGGCGGCAAGGTTGACCAACTCCTTTAAGGTGATGGTTTTTTCCCCTGTTTCCTCCATATGCAGCTGTACTGCGCCTTCAAAAGTCCCAGCCTGTATCTCATCCATGCGGCTTACGGCATCCGCCAGGAGGTTTAATTCCTCCAGGGCATTTCCCCCTGAAAGGGGGCTGTCATTGAACAGGACAGTCCGGAGGAAATCCGGCCAGCCGCCGGTGCTTTCCAGCGTATACCCGCCGCCCTCCGGCACACGGGCGCGCTGGAGGGCATCCCTGATCTCAAAGGGGGTGGCCGGGAGTTCCAGCATCGCCCCCTGGTATCCCCGCAGAGCCCTATGGCAGTCTGCATAGATATTGACCTGTATCCGCATCACCCGTTCCCTCCTATCTTCATCCCGAAGTCCTGTGTCTGCCACTGCTTTAGATCCGATTCGGTCTTGATGAAGAAATCATCGCCGGAATTCCAGAAGCTGACGCAGACATCCCCTTCTTCTGTCTTGATCTCCCGCTGTTCAAAGCCTTCCCCCCAGCCATCGCTCTCCTGGCCCTGCCAGGCATCCATCAGTCCGGACAGCTCCTGGGGAGACAGTGGACCGTGGCTTTTTACTTCCAGCACTCCCCACAGTTCCCCGTTCCACATTTCTACCACAGGGTTCATGCTGAACACCTTCCGTTTCAGCAGGCGGTTGCCAAGGTAAACAGCAAGCCCCCGCTCCCCTTCTTCCTCCAGGCGTTCCTGCCCGATTCTCTCCAGTATCTTATCTTCATATCGGCACAGATCCGCAGCGCTGATTTCCTCCGGCTGGTCCAAAACGCCTCCCCAGTCCTCGTCATAAGGGTACAGGGTTCCTTTCAGGGGGCTGAACAGCCTGATTTCCTCCATTTCTTCCGTAAGCTGCGCAATCGGGATGTCCCTGCGGAGCACCAGCCCATGCTCTGTCTGCACTACGCCGTCTTTCCTCATCCGGCATTCGCCAAGCCTCTTATAATCCAGAAATGGCTGTACTTCCTCGTCAATATATATCTGTGCTTCCTCCAGGAAATAATCCGCATAGTCATCAGCAGTCTGGATGTCCTCCGGCAGCACTGTATACCGCTCCAGTCCCGCAGCTATTTCTATGGCCTGTGCCATATTCTCAGGCACTTCCGCCTCCAGCGCCGCAAACAGCTTTTCCCTTTGCCCGGCATCTTCCAGGATGCCTTTTTCCGCCAGCAGCCCCGCAAATGCGTTCATTTCCCTGATGTTTCTGGAAAACGGCAGGCAGGACTCCAGTTCATACACAGGGCAGTGGATATTGATGATTTCATATTCTTCCAGTTTCCCGCCGCCCAGGTTCTTCTCCGCCATCGCAAGCCTTTCTTCCGGGGCAGGGAGGGAAACCGGGTAATAACGGTGATGCCCTGCGGCATAATAGGGGGAACTCAGCCAGACCTGGATGACGCACGACTTGTCATATCCGGGATCAGGCAGCCGGTTCCCGTCATAGAGCGGCTCCAGCGCTTCCCCTGTGCGGACCACATACCCAAGCTGCGTAAAGCACCCGGCATGGCTGTCCGCATACTTCTCCCCGGCTGCCCCATAGTCCAGATAAAGGGCAGCCTTTTCCGGCATTTCCTCACTCCCCAGCACACGCCGCCCAAGCTCCTCATGGCTGGTGGCGCCTTCATAAAGCATGAATTTGTCCAGGTTGCAGGACAGGTTCACGATCTCCATTACATTGTTCGGCTCCTCAATGTCCAGAGCAGCCTGAAATATAGTCTGTTCCTTCTCTGTCATGCCCTCCGTATGCCGGTCTAAAAACTCCAGCTCCCGTATGCCCTGTCCGGGGCGCAGTGCCAGCCCTTCCAGATGCGCCTTTAATCCCTCCAGCGGACTCATGACAGTTCCGATCTCATTTGTGCCCTCCGCGCCAAACTTCATGGCCGCCTGCCTTTCCCGGTTCCCCAGGGGGAATGCCAGCCACAGTCCGTCTGATACGGCGGTATTGTTCAGATATACCTTTAGCATCCTCTGCTCCTTTCTTCCTCCAATACCCCTGGTCCATACCGCCGGACCAGGAATGCCGTGATGACGGTCCGGAATGTCCCATCGCTTATCAGTTCGGGGTCGGTAAGCTCCGACAGGCTCAGACGGTTGGTCCCCTTATACAGATCCTTTGCGGAATGGAACAGCACATAACCGTCCATGCCGATGCCCCTGATGCAGATGGAAGGAAAATCGATCAGTCCCGGCTGTACCGCCTGGGCTGCCATCCCCCACAGCATCGGGTCTGCCGTCAGCAGGTAAAGAGCAGCGCACATGGCCTCCCGGTCCGGAACATCCCCCTGCATCCTCCACCGACACTGGAAACGTTCCTTGTGTCCCTCATTCCGGAAAGTACTCCCCGCACTTCCCTCCAGGTGCGACACGCGGTCTGTAAACGGGCCGAACCCCACTTCCCCGGTAAAACGTCCGAGGAGGCAGGAAAAATGCCCGCATCCGTCTCCAGGGCTTCCACAGGCTCTGCTCCCGTCAGGAGGCCCGCAGGCTCCCTGCCCTTTTGTCTGCCTGTTCCCGCATTCCCGCACCTTCATCAGTTCCAGCCTGCTGACGGATATCCCGCCCTTCCGCGGCCTGAACCCCGGAACCTGCTGCATCTGCGCCTCCATCCCGACAAGCGCCATGTCACTCATAAATCTAGATGCCATCTTCCTCCATCCTTTCTATCTTTTTACAATGCCTGGCGCAGGACATAAAAAAAACGGCCGGCCTCCGCTATAACGGAAAGCCTGGCCGCATCCTGCGCCAATGGCTTAGTGCCAATCCATTTATTTTGTTCCACTCATGCTTATGGACTCCTGCATGCACTGCTGTCCCTGTTTGTTTTCGGTTAACATTTCTATGCCTGTCCTTGCAGGCATCTGCCTGCTTTTGCAGATATTTGTTTCCTTTCTGACTTTGATAAGTTCTTTTCTCTATGGAAAAAAGCCCGTAAACACTGATGTTTACGGGCTTTCAGGCGTCATCTCTTTGACGCTTTGCGCTCCTCAAGTAGGACTCGAACCTACGACACTTCGGTTAACAGCCGAATGCTCTACCGACTGAGCTATTGAGGATTAGTGAATTTCTTATCGAAATTCTATTAAGTTTTCCTTCCTCAGATTCGCTCTTTTCCGGTTGCATATCTATCAATGCTCTACCATTGAGCTATCGAGGATTAATAAATTTATACCCTGAAAACCGAACACCGAAACTCCTCTTCCTTTCATCCTCTCTCCTCTTCCCTGCCTTCTCAGGT
>CANPZI010000015.1 GCA_947588995.1 uncultured Lachnospiraceae bacterium
AAAATGTCAAAAAGTAATGACTGAAAGGAAATAGTTTGTTATAATGAGGACGGTCAGAAAGGAGCTGGATACATGAAGAAGATGATTCCGGTGCTAATCGCGATCGTCCTTATTATCGCGATTGGGGCAGCAGGGTTTGGGGCAAAGCTGGTTGAGAAATATTCCTATTCCAAGGAGAGAGCGGATCTGACGGAATATTTTGATGTGCGGGGGGATGATGATGTCCCGATTATTCTGCAGGATGAGCGGATTGAGGAACATGCGAAGCTCTGGGACGGCGTGTGCTATTTTGATCTTGCGACGGTGCATAAGTATTTTAATGACAGATTTTATGAGGATAAGAAAGAGAAACTTCTTATCTATGCGCTTCCGGATGCCATTGTCAGTACATCGATCGGCGCTTCGTCCCTGACGGTGGGCGGCGACGCGGAGGAACGCGATTATGTGATTGCCCGATATGAGGGGGATATCCTCTATATCGCGGCGGATTTTGTCAAAGAGTATGCGAACTTCTCTTATGACCTGTATACGGAGCCGAACCATATGCAGGTGTACACGGAGTGGAACGAGCGTCAGGTCGCGACCATTAAGAAAGACACGGAAGTGCGCTATCAGGGCGGCGTCAAGAGTGATATCCTGACGGATGTCTCGAAAGGTGACAAGGTGATCGTGCTGGAGGAGATGGAGACGTGGACAAAGGTGAAGACGGCGGACGCCTTTATCGGTTATGTGGAGAACAAGCGCCTGGGGGGGCAGACGACGGAGACGCCGGAGCCCGTGAACGATTATGTGGAGCCGGAATATGTCTCCAATACGAGGGATCACAAGATCAATCTGGCCTGGCACGTGGTCGGCGGGATGTCGGGGAATGAGACGCTGGCTGAGGCGCTGGCGCCGACGAAGAGTGTCAATGTGATAGCGCCGACCTGGTTTTCCCTGTGTACCGATCAGGGAGATTTTGTCAGTCTTGCATCGGCGGAGTATGTATCGAAAGCTCACGATATGGGTCTGGAGGTCTGGGCGGTCATAGACAACTTCAACGGCGGAGAGGTGGATAGTTATGAAGTTCTGGCCGGGACGAGCACCCGGCAGTCTCTCATCGACCGCCTGATAGCGGAAGCGCTGGAATACGATCTGGACGGCATCAACGTTGATTTTGAGAACATCAGCCTGGACGCAGGCGAGCCGTTTGTGGAATTTATCAGGGAGTTGTCTATCCCGTGCAGAGAGAACGGCATCGTTCTCTCGGTGGACAACTATGTGCCCATGGGCTACACGGATCATTATAATAGGAAAGAACAGGGCATCGTGGCGGATTATGTCATTATCATGGGTTATGACGAGCACTATGCCGGCAGCGCGGAGGCGGGTTCGGTGGCCTCTATTGATTTCGTGGAGAAAGGCATAGCGGACACCGTGGCACAGGTGCCTGCAGAGAAAGTGATCAATGCGCTTCCTTTCTACACGCGCATCTGGGAGCTGCAAGGCACGCAGCTGAACAGCCAGGCGGTGGGGATGGAGACCGCGGCACAGTTTATCGCCGATCATGACATCACTACCGCGTGGGATGAGACGGCCTGCCAGAATTATGGCGAATGTCAGTCGGGAGACAGCTATTATCAGGTTTGGCTGGAAGACGCGCAGTCTATCGGCGTGAAACTCAATATTATGCAGAAGTACGGCATTGCGGGTGTCGCGGAGTGGCGCCTCGGTTTCGAGACGGCGGACATCTGGGATGTGATTGAGGGTTATATGAATCAGTAGGAGAGGGCGGTAAAAGTATTTCCTGGTCCGGCACGGCATTTTTCCCCTGTCTTTTTCATAAGCATTTATAGAGATATGAATGTCGGGAACAGGATATGAAGAGGGAGAAAGGGAGAGACCGGAAAACATTGGCCGGGACGATGCTGGGATTGTTGATGCTTGCGGCGGTATGTCTTATCATGCGCGGCGGCAGGCGGCTGATGGAGGCGGCCTCGTCAGATGTTGTGAAGACATCGGGAGAGAGGCCTTGCGTGGTGATCGATGCGGGACACGGGGGAAATGATCCGGGCAAGGTCGGGATAGACGGCAGTCTGGAGAAAGATATTAACCTGCAGGTCGCCTTGAAACTGCAGAAATTCCTGCAGATGCAGGACGTGGAGGCGGTATTGACGAGAGACTCTGACAGCGGGCTGTACGATGAGAACGCCTCCAACAAGAAAGTGCAGGACATGAAAAATCGGGTGGCGTTCATTGAACAGCAGCAGCCTGATCTGGTGGTGAGCATACACCAGAACAGCTATCACGAGGAGTATGTGCACGGCGCGCAGGTCTTCTACTATGCGACCAGCGGGCGCAGCAGGGAGCTGGCCGAGCGTATCCAACAGGTCATGGCGAAAGAGCTGGATCCGGATAATGCAAGACAGGCGAAAGCGAATGACAGTTATTATCTGCTGAAAAAGACATCCGTGCCGATCGTGATCGTGGAGTGCGGATTCCTCTCGAACCGTGAGGAGGCGCAGAAACTGTCGTCGCCTGCCTATCAGGAGAAAGCCGCGTGGGCGATCCACCTGGCGGTTATACAGTGGCTGAATGACAGCGTATCATGAGAGGATGCGGACGTGGAGACAAGACTGGTCCGAATAGACGAAAAACAGATTGATGAAGCTCTCGTGAAAGAAGCGGGAGATGTGATCAGGGCGGGCGGCCTGGTGGCCTTTCCGACGGAGACGGTGTACGGCCTGGGCGGGGACGCGCTGAACGCGGCATCCTCCGAGAAGATCTATCGGGCCAAAGGCAGGCCCTCGGACAATCCTTTGATCGTACATATTGCGGATATGGAGGCACTTGCGGTTATTGTGCGGGAAATACCCGCATCAGCCGTAAAACTGGCGGAGCGCTTCTGGCCCGGCCCGCTCACTATGATTCTGAATAAGGCGGATATTGTGCCTTGTGAGACGACGGGCGGTCTGGATACAGTGGCGGTGCGGATGCCGGTGCATCCTGTCGCGCGGGAACTGATCCGGGCAGCAGGCGGTTATGTGGCCGCGCCGAGCGCGAACCGTTCGGGCAGACCGAGTCCGACGTCGGCAAAATACGTCGTCGAAGATCTGAACGGCAGGATTGAGATGATTGTGGACGGCGGCGACGTGGAGATTGGTCTGGAATCCACGATCATCGATCTGACGACGACACCGCCGGTTATTCTCAGACCGGGCTATATCACCGGGCAGATGCTGCAGGAAGTGCTCGGCGAGGTCGCCGAGGATCACACGATGATGCGGGATGATTCCGGACAGGCCCCGAAAGCGCCGGGTATGAAGTACAGGCACTATGCGCCCAGAGGCGAGCTGACGATCGTGGACGGTACGGCTCAAAATGTGGTAGAATATATTAACGGCAAGGTCGCGGAGGCGAGGCGGGCACATAAAAAAACAGGTGTTATATGCACGGACGCAAGCCTGAAGCAGTATCGGGCCGATGTGTGCAAGAGCGCGGGAGAGCGGAGCGATGAGGAGGCGGTTGCACGGAAACTGTACCGTATTCTGCGCGAGTTTGACGATGAGGATGTGGAGATCATCTATGCGGAATCATTCTGTGCGGACGGCTTTGGACAAGCCATTATGAACAGGCTGTTGAAAGCGGCCGGCCATAAGGTGGTTCATCTGTCATAACGAAACGGAGGGATGGGAAATGATAGCAATAGGAAGTGATCATGGCGGATTTGATCTGAAAGAGGCGGTTATCGCCCATTTGAAAGAGAGGGGAATCGAATACAAGGATTACGGCTGTTATGACAAAAAGTCCTGCGATTACCCGATCTACGGGCGCGCGGTTGCCGAGGCTGTGGCCGGGGGAGAGTGCGAGAAAGGTATCGTGATCTGCACGACGGGAATCGGCATCTCCATCACGGCGAACAAGGTCAGGGGGATTCGGTGCGCGCTGTGCGCGGATACGCTTTCCGCGCAGATGACGAGGCTGCACAATGACGCGAACGTGCTCGCCATGGGAGGCGGGATTGTGGGCCCTAATCTGGGGATCAGTATTGTGGATGCTTTTTTGGATACGGCCTTTTCCGGGGAGGAAAAGCATGTACGGCGAGTGGGCATGATCGAAGGATAAGAGATACAGGTACGGAGGATGTCTATGGGAGGCAGGCGAAAAGCGGCCGCCGTGATGGCGACGGCTCTGCTGCTTGGCGTTACGACCGTTACCGCGCAGGCGACGGAGGAGACGCGCCGGCAGCTGGAGCAGGCCGAAGAAGAAAAAAAAGATACGGAATCCGCGCTTGAGGGGACAAAGGAGAATCTGGACAATCTGAACGAGCAGAAAGATTCCCTGGAGGGGGCGCTGACGACCCTGAATACGGAACTCTCCCAGGTGAGCAATAATCTGAGCGATCTGGAGAACAAGATTCACACGAAAGAGTCGGAGATCGATGCGCTGAACGCCGATATCGAACAGGTGCAGAGCGAACTGGATGAGGCGATCCGCCTCAAGGACGAGCAGTACGCGACGATGAAGAAGCAGATTCGTTTCATGTACGAGAGAAGCGATTATCTGTATTTGGAACTGTTCTTCTCGGCGGGGAGTTTTTCGGATTTCCTGAACAAGAATAACTATATTGAGCAGTTGTCCGCCTATCAGCAGAAAGTGCTGCAGGACTACAAGGACGCCCAGGCGAAGATGGAAGAGAAAGAAAAAGAGCTGGAGCAGGATATGGCCCGGCTCGAATCGGACAAGAAAGATCTGGACGATTATAAAGTGCAGGTGGTGGCGGAGCAGAGCCGTGTGTCCGGGCTGGTCAGCCAGACGTCGCAGTCGATCGATGCCACCGCCGGCCAGATATCGGAGGCGGAGGCGCAGGCATTAGCCTATGAACAGCAGATCAAGGCGCAGGAAGAGAATATTTCGGTTCTGAAAGCGAAGCTGGCGGAGGAAATCCGTATGGCAGAACTGGCCGCACAGTCGAGCTGGCGGGATATTTCCGAAGTGTCCTTTGCGGAGGGCGACAGATATCTGCTGGCAAATCTGATTTACTGTGAGGCCGGCGGGGAACCCTATGTGGGACAGGTGGCGGTAGGCTCTGTGGTTATGAACAGGGTGCTCAGTTCGGTCTATCCGGATACTGTGACGGGTGTTATTTATCAGTCCGGGCAGTTCTCGCCGGTGGCCAGCGGCAGACTGGCTCTGGCTCTGGCGGAGGGCAGGGCGACGGCGAGCTGTTATCAGGCCGCGGACGAGGTGATGAGCGGCACGACCAATGTGGGAAACTGCGTCTATTTCAGGACGCCGATCGACGGCGTGACACCAAAGTACACCATCGGCGGACACATCTTCTATTAGGCGGATTACAGACCAAAAAGGGGCGGACACATCAATGTGCCCGCCCTGACAGTATGTACGTTATCAGTTTCCCTTTGCGATGATCTGCTCGATCGGCGCCTGCAGCCTGTCGAATTTGCCCGCGTAGATAATCTCCAGCAGACTGTTCAGATTGCGGAGAGAGGTTTTCAGGATTTCCTCGGAGATAAGCCGGTCGTCCAGAGCCGTGACCAGCTCGTCGAGATCCACGACCCGGACGAAGCCGTCGGGATAGACGATCACGTCCGCCAGCAGATCGGTTACGATGTAGGTGTCCGTCTCCGCGCGGTGCTCGTAGGTTACGATATCGCAGTACCAATATAGGAGAGAGTCGTCCTCGTGATAAAACTTGCTGACCTTGAAGCCCTCTTTCAGATAATAGCAGGAATATCCGTGGTGCAGATCCCTGCGGGGCCTGATGGTGTGCCAGCCGGTGATGATCTTGTCGTCGTCCCGCCACAGGATGCGATCGTCCTTTAACAGGATACATTCTTCGGGGATCAGTCTTTTGCGATAGAGGATCGGATCTGCCATAGTGCCTCCTATGAGTCGTGCCATATGCCTGTTCTTATAGGTTACGTTACACTGACGATAGTGAAAAGTCAATGTAAAACCGAAAGAAATATCCTTTTTTTTATCTATTTTTCACAATAATACTGGACATAAGTACCAGAAATGGTTATAATTTGAATTGGCAGGCTGTCCGCGCTGCACATCTGTCCTGCACAGACCGCGGCACGGATGGCTTGCGTGAGAAGGGGAATGCGGTGAAATATAACAAAAACGTATACCATGCGCTTATGATGATCAGTCAGTTTGGTATCAATATGCTCGTTCCTATTTTCATTTGTTCTTTTGCCGGGATGTTCCTCGATCGGGAATTCGGCACATCTTATTGGACGGTAGCACTGTTTTTTGTCGGTGCGCTGGCAGGATTTACCAACGTATTCAGATTTGCGAAGAAAATATATGAGACTCCTGCGCAGACGCGCAGACGCGCTGTCGGGAAGCGGGGCGGCGCGAGAGAAAAGAGCGCTTATGAAGAAGAAAATTGATCCGACTTTGTTTGACTTGTGTCTGGGGATTCTTTTATACGGCGTTGTGTTCCAGATCGTACTCTTATGTTTTACGCGAAGGGCGGATTACAGCCTCGGCCTCTGGATCGGCGTACTGCTCGCGGTGGCGGGCGCGGTACATATGTGGTGGTCGATAGACAGGGGGATGGATCAGGCGTCAAAACAGGCGGCGCGGACAGTCGGCACGAACAATCTGCTCAGGTATCTTGTGCTGGTGGTCGTCATGTTTGTACTGATTTATACGGATTTTGCCAATCCGATTTTTATGTTCTGCGGCTATATGGGGATGAAACTCTCAGCCTACCTGAATCCGTGGCTGTGCAAGATTCGTTCCAGGGTAATCAAAATATAGAATGGAGGAGGTGATAGCATGGAGCAAGGTGTTCTTCTGACTTCGGGAGGAGCCGACATTGACTTTATGGTTCACGGCGTTTTTTCCTATGAGCTGTTCGGACAGACCATCTGGATCACGACGACGCATGTGTGCGTGCTGATCGTGATGCTGGTGATTATCGGCTTCTGTATAGCGGCAAACCGTGCTGTCAAGCATGCGGCGGACGTTCCGGGTACATTTCAGAATATCGCTGAGCTGGTGGTGGAGATGCTGGACAATATGATCGGTGGTGTCATGGGTAAGTTCAGCCCGAAATTCCGCAACTACATAGGTACGATCTTTATCTTTATCCTGCTCAGCAATATATCGGGACTGTTCGGACTGCGGCCGCCCACGGCGGATTACGGTGTGACGCTGGCGCTGGGTCTGATGACGTTCACGCTGATCCATTTCAACAAGTTCCGTTACAAGAAAGTCAAGGGAGTCGTCGCGGAGCTGTGCGACCCGTGGCCGTTCTGGGCGCCGATCAACATCATCGGCTGGGTGGCTGTGCCGGTTTCCCTGTCGCTGCGTCTGTTTGCGAACGTCCTGTCGGGAACCGTCATGATGGCGCTCATATACGGACTGCTCTCGAAGATAGCGATTGTCTGGCCGGCGGCGCTGCACGTATACTTCGATCTGTTCTCCGGGGCGATCCAGACTTACGTGTTCTGTATGCTGACCATGACTTATATCAGCGATGCCTGCACGACGGATGAGTAGGCGCGGGCAATGACATGAGACATACCATTTTTAATTTTTAAATCATAAGACTAAAGGAGGAAATAAAAATGGGAGAATTTAACACAAACTTTATCTTAGGATGTTCCGCGATCGGTGCGGGCCTTGCGGTTATCGCAGGTATCGGCCCCGGTGTAGGACAGGGTATCGCGGCGGGCCACGCTGCGGCAGCGGTGGGCAGAAATCCGGGCGCGAAGTCTGACGTGACGTCCACCATGCTTCTGGGTCAGGCGGTTGCCGAGACGACAGGTCTGTACGGTCTGCTGATCGCGATGCTGCTCTTGTTCGTTAAGCCTTTAGTACCTTAAGAGGACATACGGATTGTTCTTAAAACGATAGAAAGGAGGATAAAGGCTTGAGTACGTTAGCGACACAGATGGTGTTGGCGTCAGCACAGATGGAGCCGAGACTGTTCGATCTGGATTTTCAGCTGCTGCACGACGCGGTTCTGATGATCATAGCCGTGTTCGCCCTGTTTCTGATTGCGTCCCATCTCCTTTTTAACCCTGTCAGAAAGATGCTGCAGGGCAGGCAGGACAGGATCAGGAACGAGCTTGACAGCGCGGCTGCGGATATGGAAGACGCGCGCGCGCTGAAAGCGGAGTACGAGGCGAAGCTTAAGGATATAGACAAAGAGGCCGAGGCTATCTTAAGCGAAGCGCGCAAAAAGGCGCTGGCCAACGAGAACAAGATTGTGGCGGACGCAAAAGAGGAAGCTGCGAGAATTATCGAGAGAGCCGGCGTGGAAGCGGAGCTGGAGAAGAGCAAAGCGGTGGACGAGGTGAAGCGCGAGATGGTTGTGCTGGCATCCCTGATGGCCGGCAAGGTCGTGAACGCGGCTATCGACACGACCGTGCAGGACAGTTTGATTGAAGAGACTTTGCAGGAAATAGGTGAGGGCACATGGCTAAGCTAATTTCAAAGACATACGGAGACGCGCTGTTTGAACTGGCGGTTGAAAAGAACAAAGTGGATGTATTGTTGGAGGAGATCGAACAGCTGAAGCAGGTGCTTTCCGAGAATGAGGAATTCGGCAGACTGATGAATCACCCGCGGATCATCAAGGAGGAGAAGATTCAGGTCGTCAAGGATGTGTTCGAGGGAAGAGTGTCCGAAGAGATTTTGGGATTTCTTACGATAGTGATCACAAAAGACCGTTATCGGGATATCGACGCGATCATCGATTATTTTATCGCGGAAGTAAAACGCTATAAGGGAATCGGTATCGCGACGGTGACTACGGCGGTTCCGCTCAGGGAAGAACAGCGTAAGAAGATAGAACAGAAACTGTTGGAAACGACGCATTACACGAAGATGGAGATGCACTACGACGTGGACGGATCGCTGATCGGCGGCATGGTCGTCCGCATCGGCGACAGAGTCGTGGACAGCAGTGTCAGGACGAAGTTGAGCGAACTTCAGAAAGAATTACTCAAAGTTCAGCTCTGACAGAATCCGCAGGAAAGCGGAGCTGGACAGGTAAAAAATAAGAAGAAAGGTGCGTACGATCCATGAATTTAAGACCAGAAGAGATCAGTTCAGTCATTAAGGATCAAATCAAGAGGTATGCGTCCGATCTGGAAGTGTCCGATGTGGGCACGGTCATTCAGGTCGCGGACGGTATCGCTCGTGTGCACGGACTTGAGAATGCCATGCAGGGTGAACTGCTGGAGTTCCCCGGCGAAGTTTACGGTATGATACTGAACCTCGAGGAAGACAATGTGGGCGCGGTGCTTCTCGGAAGCCAGCACAGCATCAATGAGGGCGATATCGTAAAGACTACGGGGCGCGTCGTGGAGGTGCCTGTAGGAGACTGTATGCTCGGCCGTGTTGTGAATGCTCTGGGACTGCCGATCGACGGCAAAGGGCCGATCCAGACTGATAAACATCGTAAGATTGAGAGAGTTGCGTCCGGCGTTATCACGAGAAAATCTGTAGATACGCCCCTGCAGACAGGTATCAAGGCGATCGATGCCATGGTTCCTATCGGCAGAGGACAGCGTGAGCTGATCATCGGCGACAGACAGACCGGTAAGACGGCGATCGCGATCGACACGATCATCAACCAGAAAGGACAGGGCGTGAAGTGTATCTATGTGGCCATCGGCCAGAAAGCTTCCACTGTGGCTTCGATTGTCAAGACGCTCACGGAGCACGGTGCTATGGCGTATACGACCGTGGTCGCGGCGACGGCCAGTGAGCTCGCGCCGCTGCAGTACATAGCGCCGTATTCGGGCTGCGCGATCGGTGAGGAGTGGATGGAGAACGGCGAGGACGTGCTGGTGATCTATGACGATCTGAGCAAGCATGCCGCTGCATACCGTACCCTCTCCCTGCTGCTTCGCAGGCCGCCCGGACGTGAGGCTTATCCCGGTGATGTCTTCTATCTGCATTCCAGACTGCTGGAGCGTGCGGCGAGAATGAGCGAGGAGTACGGCGGCGGTTCCCTGACGGCTTTGCCGATCATTGAGACGCAGGCGGGCGACGTGTCCGCATACATTCCTACAAACGTCATCTCCATCACGGACGGTCAGATCTATCTGGAGACGGAGATGTTCAACTCCGGTTTCCGACCGGCGGTCAATGCGGGTCTTTCCGTGTCCCGTGTGGGTGGTTCGGCGCAGATTAAAGCCATGAAGAAAATCGCGGCGCCTATCCGTACAGAGCTGGCGCAGTATCGTGAGCTGGCGGCATTTTCGCAGTTCGGCTCGGAGCTGGATGCGGATACCAAAGAGAAGCTGGCGCAGGGCGAGAGAATCAAGGAAATCTTAAAGCAGCCGCAGTACCAGCCCATGCCGGTACAGTATCAGGTTATTATTATCTTCGTGGCGACGAACAAGTATCTGCTGGATATTCCGGTGGAAGACATCACGAGGTTTGAGAAAGAGTTGTTTGAGTTCCTTGATACCAAATATCCTGAAGTGCCGGGCGCAATCGCCAAGGATAAGGAGATATCCGACGAGACGGATGCCAAGCTCAGAAAAGCTGTTGAGGAGTTCAAGGCGCAGTTTAAGTAGAGATAAGTAGAAAGAAGAAGGTGACGCTATGGCCTCAATGAGAGACATAAAAAGGCGTAAAGGCAGTATACAGAGTACTCAGCAGATTACCAAAGCCATGAAACTTGTTTCTACCGTGAAGCTGCAGAGGGCGAAACAGCGCGCGGAGGAGTCCAAACCATACTTTAACTGCATGTATGAGACGGTGACCTCCATGCTGGCGAAAACCGGCGGCCTGAACCATCCGTATCTCAAGGCGGGAGATTCCGCGAAGAAAGCGGTGATTGTGATCACCTCCAACAGAGGACTTGCGGGCGGCTATAATTCCAATGTGGTCAAGCTGATCACCAAGGGAGATTTCAGGAAAGAAGATCTGGAGATTTACGCGATCGGCAAAAAAGGCAAGGACGCTCTGCAGAGATACGGCTATACGATCAAGGATGAGAATCCGGATATCATCGAGGAGCCGTCCTACGTGGATGCTATGGCAATCAGCCGCAAACTGCTTGCGTCTTTTGCCGCGGGGGAGATTGGCGAGATTTATCTCGCCTACACGGGATTCAAGAATACCGTGGTGCACGAGCCGACCCTGCTCAAGCTGCTTCCGGTGGAACCGTCCGAGAAGAGTGAATCCGCGGAGCCGGGCAGCAGGGCGATGATGAATTTTGAACCCGAGGATGACGAGGCGCTGGATATGATCATTCCGAAGTATGTCACCAGCCTGATTTATGGCGGTCTGGTGGAGGCATGTGCGAGTGAGAACGGCGCGAGAATGCAGGCTATGGACTCTGCAACGACGAATGCTGAGGAAATGATAGATCACCTGTCGCTGATGTACAACAGGGCGCGTCAGGGATCTATTACGCAGGAATTAACAGAAATCATCGCAGGTGCAAATGCCATCTCATAACGAGTGGGCGTGAGCCGGACGGTGAAAGTAAATAAACATGAGTGAAAGGAAGAAGAGATGGCAGAAGTAAAGACAGGTGAAAACCTTGGAAAAATCACTCAGATCATCGGCGCCGTACTGGATATCAAATTTTCGGCGGGCAGTCTGCCGGAGATCAACGATGCGATCAAGATTCCGCTCAAAGGAGAGGGAGAGCTGGTCGTGGAGGTGGCGCAGCATCTGGGTGACGATACCGTGAGATGTATCGCTATGGGTTCTACCGACGGACTGGTGAGAGGCATGGATGCCGTTGCGACGGGCGCGCCGATCACGGTGCCGGTCGGCGAGAATACATTGGGACGTATCTTCAACGTTCTGGGCGAACCCATCGACAATAAACCGGCCCCCACAGACGTGGGATATGAGCCGATTCACAGACCGGCTCCGGCATTTGAAGAGCAGTCTACGGCGACGGAGCTTCTGGAGACGGGCATTAAGGTCGTTGATCTGCTGTGTCCTTATCAGAAAGGCGGTAAGATCGGCCTGTTCGGCGGCGCCGGTGTGGGCAAGACCGTACTGATTCAGGAACTGATCCGCAATATCGCGACGGAGCACAGCGGTTATTCCGTGTTTACCGGCGTGGGCGAGCGCACCAGAGAGGGTAACGATCTGTATCACGAGATGATGGCATCGGGCGTTATCGACAAGACGACGATGGTGTTCGGTCAGATGAACGAGCCCCCCGGAGCGAGAATGAGAGTCGGCCTGACGGGTCTGACGATGGCGGAATATTTCCGTGATAAGGGCGGCAAGGACGTGCTGTTATTCATCGACAATATTTTCCGTTTTACGCAGGCAGGTTCCGAGGTATCGGCTCTGCTGGGCCGTATGCCGTCGGCGGTTGGTTATCAGCCTACGCTGCAGACAGAGATGGGTGCTTTGCAGGAGCGTATCACTTCCACAAAGAGCGGTTCCATCACTTCCGTGCAGGCGGTCTATGTGCCGGCTGACGACCTGACTGACCCGGCGCCGGCGACGACTTTCGCTCATCTGGATGCGACGACGACCCTGTCCCGTTCCATCGCGGAGCTGGGCATCTATCCCGCGGTTGATCCGCTGGATTCCACATCCCGTATCCTCGATCCGCGAATCGTCGGACAGGAGCATTACGAGGTGGCCAGAGGTGTGCAGGAGATTCTGCAGAGGTACAAAGAGCTGCAGGATATCATCGCAATCCTCGGTATGGATGAACTCTCCGAGGAGGATAAGCTGGTCGTCTCCCGCGCGAGAAAAGTGCAGAGATTCCTGTCCCAGCCGTTCTTCGTGGCAGGGCAGTTCACCGGCCTGGAGGGCAAGTATGTGCCGATTGCCGAGACGATCCGCGGCTTCAAGGAAATTCTGGAAGGCAAGCACGACGACATTCCGGAGAGCTATTTCCTGAACGCGGGAAGCATCGACGACGTAGTCGCCCGCATGAGCAGCAAGGCGTAAGACAGGCGATTTCGTAAGGAGCGGTAGCGTATGGCTGATGAGAACAAGAATTTTACCTTAAAAATCATAACACCGGACAGAGTCTTCTATGAGGAAGAGGTATCCATGGTGGAGTTCAACACGGTGGAGGGCGAGGTCGGTATCTACAGGAATCATATCCCGATGACCATGATTATCGCGCCCGGCATCTTGACGATCACCAGGGGAGATGAGGTGAAAGAAGCCGCACTCCATGCGGGTTTCACCGAGGTTCTGCCGGACAAGGTCACGATTCTCGCCGAGATCATAGAATGGCCGTCGGAAATCGACGTGGCGCGCGCCGAGGAGGCCAAGTCAAGAGCTGAGGAGAGGATCAGGGAGCACGCGCCCGGAACGGACATGAACAGGGCGGAGCTGGCCCTGAAGCGTGCCGTGGCGAGAATTGAGAGCGTGCGGGAATAAGTAATTGCATAGGCAGTAAGGGGCGGTTCACAATCCGCCCCTTTTTTCATATGATAGGATAAAAAGACACGGAGTGAGTGCGGCATGAATCGTTCCGGAATACTGCCGTTTTATATGGCGTATCCGCTGCCCCTGTACTATCAGCAGGAGGACAGCGTCACGAGAGATTTGGAGTATTTGCAGCAGATGTATCCGGCGCAGGCCAGAAAATATCAGAAAATCATAGAGGAGATGCTTGATCGCATGGACTACGAGGGGAGCATGATCTATGACGAATATCCTGATAAGTGGCAGATCTACAGACTGGCGCAGCTTGTCTCGGACAGGATCAAAGAGGAGGAGGGCTGCGATACGGACAATCAGGAGACGAAAGAGTTCGTACAGGTTCTCATCTTCTATGAAATCTACAGAAAACGACATATAAACCGCAACGGGATCCTAAAATTTTAGTTGTGGTTTTTCCGCAATCTGATTAAAATAGAGACAGAGTGTTGAAAATACGCTTGAAGAATCCATTTTCCCGCGCTGTGAAGCGGGAAGAACGGGGACGAGGTAGTGTGAAAAAAGCGATTCTGAAAGGGATTTTGCTGGGGGTTATTTTTGCGGCAGCGCTTGCGCTGATCAGCAGGATTATGAACCGCGGCAATACCGATATGACAACCGAGATGGGCGAGGCGACTTATCCGATCCTCTCCCTGTATGCGGAGGGGCATTCCGTCAACAGCCTGCACGGCTATGCGCAGAGCATGGATACAGCGCATCTGCGGGATACGATACAGCCGGTCGGGAGCGACAGAAAGGTCAATGCCCGGATTGAGACTTACGGGGCGGATATCGGCAGCATCGCCTTTGAAGTCAGGAGTATCAACGGGGAACGGCTCGTGGAGAGCACGGAAGTGGAAGAGTATACGCAGCAAGAAGCGGCGATCGATTTCAGCGTCACACTGAAAGACCTGATCGACGCCGACACGGAGTACATGCTGGTCTTTCTTCTGACACCGGAAGGCGGTTCGCCGATACGCTACTATACCCGCATTGTCTTAAGCGATTCGCTGCATGTCAGGGAAAAACTCGATTATATTGCCGATTTTCACGAGAGGACTTTCGATAAGGAAGCGGCCAGGGAACTGACGAAATATCTGGAATCCAACAGCGAAGGCGATAACACGACTTTTCACAGAGTGACGATACACAGCAGTTTTGAACAGATCACCTGGGGGGATCTGCAGGTTGACGCCCTCACCGAGCCTGATATTGGCATTGCGGAACTGACGGAGCAGACAGGCGCCTTTACCATGCAGTATCTTGCTTCTGTGCAGGACGGACAGGCCAGAAACTACTACAAGGTCAGAGAGTATTATCGCCTGCGCTATACGCCGGACCGGATGTATCTGCTCGATTACGAGCGGACGATGAGCCAGATCTTCGACGAGACGGCGGCTAACTATGTCAATGACAAAATCATGCTGGGCATTGTCGGCGAAGACGTGGAGCTGACAGAGAGCGACGGTGGCAATATTTTTGCCTGCACGGTATCCGATAAGCTGTATGCTTATAATGTGACGGATAACAAGCTGATCAGACTTTTCAGTTTCTATGGCAATACGGAGGGGATGTTCGACGCGCGGGATATGTATGACCGTCACGCGATACGGGTTCTGTCTGTGGACGAGACCGGCGACGTCGTCTTTCTGGTGTACGGTTACATGAACAGAGGGCGTCATGAAGGTAAAGTAGGCGCGTCGGTCTATCGCTACAGCAGTATGACGAATACGGTGGAAGAACTGGTTTATGTCCCTTATGACAAGTCCTATGAACTGCTGGCGGCGGATATCGAGCAGCTGGCCTATGTCAATAAGGCGGAGATATTCTATTATCTGTTGGAGGGAAATGTGTATGCGGTCGACCTGGAGTCTCAGGCCTGCCAGACGATAGCGGCCGGTTTGTCGGAGGGCAGTTATCGCGTGTCCGATTCCAATAAGATGCTGGTATGGCAGGAGGGAGACAGTCTTCATGCCGGCAGCAGTCTGACGCTGGTCAACCTGAGCACGCAGAGGCAGACTGCCATTCAGGCGGGGAGCGGCGAATTTATTTCGGCTCTTGGCTTTATGGACGAAGACCTGATTTACGGCCTGACGAAACAGAAAGATGTTGTGTTGAACAGCGCCGGTATGCCCGTGTTTCCGATGTACTGTATCCGCATACAGAGCGACGACGGACAAATTCTGAAGACCTATGAAAAGAACGGGATTTATGTGACGGACAGTGCGATTGAGGGAAACCAGATCGCGCTGACCAGAGTCGCCTGGGATGAAGAAAGCGCGTCATATAAACCTGCCGTGGACGATCAGATTATGAGCACGGAGGAAGTCAGAACCGGGAACAATCAGATCAGCTATGTAGTGACCGAGAATTATGAGACGATTGCTGAGATAGACGTCAAGGATGAGATAGATGCCAAGAGCCTGCAGCATTTGTCGCCAAAGGAAGTGTTGTTCGAGGGAAACCGGATGGTGGACAGCGAGAGCGCCGGGACGAAAGCGATAAACAAACGTTACTATGTGTATGGTAAAGACGGCATAGAAGGAATCTATGCCAATCCAGGCGAGGCGGTCGCGCTCGCCGGCGGGATATCGGGCGTGGTGACAGATGACGATGGCGCTTATATCTGGCGGCGGGCCGTGAGAAGTACGCGCAATCAGATCATGGCCATCACCGAGGAGACCGTGTCGGAGACAAGCGGCGCGCTTGCCGTCTGTCTCGACACGATACTGCAGTATGAGGGAATATCCAGAAACACACAGAGGCTTTTAGACCGCGGGGAATCTGTCTTTTCTATTTTGGAGTCGGATCTGGCAGACTGTACGGTGCTGGATCTGTCGGGCTGTACGCTGGACGCGGTGCTGTACTATGTGAATCAGGATATCCCGGTGCTGGCGCTGTTGGACGATGGCAGCGCGGTGCTTATTGTCGGTTTCAATGAACTGAATATCGTCGTGATGGATCCGACGACGGGGACTCTGTACAAAAAAGGCATGAACGATTCGACCGAATGGCTTGAGGAAAACGGAAACCGCTTCATCACTTATGTGCGAAAAGACGACTGAGAGAAGACGGCGAACAGGGCATGACGCGGGAGGAAAACAGTGCGGAAAACAGATGCGGTTATCTTTGATATGGACGGCGTTATCTTTGACAGCGAGCGGCTGGTGCTGGAGTGCTGGGAAAAGACGAGCGGGGAATATGGACTTGCGAACATGCGTGAGGTGTTTCTGTCCTGTATCGGAACAAACAGCGCAAGGACAAAAGAAATCGTACTGGATCATTATGGGGCATCTTTCCCCTATGAGGAGTTTTGCGCTAAATCTTCGGTGCTGTTTCACGGGATTGTGGACCGTGGCGGACTGCCCGTGAAAACCGGTGTCCGTGAACTGCTGGATTGTTTGCGGGAGAACAATATCCCGCTGGCGCTGGCGTCCTCCACCAGACTGGCGGTCGTGACACAGGAATTAAAACAGGCCGGCTTATACGGATATTTCCGTGTGGTGATGGGAGGAGATCAGCTAAAGCACAGCAAGCCGGCGCCGGATATTTATCTCATGACTTGTGAGAAATTGGGTGTCCGGCCCGGAAGCTGCTATGCGATAGAGGATTCTTATAACGGTATCCGCGCCGCGCACAGCGCGGGTATCAGGCCGATCATGGTGCCGGACATGCTCCCGCCGACAGAGGAGATGCGGGACAAGAGCGTGGCCGTACTGGCCGATCTGCTGCAGGTCAGGGACTGGCTGACAGCCCCGTGTTAGCGTCTGTGCGGGCGGAATACGGTTTGGTGAAAGCGGCGTCAGCCGGCGCCGAACAGCGTGCCACGATATTTTTCCAGGGTGAACAGTAAGAGCATACCGAGGATGCCGCAGGAGATCACCTCACCCGCGCCAACGGTCAGGCAGTAATAGCCGAAGCACTGCAGCACGGACAAGCCCTCGATCAGCAGACCGTAGCCGTAGATCAGTATAAGCGGCACGATGATCGTGTTGGCGAGAATCGGACAGATCGGCGCGCACCATCTGTGCCTGCGCAGCGCGTAGGTGCCGAGCGCGCCTAAGAGTGTCGCGACGCTGCCGAAGATGATGTCCGGCAGGGCGCAGCCTGTCAGGATATTGCTCAGCAGACAGCCGATAAACAGACCGGGAATGGCGGCCGGGGTAAAGTAAGGCAGAATCGTGAGTGCCTCGGAGAAACGGACTTGCACGGCGTAGTTGGCAAGGCCGAAAGCGTTGGCGATAAACGTCAGCACCACATAGACGGCGGCGATCATGGCCGCCTGGGTCAGAAATGCTACATTCTTGTTTTTCATATTCATTTGTCTCCTTTAGTTTTGTTTTACGTGAGGAAGGTCTCGAACTCACGGTATGGCATTGAAGCTGCGCGTGCCCGCAAAGCCCCAACGCTCTTGAGTATAACATGGCGGGGAAAGAAAAGCAAGAAATCAGGAAACTGTATCCGTAAGAGAAAGGTGTAAGATGAGATGGCGGCAGTAAAGCGGGAGACAGAGCGCATAGACTGGATCGATATCGCAAAGGGAATAGCCATTCTGGCAGTGATACTGGGCCATACCGTGCCGGGGGGGGGCACGATGGCGGAAAAAATAACACGGGGAGTGATTTTTTCGTTTCATATGCCGCTGTTTTTTATTTTAAGCAGCGCTACATTTCGGATGTCTTCGGACAATGATCAGTTTCTGCGCAAAACGGAAAAGGCATTTCGGCATTTGGTTATCCCGGCGGTTTCTCTGCATCTGCTGAGAGTCGGGTTAAATGTCATCAGTCATTTCGATTCTATCGAATGGAAAAGTTATCTCATGGAAAAGATCAATATCTTTGTTTTTGGAAGCGGTGTAGCGGTCAATGTGATGGGAGCGTTCGTTCCGGCACTCGGCATTCCGTGGTTTCTGCTCGTGCTCTTTCTGGGACGAAGCTTGTTTGACTATCTGCATCTGAAACTGGGCAGAAGACAATTTGCAGCGGCGCTCGTTGTCTGTACGCTGAGTGGTGCGGCATTTGGAAAATTGCAGTGGCTGCCTTTCTCCTTTGACATAGCGCTTGCTGTCATGCCGTTTTTTGCGTGGGGCGTTTTTCTGAAAAAAATCGATATCCGTCACAGGATGTATCTGTATGGCGCGTTGTCGCTTGTCATCTGGGGGAGCACGCTGCTTTTGGGCCATATGGTGACAGCCAGTTATCTCGAACTGGCGTGCAGGAGATACACGCTGTTTCCGCTCTGCTATGTTATGGCCATCGCGGGGACCATGTTTTTCTGCTATCTCAGCGCGGCGGCAGAGAGGATTAAAATAATGACACCGCTCAAATATCTGGGCAGAAATTCCATGTACATGCTCTGGGTTCATACAATGGATGGCTATGTCGGTTTTATGTGGAGCATTACGGGAAGCAGTTTTATCAATGCGGGTTTAAGAATTTTGGTGGATATTGTTCTCTTTCTGGTGCTGATGAAATTTATGGAGTTCATGAAAAAATATGGCTTCCGGCCCAAAGAAAAAATTTCGCAGTAATTGCCGGAAAGCTTATGAAGAATGTGGAGACGGCACGAGCTGCGTGCTACACTTAGAAAGTTCATTATGCTTCACTGGCAGAATCGACAGCTTATTCTTTTGCGGAATAAGGAGCATTTTTTATTTCTATCCAATTATTCGGGAATCCCATATATTTATACATTTGCGCTCTTTGCAACTGCCGTGTGGACAGCAGAAGAGCGTCGAGAGCCGTACTGATGTCAGTTACGCACTGTGAAAAGTCTTCAGGACTTAGAAGATATTTAAGTACAATAATTACTGCAAATAAATCTTGTTTTCCTTTGGCATATTGAATATTCGGCCTGGGAATATGCAGATACTGATGTATATATGTGTCATGGATAGAGCCTTTATTGTAGCGATAATTAAATAAACGTTCGTTGTGGGCACATACGTTACGGACGCGGGCAAGCAGATCCAGCATGCGGACAAGGTCGCTTTCGGTAATATATTGGAACTCAATACTCACCTTGGCTTGAATCTTTTGGGGCAAAAAACTATAGAACTTTGATACGGTTCCGAGAGTTAAGGCTTTCATCATGACCCATAATGGGATATTTCCATGATTACGTAACTGATGTTGTATATAAGAATAATCTTTAGGATCGGAAGCGATTTTGGATAGACGACCTATCAGATCATTGATATCTGCCTGGTTAGAGGAAGTATAGTTATATCTCGTTGCATTGAGATATTGTTGTTGATCTTCGCCGTAAGTTTCACAGAAAGAATAGGATATGAGTGATTTAATATGTTTTTCTACTTTCAAAATATTGCGTAAAATAACAGTTCTCAAAGTATCGTCAAAGATATAGAGAGAATAAATGTCGTCTAAACTGGTATTCGGTTTATATATGCCGCTTTTAGATTTAAAAGGTTTTTTGTATCCTGAGATGAGGGCGAAATAGCTGTGTTTTTTTAAGAGTTCTATAGCTTTGTCGTGGCTGGGGATCGTCAATCCTTTGTCAGATAGTTTTTGAAGTTGCTGTTCATAAGTTAAAAACGGTTTGTCGTTTGTAGTACACATAAAAATTCTCCCAATATACAAGAAAGCCCCCTCGGGGGCTTTCCCAGGTTGCGGGCCTCGCAGGTATTCCGCAACACGATCACTGAAATCACTATATCATGGCAAAAACGACTTGTCAAGCGATTCGACATCAGCTTGTCAGCGAATGATTGCCTGAGAAAGTAACATTCAGCAATATTATTATATGCGAGATCAATTAAAATATCCCAAATGAAAATAGTGTGAAAAACAGTGTCAATCCAGCTCCCCCGCATGGTATCTCGCCACGATCGACTGGATGCGCTCCACGGGATTTAAGAGATCGCTGATGGAGGTATCGTGGTTCAGGGTGTCGATGATATAGGCGATATATTTGCTCATATCGCAGTTGATGTACCACTCGCGGGCAAGCAGTTCCGGCGTCTGGTAGATCAGGTTGGTGGTCAGTACCCGATAGATCGTGCCGTCGGCGTAAGCTTTGTCGAAGCGGTCCAGTCCGGCCGTGAAGAGGCCGAAAGTGGAGAAGACGAAGATTCGCTTGGCGTTGCGCTCTTTCAGCGCGGCGGCGACTTCCAGCACGCTCTCGCCGGAGGAGATCATGTCGTCGATGATGATCATGTCTTTGCCCTCCACGCTGGAACCCAGAAACTCGTGCGCCACGATGGGGTTCCTGCCGTTGACGATCTGCGTGTAATCTCTTCTCTTATAGAACATGCCCATATCCAGGCCGAGCACATTGGCGATGTAGATGGCGCGGCTCATGCCGCCCTCGTCGGGGCTGATGACCATCATGTGATCACTGTCCAGAAGCAGTCCTTTCACATGGTTCAGCAGTCCCTTGATAAACTGGTAGGCGGGCTGAATCGTCTCGAAACCGTGCAGGGGGATTGCGTTCTGCACGCGGGGATCGTGAGCGTCGAAAGTGATGATATTGTCCACGCCCATATTTACCATCTCCTGCAGCGCCAGGGCGCAGTCGAGGGATTCGCGGGCTGTTCTCTTGTGCTGTCTGCTCTCGTAGAGGTAAGGCATGATGACGGTGATGCGTCTCGCTTTGCCGCCCACCGCCGAGATAATGCGCTTTAAGTCCTGATAGTGGTCGTCTGGTGACATATGATTCTCATGTCCGCAGAGAGAGTAGGTCAGGCTGTAGTTGGCCACATCCACCAGAATATAGAGATCGGAGCCGCGGACGGACTGTTTGATCACGCCCTTGGCCTCACCGGAACCGAATCGCGGCACGGCCGTCTCCAGAATATAAGTGTCGCGCTGGTAGCCGGAGAAGGCGAGGGAATCTTTGTGCTCGCTCTCGCGCTCGGTACGCCACTTTACGAGATAGTAATCCACTTTTTCCCCCAGAGAGCGGCAGCCCTCCATAGGGATCAGTCCCAGGGAACCGACGGGTATGGTTTCCAGATTTCTTTTTTCTTCGCGTCTGGTCATGAGAGAAACCTCACTTTCTGTTCAGCAGTCGTTTTTTGTACATCCTGATGTCTTGTCCTGACAGTTTACAGATTTCATAGTTGCTGGTGATGCGGGAAAAAATACGGTCGGAATATCTGTTGCGCAGCTCCTCCAGCGACAGATTGGTGGAGATGATCGTCGCTTTTCTGCCCATATGCCGTTCGTTTAAGAGGGCGAACAGCTGGGATGTGACGAACTGATTGGTCAGTTCCGTGCCCAGATCGTCCACGATGAGCAGATCGCACTGATACAGGTCGGCATATGTCGCGCGAAGCTCGTCCCGATTTTTATAGTCAAAGGAATTTTTCGACAGTAAGTCAAACAGACCGGTTGCGCTAAAATAAATTACGGAATGGCCGCTTTCGATCAGTTCCTTTGCGACACAGCCGGATAGAAATGATTTCCCCGTACCTACTGTACCATAAAAAAACAGATTATGGTAGTCGGAATTAAAATTTTTGATAAAATTTCTGCAGGTGTTTACCGCATTTTTGAAACGGGAGAGGTCTTCGCCCTCATAATATTCATAGGAGAGAGCGTCGAAGTTTTCCGTCCGCAGCATTTCCTGTATATTGGACTGCTCATACAGAAGCGTGATCATCGCCTGTTTGAAACAGTGGCATTTTTGGCCGTCGATATATCCGGTATCCTGACAGTCGGGACACTCGTAGACGGGTTCGAGATAGTCGGCGGGCAGGCCGTGATCTTCCAGAAGCTGTGCTTTGCGGCCGGACAGCTCCGCCAGAGAATCCCGCAGATCCTCCATAGCCTCATTGTCGCCGTCGAGCAGTTTCCGCCCCTGTTCTACGGAGACAGAGGCGACAGCATCCTCCAGTTCCCGGTAGCCGGGAATGTGATCGTGGACGTAAGCCAGACGTTTCTGCATGTCATGTCTGCTTTTTCGCTGCCTCATCTCATATTGATAAAGGATCATATCGTATTGGGCGTTTGTCAGTGACACGGCCGGACTCCTTCTCTTCTGTCTGCAGGTCGCGCTGCGGATTCAAACGGTGCTGCGGCGCTTAGTTGCTCAGAAGCTCTTTCTCCAACAGGTCGAAATCATAGCTGTTCTGCTTAAACTGATTGAAAGCGTTGCCGGAGACAGCGGTGTTTTTGGAGGCTTTGGAGCGGTGATAGGTTTCGTCCAGAGCCCGAATATCGCTCTTGTGGTGTACGCCGGCTTTGCGCCAGCTGTTTAAGATGCTGTCCGCGTATTCGAAGCGGTGGCTGTCCGTGGCGAGCACCGTGCGCTCACAGGCTGAGAAGATCACGTCGGCCTCGAATCCGTACTCGTTTCTCCAGCGTGCGATGTAGGCGGCCTCCGTCTCGGTCGGGACGCTGTTTTTGCCGAGCGCTTTCATGATGTCGTACACGGATTTGTCGTATTTGCCGGCAAGACCGGCGGCCTGCTCAGGCGTCGTGATACCCTGCTGTGCCCAGCTGATCGCCACTTTTTCGATGTAGCGCAGATCTCGCTTGTCTCTGCCGACGCAGTACTGGATCAGATAATCGATCAGGTCTTCGGAGAAGCCGAGCTTGTCCGAGATAAACAGTATCGTGCGGATTTCATTGGGGCTCAGCGTCTTTTTGAGATACTGCTCCGCGATAAAGAGAAGCCTCGAGGTGGCTTCGTCCGATTTGAACGCTTTCAGCTCATCCAGCGTGTAGTTAGGCTTTACATAGGGATTCTCCCGCGGGGAGATGGGCACGACGGAGGCGAGCGGCGCAGAGCCTGAAGCGGACACCGTCGGCACGGGAGCCGCCGCGGGAATGACCGGAAGCGGCGCGAAATCCATCAGATGAATGCCGGTGACGTTCTTGCGGTCGTCGTACTCCAAGGCAAGCAGGCGCTTCTTCTCCCAATATTTCAGAGCGCGCATGACATCTTTTTCCGTATAGTTGAATTTGTCCGCGATGTCGGAAATGCTTGTGGACAGCCTTGCGCTCATCATGCGGATCAGATACAGATAGATCTTGAGCTGCGCGTCGTTGGCCTCATCCATGTATTCGTCAATAAAACGGTTGGAAATCACCGTAGAATTCACATAATTATCCTGATAAATCGTCAAATGACCCATTATAGTACCACCCCACCCGGTTCCCTGAAAGAACGCATTGCGCACTCATGAAGAGTACATGATGCATTATAGCATAGCGGCATCTGAAATGATATAGGCAAACTGCCATAAACAAATGGCGGTCAAAACGCAGGACGGTGTGGACGACGTGGATAACTTTTCGGAGGCGTTGAAATTTCGGAATATTTTTTACACAGAAATATCCACAGAAGAGCGGCGGGGGACGCGGCTCCTTTCTGTGGATATTGTGAATAATTATTTCCGCAGAAGATTTTCGGCGATTTTTACGACATCTCCGGCTCCCATAGTTATCAACAAATCATCCTTTGTGCAATTTGTCAGAAGAAAATTTTCGATTTCCGCAAAGGAGGGAAAGTAGCGGCAGGAATGTCCGAGACTTTCAATCTCCGCCTGGAGCGTCTGTGAACTGATGCCCAGAGTGTCCGTCTCTCTGGCGGCATAGATGTCTGCGAGGACGATCTCGTCGGCCAGGGACAGAGCTTCGGCAAACTCATGCAGGAAAGCTTTGGTGCGGGAGTAGGTGTGAGGCTGAAACACGCACCAGATACGTCTGTGGGGATAATTCCGGGCAGCCAGAAGCGTCGCGCGGATCTCCGTCGGGTGATGCGCGTAATCGTCGATGACAGTGACGCCGTTTACCTGTCCTTTGTACTCAAACCGTCTGTCGGTGCCGCCGAAGTGCGAGAGCGCTGCCGCGGTCACGTCGTCCGCGATGCCGAGCAGATCAGCCAGCGCCGCCGCCGCGAGGGCGTTGTAGACGTTGTGTTCTCCGGGCACGCGCAGAGATATTACTTCTTCTTTGTCGTCCCGGCGCATAAGATGAAAGGAGGGACAACCCGCTTCGTCGTAGACGATATCGGCCGGATAATAGTCGAAATCCGCGGAGGGGCCGAACGTGATAACCCTGCAGGCAAGATCGTCTGTCAACTCTGCGACCCGCTCTATGGCGCCGTTGATGATCAGCGCCCCGTCCGCGGGAATCAGGCGGGCGAAACGGTGAAAGGAACTGCGAATATCGCTGATATCTTTGAAAAAGTCGAGATGGTCTTCTTCTATATTAAGGATGATGCCTATTTTCGGATAGAAGCTTAAGAAACTGTTGGTGTACTCACAGGCCTCCGTGACGAAGCGGTCTTTTCCGCCGACGCGGATATTGCCGCCGATGGGTTTGTAGATCCCGCCGATGGAGAGGGTGGGATTGTCGCCGTTTTCCAGTAAGATCTGTGAGATCATGGATGTGGTGGTCGTCTTGCCGTGGGTCCCGCTGACGGCGACGGGAGTTTTGTAATTTTTCATCATCTGTCCCAGAAGCTGTGCGCGAGTCAGCGAGGCGATTCCCAGTCCGGCCGTTGCGGTCATCTCCGGATTATCCGGCCTGATCGCGCTGGTGTACACGACGAGATCGATGTCGGCGGTAATGTTTTCCTCGCGCTGTCCGTAGAAAATCCGCGCGCCTTTCTGTTCCAGTCCGCGGGTGAGCGGCGACGGCGCCCTGTCCGAGCCGGAGATATGAAACCCTTCGGACAGCAGGATTTCGGCGAGGCCGCTCATACTGATGCCGCCGATGCCGATGAAATATATGTGGATCGGATCGTTAAAATTGATTTGATACATGATGTCTCCCTGATATGCTTTTTTATTAGTATTATACTCATTTCGTATAAAAAAACCAATAGAAATTACGCGTCATGTTAAAAGTGAACAAATATATTGAAATTTGCGGCGAAATATTGTATATTATTAACACAAGAAAGAGAATTGCATGCGAATAAATTTGGCAAATTATATTCACTTTCCCGAAAGACTGTGTTATAATTATGAAACAATACAAGTATACACGAGCGGATATAATTTATATTTATATTAAAATATATAGAAATAAGAGGTGATATGATGGTTAAGAAAGAAATGATTGCCATGCTCTTAGCTGGCGGTCAGGGAAGCAGATTGGGTGTGTTTACGTCAAAAGTAGCAAAACCGGCAGTCTCTTTTGGCAGTAAATATAGAATCATTGACTTTCCGCTCAGTAACTGTATCAATTCCGGCGTTGACACCGTGGGTGTGCTGACCCAGTACCAGCCGCTTCGCCTGAACACACATATCGGGATCGGTATTCCGTGGGACTTAGACAGGAATATCGGCGGTGTGACGGTTCTGCCGCCCTACGAGAAGAGCGCAAACAGTGAGTGGTATACGGGTACGGCCAACGCGATCTACCAGAATCTGGATTATATGGAAAGTTTTAATCCGGAGTATGTTTTGATTTTATCCGGCGATCATATCTATAAGATGGACTATGAAGTGATGCTTGACTTCCACAAGCAGAACGGAGCGGAAGTGACTATCGCCGTTATGCCCGTGCCGATGGAGGAGGCGAAGCGCTTCGGCATCATGATCACGGATCAGGATCACAAGATCGTGGACTTTGAGGAGAAACCTGCCAATCCGAGAAGTAATCTGGCATCGATGGGTATCTATATTTTCAGCTGGAAGACGCTGAAAGAAGCGCTGCTCACGAATGCGGAACAGCCGGGACTGGATTTCGGCAAACATATTATTCCCTACTGTCATTCCAAAGGATCACCTCTTTATGCCTATGAATTTAACGGGTACTGGAAAGATGTGGGAACGCTTAACTCCTACTGGGAAGCCAATATGGAGCTGATCGATCTCGTGCCGGAATTCAACCTCTATGAGGAATACTGGAAGATCTATACGAGAAGTGAGATTCTGCCGCCGCAGTATCTGGCTGCCGACAGTGTGGTGGAGAAGAGTATTATCGGCGAGGGCTCGGAAATCTACGGACAGGTATACAATTCGGTGATTGGCTGCGGCGTGACGATCGGCGCCGGCACGGTTGTCCGGGACTCCATTATCATGAACGAGACGAAGATATGCGGCAACTGCGAAGTCTATAAGGCGATTATCGCCGAGAATGTTCTGGTCGAGGACGATGTCAAGATCGGCGTCGGGGAGGAAGTGCCGCATGAGACGGATCCCCACATTTACAATCACGGACTCGTGGCGATCGGAGAGAAGAGCGTGATCCCGAAAGGTGTTACCATCGGTAAGAATTCCGTCGTTTTCGGCGAGACGAGCGCGGAGGACTATACAGACGGCAGTCTTCCGAGCGGAAAATCTTTGATTAAGGCAGGTGATAAACAGTGAGAGCGATTGGAATTGTCTTAGCAGGCGGTAATAATCACAGGATCAAGGAACTTACGCAGAAGCGCGCGGTATGCGCGATGCCCATCGCGGGCAGTTACAGAAGCATCGACTTTGCGCTGAGCAATATGTCTAACTCGCGTATCAACAAAGTGGCGGTGTTCACGCAGTACAACGCGGGCAGCCTGAACGAACATTTGAGTTCCTCCAAGTGGTGGGATTTCGGCCGCAAGCAGGGTGGCTTGTTCGTGTTCACACCGGCGGTGACGGCGGAGAGCAGCGTGTGGTACCGCGGCACGGCAGATGCCATCGCGCAGAATCTGGCTTTCCTGAAAAACAGCCATGAGCCGTATGTGGTGATCTCCTCCGGCGACTGTGTCTACAAGATGGATTACAATGAAGTTTTGGAGTATCACATTGAGAAGAAAGCGGATATCACTGTAGTCTGCAAGGATATGGCGCCCGATGTCAACGTGGACAGATTCGGTACGATCAAGATGAACGAGGAGTGCCGCATTGAGGAATTTGAGGAGAAGCCCATCGTGGCGAATTCCAACACGATTTCCTGCGGTATCTATGTCGTCAGAAGACGTCAGCTGATCGAGATGATTGAGAAGTGTGCGGAGGAGGACAGATACGATTTTGTCAAAGACATTCTGATCCGCTATAAGAATATGAAGCGTATCTACGGATACAAGATCAAAGATTACTGGAGCAATATCGCCACGGTGGAGGATTACTATAAGACAAATATGGATTTCTTAAAACCGGAGATCAGAAATTATTTCTTCCGGCAGTATCCTGACATCTATTCCAAAGTGGACGATCTGCCCCCTGCCAAATACAATACGGGAGCAAGCATCAGCAACAGCCTGATCTCCAGCGGCTGTATCGTGAACGGCAAGGTGGAAGACTCCGTGATCTTCAAGAAGACATATATCGGTAACAACTGCTACATCAAAAATTCCATCATTCTGAACGATGTGTATATCGGGGATAATACACATATTGAGAACTGTATCGTGGAGAGCAGAGGAACGATACGGGCGAACTCTTACCATAAAGGGGAGAACGGAATCGAGATTGTAGTGGAGCATAATGACAGATACGTGATTTAATCTTATGATGGAGGGCGGTTGCTATTATCGGTATCAAGTATTGTGTAAGAGGCATGGGGTTATGAACTAACTAAATGTTTATTACAAGCTACGTGGCTTGATGAGTATGACTTGTGTGGAAAAGCTTGTGAAAACCGGCAGGTCCCTGTCCGGTATCATATGATAAGGAGGCTGAGCTCATGAGAATTACTGATGTCCGCGTGCGCAAAATGACTCAAGACAGCAAAATGAAAGCAATCGTCTCAATTACTCTGGACGATGAATTCGTAGTACATGACATTAAAGTGATTGAGGGTGAAAAGGGTCTTTTCATTGCAATGCCCAGTAAGAAAGCGAATGACGGTGAGTATCGGGATATTGCTCATCCGATCAATTCAGAGACTCGTGACAAGATCCAGAGGATCATTCTGGAGAGTTATGAGAAGGCTTTACTAGAACCTGATGATGAGTAGCAATGCATAGTGTGGAGGGAAAAGGGACGCATACAGCGTCTCTTTTCTTGTGGGGAATTATTCCTTGTGGAAATGGGGAAATGTTGATAAAATGAGAGAAATCAATAGTGACAGTGAGAGGTTACACCATGTACATTATCGTCGGTCTGGGCAATCCGGACAGCAAATATCAGAATACAAGACACAATATCGGCTTTGACGTGATCGATGTGATTGCCGCCAAGAATCATATCGACGTCAGCGAGCGGAAGCACAAGGCGCTGGTCGGCAGGGGAATCGTTGGCGGGCAAAAAGTCGTTCTGGTCAAACCGCAGACCTATATGAATCTGAGCGGGGAGAGCGTCAGGGAAGTCGTGGACTTCTATAAGGTGGATGTCAGGAGCGAACTGATTGTGATATCGGACGATATCAGTCTGGATGTGGGGCAGATCCGCATTCGTAAAAAAGGAAGCGCCGGCGGACACAACGGGCTCAAAAATATTATCCTCCATCTCGGACACGACGAATTTCAGCGTGTGCGGATGGGGGTGGGAGATAAGCCGGAGGGATATGATCTGGTGGATTATGTGCTGGGGCATTTTCCGGCGGAAGAGAGAGAGATCATGGACGAGAGTGCCGGACGCGCGGCTGAAGCGGTGGAGATGATGATTGCGGAGGGCGCGGACGCAGCGATGAACCGTTTTAACCAGAAGCACGGAGGTTTGATGTGAGAGCGTTGCTTGCTCCCCTGGAGGAATTGGGGGCTTATGAGGAAGTAAAAAGAATGCTGGCGCGGGAGAAAGTCTCGGTGGCGCTCAGCGGCTGTGTGGATTCCCAGAAACTGCATGTGATCTACGGATTGAGTGAGAAATTCCGCTACAACATGATTGTGACGTTCAGCGACCTGCGGGCCAAGGAGTTGTATGAGGACTACAAGTTCTATGACAGAAACGTCATGCTGTACCCGGCTAAGGATCTGATTTTTTTTCAGGCGGATATTCACGGCAATCAGCTGACGACGGAGCGGATCAAATGTCTGCGGAGACTGACAGAGGGAAAGCCGGTCACGGTGATCACGACCTATGACGCGCTGATGGCGCCGCAGCCGGCTGTGTCTGCGTGGAAAGAACACGTGATTCACATGGATAAACAGAGCCGCGTCGAGGAGAGCGAGCTGGCGGCACAGCTTGTGGAGCTGGGGTATGAGAAGAATTATCAGGTGGAAGCGCCGGGACAGTTCAGCATCCGCGGGGGCATTGTGGACATCTTCGACCTGACGGAGGAAAACCCATACCGTATAGAGCTGTGGGGAGAGGACGTAGAGTCCATACGAAGCTTTGATCTTTTAAGCCAGCGGTCGATTGAGAAACTGGAATCCATATCGGTCTATCCGGCGACAGAACTGATCCTGCCGGAAAAACAGCTGCGCGACGGTATCGGGAAGATTCAGGCAGAGTGTAAGACCTGTGCCGCGGCGCTCCGCAAGGAGGGAAAGCCGGAGGAGGCGCACCGTATCGAGACACAGGTGAGGGAACTGGCCGAGCAGCTGCTGGAACTGGGATTCTCACAAAACGCCGTGAATCTGGAGAGCTATGTGCGCTATTTCTGTCCGGTGCTTTCTTCGTTTGCGGATTGCTTCGAGGCAGACAAAAGCTGTGTCTTCATCGAGGAACCGCTGCGCGTGAAAGAGCATGCCGCGGCGGTGGAACTGGAATTTCGCGAGAGCATGATGCACCGTGTGGAGAAAGGATATATTCTGCCGGGGCAGGCGGATATCCTCTACAGCGCGGAAGAGACTGCGGCGCGCCTGGCACGCGGCAGAGTGGTATCCCTCTCCATGATGGAAAGCAAAAATCCTCTTTTTAAGACGGAGGCAAAATATGATCTGCAGGCCAGAAGTTTGTCGTCCTACAATAATAGTTTTGAGGCGCTGGTCAAGGATCTGCAGAGCTATCGGAAGAGGGGATACCGCGTCCTGCTTCTGTCCGGTTCCCGGACACGGGCGAAGCGCCTGGCCGAGGATCTTCGGGATCAGGAGATCAGCGCTTTCTACAGCGAGGACCCGATGCGGGAGGTTCAGCCAGGGGAAGTTATGACGTATTACGGCAGGGTGCTCAAAGGATTTGAGTATCCGCTCATCAAGTTTCTGGTCGTATCGGAGAGCGATATCTTCGGGGCTGAGAAGAAGAAAAAGAAAAAGAAAAAAATCTATCAGGGACAGAAAATCAACGATTTCAATGAGCTGCACGTGGGGGATTACGTGGTGCACGAGAGCCACGGACTCGGCGTCTATCAGGGGATTGAGAAAGTGGAGGTCGATAAGATTGTCAAGGACTACATCAAGATCTCCTATCGTGACGGCGGGATTCTCTATGTGCTCGCCACGGGGCTGGACGTGATTCAGAAGTATGCCTCGGCGGAGTCCGGCAGCAGACCGAAACTCAACAAACTCGGCACGCAGGAGTGGAGCAGGACGAAGTCCAGAGTACGCGAGGCCGTGGATGAGATTGCGCAGGACCTGGTGGAATTATATGCCGTCAGGCAGCAGAGCCAGGGCTATCGATACGGTGCGGATACGGTCTGGCAGAGAGAGTTTGAAGAGATGTTTCCGTTCGAGGAGACGGAGGATCAGCTGGCTGCCATCGCCGCCACCAAGGCGGACATGGAGAGCGGTAAGATTATGGATCGCCTGATCTGCGGAGATGTTGGGTACGGGAAGACGGAGGTCGCGCTCCGCGCGGCGTTCAAGGCAGTGCAGGAAGGCAAGCAGGTCGTCTACCTCGTGCCTACGACAATACTCGCCCAGCAGCACTACAATACGTTTGTCCAGAGAATGAAAAATTTTCCCGTGCGGGTAGATCTGCTGTCACGTTTCCGCACGGCGGCGGAACAGAAAAAGACCGTGGCGGATATCAGGAAAGGCATGGTGGATATCGTGATCGGCACACACCGCGTGCTGTCCGCGGATGTGCGGTACAAGGACCTGGGACTGTTGATCATAGATGAGGAACAGCGTTTCGGCGTGTCCCACAAGGAAAAGATCAAGAAGCTGAAAGAGAATGTGGACGTGCTCACGCTGACGGCGACACCGATCCCGCGGACGCTGCACATGAGCCTGATCGGGATACGGGACATGAGCGTGCTGGAGGAGGCGCCGGGCGACAGACAGCCGATTCAGACTTTTGTCTGTGAGTACAATGAAGAACTGGTGCGGGAGGCCATCGTCCGTGAACTCTCCCGGCAGGGTCAGGTCTACTATGTCTACAACAGGGTCAACAATATTGCGGATATCGCCGCCGCGATTCGGAAGCTCGTGCCCGAGGCAAACGTAGCTTTTGCTCACGGGCAGATGAAAGAAACGGAACTGGAGCGCATCATGTACGACTTTATCGATGGGGAGATCGATGTGCTGGTGTCCACCACGATCATCGAGACGGGACTGGATATCTCCAACGTGAATACGATGATCATTCATGACTCTGACCAGATGGGCCTGTCGCAGCTGTACCAGCTCAGAGGGCGCGTGGGACGTTCCAACCGCACGGCTTACGCTTTTTTGATGTACAGGAGAGATAAGATGCTCAAGGAAGTGGCGGAGAAAAGGCTGGAGGCGATCAGGGAGTTTACCGATCTGGGCAGCGGTTTCAAGATTGCCATGCGCGACCTGGAGATACGCGGCGCGGGGAATCTGCTGGGGGCAAAGCAGCACGGCCATATGCAGGCGGTGGGTTACGACTTGTACTGCAAGATGCTGAACGAGGCGGTTAAGAACCGCAAAGGCATCTCTGCGATAGAGGACTTCAATACAAGTATAGACCTGGATGTGGACGCTTACATTCCACCCTCCTATATCGTCAACGAGGTGCAGAAGCTGGATATCTATAAGCGCATCGCCGGGCTTGAGGACGAGAGGGAGTGCGAGGATATGAGAGAAGAGCTGCTTGACCGTTTTGGCGGAATCCCGAAATCCGCGGAGAATCTGCTGCGGATCGCGCTGATTCGCTCTCAGGCGCACAGGCTGTATATGCCTGAGGTGAAAGGCAAGAATGAGACGATCAGCTTTTTACTGCGCACGGACGCGCCCGTCCGGGTGGAAAACATTCCGCTCCTCCTGCAGAAATATGGAGGCAGAATGAGTTTTGATCCGAAAGGAACGCCGGAGTTTCGGCTGCGTTACAGAAAGTGCGGCGTGATTGAGAAAGACGAGGAGACGCTGCTTACGGTGACGGAGGCGGCGCTGCGGGATATGGAAGAACTGCTGTTGGATCGAAAAGAGGGAGCGCAGACATGATTTATTTGGATCACGCGGCCACAACGAGGACGGCGCCGGAAGTCGTGGAGGCCATGCTGCCGTATTTCACGGAATATTACGGAAACGCGGGAGGAATATACAGGCTGGGAAGCGAGAGCAAGCGCGCGCTGATGCGGGCAAGGGAGACGATTGCCGGGACGCTCGGGGCAGAGCCGAATGAGATTTACTTTACGTCAGGCGGGACAGAGTCCGACAACTGGGCCCTCAAGGCGGCTTGCGAGGCGTACCGCGGCAGAGGAGGACACATCGTCACCTCAAAGATTGAGCACCATGCCGTTCTGCGGACATGCGAATACCTGGAGAAGCAGGGAATTGCGGTCACGTATCTGGACGTGGACGCGGACGGACTGGTCGATCCGGAACGGTTAAAACGAGCGATACGTCCCGATACGATACTGATTTCCGTCATGTATGCCAACAATGAGATCGGGACGATTCAGCCGATCCGCGAGATCGGAGAGATCGCCGCGGAACGCGGCATCCTGTTTCATACCGACGCCGTGCAGGCATACGGTCAGCTTCCGATTGACGCGGCGGGCTGCCATATCGATATGCTCTCCGCCAGCGCACATAAATTCGGCGGGCCGAAAGGCGTCGGCTTTCTCTATGTCGGCAGGAAAGCAAAACTTCGCTCTTTCATGCACGGCGGGCAGCAGGAGCGCGGCAGGCGCGCGGGGACGGAGAATGTGGCAGGTATCGTCGGTATGGAGGCCGCGGTGCAGCGCGCATACCGCACGATGGAGGAGAAAGCGGAGCGGGAGACGGTGCTGCGGGATCGCCTGATCGAACGGCTGCTGCGGGAAATCCCGGATGTGCGGCTGAACGGACACCCGACTAAGCGACTGCCGGGCAATGTGAATGTCAGCTTTGCGGGCGTGGAGGGAGAGACGGTGTTGATTATGCTGGATATGGAGTCGATCTGCGCTTCCAGCGGCTCGGCATGCGCTTCCGGCTCGCTCGATCCTTCCCATGTGCTGCGGGCTGTCGGCCTCGCGCCTGAACTGGCGAAAGGTTCTCTGCGACTGACGATCGGAGAGGAGAATACGATGGAGGAGATCGATACCGTGGCGGAGACGCTTGCGCGCATCATTCGAAAAATCCGCGAAACGGTTATATAGAGTCCTGAATATGGGACTCTATTTTTTATATCCTTATACCAGAACAAGAGTTCGGATGTATCTGGGAAAGGAGATAAGAAATATGAAAGGTTATGCGGTAGAGAGCGGTTATATGGGATATGTGAACGGGGTATACATGCTGTTCGCGAGCGAGAGGGATTATGAGGATTATGTGGGGAGGTAATCCGTTGCATATTTTGTGAAAATAGGGTAAACTTTTCATGTGCAGGATATTTGCGGTAAGACTGCATGCAGTGCGCATTATTACAGCAAAAACAGACAGGAGTGCAGGCAGGATAGGATGGAGAACCAAAACATGAGCGGACAGAAGAAACCGCACGGACGATTGGCCGGATGGCTTCGGCAGGAAAAGGCACTGACGGGATTCCTATTGCTTACGGCATTTTTGATGGCTTGCAGCATTGTATGGGTGTACCATGTCAAGGTGCTGAATGCGCCAAAAGTGTATTCCGACGGTTTTGGTTATTATGTTTATCTGCCGGCGCTCATTTACGGAGATTTTAGTTTTCAGTTCGTGGAGGGCTGGGAGCATCCGCTGGACCTGACCGAAGCGGGGGGGGGTAAGGTGGACAAATATCCGGTCGGTGTAGCCATCATGGAGAGTCCTTTCTTCTTTACGGCACACCTGCTCTCCCTGCTGAGGGACGCGCTGACCGGAAGTGTCACGGCGACCGGATATTCTAATCTGTATCAGTACATGATACTCTTTGGGGGAGTCTGTTACTGGGTTGTGGGCACTCTGCTTTTGTACATGCTCCTGCGGCGTTTTCTGGGATTCTCCGGACAGGTATCGCTGCTTGCGTGTGCGGTGATCACCTATGGGACGAATCTGTTCCACTACGCATCGTATGATGCCTGTTTTTCACATGTTTATTCCTATTTTCTGTTCAATTTGTTTCTGTTTTATCTGTGCTGGTATGAAGAGCGCGACAGAGAAAAGAAGAATAAACTGTGGCAAACCTGTATCTTTGGCCTGCTGGCCGGCCTGATTTTTATGTGCCGCAACACCAATATCCTGTTTGTGCTGACCTATGTCCTCTATGGCGTCCGCGATTGGCGGACCCTTAGAGAGAGGATGCTTACGGTACTGAATCCGCGCCGGGCGGTGCCGATTATTCTGGCGGGATGCGTGACGATATTCCCACAGCTGCTGTACTGGCATACGGCTACCGGACATTGGTTTGTGTATTCTTATGGAGGCGAATCATTTTACTGGCTTCAGCCGCAGCTTGCGAATTTTCTGTTCAGTGTGAGAAAAGGGCTGTTTTTCTGGAGCCCGCTTCTTCTGCTGGCGGTGGCAGGTATGATTCTGGCATTTCAAAGACGGCGGCAGCTGTATACGGGCCTGGTGGTGTTTTTTCTGGTGATTGTCTATGTGTCCAGCGCATGGTGGTCGTGGTACTATGGCGGCTCTTACGGGCAGAGAGTGGCGGTCGATTTCATGTGCCTGTTCACTGTCTTTCTGGCGTATATTTTCAGCCGGCTGGAGGAGATGAGGCGGCGCGATGGCGGAAGCGGCAGATATAAGGCGGCTGCCTGCGGAGTGTACGCATACTGCGCGCTGTGCATTGCCTGGAATATACTCTGTATGTTCGCTTACTGGTATCGTGTGCTTCCGTGGGATGAGGCGGACTGGGGCACGATACGGAATATCATAGGAATGTTGAAACCGTAATGACAGGGACGGCGCGAGTCTGGCGCTTCGCTGCCGCCGGGAAGAGGAGATATCATGAAAAAGAGGATGTTTATGCTGAGCGCGGTCTGCATCATGGTGTTCACTGCGGGCGGCTGTGGAACGAAAAGGGAAGCGGAGAAAGATGCGGCGGCACAGTCCGTCGTTTCCGATACGGATTCCGCGGACACAGAAGAAGAGGCCGACACGGATGGCGAGGCGGCTGCGGAGAGCGGGCAGACTTTGACGGAGCAGCCGGCTGAGGCTGTGACGGAAAACGGGGAGGCAGGCACAGAGGAAGCGGATATGCAGACGAATACCGAAACGGCACAGGAGGCGGTGAATGCCTTGGAATTTGTGGAAGATATGAAACTTGGCTGGAATCTTGGCAATACTTTTGATGCCTACACGGATGTGAACAAGGAGGACGAACTGTCTTACGAGACGGAGTGGAGCAAGGTACTGACCACGAGAGAGATGATAGACGCGATCAGCGACGCGGGATTTCGGACGATACGGATTCCGGTGTCGTGGCATAATCATGTGTCGGACGACGGCAGTTATACGATCAGCAAAGCGTGGCTGGACCGGGTGCAGGAAGTTGTGGATTATGCAATAGACGACGATATGTATGTCATCATCAATATTCATCATGACAACTCCGTGAACTATATGTATCCGGCAATCAGGTATCTCGAACAGTCCGAAGCGTATGTGGCGGCGATTTGGTTTCAGGTGGCGACGCGGTTTGCGGATTATGACGAGCACCTGATTATGGAGGGGATGAATGAGCCCAGGCTGGTCGGCAGCGCGAACGAGTGGTGGCTTGACATGAATAAACCGGAGTGCGTGGAGGCGGTACAGTGCATCAACGAACTGAATCAGGTATTTGTGGATACGGTACGGGCCGCCGGAGGCAGGAATGAGAGCCGCTATCTTCTTGTGCCGGGATATGCGGCTTCCCTGCAGGGGGCGACCAACGAGTATTTTGTGCTGCCGCAGGATATTGAGGGCAACACCGATAAGATCCTCGTGGAAGTGCACGGCTATGTTCCCTACAACTTCGCGCTGCAGGCCGCGGGCGAGGCGGGCAGTACCGATCAGTGGAGCGCGGACAGTGCGGCCAGCACTTCCGAGATCGACAATATGATGGATGAACTCTATGAGAGATATGTGAAAAACGGCGTCGGCGTGGTGATTGATGAGTTCGGCGCGCGGGATAAAGACGGCAATCTGCAGGCGAGAACAGACTATGCGTCTTACTATGTGGCAGCGGCGCGTGAGCGTGGAATCACGTGCTGCTGGTGGGACAATAATTCTTTCACGGGCAGTGGAGAAAATTTCGGGCTGTTCCGCAGGATGGTCTGCCGGTTTTTGTATCCGGAGATCGTGGATGGGATGCTTGCGTCGTGCGAGTAGTCTGCGGCGGGCTTCGTGAGCATTTTTTGCACAGCGGCGGGCAGAAACATAATTGCCAAAATACAGGCATAGGTATATCATAGTAATGTCCGAAATGCAGGGACATCTGGAGAGATCGTGGTTAAGAAGATTGATTCGATAGCGGTAAATTATATAGACGAGGGGGAGGGCGATGTGGTGCTGCTTCTCCACGGCTGGGGCGCGAACATCACCCTGTATGCGGGTATCATTCAGGTGCTTTCACAGAATCACAGGGTGATCGCGCCGGATATGCCGGGCTTCGGCAGGACCTCCGAGCCGCCTGCAGCATGGTGTGTGGACGACTATGTGGATTTTATCATCAAATTTATCGCTTCCTTTGAACTGCGCAGATTCAGTGTCGTAGTGCACTCTTTCGGCGGCAGGGTATTGTTTAAGCTGAATGCCAGAGAGAATCTGCCATTCATCATCGAGAGGGCGGTGCTGATTGACAGCGCGGGCATCCTGCCGAAGAAGACACTCCGGCAGCGGGTGAGCCTCAGATGCTACAAGGCCGCCAGGGCTCTCATGAGCACGAAAGTGCTACGTTTCCTCTATCCCGATGCCGTGGACAATATGCGCCGCAGACGGGGCTCTGCAGATTATAACAGCGCGACGCCGACGATGCGCGCGACGCTGGTGAAAGTGGTGAATGAAGATCTGGAGCCGCTGATACATCTGCTGCGGTGTCCGACGCTGCTCATCTGGGGAGATCAGGACACGGCGACACCGCTTGCGGATGGCAGGAGAATGGAAGAACTGATTCCCGATGCGGGGCTGGTCGTCTGCGAGGGAGCCGGACATTTTTCCTATGCGGAGCAGGCGGCGAAAGTACACGGCGCGCTGACGGCATTTTTTGCTTCATAGATCGGTATGACAGGACAGGAGCGAGTAGGAATATTATTTATGACGAATAGGTTTGACGCGATTCTCATTGTGGCGTGGTTTCTGCTTTTTGCCGTGGGAATGGTGCGGTATGAGCGGTATATTGTGCATATGTTTCAGGAGAACTCCTACAAGCCGGCGGAGTATGGCCAGTGGCTCCGTCTCCACAGCAATGTAGGCAGACTGCTGGGGAAGAGCCTTTATGCGCTTATCGCGCTGCCGCTTCTGCTGATCGGCAATACGGGATGTCTGATTGCGGCATGCCTGATGAATATCATGACCATACTGGTGAATCAAACGCAGCCGGCCAAAAAACCTCTCGTGTACACAAAGCGGGTGAAGAGAATGCTTGTCACTTCCGCCCTGCTCTATGCTGTGGCGATTTTGGCGGCTCTGTTTTTCTCCAGCCACAGGCTGCAGGCGTGCATGTGTATTCTGCTGTTTCTGTTTTTGACGCAGCCTTTTTTGATCCTGTTTGTGAATCTGCTCAACAGGCCGCTTGAGCGGGCGATAGACAGATATTATATCAATGACGCGGCGCGTATTCTGCGGGAGATGCCAAATCTGAAAATCATCGGCGTGACCGGCAGCTACGGCAAGACCAGCGTCAAATATTTTCTGAGCACACTGCTTTCCGTGCAGTACAATGTGCTGCACACGCCGGGGAATTACAATACCACACTGGGCGTCGTCAGGACGATCAGGGAACAGCTCAGACCCTATCATGAGATTTTTGTCTGTGAGATGGGGGCCAGAGAAGTGGGCGATATTCGGGAAATCTGCGACCTGGTGCATCCCGATTACGGCATTATCACTTCCATCGGCCCGCAGCATTTACAGAGTTTTCACACGATCGACAATATTATTGCCACGAAGTTTGAACTGGCCGATGCGGTTCCGGCGGAAGGCAGAGTATTTCTGAATTATGATAACGAATATATCAGGGCGCACAGAACCGACAGACAGGTAATCAGCTACGGTATCCGGGGAGATGACATTACCTTTCGCGCTTACGATATCGCGGTGTCACCGGCCGGTTCATCCTTTAAGATGCGGGACGAACGCGGGGATGAGTATGAGTTTCACACCCGTCTGGTGGGCAGCCACAACGTACAGAATATCGCGGGCGCGATTGCGGTGGCGCACACGCTGGGAATTCCTATGGAGAAGCTGCGCTATCCGGTGAAGCAGCTGGAGAGCGTGCCGCACAGACTGCAGCTGATCAGGCAGGGGGACCGCATTCTGCTGGATGACGCATACAACTCCAATAAAACCGGATTCAAGGCGGCGCTGGATACCTTGGCGATGTTTAAGGAGCTCCGCATTCTGGTGACGCCCGGCATGGTAGAGCTGGGAGATAAGCAGTATGACGAGAATAAAGAAGTGGGCGTATATGCGGCCGACAAGTGCGATTATGCCGTGCTGGTCGGCAAAGAGCAGACGCGGCCGATTCAGGACGGCCTGAAAGAAGCCGGTTTTGCCGGCGGCCATATGATTGTAGTGAACACGATTCAGGAAGCCTTTCAGATGGTCAATGCGATTCCGGACGAGAGGCAGAAAATTGTCCTGATCGAGAACGATCTGCCAGACAATTATGCGTAAGGCAGATCGGGGACAGGATTTTGGGAGTGGAAAAGATGAAAATTCGAGTGGGTGTATTCTTCGGCGGCAAGAGCGTGGAACACGAGGTTTCGGTTATCTCAGGACTGCAGGCGTACAATGCCTTTGACCGGGATAAGTATGAACCGATACCGATCTATATCACGAAAGAGAACGAACTCTATACGGGCGAGGCGGTCGGCGATATCGCCAACTACAGAAATATTCCGGAACTGCTCAAAAAAAGCGTCAGGGTTTTCTTTCTGTGTGAACAGGGAAAACTGCAGCTGATTCGCTATCCCGTAAAGAAGATGGGGAATTCCGTTGTGGCACAGATTGATGTGGCTTTCCCCGTGGTACACGGCGCCAACGTGGAGGACGGCTCACTGCAGGGATTCCTGCGGCATTACAATGTTCCGTTTGCCGGGTGCGACGTCGCGGCGTCGGCGGTGACGATGGATAAGTATGTGATGAAGACCGTACTCAAGGACAACGACATTCCCGTGCTCGACTGTGTGACCCTGAATGTGAAAGAATATGAGCGCGGCGAGACGGAAGCCTGTGACAGGATAGAGAAGCGGATCGGTTATCCCGCGATCGTCAAGCCCGTCAATCTTGGCTCCAGCGTGGGCATCAAGGTCGCAAAGGACAGGGAGGCGCTGACGGAAGCTCTGGAGTATGCCTTTACGTTCGGGCCGCGCGTGCTGGTCGAGCACGCGATCATGAACCTGCGGGAGATCAACTGTGCGGTGCTGGGCGACTACGAACACGCGGAGGCGTCGGAGTGCGAGGAGCCGATTTCCAGCGATGAGATTTTGAGCTATGAGGATAAGTATGTAGCGGGCGGCAAAGGCGGCTCTGAGGGGATGCGCACCGCCAGGAGAGAACTGCCCGCGAATCTGACCCCGGAGAAGAGAGAAGAGATCCGGCAGCTGGCGGTCAGGACATTTCAGGTTCTGAACGGTAACGGCGTGTCGAGGATTGACTTTATGATTGACCGCGATACGGATCAGGTGTATGTGAATGAGATCAACCCGATTCCGGGTTCGCTGGCTTTCTATCTGTGGGAGGCGCTGGGAAAACCCTACGCCGAACTGCTTGATGATATGGTGAATCTGGCGCTGAAGAGAGAGCGCGAAGAAAAGAGCGTGCTGACCTCTTTTGACAGCAATATTCTGCAGAATGCGAATCTGTCGGGAGCAAAAGGCGTCAAAAAATAAACAGAAGAGAAAAAGAAGCAGGAGGGACAATAAAATGCAGAGAGTGTTAAATTTTCTGAAAGAAGCAGGTACTTATTATCTGGCGACGGTGGACGGCGATCAGCCGCGCGTGCGGCCGTTCGGCACGATCCATGAGTTTGAAGGGAAGCTGTACATCCAGACCGGTAAGGTGAAAGACGTCTCCAGGCAGCTGCACAGCAATCCGAAAGCGGAGATCTGCGCGTTCAAGGATGGCGACTGGCTTCGCGTGGCCGGCACTTTCGTGGAGGACAACAGGAGAGAGGCGCGTGTCTCGATGCTGGAAGCTTATCCGTCTCTGCAGGATATGTACAGCGCAGATGACGGCAACACGGAAGTGTTCTATATCAAGGATGCGACCGCAACATTCAGTTCCTTTACGAAAGAGCCGGAGGTTGTGAGGTTTTAGGAGGGCAGGGTATGCGGATTGAGTCCATCAGAATCAGAAATTACAGAGTGTTTCAGGATGTTGAGGTTGAGGCGATTCCCAATATGGCTATTTTTCTGGGTATGAATGGCGTTGGGAAAACTACTTTTTTTGATGTGTTTGGTTTCCTGCATGATGCGCTGCAATCCAATATCCGGGCGGCTTTGGCAAAACGTGGTGGGTTTCAGGAGGTGTTGTCGAGAGGACAGGAGGGTGATATTGAATTTGAAATTAAATTTCGGCCTTCGGCGGATGAACCTATCATTACGTATCAGTTATCCATATGTCTTTTGGAAAACAAAAAACCTGCTATAAAGAAAGAAGTTATGCGATTTCGGCGTGGGCAGACAGGTGCGCCATGGAAAGTTCTGGAGTTTGCTTTTGGAGAGGGTGTAGCAGCAGACGGTGAATTGGTAAAATATGAAGATGTACGTCTGGCAGAGAGGAGTCCGCAAAAATTAGATTCACCGGATATTCTGGCAATAAAAGGACTGGGGCAGTTTAAGGAATTTATAGCGGTTTCTCAATTGCGTCGCCTGATTGAAGATTGGTATGTTTCGGATTTTCATATAGAGGATGCAAGAGGAGTCAAGGATGCCGGATACAGTGATCGCATATCGACATCCGGAGATAATTTGGCGCTGGTTGCCAAGTATATGTATGATAATCATCATGACTTGTTTGAAGAAATATTGGCAGCAATGGAAAAAAGAGTTCCGGGGGTTTCCAAAGTAGAGGCACAGGAGACTGCTGACGGCAGAATCGTGTTGCGTTTTCAGGACGGAAATTTTAAGGATCCGTTTGTGGCACGATTTGTATCTGACGGAACGATAAAAATGTTTACCTATCTGGTACTGCTGAAAGATCCGGAGAAGCACGCTCTTCTGTGTGTAGAGGAACCGGAGAATCAGCTGTATCCGGCGCTGCTGATGGAATTGGCAGAAGAGTTCAGATTATATGCCGAAGAAGGTGGACAAGTATTTATTTCCACGCATTCACCTGATTTTTTGAATGCGGTTCGCTTGGAAGAATTATTTTGTTTAGTGAAAGAAAATGGATATACGAAGATCTATAAAGCCTCTGAGAATGCTTTGATCAAAGAATTATATGAAGCGGGAGATCTGCCGGGGCAATTATGGCGTCAGGGGATACTGGTGGAAGAGGTGGTCAGATGACGCTTGTGTTTTTACTGGAAGAATCTTCCATGAAAGAAGTCTTAGACATTATACTACCGCAGATTTTGCCAAAAGATGTGACATTCAAAACAATTGCCCATAGCGGAAAAAGCGATTTGGAAGCCTCCATACCGCATAAATTAAAGGCGTGGCGCCAGCCGGACACAAAATTCGTGATTGTCATGGACCAGGATAGCGGAGATTGTATTCAGGTAAAAAGGAAACTGCAGGATTTAGCATCACCATATAACAGAGAGGTGCTTATACGTATTGCTTGTAAAGAATTGGAAGCATGGTATTTTGGCGATTTGAGAGCAGTATCTTTAGCGTACAATTCTGATGTGAAGAAATTGTCTCAAAAGAGAAAGTATAGAATCCCGGATTCAATTGGAAATCCCAAGGAGGAACTTCAAAAACTGTTTCCCAAGCATCAACAATTGGACGGGGCGAGAAAAATAGCAGTACATATGGACATCAGCCACAATAGCTCTACCAGCTTTAATGCTTTTGTTTCCGGTGTGAGAAAATTTGCAGAAAGGTAAACAGGTTCGGACAGCTGCATTTTGGCGCGGCTGCCCGCCTTTTTTCTGTCGGCATGAAGCTCAGAAATAAATATTGTCAAAAAATTCTTCGAGATAGATCAGTTTGTCATTTTTGAAAAGGGCAAACCGCTGCGGAAAGTTGGACGCGGTATCGTCCACCTCGGGAAGAATCTGCAGGCTGTAATCGTGCAGGCCGGGCTTGGAACGGATGAGGGTCGCAAAATTATCCAGAATCTCCATGACGGATAACGTGTCCACGGAACCGTTGCCATGCTTTGCCTTGATCAGTTTTTCAAAAGCGTCCCGCACAAGGTCCAGTCCGGGCAGCAATCTGCCGGTATCATAGTTCTGTTTTGAGACTTTTTCCATCTTCTTATTAAAACCTGCGCCGTCTTCGATACGCAGTTCTTTATGTTCGCAGGTGCCAAAATCCAGGCGATATAGGATATTCCCCTCCGCGTAGAAGAAATAATTGTCGTTTAAGCCGATTGGAGCAAGCTTTTCGATACGGCTGCCCGGCTCTTTGTAGCCGTCCGGCCACGGAAGCTGCATCTTATCATAATCCACCAGCGTGCAATAGCAGTCGAAATCTTTTGTGCCATAATACTTATGGAAAAGGCGTTCCTTTTCTTCAAAGTTTATCGTAGTATAGCGCTGCAGTTCGGCCCAGAAAGTCAGCTCGTCCATCTTGTCCTGATTATCCTGTATGGATGAACGATCCAGAAGACTGATCTGTTCACAGTAATAATCCACCATGTTGTGCATTTTCTCATATAAGGCGTTCTTGGCCTTTGCCAGCGCGTCGGCATAGCTTTCTTTGGATCTGTTCTTTACCGTGATCTCCGGCTGCAGTCCGGTGGTTAGTGTAAGTGCGTCCAGTCCCATAATCATCATCCTCCGTAAGTGTCATGTCGTGACTTGTCTGTTCTGGCAGAAATACCAAGATCACTATAACATATTTTGGGATGTGATACAATTTTTCTGCGGCGGATTTCCTGTTTTATACCTGTATTCAGTGACAAAGGTACTTTTATTGGACAGTATGTATGGTAGAGTTAGCGTACAGTAAGCGGAGGAGGTAATGCCATGAGCTATATATGTGGAAATTCGGGCAGCAGGATCGTACATAGAACAAGCTGCAGATATGCCGGAAGAATTAAAGATAAGAAGTATTTTGCCACATTAAAAGAGGCGAAAGAAGCCGGATGTGTACAGTGTAAATATTGTGCGTATATGCGGAAATATCTGGACAGTGAAAGAAAAGAACTGACAGGTTTCTGCCGGCGTAACGGCCTGTATTATGAGTTTAACCCCCAAGATGGCGCCTTGGATGTAATCTCTCACACGGGTAGATGGAAAGTGATTGTGAACGGGCAGAAACATTTTATCTGGCTGTATCATAAAAATCTGTATCGAGAAAAGCAAGCATCATTGGTGCCGGGGTATCACAGTCAGAGTATCCGCAGGAGCACTCTCATGGGTTACATGCAGTATATCGTGGAACACGATCAGTACAGAAAGGAAAGCCCCTTGTTTGAAAATCAAATTGCCGGTAAAAGTAAAAAGGCGAGAGCTCAACAAAAGAAACAGGCCGGGAAGATTAGAAGATGGCAGAGCATCCGCTATGTGACAGATCTTTTGAATCACATGGAGGAAGGAACACTGATATAAGCAATCATTCGGAGGAGGTACAGGATATGAACAGCACTTATTTTACCATTACCGGTATGAATCATTATTACGGGAGCGATTTTCTGAAGAAAGGTATGAGAGTAAAACTCGTCAAGGAGCCGGACAACGAATACGACAAAGAGGCGATCCGAGTAGAACTGAAGGGACTGGGAAAGATTGGCTATGTGGCGAACAGTCCTTATACGGTGCTGGGAGAGAGCAAGAGTGCGGGCCGCATGTATGACTTGATGAAGAAAAAAGCCAGAGGAAAGGTTCTGCTTGTCACTCCGCGAGGCGTTTTGTGTGAGTTGAGGGAGGATTAAAAGCAGATATAATTCACCAGTTGGCATTCTATTGTGCGTTGGAATCAGTTTAGATGACAGTTGAGATTCGCTACGCGTTGAGCAGTGAATCTATTGGGCCGAGGAGGTAGAGGATACGAGCGGCATTTATTTTATAATTGCCGGTATAGTTAATCGCTAAATCACAAATAACTTTTGTCACAGGGAAATTATATATTGTTTCTCTGTATAAAAGTAAGTATAATGTAAGTGAACATATGTTTATTCGGAAAAGGTATTCCCAATATATTTTTTAATATATGTAAAGTGTTTATCGTTACATTTGATGATATTATGGAATTATGGAGCGAATTCCAGATGAACAAGCGAACTGAATATACATAAAATACCGGAAATGAAGGTTATGATATGGAACTAATAGATAATACATCAAAAACACTACGGGATGATTTAGCGGTTGAAATTAAAAAGGGCAGTAAGTTGTCCATTGCAGCGGCCTGTTTTTCTATCTATGCTTTTCAGGAATTAAAAAAGGAATTGCAGGATATTGATGAACTTCGTTTTATCTTCACTTCTCCTACATTTGTAAAGGAAAAAGCCAGAAAGGAGAAGCGCGAGTTTTATATTCCACGTCTTAACCGTGAACGAAGTCTGTACGGAACTGAATTTGAGGTAAAGCTGCGTAATGAATTGACACAAAAAGCAATAGCGAAAGAATGTGCTGATTGGATACGCCAAAAGGTAATATTCAAGTCTAATATTACATCTGAAAATATGATGGGATTCATAAATTTGGACAATAAAAACTATATGCCCATCAATGGCTTTACAACAATAGATTTGGGATGCGAGCGTGGAAATAATGCCTACAATGTGGTGCAGAAAACAGAAGTTCCGTTTGCCCAGACATATATAGATATTTTTGAAAGTCTGTGGAATGATCAGCGCAAACTGCAGGAAGTAACCGATGAAGTAATTGACAGCATTACAGCAGCATACAACGAGAACGCACCTGAATTCATTTATTTTGTTACATTGTATAATATTTTCAGCGAGTTTCTGGAAGATATATCCGAAGATGTGCTGCCCAATGAGGCCACCGGCTTTAAGGAAAGCAAGATCTGGAATATGCTTTATAACTTCCAGAAAGATGCTGCGCTTGCAATTATCAATAAACTGGAGAAATATAATGGCTGTATTCTTGCAGACAGCGTCGGACTTGGTAAGACTTTTACGGCACTTGCCGTTATCAAGTACTATGAAAACAGGAATAAATCGGTCCTTGTTCTTTGCCCTAAAAAGCTGACAAATAACTGGAATACCTATAAGGACAACTATGTAAATAATCCTATCGCTGCAGACAGGCTTCGTTATGATGTGCTTTATCATACAGATTTAAACCGTACCCACGGTACATCAAACGGTCTTGATCTGGGCAGATTGAATTGGGGGAATTATGATCTTGTAGTAATAGATGAATCTCACAATTTCCGTAACGGTGGAAAAGTGGTGGAGAATCCGGAAGAAGATGAAAGAGAAAATCGCTATGTGCGGCTTCTGAAAAAAGTCATCCGTGCGGGTGTCAGAACAAAAGTCCTGATGCTTTCTGCAACTCCGGTCAATAATAAATTCCTTGATTTGAAAAATCAATTAGCGCTTGCTTATGAGGGAAACGCCGATCTGATAGATGAAAAACTGAATACTACCAGGACGATAGATGAGATATTTAAAAATGCCCAGAGAGCATTTACTATTTGGAGTAAATGGGAGCCGGAGGATCGGACAACAGAGAATCTGCTCCGTATGTTGGATTTTGACTTTTTTGAAGTACTTGACAGTGTGACGATAGCGCGTTCCAGAAAGCACATCCAGAAATATTATGATACATCGGATATCGGTACTTTTCCCACAAGATTAAAGCCGATTTCCCTGCGCCCGAATCTGACGGATTTGAAATCAGCGATAAACTATAATGAGATATTTGAGCAGCTTATGCTTTTGAGTCTCACGATCTATACGCCGTCACATTACATACTTCCAAGCAAAATGGACAAGTATGCAGAGTTATTTAATGATAACAAGGTTAATGTTGGTTTTACTCAGGCAAACCGTGAACAGGGTATCCGACGCTTGACGGCAATCAACCTGATGAAGCGTATGGAAAGTTCGGTATATTCGTTTAACCTTACTCTGACAAGGATAAAAGATTTGATTGTATCTACTATAAAGACAATAGATAATTATGACCGATCCTCTGCGGTCCCGCTTGACCTCATCGATGTCTCGGACATTGACGAATTTGACAGTGAAGATCAGAATAGTGACGATTTATTCTCTTTTGGAAGGAAAGTTAAAATTGAACTTTCTGATATGGATTACATTTCCTGGCGCGAAAGCCTTTCAAAAGATGCGGATATTCTGGATCTGCTCACTCTGATGGTGGCGGATATTACGCCGGAGCATGATTCCAAATTGCAGAAATTGTTTGAAGTCATAAGAGATAAACTTGCGCATCCGATCAATGAGGGCAACAAAAAGGTAATCATCTTTACAGCCTTTGCGGATACGGCAGAATATCTTTATGATAATGTCAGTGTATTTGTGGAGTCAAACTATGGTTTACATACCGCGATGGTCTCTGGCACGGTCGAGGGCAGAACCACAGTGCCAAAGCTGCGCAGCGATTTGAATACAGTACTGACCTGTTTTTCTCCGATTTCCAAAGACAAGCAGCTCCTGATGCCGGAGGATAATACGGAAATAGACTTTCTGATTGCCACTGACTGTATTTCGGAAGGCCAGAACCTGCAGGACTGTGATTACCTTATCAACTATGATATTCACTGGAATCCGGTGCGTATTATTCAGAGATTCGGGCGAATCGACCGTATCGGCAGCCGCAATAAGTATATCCAGCTTGTGAATTTCTGGCCGGATGTCTCTCTTGATGACTATATCAACTTGAAGGCGAAAGTTGAAACCCGTATGAAGATCGTTGATATGACTGCGACCGGCGATGATAATCTGTTGAGCGATGAGGAAAAGACAGACCTTGAATATCGTAAGGCGCAGCTTAAACGGCTGCAGGATGAGGTGGTTGACATTGAAGATATGACAAGCGGCATTTCGATTATGGATCTGGGACTGAATGAGTTTCGATTGGATCTGCTTGAATATGTCAAACACAATGATGATCTTGATAAAACGCCGTTTGGGCTTCACGCTGTCGTGCCTGCCAATTCAGAAATGCCGGCGGGGGTGATTTTTGTTTTGAAAAACCGTGAGGGTAGTGTGAATATCAACAATCAGAACCGCCTGCACCCGTTTTATATGGTTTATATCTCTGATGAGGGAGAGGTTGTCTGCGATCATCTTTCTCCCAAAGCAATGCTCGATAAGATGCGGTATCTATGTAAAGGAGATAAGGAGCCTATAAGTGATCTGTGTCGTCGGTTTAATAAAGAAACAAAAGATGGTCGGGACATGAGAGAAATGTCAGCACTTCTTGGTAAAGCGATTGCTTCCATTATCGAAGTCAAAGAAGAAAGTGATATCGATTCTTTCCTCGGAGGCAAACAGGTCAGCTTTATTGATACGGCGATTAAGGGTTTGGATGACTTTGAACTAATCTGTTTTCTGGTTGTAAAGGAGAGAACATAAAATGCTGGGACTGCCGAAAGCAACAGAACTGAATAAACAGCTTCCCAAAAGTGCGATATATGTTAAATTTCAAATGAACACAGCAGCCAAAGAGCGCATTGACAGGGATATCTCGCGTATTTATATTGTCAATGAGATTTCTGCTGTCAAAGTCAATATACAGGAAGGTGTGGAAGTGAAATCTTTCTTTGTGGTATCTGTAATTTTGAAGCGAAAGGACTTTGATGAGAAGAATGTCATTATGCTTTCCAAACTGATACCGCAGAATATGGTCATGGTATTGGAATATGAGGACAAGGCTAAATTGGCTGTCTATCGAGGGAAATTGATGCAGACGGAATGGCTGTCAAAAGAGAAAGTATCGCTTGAATTGAAAGGGCTAAATCTGGATGAGGTATGGGAAAATGTCATTGTACAGATCGGCGGATTGACGATAGAACAGGGTAGGACACTCGATGAGCAGATCCGTATAGAGGAACAGCGGAACAAACTGCAAAAGGAAATCGACAGATTGGATAGGCTTGCACGGGTGGAGAAACAGCCCAAGCGGAAGTTTGAGTTGGTGCAGAGGTTGAGAGAATATCAAAAGAAGTCGGAGGAATTAAAAGATGAATAAAGATTTTTATGATATGGCTTATGAAGCCTTGTCACATTATCTGGATTGGCCTGATGTGGCTGATACGTATAAGAGTATAGTTGATGGTATTAATTATTGTAATAATTATTATCAAATACAGATTGATTTTGACAATAGAAAATATGAAGTTATAAATTATATAACCAAAGTGAGAAAGAACAATATAATAGATGCATATAAAAGCCAGTTAAATCCGCTTATACTTGTTCCTTTACCGTCTGGAAAATCTTTATTCCAGGCATCGTCACAGGAGTTATATGATAATTTACAAAATGAAATACCGAGGCTTATTCTAAAAGGAATATATCAAATTATAAAGCATTTTAATGAGATGGCAGAGGATAATGATTTGATAGCTGAACTATTACAAGAAGATGTAAACACGTTGGTAAAATACAATATATGAGGTGATATAAATGGACAAACTTAAAATGCAGACTGTAAACAAAGCGGATGAAAATTTCAAGAAACTAGTAGAGATGTTCCCGAACGCCATCACTGAGACGATTGATGAGAATGGTGATGTGGTTCGTGCTATTGATAAAGATGTGTTAATGCAGGAAATCTCATGTAAAGTAGTCGGGGGGGGGGCAGGAAGAAAGGTATCAATTTACTTGGCCGGATAAAAAGAAGTCGGTCTTGCTTGCTAATGCACCTATAAACAAAACGCTCCGCCCATGTCGTGAAGAAAGTGTTGACTTTGATAATACCGAAAATCTCTATATTGAGGGCGATAACCTTGAAGTGTTGAAGCTTTTGCAGGAAACATATCTTGGAAAAATTAAGATGATATACATAGATCCGCCATATAATACGGGAAATGACTTTGTATATGAGGATGATTTTGCCCAGAGTACGGATGAATATCTTGCAAACAGTGGGCAGTTTGATGATGAGGGAAACCGCCTTGTAAAAAACCTCGACAGTAACGGTCGCTTTCATACCGACTGGCTCAATATGATTTATGCCAGATTAAGGCTTGCGAAAGATTTGTTAAGTGATGATGGAGTTATATTTATAAGCATTGATTATAATGAGAATTACAATTTGAGAAAGATTTGCGAAGAAATATTCGGCAGTTTATCTTTTATTGGTGAAATATACTGGGAGTCAAAAACAAAATCGCAAAACACATTTTCTTCTTATAATAAATTGCAGCCCAAAGAAGAAGTAATATTGGTATATTCAAAACAAATAAAAAGACGCTTTAATCTTATAAAGGTAGGGGAAAAGTTATATGACCATACAGATGAAAAAGGGGTCTACCGTGAGCATGAATTAGAGGTTATGAATGCAAACGGAATAAGGGGAAGAGAAACGATGATATTTGACATCTCTGATGACGTTTCCACTGTTTCCCTTCCGGAAGGGAAACAGTGGAAACTTGGGCAAGCCCAAGTTGCCACGTATAAGCAAAACGGTGACCTTATTATCAGAAATAATAAAGTAATTATAAAAATGCGTCCTGAATATGAAAGGGTTGAAAAAGAAGAACCTTTTTGGGGATTTTTTTCGAAAGATCTTGGTACAGCAGAAAGTGCAAAAAAAGAGTTATCCGACATTATTTCCGGACATGGGTTTGAGACAGTCAAGCCTGTAAGTATCATAAAAAGGCTTGTTTTCCATAGTACGGATAAAGGAGATACAATCCTCGACTTTTTCTCCGGTTCTGCCACTACCGCCCACGCCGTGATGCAGTTAAACGCCGAGGATGGCGGACACCGCAAATTCATCATGGTGCAGTTGCCGGAACTTTGCGATGAAAAGAGCGAAGCCTATAAAGCGGGATATAAAAATATCTGCGAAATTGGAAAGGAACGAATCCGGCGTGCAGGTGCAAAAATCAAAGAAGAAAATCCTTTAACTACGCAAAATCTTGATATAGGTTTTCGAGTTCTCAAATGCGACACTTCCAATATGAAAGATGTTTATTATAATCCGGCTGAGTTTGAGCCGACCCTGTTTGATGCTACGGTTGATAACATCAAAGAAGACAGAACATCGGAAGATTTGTTGTTCCAAGTGATGCTTGATTTGGGTGTACTCCTCTCTTCCAAAATCGAAGAAATAACCATAGCTGGCAAAAAGGTGTTCAATGTTGCCGAAGGTTTTCTAATTGCCTGCTTTGATGATGATGTGACTGAGGAAACTATTAAGGAAATTGCCAGACAGAAGCCATATTATTTTGTCATGCGGGATAGCTCAATGGCTAATGACAGTGTTGCAGCTAATTTTGAACAGATATTTGCTGCCTATAGTCCCGACACAGTAAGGAGAGTTTTATAAAATGAAAATTACAGAAAAGCTGATTGAAAAATCGAAAGAGGCTTTTATGATGGCGATTGAGGTGTATAATAAACCATCGATCAAATATCGTGTGGAAGGATTCGGCTTTTTCATCTGCAATGCGTGGGAGTTGATGTTGAAAGCACATATGATAAATACAATGGGCGACAGCAGCATTTATTATAAGGATAATCCAAACAGAACAATCACATTGGAGAATTGCGTAAAGAAGGTGTTTACAAATGACAAAGACCCGCTCCGGAAAAACCTTGAAAAAATAATTGAACTCAGGAATACAGGAACTCATTTTATAACAGAGGAATATGAAATGGTTTATATCCCTTTGTTCCAAGCGTCAGTGTTTAATTTTATTGAAAAAATGCAGGCTTTCCACAATGTTGATATGACAGAAATTATTCCGCAGAATTTTTTGACACTGACGGTAAGCTACAATTCTTTGGATACTGATGAGATAAGGGCCAAATATCCGCCCGAAATAGCAGAACGCCTGATTTCTGTCAATACAGAATTGAGTTCGATCATTTCCGATAATAACAATAGATTTGCAATTCGTATTGATCATCATTATTATATAACCAAAAATGAAAATATAGCTACCGCTAAAGTGAAAATTGATAAAGATGCTGAAACGGGTATACGGATTGTGACAGAGTTGAAAGATCCAAATAACACGCATAAATATACATGTAAACTCTGCTGTGAAGAAATCAACAAACGGTTGGAGAAAGCTAAAATTTCTATGCTTGTCAACGGCGAGCCGAAGAAGTTTAATTCTTCTCATTTCAATTTGTTCTGCCAATATTTTGGTATAAAGAGTAATGCGAAACTATGCTATACTTATAAGATTTCTTCACAGCCGCAGTATAGTTATTCTTTGCAGACAATTGATTTTATCGTGGAAGAAATAAAAAAAGATCCCGAAAATATCATTCAGAATCTTAAGGATAAATTGAGAAAAAATAAGTCAACCCCAGGGGCAAAGGAATTCTAAGCAATATGCCTACTCCCATTTGGGAACCCAGCCTTTATCCTTCACGGGTCAACTTATTTCATACCATAGCATATGTAGGACGATTTGTCAATATTCCAAAGTTTTTCAAATGAAAAAATTTGTTGAATGTATACTAAAATACTTTATTGATGTTTGGGCAAGAAGGAGTAATCACAGTATGAAGTTTAATTTTAAGATACAGCAATATCAGACAGATGCGGTTGACGCTGTTGTGAAGGTCTTTGATGGTCAGGGATACAGCGAGAAAACAAGCTATATTTTGGATCAGGGCAAGAACGTTGCAAGAGCACCGGGGCAAATGCAGCTGGTATTCGATAACGCAGACGAAACGGAGATTTACGATCCCTTAAGTGATACAGGATATAAAAATGCTGCAGTGGAGCTCTCTGACGAGCAGCTATTGTATAACATTCAGAAACTGCAAAGCGAGAATAATATCAAACAGTCTGACTCGTTGAGTCGGGAGCTGGGGCGCTGTTCTCTGGATATAGAGATGGAAACCGGAACCGGCAAGACCTATGTGTACATCAAGACGATGTTTGAACTGAATAAAAGATATGGCTGGAGCAAGTTTATTGTCGTAGTTCCTTCTATTGCCATTCGAGAGGGCGTGAAAAAATCTTTTGAGATAACTGCCGACCATTTTATGGAGCATTATAGGAAAAAAGCACGCTTCTTTATCTATAACAGCAGCAATCTGAACCAGTTGGACAATTTTTCGCAAAGTTCCGGTATCAATGTGATGATCATCAACACGCAGGCGTTTGCCTCTTCCTTAAAAGAAGACGGCAAGAGCAAGGAGGCCCGTATCATCTATTCCAAGCGCGATGAGTTTGGTTCCCGCCGTCCCATTGATGTCATCAAGGCGAACAGGCCGATTATCATTTTGGACGAGCCGCAGAAAATGGGCGGAGAAGTCACGCAAAAGGCACTGAAAAATTTTAATCCGCTTTTCAGTCTAAACTATTCGGCGACTCATGTAAAACAGCATAATACGGTCTATGTGTTAGACGCTCTGGATGCGTTCAACAAGAGACTTGTCAAGAAAATCGAAGTCAAAGGTTTTGAAGTAAAGAATTTCAGAGGCACAGACAGCTATCTGTATCTGGAACAGATCGTTTTATCTTCCAAGAAGCCGCCGATGGCCAGGATAGAGATGGAAATAGGATATAACAAATCTATCAACAGGGAAACAAGAGTTTTGGGAGTTGGAGATGATCTGTATTATGTTTCACAGCAGATGGAGCAGTACAAAGGCTATACCATATCTGAAGTAGATCCGCTGCAGGGAGCGGTCACATTCACAAATGGCGAGACAATCTGTACAGGTGAGGTTGTCGGTGATGTGTCGGAAAAGGATATGCGCCGTATTCAGATCAGAGAGACCATTCTTTCTCATTTTGAAAAAGAAGAAAAGCTCTTTAATATGGGTATTAAGTCACTGTCGCTGTTTTTTATAGACGAGGTTGCAAAGTACCGCCAGTATGATGAGGACGGAAATGAAATACTGGGTGAGTATGGGCAGATGTTTGAGGAAGAATACATCAATGCCCTAAACGAGTATACCACGCTGCTTGATACCCCATATCAGAAATATCTTCGTGCTGCCTGCAGTGATGTTACGTCTGTGCATAAGGGATATTTCAGTATTGACAAGAAGACAGGCAGAAGTATAGACAGTCAGCTCAAACGTGGGAGTGAGTTTTCAGATGATATTTCTGCATATGATTTGATACTCAAGAATAAGGAACGGCTTTTATCCTTTGAGGAACCGACAAGATTTATCTTTTCTCACTCTGCTTTGCGTGAAGGCTGGGATAATCCAAATGTTTTTCAGATTTGTACCTTGAAACACTCTGACAGCAATACGGCAAAACGTCAGGAAGTCGGGCGGGGCCTGCGGCTGTGTGTCAATCAGTCCGGTGTCAGAATGGATGTGGAGACCTGTGGAGAGACCGTTCACGACATCAATATGCTGACGGTTATCGCAAGTGAGAGTTATAAATCATTTGTGTCTGATCTGCAGAGCGATATTAAAACGGTTTTGTATGACAGGCCGACTGTTGCTGCCAGCGAATATTTTGTCGGGAAATATGTAAAAGTGAACGATGTGCCTACGCTGATTGATAATAATACAGCGAATGACATTGAATTTTATCTTATCTCCAACGGTTATGTGGATATGAAACGTAAGGTCACGGACAAGTACCGAAGTGATGTTGCCAATGGAACAGTAGTACCGATGCCGGAACACCTCGCTCCCATGACAGAAGGGATTCACATGCTTATCCAGTCGGTCTATGACGACAGCGTGCTGAACGATATGTTCCAGGATGGACATGAGTCCAAAGTAAAAGATAACCCGCTGAATGAAAACTTCGCCAAGAAAGAGTTTCAGGCCCTTTGGAAAGAGATTAACCGTAAGTATGCTTATACCGTGGAGTTTGACAGTGAAGAATTGATTAAAAAAGCCATCGACCATATCAATGAAAAACTGTTTGTTTCTGAACTCCAGTACACTACCACCATCGGCAGACAGAAAGAAAAGATGGAAGAAAATGAAGTGGAACGAGGGGATTCCTTTGGCGGCGAAAAAACGAGAACACAAACTCTGAAACATACAGAAACGAGCCAAGTCAGATATGATCTTGTTGGTAAGGTCGCAGAAGGTACTGTTCTTACGAGAAAAACGACGGCAAGAATATTAAAAGGGATTGCGCCTGCAAAGCAATATATGTTCAGATACAATCCGGAAGAATTTATTACTAAGGTTGTCAGACTGATTAAGGAACAGAAAGCGACGATGATTGTGCAGCATATCAGCTACAGTCAGATTGAGGGAGAGTACACAACTGATATTTTCACTGCTGATAAGAACACGCAGAGTTTTGAAAAAGCTTTTCTTGCAAAAAAGGCCATTCAGGATTATGTGTTTACAGATGGCACGGCGGATAAGAGCATTGAGAAAAGATTTGCGGAGGATCTGGACGCTGCAGAGGAAGTCTGTGTATATGCAAAACTGCCTCGGACATTCCAGATTCCTACGCCGGTGGGCAATTATTCTCCCGACTGGGCGATTGCTTTCTACGAGGGAATGGTAAAGCATATCTTTTTTGTTGCGGAAACCAAAGGAACGATGGAGAGCTTGAATATACGGCCGATTGAACAGGCGAAGATTTCCTGTGCCAAGAAGCTTTTCAATGAAATGTCTACAAGTAATGTAAAGTATCATGATGTGAATAGCTATCAAAAATTGCTTGAAGTGATGAAGACTTTATAAATGATAGTATACTAAATGCACCGATTTCCCTCCCACCATGCATATAATTTCCATCATTACAAATAATAGTAAAAGCAAAAAATCAATGAAAACAATGACGCGGCCGCTCGGCTGCGATTGACAGACGGAGGTTATATGTATGAAAGCGACAGGGATAGTCAGACGGATAGATGATCTCGGGCGGATCGTGATTCCGAAAGAGATTCGCAGGACATTGCGGATCAGGGAGTCGGACCCGCTGGAAATTTTTACCGACAGGGAAGGCGAGATCATTCTCAAAAAATATTCCCCCATCGGGGAGATGGGAACATTCGCGAAGCAGTACGCGGAGAGCATGGCGCAGGTGTCGGGGCATGTGGCGATGATTTCCGACCGGGATCAGTTCATTGCGGTGGCGGGCGGCATGAAGAACATGCTGGGCAAGTCAATCAGCAGGGAGCTGGAAGAGAAGATCAACCACAGGGAGAGCGTCGTTGCGGCTAAGGGCGACAGGAATTTTATTCAGGTCAGCAACGATCAGGAGGATATCAGTCATGAGGCGATCAGCCCGATCATCTGCGAGGGCGATGTGATTGGCTCGGTGCTTCTTTTGGAGACGGATCACAAGTCACGGATGGGCGAGGTGGAACAGAAACTGATTCAGTCCGCGGCCGGATTTCTGGGACGGCAGATGGAGCAGTGAGGAAGAGCAGGAAGATGGAACGAAGCGGTGCATGGAAATCATGCGCCGTTTTCTTCGTCATCCGGCGGATGCATCGTTTCCTTACAAAATTGTAATTTGCCATCGGGCGCATCACCGTATACAATGATAGGGAAGAAGCTGTACGGCGGATGGCATGATGAGGAAGGGAAAAGTCTCATGAATAGGATACTGCTCTTGGAGGACGATCTGAGTCTGGTAAACGGCATGTCGTTCGCCCTGCGCAAGGCGGACTACGAGGTGGAAGTCGCGCGGACGGTCAGGGAGGCGGAGGATAAGTGGGCGGACGGCAGTTATGATCTGCTGATTCTGGATATCTCGTTGCCTGACGGTTCCGGGTTTGAGATCTGCCGGAAGGTGCGGCTGACATCGAAGGTGCCGATTATCTTCCTGACTGCGCGGGACGAGGAGATCGACATCATCATGGGTCTGGATATAGGCGCGGACGACTATATTACCAAGCCTTTCAAGCTGGGTGTGCTGATGTCGAGGATCAACGCGCTGCTCAGGCGCGCCAGGGATTTTGGGGCGTCGGACACGGAGCTTGCCTCCAATGGAATCAGGGTGGAACTGCTGAAAGGGCAGGTGCGTAAGAACGGAGCTTTGATCGATCTCACGGCGGCGGAGTACAGGCTGTTATGCCACTTTATGCGCAATCCCAATGTGATTCTTTCCAAGGAGCAGATTCTGGAGAAGCTCTGGGACAGCGAGGGCAGTTTTGTGGACGACAATACGCTCACGGTATATGTGCGCAGGCTGCGCATGAAGATTGAGGACGATCCGGGCGATCCGCATATGTTAATCACGGTGCGGCGCATGGGTTACAAGTGGAATGTGATGTGAGGAGTGGAGAATGAACTTATTTGCGGACAGGGAGATCAGGCGGTTGTTTGCGGTGATAACTGGTGTTATGACCGCATTTTTTGTGGCGGTGGAGATTGTCGTCGGTATGCGCTATGCGGGGGCGGCGTTACCGCTGGCGTTTTTTTGTCTGTTTTTGTCCGGCGGCGTCATCGCTGCCTGCCTCCGTTTTTTTCACGGGCAGCAGGAGAAAATGGCGGCTGCCGCGGCGCTCATCGAGGCCTATCTCGACGGGGATGAGGCGGCGCGCATCGACTGTGACGAGGAGGGAGAGCTGTATCGGCTGTTTCACGAGGTGAACACACTGGCGACAGTCTTAAACGCTCATGTGCAGAAAGAAAAGCGTGCCAGAGAATTTCTGCAGAACATCATCTCGGATATCTCCCATCAGCTCAAGACACCGCTGGCCGCCCTCAACATTTACAATGGGCTGCTGCAGGAGGAGGCCGGAGAAGAGACGGCGATCCGCGAGTTTGTCACGCTGTCGGAGCAGGAATTGGACAGGATCGGCACACTGGTGCAGAATCTGCTCAAGATCGCCAGACTGGACGCCGGCTCTCTGCTCATGGACAAAGCGCCCGCCAATGTGGCGGATATGATGCGGGATGTGGAACTGCACTTCGCCTATCGAGCGAAGCAGGAGCAGAAAAAACTCATACTTGACGGCAATGATGATGTCACGCTCCTGTGTGACAGGGACTGGCTGATGGAGGCGGTCAGCAATCTGGTCAAAAATGCGCTGGACCACACCGTATCAGGCGGGCACGTATGGATTTCGTGGCGGCAGGTTACCGACTTGATACAGATCACCGTGCGGGACGACGGCGTGGGGATTTCGGAGGAGGACATTCATCATATTTTCAAGCGGTTTTATCGAAGCAGCGCTTCGCGGGACAACTCCGGAATCGGCTTGGGGCTGCCGCTTGCCAAAGCGATCGTGGAGGCGCACGACGGGAATATCACGGCGGACAGTATAGCCGGGCAGGGCAGCACGTTCACTGTCAGTTTTTTGACGACAAAACTGTAAGCTGAGATTCATGAAAGCGTAAGAATCGGGTGCTATGCTTTCGGATATCGGGAGTCATTCCGACAGCAATAGATGTCCATGGGCAGATCAGCGTATGCGGCGGAATGGCAAAACGGAAGACAATACGGGAGGAAGATGGGTATGAATTTACTGGAAGTGCAGTCGATCTGCAAGACATACGGCAGCGGGGAGGCTGCCGTCGAGGCGCTGAAAAATGTGAGCTTCACCGTGCCTAAGGGCGAGTTTGTGGCTGTGGTGGGCGAGTCCGGTTCGGGTAAGAGTACGCTTCTCAACATGATCGGGGCGCTGGATGTGCCGACTTCAGGCAGGGTGCTGATCGACGGCAAAGATACTTTTTCCATGAAAGACGAGCAGCGCACGATTTTCAGGCGGCGTAATATCGGCTTTATCTTTCAGGCGTTTCATCTGGTGCCGGAACTCACAGTGGAGCAGAACATCATTTTTCCGGTGCTGTTGGATTATCAGAAGCCGAATCAGGCATATGTGGAGGAACTGCTGGACGTCCTGAATCTGCGGGAGCGCAGAAAGCATCTGCCGAGTCAGCTCTCAGGCGGCCAGCAGCAGCGGGTGGCGATCGGGCGGGCGCTGATGATGCGCCCCATGCTGATTCTGGCGGACGAGCCCACCGGCAATCTGGACACGAAGAACAGCGGCGAGGTGATTGCCCTGTTGAAGCAGGCGTCCAAGCGCTACGAGCAGACGATCGTCATGATCACGCACAACCGCGCCATCGCCTCCGCGGCGGACAGGGTGCTGCAGGTGTCGGACGGCGTGCTCACGGATCTGGGGAGGTGCAGTGAATGAGAAGTTATCTGGAGCTGGTCAGGCTGTCGGCGAAAGCGCGCAGGGAACAGAACCGTATGACCATGCTGTGCATCGCGCTGGCCGTCTTTCTGGTGACAGCAGTCCTTTCTGTTCTGGATACTTATTACAGTATGGAAACCGAGCGTCTGCTCCGTAAGCACGGAAGCTTTCAATATCCGAGCTGGGCATATCCGACGGCTGCCGCGGTGTTCCTGCTGATCCTGATTGCGGGCGTCCTGATGATCTCGGGCTGCCTGAACAGCAGCGTGGCGCAGCGGACGCGTTTCTTCGGTATGCTGCGCTGTGTCGGCGCGAGCCGCAGACAGATCGTCCGGCTGGTGCGGATGGAGGCGCTTGCATGGTGCAGGCAGGCCGTTCCGTTAGGTTGTCTGCTGGGTGTCGTCACCAACTGGATCTTGTGTCTTATCCTGCGCTGTCTGGTCAAGGGAGAGTTTGCGGAGATACCGCTTTTCTACCTGAGTGGCGTCGGCATTGTGTGCGGCGTTGTGCTGGGTGTGGTCACGGTGCTGTTAGCGGCGCATTCTCCGGCGAGACGGGCTGCCGCGGTTTCTCCGGCTGCCGCGGTGGCTGGCGCTTTCGCGGAGGGTGACAGAACCGCGCGGGGAGCCGAGATACACTGCCTGAAAATGGAGACGGCGCTGGGTATCTGTCACGCGGCGGTATCAAAGAAGAAGCTGTTTTTGACGGCCGGCTCCTTTGCCTTTGTGATCGTCCTGTTTTTCGTTTTCTCGGCGGCGCTGGAATTCGGGAGGCGGCTGCTCCCTTCCATGAATCCGATAGCCTGCGATATACAGATCAGCAGCGCAGACGAGAGCAATTCGCTGGATCGGGATATGGCGCGGGAGATTGCCGCGCTGCCGGGCGTCAGCGAGGTGTTTGGGAACAGTGTGGCACTGGGACTGCCTGTGCAGATCGGTGGAGAGAGCAGACGCATCGATCTGGTTTCCTATGATGAGGGTATGCTGGCCGCCTCGAAAACGGCGGTGGCGGCGGGAAAGCTGTCGCCGGTATATGGGAACTCGGATCAGGTTTTGACGGTCTATGACAGTCATCAGGTGCTGAATCGTGTGGATGACACCCTGCAGATCGACGGCGAGAAGCTTACGGTTGCCTGTGTGGTATCGGCGGGGCCGGGGATCATGGCGGGCGATGTGGTGGTGGGGTGCTCGGAGGAGACTTTTGCCCGTATCACAGGGGAGAGGGACTATTGCTGTTTGTCTGTCAGATTGACGCGCGGCGCGCCGGAGGAGACGGTGGAGGCAATACGGCAGCTTGCGGGAAGCGAACAGTTTGACGACAGGCGTGCGACGGCAAGGATGGAGCAGGGCGCTTACTGGGTGACGCGGATCGGGGCTTACGGTTTTCTGGTGATTATCGCGATGATCGCCGTGCTGCATATCATGAACAGCATTTCCATGAGCGTGTCCGCCAGAATATCGCAGTATGGCGTCATGCGTGCTGTCGGCATGAGCGGGAGGCAGATCAGGCGGATGATTGCGGCGGAGACGGCGGCTTATGCGGCCGCAGGAGGCGTATCCGGCTGTGTGCTGGGTCTTATGATGCACTACGGAATGATCAGGCAGATGGTGCTCCGCTATTTCGGCGGCAGATGGCAGGCGCCGTTCGGTGTGCTGCTGACGGTGTTCCTCCTGCTGTTTGCTGCCTGTGTGTTGGCGGTATATGCGCCTGCAAAGCGCATCGCGGCCCTGGAGATCACGGAGACGATCAATCAATTGTAAGAGAGCAAGAATAGGAGAAAGGAATTATGATGAAAAGTTACCTGAAACTCGCCTCCATATCGGCGCGGACACACAGGAGGCAGAACGGCATGTCGATCTTCTGTATCGCGCTGGCGGTCTTTCTGGTGGCGGCGATTTTCGGTATGGCGGATATGTTCATCCGCAGCCAAATGCTGCAGACGAAATTGGAGAACGGTACATGGCACATCGCCGTGACGGATATCACGGACAGGGAGGCGGAGCGGATCGCGCAGATGGACGGGGTGTCCTCTGTCTGCAGGTACGGCGTCCTGAACTTCAAGGGCAGAGAGGGATATACCCTGGGCGGCAAGGACCTCACGATCTGCGGGGTCGATGAGAACTATGGAGATATGATGCTGTTTGAGGCGGATCAGGAGATGGAGGGCGCGCTCCCTCACAGTAATGGGGAGGCGTTTCTCGTGAGACGCGCCGGGAGAGAACTGCATGTCGGGGTCGGCGGCAGCATCACCGTGGACGGGCCGGACGGCAATGGCCTGACGTATACGGTTTCGGGATTTTTCGGCGATATCGACAAGACGAATAAGGAGGATTCCTATGCGATGTTCGTCACGACGCAGGATTATCGGCGGCTTTTTGCGCCGGATCTGACAAGCGATGAACTGGCGGACTACGACAGTGTACTTTTTGTCCGCTTCGCGAAGGAGAGGGACATCCGCCGTCTGACGGAGGAACTGCGGGAAAAGTTTGGCCTGACAGAGTCTCAGACGGTCGAAAACAGTACCTTACTGGCGCTGTCGGGACAGAGCGGCATACAGTTTGTCCTGTGGATCTACGCTGCAGCCGCCATACTGTTTGTGCTGGTACTGACCGCGGCGGTTATCATGATCGCGGCAAGCCTGAACAGCGCGGTGGCGCAGCGGACGGCGTTTTTCGGGCTTCTGCGCTGCACCGGGGCGACGGCCGGACAGGTGATGCGGCTGGTTTATCGGGAAGCGCTCGGCTGGTGTCTCTTTGCGATTCCCTGCGGGGTCGGCGTGGGCTCGGTGCTGATCTGGATTCTCTGTGCGGTGCTGCGCGCACTTGCCCCGGAATATTTCTACGGGCTGCCCGTCCTCGGCGTGAGCGTGCCGAGCATGGTGATGGGTGCGGCGGTTGGCGTCCTCACCGTGCTGGCGGCGGCCAGAACGCCCGCGAAGAGAGCCGCGGCGGTATCGCCTCTGGCGGCCGTCTCGGGCAATGACGGACACGAAACGCCTGTGCGCAGGGCGGCGGACACAAGATTCTGCAGGGTGCACACGGCGCTGGGCATTCATCACGCCACGGCGAGCCTCAGGAATCTGTTCCTGATGGCGGGTTCTTTCGCTTTCAGCATCATTCTTTTTCTGTCTTTCTATGTGACGGTGGACTTTATGAAGCATGCCGTCAATCCGCTGAAGCCATGGACGCCGGATCTTTCCGTGATCGGCCCGGACAATACCTGTACCGTGCCGGAAGAGCTGGCGCGGACGCTGTCGGAGAATCCGGCGGTGCGCAGGGCTTTCGGGCGCTGCTTCGCCTTTGCCGTGCCGGTGGAGAGCGGTACGTGGACGGGGACGGCGGATCTGGTTTCCTATGAAGAGAATCAGTTTGGCTGGGCCGAAGAATATCTGACGGCAGGTTCGATGCGGGAGGCAGCGGAGGGAGACGACGCGGCGCTGCTCGTCTATACGCCGGAGAGCCGGATGACGGTGGGCGATACGGTGACGTTGGAGATAGGCGGCTGTGAGAGACGGCTTCGGATTACGGGTCTGCTTTCCGGCACTCCTTTTGACAGCATGGCAGGGACGGAGCGGCTTGTCTGCTCGGAGGAGACGTTCCGGCGGCTGACCGGCTGGGCGGATTACACGATCATAGACGTGCAGCTTCGCCGGAGCGCGACAGACGAGGATGTGGAGGAGATACGCCGCATGGCGGGAGAGGGATTTACTTTTTCGGACAGGCGCATGGGCAACAGGAATGTGCGCGGCGCCTGCTATTGTTTCTTCCTCTTCATCTACGGGTTTCTCGCGGTGATCGGCTTTATCGCGGTGTTTAATATCATCAACAGCATCGCCATGAGCGTGTCCGTGCGCATGAAGCTGTACGGCGCTTTCCGGGCGATTGGCTTAAGCGTCAGACAGCTTGCCGGGATGATCGTCGCGGAGACGGCGGCCTATACGGTTGTCGGCAGTCTGTTTGGGATTGTACTGGGAATATTGTGCAACAGAGCATTGTATGATATGCTGGTGACTTCCCACTGGGGAGATGCGTGGCGTGTGCCTGTCGGCGCGCTCTCGGTCATTCTGGCGATTGTGGCGCTGTCCGTCGTGCTGGCGGTCGCGGGGCCCGTACGGCGGATCAGGCGCATGTCCATCGTCGATACGATCGGGGCGCAGTGAGCGGCAGAGAAATCAATCGGTGAAATATTTGGAGAACTCGCCGTCGTCGGCGTCGAAATAACAGAAACCGACGATGCCTCGCCCTGTGTGCGCACCGATGGCGCAGCCGACCACGGAGATCATGGTCTGCTTCGGATGGAAAGTCTCCTGCACCAGGGAATTGACAAAATTAAGAGACTCCCGGTCCTCGCCGTGACAGAGGGCGACCGTTGCCCCCTCCGCCGGGCAGCCGTTGGCCTGCGCGTACTCGATGAGGTAGCGCATGGCTTTCTTGCGGCCGCGCACGGTCTTGACGACGGCCAGCGCGCCGATATCGTTGACGATCAGGACGGGTTTCATGTCCAGCGTCTCCGCCAGCGTGCCTTTGAATTTCGTGAGGCGGCCGCCCTTGATCAGATAGGCCAGTGTCTGTACGGTGAAGACATGCCTGATGTGGTAAATATAGTATTCCGCCGCATCGATGATTTCCTTTTTGGATGCGCCTTTTTCCAGCATGGTGACCAGCTTGCTGACGACGAGGCCGAAGCCGGCGGAGGCGCATTTGGAGTCGATGATCGTCAGGTCGAAGTCGGGATAGTCTTCACGGATATTGGAGAGCGCGATGTTGGCGGCGTTGTAGGTGCCGGCAATGCCGGTGGAAAAGCACAGATAGATCACGCTGTCGTTCGCCTGCGCATAGGGCAGGAATGCTTCCGTGAACATGGCGGGATTGATGTGGTAAGTCTTCACGTCCCGGTTGATGTCGTCCAGTATGTGATAGAATTCTTCCGTCTGGATCGTCGCGCCGTCAAAATAATCGACGTCGTCGATCACCACCGGCGTCGGTATCACATGCAGTTTGTGCTGCGCGATATATTCTTTTGGCAGATCGCTTGCGGAATCCGTAATAATGCGTAACATGGAACAGCCCTCTTTTTTCAAAATATAGACGTTGTCCGGCAGGGCAGGCATCGTCGCCTGATTCTCCGCACACATATACATCATAGCGAAATTGACGGGACTTTTCAAGAGAAATTCCAGATTTGGCAGAGCGCCGTTTTGCTGCCGGCGAATGGAAAAGGGAACGGCAAATTTTCCGTGATAGGCAGTTGACATAAGGCGATATGCCATAGTATAGTTATGTTGACATAATATGAAAATTATGGTAAACGATACGCGGCGCCGCCTCGAGAGGACATGGCGCGCGGTGAAAGGATTCCGGCAGATACAGATGAAAAAGGGTCGATTGACAAACTATATGATTAAAATGGCGGCATATCTGATGGCTTTTGCTATGATCGGAAGCCAGACGATCGTCAGTGTGGCGACGGAGAAGCAATCGGAGACGTCGCAGGAGAGCGGCGGTTCACCGGAACAAAACGGCACGGAGCAGACAGAGCCGGAAGCGGCGGAGACGGATGCTGGGGAGACGGCTGACGGGGAACAGGATGGGGAGCAGAGTGACGGGCAGGAGAGTGAGGGCGAAGTCCGCTGCATTACGGGGATCTCTGCGCTGCCGACAGAACAGTGCTATCTGACTTTTGAAGAGAAACCGTCCGCGGAGGAGTTGGCGGATCGTTTTCCGGCGCTGCTTGCCGTCACGCTGGATGATGCCGAAGAGCCGGAAGAGATTGCGGTAACCTGGGCATGTGATACGGATTATGAGGCGGACTGGTCCGGGGAGGGCAAAGAGTGTTATACGTTCATGCCCGTGTGGGACGAGGAGTCCTACGTGCTGTCCGAAGAGGCGGCGGAGACGGTCACGCTTCCGGCCATAACCGTGGAGGTCGTCCACAGAGAAGCGGAGGGAGAGATCAGAGATCTGGAGACGGCACAGGAGGAGCTGGAGGAGATCACGGAGGAGAAAAGCATTCTGGCGCTGGTCTACCTGTGTGACCGGTACGAGGTGAAAGCGGCTCCGGATGCCGGGGCGGATGCGGTCGATACGATTGCCTGCGGGCAGTCCGTGCAGATTGTCGGCGTAGAGCTGGACGAGGCCGGCAACGCGTGGTATAAAGTGTCCCTCTATGATCGGGACAAGAATTATACAGGTTACATTGAGAAGCGTTATCTGGCCACTTCCGACGAGAAATTCATGGCGTGGACGGAGGAGTATGTGCAGAAAGCACAGGAGATGCCGAAGAAAAAGACGAGGACGATCTCGCTGATGTCCTCGATTTCGAGCTATCCGGACGTCAACCAGTTTCCGCCCTCCTATCAGAATAAACTGCTGGCGCTGAAACAGCAGTACCCGAACTGGGTCTTTGTCAAGATGGAGACGGGGGTGGATTTCAATACGGCAGTATCCCAGGAAATGGGCGACAAGAGCTGGATCAGCAGTTCCCAGCCGGCTTCCTGGAGGAACGGCGATGTAGAACAGAGCGGCTGGAGTTATGCCTCCGAGGGAATTCTGCGCTACTATATGGATCCCCGCAATTTCCTGACGGAGTCGTCGATCTTTCAGTTTGAGCAGCTGACTTACAACGAGTCATACCACACGGAGAGCGCGGTACAGAGTATTCTTGCGAAGTCGTTTATGAAAGGGGATATCCCGAGTGAGGGTATGACCTACGCGCATGCCTTTACCGTGATCGGCAGAGATCTGAAAGTGAGTCCCTTTCATCTGGCGTCCAGGGTACTGCAGGAGCAGGGTGTAAACGGTACCTCGCAGCTGATCTCCGGCACGTACAACGACGAGTTCAGGGGCTATTACAATTATTTTAATGTCGGGGCGAGCGGCAGAGACACGGAATTGATTCTCAACGGCCTCAGAGAGGCGAAGAGGAGAGGATGGAACAGCAGATATGCCTCCCTGCGGGGCGGTGCGGAGGTCATCGGTAAAAATTATATTCTCCGTGGGCAGGATACGCTGTATCTGCAGAAGTTCAATGTGACGAACAACAGCAGATACAAACATCAGTATATGCAGAACATACAGGCGCCGGCTTCCGAGGCGCCGGGCATCAGGAACGCCTATGCCGGCACGGGATCGCTCAACAACAGCTTTGTGTTCAAGATTCCGGTGTACGGCAATATGCCGGCCTCTGCGTGTTCACAGCCGGATAAGACGGATACGGTCACGCTGAACAAGACGTCGATCGACGATCTGGCGGTGGACAGGACGGTGAAGCTTACGCCCTATGTGAACGGATCCAGGGTGGACAGCCTGAGCGCCTTGACCTTTACGAGCAATAACACAGGTGTTGCGACGGTGGACGCGCAGGGAGTCGTCAAGGCTGTATCGCCGGGCAAGGCGACGATCACCTGTGCCAAGAGCGGGGCGAAGAGCGGCACCTGTTCCGTGACGGTGGTGAAAGCGGAGCCGTCCGTGGATACGCCGGTACTTTCGCCGGTGGTTTACAAGACAGGGCTGAAACTGTCCGATATCAGTCTGCCGGAGGGGTGGCGCTGGAGCAGCGCGGACACGCTGCTTGCGGCGGGGACGCCGTCCTATCCCGCGGTCTATACGCCTGCGGACACGACGCGATACCTGACGGCGACCAGACAGATCAGTATCAAGGTTTTACAGGCGATACCGACCTGCAGTGTGCCGAAAGGTCTGACGGCAAAGCTGGGGGACAGTTTGGGAAGTATTGCGCTTCCGGCAGGTTTTACATGGGAGAGCGATCCGAAGACGGTTCTGGATCAGGCGGGGGAGAGGACATTTTTCCTCACCTATGATTCGGGCGACAGTAATTATCTGGTTCTGAATCATATCCCGACCGTGGTCAGGGTGAGAGACGACAACGCGCAGCCGCAGGAACCTGATGACGAATATGACGGATCACAGTCCGGCGACGGCGGCGGTTCCGGTGGGGGATCGGGCAGCGGTTCCGGTTCCGGCGGTTCAGGGAGCGGTTTCGGCGGCGGTTCCGGTGGTACAGGGAGCGGCTCTGGTGGAGGCACGGGTTCCGGAAGCGGTGCAGGCGGCAGCGGCGGCACGACAAGTCAGGGCAGCACGGGCAGCGGCAGCACGACGAGTCAGGGAAGTACGGGCAGCGGCAGTACGACAAGTCAGGAGAGTACAGGCGGCGGCACAACAAGTCAGGAAAGCAGCGGGAACGGCGAAAACACAACAAGCCGTGAGAGTACGGGAAATCATGCGCCGGGCGGCATGGAAGGGCCGGGTGTGGAAGAGAACGTCGGCGGGAGTGCGACAAGCAAAGAGAGTACAGGCGGCGGCACGACAAGCCGGGAAAGCACGGGCGGCAGCAGTGCCACGGCGAGTCAGGAGAACACAGGCAGCGGGAATACGACGAGTCAGGGAAGCACAGGCAGCAGCGGTACGTCGAGTCAGGAAAGCACCGGAAAGGGCGAAAACACAACAAGCCGTGAGAGTACGGGAAATCATGCGCCGGGCGGCATGGAAGGGCCGGGTGTGGAAGAGAA